>CANREV010000092.1 GCA_947629645.1 uncultured Acetatifactor sp. | reverse complement strand
GTGGCGCTGGAGTTTTATGAAAAAGGCGTCCCGATGAATACCATAACCGAAGTGCTTTCCAGTGCGGAAAATACGGCGTATACCATGAAACGCCTTTTTTCACAGGTGCTTTGCAAGGCAAGGGAAGCAGAGCCGGTGAGCGGGCAGGATGCGGCGTATGCAAGGGAACTTATGCAGCAGATCCATGAGGTGGTCGAGAAGATTGCCTGTCAGGAAAAACGGTATGACGCCTTAAATGAGAAGCTGAAAGAGATCGGGACGGCGGGGCAGGATGCACAGATACAGAGCAACCTCCTTGCACAGCTTTCCGAAAAGGACAAAATGCTGGAAAAGCAGCAGAATGAACTCAATGAGGCAAGGGTGCAGATTGCAAGGCTGCATGGCGAGATAGAAGCAGTAAGAAAGGAGCGGAAAGCGTTGGAGGAACAGGTAAAAAATGCAGTCAGGGCAGAGCCGGATACGGCGGCAGAACCCAAAGAAGCGGAAAAGGAAAAGAAGCCGGAGGCAAAGGCGGAAAGCAGTGCGCCCAGTATGCCGGAATCGGCACTCTATCCCGGAATCGAATACCATGCTGCGGTTGTGGACAGGGACGGCAATATTATCCGCTTTGTCCCGGTGGAGCGCATGGAGCGCAAAGACAGGGGGAGCGTGATGACTTCCATGTTCTCACGGCTTTTCTTAAAGAAGAAAACGGACATCGTGAAACTGCTTGCGGAAAAAGACCTTTCGCCGGAACAGCTTGTGCAGGTACGGAGCGCCATTGAGAAAGGGCTGTCAGAGAAGCAGTTGCTTGTGCTGATAAACAACAAAATCCCGGCAGGGCAGATGGAAGAAATCATTAACATTGCAGTCTATGAAAACAGGATGAAGGAGGGGCAGTAATGGGACTGGCAGCAGTAACGGAGACGGCGCAGATGTTCCAGCAGAAAAACATTGTCCTGACAGAGAGGGACAAGGAGTTTGTGGTACAGTTTGCTTTCCGCACGAATGACAGGGAACTTACAAACAAGCTGGTTGATGAACTGGCGGCGGCAGGTGCGGACAGGGATGCCGTATGCAGGAAATACCAGGCGCTTACTGGTTTTGTGCCGGACTGGATACAGAGGATCGAAAACCTTCTCGTATCGCTTGAAATGTACCGGGTGCAGGAGGAACAGGCAGTAAAGACCTTATCGGAACTTCTGTCTGCCTGCGGCATTTCCATGAGCGAGGAGGAAATCAGGCGGACGGATACCGCACAGATGCAGGAACGGGTTAAGAAAGAGGCAAGTTTATAGGAGGTGCAGTATATGGCGGAAGAGATACAGGAGGCAGTCCAGATTATCCGTGTCGGCTATGACGGGATAGAGATTGCAATGAAGGTCTGCGGCGGAACCATTGAGGGAATGAAAAAGGCAATTGATTTCCTGATTGCGGTCATGGACCATGAAAAGACGATGGGAAAGACAGACATGCGCAGGCTCCTTATGAAAGGCGGGGACCTGCAGGTGTTCCAGTTCCCGACGGAGGACATGAAGAAAGTCCAGAAGATGGCGAAAAAATACGGACTTTTATATTCCGTCCTGCCCGACATCAACAAGAAGGACGGCATGAGCGAGATCATCTTCCACACGGAGGCAGTCCCACGGGTAAACATGATGATACAGAAACTGAAATCCGGCAGGCTTGCCACGTTTGACGATTACCTGAAAAACGGGGACGAAAAGGAGATGGACAAGGTGCTGTCTTTCCTGAAAGAACAGAAAAGGGGAAACGACAGCCTCCACACTGAGGAAGCGGCAAGGGCGGGAGAGGCTCTTGACGGGCTGATTGAGAAAGTCGGCAGCTATGCGATGGAGAAAAAGAGCATCAGTGTGGAGGAAGTAAAGGAAAACTTCAGCCTTGAAAACGAACAGGCGGAAAAGGTAGTGGGGCAGCTTGAGCGGATCGGCGTCCTTTCCAAAGGGGAAGGCGGGCAGCACAGAGTCCTCATGGATAAGGAAATGTTTTTAAGCCGTATGAAAGGATACCGTGAGCTAGCACAGCGTATGCAGGCAGTAGCCGCCGCACAGAATCCTGACTTAACGGACATTACCATTACAAAGAAACTGATAACGGAGGAAAATGACCATGCCGTAAAGACAAGGATACCGGGGACGTGGGGCGAAAACGCACAATATGTCTGGATCAACAAGGACAAGGCAATGGAAATTCACGACGGCAAGACCATACTGACTTTTCTTGACCGTAACAAGGAGTACAAGATTTATTCGGCGGACAACCGTGTGGTCGCAACCATGAAGGGGAAAGACCTGTACGAAGGGCATTACGACAGGGTAAGTGCGGAAGTGCGGAAGCGGTATGCGGACATGGAGCGGAAGGCAAAGGAACAGGAGTTTATGCGGAAGAAAAAGCCTGTCCCGAAAAAAGCGCCTGCGCCCAAAAAGAGGTAGCCGCCTATGGTACAGAACAAGAAAAAAGTATCCCTGTGGTTTGTCGTACTGGGGGCAGTCCTTTGTGCCTATGCGGGGTATCTCCTGAACGGGGCATGGGAGCCGGGAATGGAAATGAACGCCTTTCTGGAGTCCTTCAACCGTGTGTGCGCTGAACCATTTGCAAATTATTATAATGAAACAACCATAAAAGCGGTAGTGATAGCCTTAATTGTCTATGCTACCGCCCTTTTAAT
>CANREV010000091.1 GCA_947629645.1 uncultured Acetatifactor sp. | reverse complement strand
AAGAACACATCTGCGCTATAAAGGATTCTGCCGCTCTGAGACAGCTGCTGAAAAAAGCTGCACAGGTAAAGAGTATTCCTGAATTTGAATCTGTAACGGATCTGTAATCTTTTTAAAATCTATAACATCTGTAACAATTATCGGGCCAAATCGGCCAGAAAATCAATATTGAAACAGAGGAATTCTGACATTAAAAAACTGCCATTTTGGATACTTTTATATTAGGTATGACACAATGACTGCATTTGAGAGTGGAATTTAAAATTTCAATTTTGGCTTTAAACTGTTTTTGTTGTAAGGCATTGACTTTTTGCCATTCAAATCATAAACTTGAACAAAGTGCTGTTGTTGAGGAAGAGTTTATTTTCGTGGGCCGCGAGCCAGACGGATAAGAAAAAGTTTCGTTCTATGTGTTGACGAATGTCTCAGGGATCAACACATTTGCCATAAGCAGTGGCGTTGGATTGGAGGGTGTTTTTATGGGAATATATTTTAATCCCGGAAATAAGGGGTTCCAGGAAATTTTGCAGTCGGACTACGTGGATAAAACTGGTCTGATTGCATTGGTTAATAAGACTGTGGGAACAATGGAGAAACTGACCTGTATTAGCAGACCGAGGCGCTTTGGAAAGTCTTACGCGGCAAAGATGCTGTGCGCATACTATGACAGTTCCTGTGATTCCCATACGCTCTTTGACGATAAGGAGATTGCGCGAACACCGGGATATTTAAAACATTTGAACCAGTATCATGTTATCAGCATAGATGCCGCGAGCTTTGTTTCCATGGTAAAAAAGCAGCATAAGGCAATGGGGGATGTGCCGCTATTGATTGAGAAAAGGATACATGATGAGTTGGTCTCAATTTATCCGGAGCTTGGGACGGAAAGTTATCTTGCAGATGGTCTGCTTCGATGTGTGGATAAAACTGGCAGGCAGTTTGTATTTATTATTGACGAGTGGGATGCACCGATCCGTGAGGCAAAAGAAGATAAGGATGCACAAACGGCTTATCTGAATCTGTTGCGGGAATGGTTTAAGAATAACAATTTTACACCGCAGGTTGTGGCGGCGGCTTATATGACGGGAATACTGCCGCTCAAGAAGGATGGTTCACAGTCGGCAATTTCGGATTTTATAGAATACCCGATCCTTGATCCGGATGGATTTGCGGAGTATACCGGTTTTACAGAAGGCGAAGTAAGACAGCTATGTGAAAAGTATGGGATGAACTTTGAAGATGCTGGAAAATGGTATGATGGGTATGATTTTCCGGGTGTTGGATCAATATATAATCCCTATTCGGTCATGATGGCAATGAGGAAGAAACGGTTCGACTCATACTGGCGGAAAACTTCGGCGGCAGAATCGTTGATGACATATATCAATATGGATTTTGAAGGGTTGCAGGAGACTGTTTCACGTTTGATTTCCGGGGAAGAAATTGAGGTTGACACGGAAAGTTTTGAGAATGATTTTGAAACTTTTGGGAGCAGAGATGATGTGCTGACGTTGCTGATTCATTTGGGATATCTTACATGGCATATGGAAGAGGGGCATTCTGGAGGAGATGGGACGGCACATATTCCAAATGAAGAGGTGAGAACTGAGTTTAGGAAAATTTTGAAAGGCAGAAATGTGAACCGGAAATGGATAGAATTACTCAGCCGTTCCCGGAAGCTTCTGGAGAATACGATTGCAGGAGATACGGATGCAGTGGTAGAAGCGATAGAGGAGATACGAGGCACACAGTATGCGCCAACTTTCTATAATGATGAACAGGCGCTGAGATATGTGATCAAGTTTGCGTATATTGCGGCAATTGATCAGTATCTGAAGGTTGAGGAGCTTCCATCAGGGAAAGAAATTGCGGATGTGGTGTATCTGCCGAAACCAAAATCACTGCTCCCGGCACTGGTTGTAGAACTGAAATGGAATAAGTCTTCTGAGGGAGCGATTCAGCAGATTAAGGAAAAAAATTATTCTGCTGTATTGAAGGATTATGGCGGTGAGGTTGTGATGGTCGGAATCAGTTATGATGCGAAGAGGAAAGAGCACAGTTGTGTGATTGAGAGGGTATGACAAAAAAGAAATTATAGAAAAAGTCAGGTGGCTTTGTTTTGTTCATGTGCAGGTCTTTTTGCCGTTTTTGCAACGCTAGTCTGTTTCTCAGATCTGGAGATTGATTTTTCAAAGGTGAAGCAGATTTGGGGTGACGCCTGCAGCGCAGAGCGTATTTTGGAATATCCCCTCAAAGGCGGAAAGGCTTTGCGTTAGGCACAACGCTTTTGCGTAACACAATGCATGCATTTGAGTGTGGAATTAAAAGTTTTAATATCTGAATGCACCTTAGACTGTGTAAAAACAGTTGACATTTCGTTATAATCGTGCTACCCTGAACTTGGGATTCCTCTGGGACGGGAGGAAACATGACAGAAAGAAGAACGCTCCAAAAACTGATGTTAAAAGACAATTTTCTTTTCGCGGCAGTAATGTCGGAGCCGGAGAACTGCAAACAGCTTCTGGAACTGGCCCTCGGCGTTGCCGTTGACCATGTGGAAGTGGATACGGAAAAAAGCATCGTGTACCACCCGCAGTACAAAGGCATACGCCTTGACGTGTTTGCCAAGGATGAAAGGGGCACCCGCTTCAATGTGGAGATGCAGGTTGCGGGCCGACCGCTGGAAAGGCGGTGCCGTTACTACCACAGCCAGATGGACATGGACCTGCTTCTGTCAGGCGTCCCTTACGGGGAACTGCCGGACAGTTATGTGGTGTTCCTGTGCGACTTCGACCCCTTTCTGCTGGGGAAGTACCGCTACACGGTAAAACATGTCTTTGCGGAGGACGGTTCTTTCCACTATGAAGACGGGAGTCACACGGTATTCTTAAGCACGAAGGGAAAGAACGGGGAGGAAGTACCGGAATCCCTGGTAAGGTTTTTAAGATTCCTTTCTGCCGAGGAGATGGAGAGCAGAGGGGATTTCGGGGACGATTATGTCAGGCGTCTCCAGCGTTCCATCCGGCGGATCAAGTCTGACAGGGAAATGGGGGAAAGGTATATGCTGCTTGAGGAAATGCTGAAGGA
>CANREV010000090.1 GCA_947629645.1 uncultured Acetatifactor sp. | reverse complement strand
GAACGACAAAAGCGCCACATTACACGGCGCTAATGTTTTTGATAATTTAAGACATTTTCAAAAATGCTTGACAGTAGAAAAAGCATAAGATAGAAACACGGATGTGAAAATAATTTTAAAACGGAGATTCTTATGTATCAGACCATTGTAACCCTGAAAAAGGGAGAAGGACGTACCCTGAAAGCCGGAGGCATGTGGGTATATGACAATGAGATAGATTCCATTGAAGGAACGTTTGAGAACGGCGATGTGGTGGAAATTCACGATTTTGACGGCTACTGTATGGGGTGCGGTTATATCAATACCAACTCCAAAATCACGCTGCGTCTTCTCTCCCGCAGAAGGGATACCGTTGTGGATGAAGCCTTTCTGGAGCGGCGCGTCAGGGACGCCTGGGAATACAGGAAACAGACCATCGATACTTCCAGCTGCCGTCTGATCTTTGGCGAGGCGGATTTTCTGCCCGGGATCGTGGTGGACAAGTTCTCGGACGTGCTGGTGGTGGAATCGCTGGCGCTTGGCATCGATCGGTGGAAACTGACGATCGTGGAGGCGGTCAAAAAAGCGCTGGCGCAGGACGGTATTGCGATCCGCGGCGTGTATGAGCGAAGCGATGCGAAAGTCCGGCTTCAGGAGGGAATGGAGAGGGTCAAAGGTTTTATCGGGGAGCCTTTCGATACGAAGGTGGAGATCGCAGAGAACGGCGTGAAATATTTAGTGGACGTGGAGGACGGTCAGAAAACCGGATTCTTTCTGGATCAAAAAAACAACAGGGCCGCTATCCACAGGTTCTGTAAAGATAAAAAAGTGCTGGATTGTTTTACCCATACAGGGTCTTTTGCGCTGAACGCGGGAATCGCAGGCGCAAAGAGCGTTTTGGGCGTGGACGCCTCCCAGCTTGCGATCGACCAGGCTCTGGAGAATGCCAGGCTGAATCACCTGGAGGACAGAGTGACGTTCCAATGCGCCGATGTGTTTGAACTGCTTCCGGCCCTTGAGGCAAAGGGGGAGCGCTACGATGTGGTGATACTGGATCCCCCGGCTTTTACCAAGTCCAGAAATTCCGTAAAAAACGCGGTAAAAGGATACCGTGAGATCAATCTCAGAGGGTTGAAACTTGTGCGGGACGGAGGGTTTCTGGCGACCTGTTCCTGTTCGCATTTTATGGAACCGGATCTTTTTGCCAAAACGATCCGGGAGGCGGCCGCCGGGGCACACAAACGCCTGCGTCAGGTGGAATTCCGCACACAGGCCTGCGACCATCCTATCCTTTGGGCGGCGGACCAGAGTTATTATCTGAAATTTTACATTTTTCAGGTGGTGGAAGAAAAGTAGAACGGCTTTTGCTAAGCTGGGATTTTATGGGAGAAGATCATGGTACAGCTAAAACTGATGTATACGCCTTCTGACAGAGAGTCGGGATTACATTATTCTGTATGAGCATGGCATGAACTATTGCGGCGAGGCTTTTCTTTATGAGGAATCGGGTTATCCGGAGTTTCAGGCAATGCCGGATGGGAAGGGGAATCTGACAGTCTTGATGAAATTAAAGGCCAGAACTTTTAACGTGTCTAATATGGAAGATTTTGTGGAGAAGTATAAACGCGCTTACGGGATTTAGTAAGCATAAAACTCCTATATCATATGCGCTATGCCGCCGATTGTGTTGTGACAGTTTGACTTGTGCAATGCTGTAAAGTCAACAGTGTGTCTCTATACAATTTGGCGGATTTTTTTCCCTTTGGTTTGTAGCTTTTGAGGTTCCGTCCCGGTATTTAAGGTGAAAGGAGGATATGAAGTTGGAGAAATCATTTGCGCGGATGGAGCAAAACCCGGAACAGATCATAAGGACATATTCGGATATGGTTTACCGTCTGGCATTTGCCCGAACCAGATCAAAGGAAGATGCGGATGAAGTTTATCAGGAAGTGTTTTTGAGACTGCTGAAAAAGAATCCTGTTTTTGAGAGCCCGGAACATTGCAAGGCGTGGCTTTTACGCGTAACGGTGAACTGTTCCAATACGCTTCTGGGAGCGTCTTGGCGGAAACGAACTGTGGTATTGCAGGAAAGCATGGAAGACATGGTTTGCCAGGATGAAGAAAGTAAGGACCTTTACAGGGAGATTTCCAGGCTGCCTCAAAAATATCGCGATGTCATTCATCTGTTCTATTATGAGGAATTATCGATAGCGGAAATTTCAAAGATCCTCCGCCGGAAAGAGTCTGCGGTGCGGACGCAGTTGACAAGAGCGAGGAAACTGCTGGAAAAGATGTTGAAGGAGGACGGTTATGGATTTTAAAGAACAGTACAAGAAAATGAATGAGCGGATTAAACCGGATCCGGCTTTGCTGGAAAATCTTCTGGAAGAGGCAGGAGAATGGAGAAAAAGAAGAAAGGACAGGGGAAGGGCGCTTTTAAAGAGACTGCTGCGATATACGGCTGTGGCAGCGGCGGCCTGCCTGTGCATTTTAGTTACCGTTCCCGTCATGGCATCAAATCCCGCAATCTGCAGACTGATGTATCGGCTATCGCCACAATTGGCGCAGCGGTTTGTACCGATTCAGTTACAGGATGAAGACCAGGGTATCCGGATGGAAGTAGCGGCGGTAAATGTTCACGGTAACGAAGCGCAGATCTATATCACACTGCAGGATCTGGAGGGAGACAGGATCGATGAGACAACGGATCTTTTTGACAGTTATCATATTTGGGCAGATTCCGGGTTTTCCATTGAAAGCTGCAGCACCATCGGCTATGACGAGGATACGGGAGTCATCGAATATCTGATTACCATTATTCAGGACGAGGAAATTGATGCGGGAAAGATCACCTTTTGCGTAAGCGAATTGATCGGTCAAAAGCATTATTATGAAGATATTGAGATACCTATTCCCTTGACGGAAGCGGAACAGGAGCCGGAATCCATGAACGCGGCATTGCGCGGGGTATCGGGCGCATGGGAGACTGTGGCGAAATTTGATGGGTATACCGCGAAAGTTTTGAAGCCGGGCCAGCCGGACGAAAGGTTCCCCGTGGAAGGGATGGAGCTCACCGGACTGGGATATGTGGATGGAGCGCTTCACATCCAGTATGCCGCGCCGGACAATCTGGAAAACGATAACCATGGTTATTTTACGTTGGAGGATGTTTACGGCAATCGCAAAATGGCGGATTACACTTTGAGTTTTTGGGGAAATACGGAAGAGACCAAAACGGTGGCGTATGACGATGCAGCGTTTTTGATTTCTCCGTCATCTTTATCGGATTATACTTTGCGGGGTGATTTCTGGGTATCCGGTTTACGGATGGAAGGAAACTGGAGCGTTACGTTCTCATTAGAATAAAAAGAATGATTGAAATGAAATAACAAAAATGCTGTCAAGCATTTTTGAAAATGTCTTAAATTATCAAAAACATTAGCGCCGTGTAATGTGGCGCTTTTGTCGTTCTTG
>CANREV010000089.1 GCA_947629645.1 uncultured Acetatifactor sp. | reverse complement strand
TATCCTTTATCTGCCTGTACCCAAAATCTTCTTTTTTGATCAGGTTCAGCACAAAACTGTACCCAACTTTGGTATTGTAGCGCACTCCCTGTTTCAGACTGATATAGCGCTCCAAAAGGGCAATCACAGTAATCTTTCCTGCGGCATAATCAATCCCGTCATCAAGCTGCTTTTGGATTTCCTTTCTTTCTCCTTCTACCCAGCCTTAGTTATATTCTAAATGACAAATATGCAAAATTCCTTCCTATTTACAAAAACTTTTTCAAAAATTTCCCCTGAAAAATCGGATGCTAATATCCATATGATATTTTAGCCGTCTTAAAGAAAAGATGCCTTGCAAACGAATACCTGCTTACTGTCCATGCTAAAACAGCAGCAAGCACTGCTTGCGTATATACGCATGGCGAATAGCAATTACTATCTGTGGATGTCCACAGACACAATTTCACAAAGCCATTAAAAATGATAGGCAGAAGGCACAAAACAAATCGTATTTAAGCGATCACGAGCAAGTACACATCGGAGCAAAAAATCAAAGTTTCTGGCACAAGGAAGAAGTCATCTTTTCTATGTCATCAGATCCATAACTTACACTCTCATTAAAAAAGATTTATCGCATTGAAGTTTTATATTTCATTCCGACACGCCATATTAAACAATTATTTTAATGTATATATTTCTGATTGCCCATCAAATTTTATTTTCCTTGTTTCACAAATATCCCGAACAATGTCCACATACCACGGCGGAGCTAACGGATGTACCATTACACCCTCTAAAAACTCAGATATATCTCCAGCATCTTCTATTCTTACATTGTTATCGACTGTTCTTTCCCAATTTGCTCTTTGGGCACAAATTCTTTCAGTTAAATAATTTATGATTTCTTCATCAGTTTTACCCATTACTTGCTCTTCAATTTTGAATTTCACACCCAAACTCGAAAGACTCTCTGCACTATATAAGTTATTATCCGCAATCAACAAGCGATATTCTCCCTCGTGTCTAAACGCAGGTCTTTTGTGAAAATAAGTTTCATGTGCCGACAAACTATCCTTCATTTGGCTAATTTGCTGCTCCAATGCAGATTTTTTATTCAAATTATAACTTACCTTATTCAGATATACGCTGAACTGTTCTTCCTTAGGAAAAACCTTTTGAGTATGGTCTAGCAACTTATCGTCTTTCGTTCTTATTCTGATTGCTCTATTTGCATACGCATAACTTCTCCACATGGCATCTGTTTCTGGATACTTTGACCAACACTGAGCATAAGTAAACCACTTGCTGTGCCACATCCGAAAATAATTGTCGGGAATTGCATAATAATTTCTTGGGCACAAATTGTAATACATTTCGCTCACTATTTGATGAACATCTTCAGGCGTTTCCATATGGGAAAATAAATATCCCTCATATTTATCTTCCCATGAAGACGGGCGCACAAATCTGTCCTTATTATTTATGACAAGATTTACAAAATCCTCAAATCCAATATACCTAAAAAGTTTTATATTCACTTAATACCCCATTAAAATAATAAACCTTTTAATTCACTGCTCATCTTCAAATATTAATTCTTGCTGAATACACTCTGTTTTCTTGTTCCCACGCATTTTTTTATCTAACTCACCAGCTGTCTTTATATCTATTTTCTCATCAGGTATTTCAAGTCCCCAGTTATCCCAACCAATATAATTATTTCTAGCAAATAATTCTATTTTATCTTGCTCTGGGAACATCCTTGTAATACCATCGATTATTTCCACAGGCTTGACGCTATGTTCTCCACGGTGAATTGACACCATCTGTCTAACATTTCTAGCGCCTCTCGGTTGTGGAAATTTGCCTTTTTTGAAAGCTAATACAAACTCAGTTTGACTTAACGTATAGCGTCCGGGATTATGAACCATTTTATCCCATACAAATGCAATGGTTTTATACTCAAATCCCCATGCCTGTCCTAATTCTATTGAATTTGCCATTTGAGGACCTGTTGTCCACATAAATAGAATACAATCATCTGCAGCTATTGAATTAACATCTAATTCCTTTAATTGTTTTAATTTAACTGTAGGATATTTAAAAGAAGCTGAACTCAAAAAAATCTTCTTTTCAAATCCTATATTTTCATCCTTTATTGTCGTTTTGTCATATTGCATTTTCCCACCATAATCCCAAGGCGGATCCGCATAAATAACCTGATACTGTTTATGAGGCAGTGCAGGGTAAATGTCTTCCAAAGGATTAATTTTTGTTCTTTTTTTCTGTTCAACATTATATATTGAATATGCGGTAATATCATTTTTTTCTACTTGAAGCATACTATCCACCCTTTCACCAATAACATAAATCTAGGATACTCGAATTTCAATATTTAGTCAACCCCTTTTGTTACTTATATACCGTTGCTTTAAATACATCACCTAAATACAATATATGTGAGGTGATATCAAATGATATTAAACAATTTTGCTACAAGGATAAAGGAAATCCGAATTAGCAAGGGATTAAGCCAAGAAAAATTTGCTTTAAAAATTGATATGGATCGCACTTACTATGCGTCGGTTGAATCCGGCAAACGAAATATTTCTTTAAAAAATATCCAAAAAATAGCAGATGGTTTTGAGATGTCACTGGAAGAACTATTTAAGAATATGTGAGGTATAATTTTATGGCAAAAAAAGATTTACAAGGACGTGAAAATTGGCAAACAGAATCAGGGCCAAAGGGTAAAGCTGGTGTTGCTGAAAAAAATTTAATTGCAGTATTTCGAGAAGCTTTTAAAGGTACTGAATATATCATTTCCGATCATCCTACTGATTTAAAACATCTTTATGAAAATGTTGAACTTTCGCCAGAAACACTTGCTCAAATATTTAATCCCGATAAAGCGACAATGAAAAATGCCCAAAAACGTGGTTGGGGTGTTTCTCCAGATTTTTCTATTAAAAATACTAAAACTGGGAAAATTCTTTTTGGCGAAATAAAAAGACAGGATGGGTGGGTTGAAGGCAAAGATCCAAGTGCAGGCAGAGGTAATGCACATGAACGTATGTGCAAATTGTTTACACCCGGATTAATGAAAGCTTATCGTCAAATAGGAAAAATAACCGATCCATCTATTCTTCCATTTTGGGTTGTTTTAGAAGGAGATATAACACGAGATCCAAAACGAAATCGCGAAATTTCTTTTTGGTTTGACGAATACGATAAAAACTTTTTTATGTGGAGACCTAATATGAGTGGTAAAGAATTGGTTGAGCATTTCAACACATATTTAAAAGAATACTTGGATTAACATTTCTACCAATGCCTTAAGACCGATTAGAATATCTTAGAGCATTTGGTTCATTTACAAACTTTGAATTCTTTTATATAATAATTTGAATAATTTTCCTCGTTATACATCGGATCACTTTCTGCGTAGCCCTCTTCAGAATTAATTAGTGTCTGCTTAGCGCAAACATAAACAACTTAAAATGCATGAAAATACTGACTTTATAACTGTTATCTGGTATCATAT
>CANREV010000088.1 GCA_947629645.1 uncultured Acetatifactor sp. | reverse complement strand
TCCCGCCAATGGAGCCGTCCTCTTTGAGCCTGAGTACCGTCAGCTTACCGTCATGATACCCCGCCACAAACAGGAAATGATCCGTATAATCAGCGGAAACATAACAACCCCTCATCCCGTTAATGTGCGCGAAATTCAACATTTCAAGCCTGCCATCCTCCAAGATCCTGTACGCTTCCAAGCCGAAATCCGTGATGGAATAGAGAAACTTTCCGTTGTGTGAGATCGTCACATAGGAGGAGTTGGTGATCTCTACCTTCCCTTTTTCGATAAATCTGCCCTTCTCCATGTCTACATCATAGATTTTAATGCCATGATTGTCCCCCTGCGTATATGTAGAGACATATGCCACATATTTATCCTCGTCCATATGGGAACCTCCTTTTTTCTCTCTCTAAAATATAGCACAAATAGAAACAGCGGTCAACCTTCATAGGGGCCGCTGTTACCACTTTGCTTCACGATTTCCGGAATCTGATCTCAGTCGTTACATCCGCAGTCATCTCCCGTGTCAGCGCTTGCAACGCTGGGAAAATCCTGCCAGTGGGAAGGGCTTACGCCGGATGCGTTACATCCGTTATTTTGTTCAGAGTTTCTCTCCGAACGTCCTAAACAACCGCAGTCCTGATCCATATCTCTCAGCACTCTGGCTACTGCGCCCTCGCTGCCGCACTCATTGACAGCGTTCTCCACGGCATTTCTGCAGCTGTTATTGCCGCAGGAGCCGTTATTTCCATAACGGGTGCTATTGTAATTATCGTTACAATTGTTATTTCCGCAGTTGCTTCTGTTGCCGTTTCCGCCGCACCCGCCGGAGCATGCCAGCAAAAGTATGATCCATATACAGTTCATTGATCTCACCATTTGTTTTATTTACTGTATATGATATTCAGCGATCTCTCTATGGTGTCTGTCTATTGGCGCTTCTTTACCAGTTTTCTGCGGATCTGCCTAAAAGTCTCTTTTTCACCCTTTTGGGCCAGCATCTGAAGCATATTCTCAAGCTTTTCCGCTGTCTGGGGATGAATGGGAACCTTCCCTTTTCCCCGCAGATAATATTTCAGCGGGGAAGCGTCCGTATAGTTTTCTCCCTCATATACTTTGCTGGCGGCAATCCGGTCCATGATCATCTCCGCAATATATCTGTCAGGCATCGGCACCGGTATCATACCACCCGGCTCCTCGTGCATGCTGTAATCGATCCAGTACTCGTAATGATGCTTATTTCGTCCCTTGTGATGAAGCCATGCGCTGGAATAGCCGATATCCTCACGCTCTGCATTGTTAGGGCTTCTATTCCCCTGATAATATTTTCTTCCGACCCGGAATTCCGTGGGGCCGTATTTGGACAGATCATGCAGAATGCCCTGTCTGTAAAGGCCAACCTGAAAGCATCCCCTGGCCACCAGATATTTATGATAAGTGATAGTCTTAAAATGACGCCAAGCCTTACCCATCTTTCCTGCTCTTCTTTCTGACGGCCTTTTCCTGTTCTTTCTCACTGCAATAAATCACAATGCTTCTGGCAGGAATACACCGCAAATACTCTCCCTCGTCCCCGGTTTCCGCCTCCGTGGCGAAAACGGTTTTCCAATGCATGTCTTTGGGCAGTTTCGGCAGCGCCAATTCATGATCCTCCCAATGCATGTTCATGGCAAGGTACAGAAAATCGTCCTCTGATCCATCAGATTTCACTGCATATTTGCCGCAGTACATGATCCCGATGTGGCGATTGTAGCTCTCTGTCTGCGCTTTCCAGGCATTTCTGCCGTGATAGGACATATCGGGATACCCGCAGGAAATGTAGTCCATCATCTTTGCCTCATATTCCCTGCGCAGAATAGGATGCTCCTTTCTAAACTGCACCATTTCCCTCCAGAAATCGTATATTTCCCTGTTTTTCTCAAGATCACGCCAATCCAGCCAGGTCACCGCATTGTCCTGACAATAGGGATTGTTGTTTCCCTTCTGGGAATTGCCGAACTCATCTCCCATAAAAATCAGAGGCATAGACTGAGTGCACAGCAGAATGGCAAAAGCATTCTTGATCTGTTTCTGACGCAGCCTGCGTATTTTTAATTTTCGGCTGCTCCCCTCTTCGCCGCAATTCCAGCTGCAGTTATAGTCGGTGCCGTCACGGTTTTCCTCGCCGTTCGCGGCGTTATGCTTATAGTCGTAGGATACCATATCCATCATGGTAAGTCCGTAATAGTTGGTAATAAAGTGCACTCTCCCCGCTTTGTAAGGGATTCTGCGCATCTGGTACAGCAAATCCTCCAACATATTTTCATCGCCTTTTAAGAAACGGCGCACCGTATAGAGATAATCGTCCTGATAGTACGCAGGCTCAGGAAAAGCGGGTATCTCATCCCTGGGGTATATTGCGTCCGTATCAAAACTGTAATACCAAAGCTTCGTGTCCGCCAAAAGGGGATCCGATGCGTAAATTTCCACCGGAAGGTCCACCCCCATGAGGTGAAATCCATCCACATGATATTCCAGGACCCAGAACCGCAGGATATCCGGTATGGAAGCTACCCTGACCTCATTTGGAAAATAAAACTGCATCACCAGTTCCATTCCGTTTTGATGAAGCGCCTTCACCAGTTCTTTAAATTCCGTGACGGCGTCTTCCCCCGAGGCGTATCCTGCTTTAGGCGCATAATAATATCCCCTTTTATACCCCCAATAATTGAGCTTAGGCTCCCTGGTCCAGGGGCAGTACCCGGGCGCCGGATCTTCCCAGGGTGTCATCTCCAGAAATTCATAGCTGGGCTGCAGCTCTATCGTGGTGATTCCTGTCTCTTTCAGATAGGGGATCTTCTCTATAATGCCCCTGTACGTTCCCCTTGAGGCGACTTTGGATGAGGCATGTTCCGTAAATCCCCTCACATGCATGCAGTAGCCCAGGCTTTCCGAATAGCTAAGGTGCGGATTTTTGTCTCCTTCCCAATCAAAACAGTTCATCGGGATCACGGCCTTCAGATCGCTCTCGCTTTTTGCCCTGCCATAGCCTGTCCGAACCGAAAAGGCTCTGGCATAAGGATCCGGAATTACCTTGTCTCCCTCGTAAAACTGGTAAGATATTTCCTCCGGATTCAAATCATCAATATATTTACAATAAATTTTCCCAATTTTTTCCTCAACGGAAAAAGCCTCTTTGCGAAGCAGTCTGCCTGTTTTCCGATGATACAGAATCACCCCGCAGGATGCATTTTGGGCGGCATAAGAAAAACGGATCCGTCCTGCTTCTGCATGGGCGCCAAGAGGGTAAGGGTTTCGCTGCGTAATTTTTTTTGTCATAATATCCTGCCTTTCTCTCCAGATATTTTTATTATAATGTATTGCAGGAAAAATCACAAGCAGTTATACTAAAACCATCTTACGGCAGGAACCAGCCGGTATGGCTGCCTGCCATATAACAGGAGCAGGTTTTATCGCCTGGACAAGGAGGACGCGTATGGCAAAGCAAAATGATAACAACGATGAAGAAATGACCGTGGAACTGGAACTGGAGGACGGCACTTTCGTAAACTGCGCAATCGTCACGATTCTGACCGTTGAGGGAAAAGATTATATCGCTCTGCTCCCCATGAACGAAAAC
>CANREV010000087.1 GCA_947629645.1 uncultured Acetatifactor sp. | reverse complement strand
TGTCTTACAAATCAGGATTACTATGATGAAAATATCGGAATTACATTTGAGGCAAAGGATTATTATATTTGAACACATGGAAGGAGCCAAGTTATGAGCTATGGATTTAAAATTATGGTGGAGGGTGATTATGCGTGCTTCACCAGACCTGAATTAAAGGTAGAAAGGGTAAGCTATGATGTCCCTCCGCCAGGAGCGCTTGAAGGGCTGCTGAAAAGCGTATATTGGAAGCCTGCTATCAGATATGTGATAGATAAAATTATTGTGTTTAATCCTATAGATTTTGTAAGTATCAGGCGGAATGAGGTAAAGGATAAGGTAAAGTACAGCGTAATAAAGAGTCAGATGAATGGAAATGGCGGCGACCCCTGCATTTATACATCAGAGAGCATAAGCCAGAGGTCTTCCACGGTTTTAAAGAATGTCAAGTATGGGATAGAATTTCATTTTGAATTAACAGGGCTGAAATCTGAAAATGAGGCGGAGGGAGAAAACAAGCATTACAACATTATTAAGCGCCGTTTAGAAAAAGGGCAGCATTTCCGCGTGCCTTGCCTTGGGTGCAGTGAATTTCCTGTGACAAGAATGGAACTGGTGGAGGATTTTGACGAAAGGCTGATAAGCAGTTCGATTATGGGGCAGGGAGATGTAGATTTGGGATTTATGTGTTATAAGGTAATTTTTGAGGATGGTGGAAAGCCTAAAAACGGCGACTGGCAGAATCCAATGTTTTCAGACAAGGCAGATACCGTGTATTACAGACCGCATATGGTGAACGGAGTAATTGATGTGAGAAAATACAGGGAGGAGTTAAAATGCTGATAAATGCTTTGTGTGAATATTATGATATACTGGCAAAAGCGGGAAAGGTGCTGCCCGATGGATATTCCAGCGTAAAAATACACTTTTTGGTAAGCTTGACAGATGATGGAAGGATAGACAGTATTATTGATTACCGTATGGTGGAAGAATTGCCTATGGGAAACGGTAAGGTAAAGACAAGGCAGATACCTAGGGACATTGTAATGCCGCAGCGGACAGAAAAACCAGGTATAGACGCTAATATTGCAGAACATAGACCGTTATATCTTTTCGGATTAAATCTTGAAAAAGATAAATTGACTGCGGAGGATAATACTGGCAAGGCGCAAAAATCTCATGAGGCATTAAAAAGTAAAAATTTAGAATTTTTGGAAGGATTGGATTCCCCATTGATTAATGCATACAGAAAATTTTTGCAAAACTGGTGTCCCGATGATGAGACAGGGAATGAGCATCTGCTTCGTTTGGGAAAAGATTATGGAAAATCAGGATTTGCTTTTTGCCTGTCTGGATATCCTGAAAAAATGCTGCAGGACGATTCCCAAATAAGGGAAAAATGGGAACAACAGTACCAAGGCTGCGAACAGCAAAATGACAAGTCAGCACAGAGTGCAGTCAGCGGAGAGCATGCAGTTATAGCAAGGATTCATAATAAAATTAAAGGAGTGTATGGAGGACTTGCTACGGGGACAGTGCTGATTGGCTATAATAATCCTTCTGAAAGTTCATATTGCAAGGAGCAATCCTACAACAGCAATATTTCCGAAAGCGAAATGAAAAAGTATACAGAAGCATTAAATTATCTTCTTGGAAACCCAAAGCATAAAATATTGTTGGATGATATTACAGTGATTTTCTGGGCAGCAAATGCAGATGAAAATTGTGAAGATGCTGTTATGGCAATGCTTTTAGGAAATTCTGACAGTGCAGGACAGACAGAGGACATGCTGAGAGAACTGCTTAATGACGCGTGCCAAGGGAAAATTACATCGGCAAGGTTAGAATCTTCATATGGAATAGACTCAAACACGGACTTTTATATTTTAGGGCTAAAGCCAAATTCGTCGAGGTTGGCGGTCAAGTTTATTTATCGGAAACGATATGCGGATATTTTGTGGAATATTGCAAGATTTCAAGAGGATATGCAGATTTCAAGGGAATTGCACCCTGTATCATTGGATAGAATCAGAAAAGAAATAAAATCGCCTAAAAGCAAGACAGAGACTATAAATCCCGAGCTGTTTTCCAAGCTGTTTGAATCAATTTTATATGGCAGAAAATATCCTATGGCTTTGCTGGAAAATGTAATCAGACGCATAAAGACTGATACTGATCGCTTGGATAGGATTAATGAAATAAGAGCAGGCATTATTAAAGCATGCATTAATAGAAATTATGAGAAGGAGGAAATAAAAATGGCACTGGACAAAGAAAATTATGGACAGGCATATTTGTGTGGGAGGCTGTTTGCGGTTTTGGAAAAATTACAGCAGGATGCATCTGGCAATTCTCTGAATCGGACAATTAAAGATGCGTATTTTGCATCAGCTTCATCAAAACCGGCGATGGTTTTTCCAAAGCTTATAAAGCTGGCGCAAAATCATTTAAACAAAGTAAAGTCACCCGTGTTTTACAACAAACTGATTGGCGAAATAATAAATCAGTTGAACGGAGAATTTCCAGATACGTTGATGCTGGTGGATCAGGGAAAATTTATCATAGGATATTATCAACAGTATCAAAGCTTTTTTGAAAAAAATGAAGCTTCAAATAAAAATGTAACGGAGGAAGATGAAGATGGCAATTAAAAACAGGTATGATTTTGTGATGCTTTTTGATGTTGAAAACGGCAATCCCAATGGAGATCCCGATGCAGGGAATGCGCCGCGCGTGGATGCTGAAACAGGATACGGATATATTACGGATGTCTGTTTAAAAAGAAAGATTAGAAATTATGTTGAACTTTGTAAAGAAGGCGAGGCAGGGTATAATATTTTAATTAAGCCTGATAAGGCGCTTAATACAAAATTTGCCGAAGCATATGAAGAAAAAGGACTAGCCAAGAATAATAAAGGCAAGAATCAGGACGATGAAAAAAAGGCAAGGGATTATATGTGTAAAAACTATTATGATGTGCGTATGTTTGGCATGGTCATGTCAACAGGTGATTATCCCTGCGGAATTGTGAGAGGACCAGTGCAGATTAATTTTGCCAAAAGCTTGTCGCCAATTAATATTCAGGATGTTACAATTACGCGACAGGCGAGAACTACTGAGGACAGAAAAGAAACAGGAAACACTGAGATGGGAAGAAAAAGCGTGATTCCATATGCGCTTTACCGTGCAGAGGGCTATGTTTCCGCAGCTCTGGCAAATAAGGTGTCTGATTTATCCGAAGAAGATATAGAGCTTCTGTGGACAGCGATTATCAATATGTTTGAAAATGACCATAGCGCTGCAAGAGGAAAAATGTGTATGAGAAAACTATACATATTCAAGCATGATAATGTTTTGGGAAATTGTCCGTCTCATGTGCTTTTTGATAAAATAAGCATTAAGGAAAAGGAAAATACTCCTCCCCGCGCATTTTCGGATTATGACATTACGATAGAAAGAAATCTGCCTGATGGAGTGGAGCTTATAGAAAAATTATGAATGGGAAAGAGATAACCATTCGTTCCATACAGCATTATATGTATTGCCCGCACAGGTGGGGACTGATTGAGATTGATAAGGCATGGGCAGAGAATGTTTTTGTCACTAAAGCAAACATTATGCATGAAAGAGTGCATAGTGAGGATAATCATTATACGCATAGGGGCAGAAAAGTATTTACATCTGTTCCAGTGTATAATGATTTAGACGAATACAATTTGTATGGAGTGACGGACTGCATAGAGCTTAC
>CANREV010000086.1 GCA_947629645.1 uncultured Acetatifactor sp. | reverse complement strand
ACTGTTTTTTATTTGAAAATATAAAATCGCCGCGTCACAACCTGGGCAGGCCATCGCGCAGCGATTTTGTTCAATTACAATTTATCTACAAGCTTGGCACATTAGTGCCTTATTACGACAAAGGGGGCGATTATCTCGCCCCTTTGTCTTTGCTCTTAACCATCTTTTGCGGCTGATAATCTGCTGTTTTCTTTAGGGGATTGTTTAATTTATCATACACGTTTTCCTTATCCTGCGTGTGGATGCCTTCTCCACAACTTTTCTTCTATGCAGCTTCCTGCTCCCTATAATCTGCATAAGCATTATAGGACTTGTGGAAAGTCCAGTTAAACTCCTGCACACTCTTATAACCATATCTTTTGGTTATGCCAGATAATCCGATTTTTAAGATGTCAATCCCCTCATTCTTGCGGTCTATTTTGTTTTGTAGTTCGCCTTTCTTGGTAAATCTCGCAAATCCTTTCAGATCGTCACGCTCAAGTTCCCACGCATTGCGTTCCTTTTCTGCTTCAATAATAATTTCATTCTGCCGCTTCAGTTCCTTGTAAATCTTAAACAGCTTCGGATAAACGGCTGCCTCGGCTGACATGACAGGCTTTGGCGGTATCTTCGGCTTGTTTGACATTTCTTTTTCTGGTTGTTTTTGGACAGGCTCTTGTTTTGGTGTCTGTGGCAGTATCTGCTCTGTACCAAAGAGTTTTGCGGACAATTCCTTTGCCTTTTGTATCACCTTTGAAACCAGCATTGCCAGCACCGCAACAGCACTCATAAAGATAGTTCCAAACCGTTCCGGCCGATTGCCTAATACATCAATGGATTCCCTGATGCGTTCAGAAATATATTTTTCTTTTATCTGTTGTATCTCTGTTTCCGCCACGCCGTTGACGATTGCCCTGTCAACTTCACAATTCCAACACATACGGTATTCGTTATCTGTCTGTATCTATTCCGCTTTTGGATTATTCTTCCCTATCTTCTTGGGGGCAAGGTACAGACCGTTTTCATCAAAAAAGTCCAGTTTCTCCTTATCGTCCTTTACCAGAGTATTGATAAGTTCTGTATAAAAATGCTTTACCTCGTCCACAAATTCGTCCTGTTTGAACAGCTTATTCTTGGCGGTAAAAAGGCTGCACTCGTATATCTCACCTTTCTTTATAATCTTACAGCCTTTACGGTCTTCCCCGTTTTCGCCAAGTATCTCTTTCTTGGTTCGGACGTGTTCCCCCTGCTCGTCATAGAACATATTTTCTGTCGCAGTCTTTTCTATGGGTTCAGGTAACAGTTCTCTTTCCGAAAAAAAAGATGGATACGGTAGTTTGTCTTTCGTTTGTTATGGTGCAGAGCCGACACGCACTCCACACCATATTTTTCCTTAAAGCGGTCTGTAAACAACTGTAACAGCTTATTAGGCTCATAGAGATTGGGAAAAGATTCAGGCAGGGCAATGATAAGCTCCCTTGCTTCGATACACTTTCCCTCTGTGCCACCTTTTTGAAATTTCTGCTAATTGCATTTTACAAGCTCTGCCCAATAGTGGCGGTCTGTTATTTCATAGACCGCATACAGGTTCTCCTGCTTCGCATGGCTGGATATATAAGTGATCCTACCCCTGACATCGGGCAGCTTGTTTATGCGAATAAATGAATGTCTTTGTATTGTGCTTTGTCCTCCCTCCTGCAAATGAAAGCGGATTGAGGGAAAAAGGTGGTATCTTAAATGCGGCAGCATTTGTAAAGTCAGCTTTGCTGACCTATACTTCCTGTAATGGATGTATTTCGCTCTCAAATACTGAGCACTTTTACCCGCCGAAAAAACAGTTTTTCAAAAAACAAAAAACTTTCCCTTGTTTCGGCTCATAATGGCAAAAACAAGGGAAAATACATAAGGTTTGAGCATTGAATAGGCGAAATGACTTGAAATTACAGGGTTTTCAGAGGGTAACTAAGATAAACGGGAATTTGTATTTTTAAATATTAATATTATACATAGGGGATTTCTGATCTCTGTATTTCGATGTTATTTGATTCTACATCTCTAATATACATATATTTTGTTAATAATATTTTCAGATCTTTTTCCTCAATCTGACATTTGGGTCCTAAAACCATCCTTTTTATAATATCTTCTTTACATTTCTCAAATCCCAATTCAAAATATGAACAAATATCATTATGTAGGCTTCTAAATTTTAAATCACTACATGAAAACAAACCGAATATCTCATCATCAACATGGAATGCCCCTTTAAAAAACGGCTCGTTTTCCCATGCATCTTCATCAAAATTTCCTACTTGTTTTCGAAATAGGCGCCATTCTTTTTCCTCTATAAAGCTAGGATGTTTAAATGCAAATCTATCTTGTAAAATAGGAGTCAAAATTGGAGCGAGGTTAAACGTAATGTCTACCGGATTTAATTCTTTCTCAGTTATATTCTCAAATATATATTTAAAGTTTCCTTTCATATATTCTTGAATGTTTTTTAAGACAGACTTTTGATTATAGATAACCTTTACAAAGTCATAATTATACATATCATTAATTCTCGACAACAATTCCGCATTAAATCCTATTGCAACCCCTTGTCCATCATTACCATATGCTCTCCATTGACTTAATAAATCGGAGTTTTCAGAAAAGCAACAAAAATAATTTTTGGTATTCTGAACGACATATGCTGAACCCAAATAAACACTCTCTATCGATTTTTTTAAAACATTTTTTACTAAAGCCAACAAATTATTATTAACTTCTCCCTGGTATGATTCAACTATATTCAAAAGCATTTTTTCCATTTGTTCAGGAAAATATTTTAATTCGCTTTTATCATTTGTTTTCTCTGCATCTGATAGCCATATACAATAATTTTGTAGTATTTTAAGCATAGTGTCAACAGAACAATAATGATATAAAATATCGGGGGTTTCAGGATCATATTTCCCGCATTCTTTCAAAAATGTGTGCATTCTCATACCTCCACAGCTTCCGCTTCGTTCAGTTCAATTCAAAAGGACCTCCTCAAAGTCTTTTACATAGTACCTGATATTTTTGCGACCTTTTGAATGATCATATGGCCTTCCGCTTCCAGCTTTTCTTTTTATGCTTCAATGCCGCCGGATACGTTTGCACAACATCACCCTTCCACATGATATAAGATCCGATTTCGTCATTACCTCCGTACGCCTTAAGCAAACTATACATCCTCACCCACCAGTCCGGTTATTTTTGAAAAACTGGAATTGTCTGGCCATCTTACTTGATTGACAGCCAGACAATTCCATTAAAAGTCTGTCAAAAACATTTTGCAATACTGCTTAGTCCAAAGCGATCAGCAACATTTTCAAGACCTGATTTGATTTCATCTCTGCTGAAATCATTTGCTTCTAAAAAATCGTCTGTTTTGTCATTCAAATATGAATAAAAAAATAGTGCGATTTCTAAACTATTCACATCTGTATCGCTGGTCAAATCATATAATTTATTTTCTGCTTCATTGATTTTACCATCGTCAATCATGTCTAACAGATTTTCCAATGTTTCCTTTTCTTCTTTGTTTTCCAGCAATTCTACTGTCGGTGACTCCGTATCAATATGAAATAATAGCTTTAAAATAGCTCGCACCATCTCTTTAATGAGCCTCATTACATAATCTTGCTCAAACACAATATTTCTCCTCGTATAATAAGCCTATACCCCAGATAAACAGGGTCTGGGCTTATTCTTTTTATGGTATAGAGGAATCAC
>CANREV010000085.1 GCA_947629645.1 uncultured Acetatifactor sp. | reverse complement strand
TTAAAATTTGACAAAAAAATTAAGCCAATAAAGGCTTTGTAAGGTTTTTTATGTGGTTAAGCTGTCAAACTTCCGAGGAAATATTTGTTTTTTTGTCGAAATGTGTTGACGTGAGCGATCAGGGCAGTTATACTGTATTTATACAAAAGATAAAGTTTTGAAATACAAAAGATAAAAATTAAGGAAATGGATGGCATATCCATTTCCTTAGTTTTTGAAAAGGGAACAATTCTGCGGGTCTGCCGGGCGGATTTGCATACATGGCAATAAAAAGGAGAACAGTTCAGCTTTCGGATGAACTGTTACTAAAGAGGAGAATCATGGAAGAGAATCATCTGACAAAAGAGGAAAAGAGAGACGTAAGGCGCAAACGCCGTGTGCGCAATCAGATTTTAGCGTATGTCACGGTTCTGGTTTTGATCGTGGCGGCCGCTGTGGGAATCGTAAAGGGGATAGGAAAGATCACAGCCAGTCTCGAGGAGAACAGGCAGCAGTCTCAGGAGAATCAGGAAGCATTGAATCAGATGCTGGCATCGGAGGAGCCTATTGAAACGCCTGCGCCGATCCCAATGGAGGAGCAGGAGATAACGCCCCAACAGCAGCTGGATGATATCGTGGATGCCGCCATCGGGGTAATGCCGCTGGAGGATAAGGTGGCGGGACTTTTTATTGTGACGCCGGAGGCTGTCACGGGTGTTTCTACAGCCATTCAGGCGGGGGAGGGAACCAAAGAAGCGCTGGCCCGGTATCCGGTGGGAGGACTGATCTATTTTGAGAAAAATATTCAATCTGAGGAGCAGATCACCCAGATGCTGGACAATACGGAATTATATACCCATTATCCTGTTTTCCTGGCGGTGGACGAGGAAGGCGGAAGCGTTGCGCGGCTGGCTGATGCCGGAGTGGGAACGAAGGTTGACGCTGCGCAGACTATCGGCGAGAGCGGGGATCCGAACAATGCTTATCTGGCGGCCCAGACCATCGGCGGAGATCTGTCAAGGATTGGATTTAACGTGGATTTTGCGCCGGTGGCGGATCTGGCAAATACGGACAACAGTGCTATGAAAGAGCGTTCCTACGGTTCTGATGCCGCTGCTGTGGCCGGTTATGTGGCGTCTGCGGTACAGGGTCTTTCCGAGCAGGGGATCACTACCTGTCTGAAGCATTTTCCGGGTATCGGCAGCACTCAGCAGGATACTCACAATGTGCTGGCTTCCACCAGCCGGACGGCGGACCAGTTCAGGGCGGAGGAATTTACGGTGTTCCAGGCCGGTATTGACGCCGGAGCGGATATGGTGATGGTGGGA
This sequence comes from uncultured Acetatifactor sp., assembly GCA_947629645.1. GTDB lineage: Bacteria > Bacillota > Clostridia > Lachnospirales > Lachnospiraceae > Acetatifactor. Next base: position 2,823 of record CANREV010000085.1, on the reverse strand, counting down.
CACATTTCGGCGCCTGAGCTGACAGGGAATAACGACCCTTGTACTTTTTCCGAGGCGGTAGTGACTGATATTCTCCGAAACGAGCTGGGCTTTAAGGGAGTCATTATCACAGATGCCATGAATATGAAAGCGGTATCGGACTATTATGATTCCGCAGAAGCCGCCATACAGGCGCTGCGGGCGGGATGCGACATGATCCTGATGCCGGAGGACTTTGAACAGGCGTATAACGGCGTTCTGCAGGCAGTGCAGGACGGCACCATCTCGGAGGAACGGATAGACGATTCTCTGAGGAGAATCTACAGGATCAAGTATGCGGATAAAATAGAACAATAAAATATATTTTTTGCGTGCAAAGGATAGAATCACGGTATCAGGAAAGTCAGTATCAGGGGCAGCCTTACTGTAGGCTGGGAAATTGGTTTAGGAGAGAAATGGCAATGGCGGAATATACATACAACAGCGATTATTTGATGAAGGATGGCAAAGCGTGGTTTCCCGTTATGGGGGAAATGCACTTCAGCAGATACCGCGAGGATCTGTGGGAGGAATCCCTGCGCAAGATCAAGGCCGGAGGCGTGGATATCGTGTCCACATATGTGATCTGGATTCATCATGAGGAAGAAGAGGGAGTCTTTGATTTTTCCGGATGCCGGAACGTCAGAAGATTTTTGGAACTCTGCGGGAAAGTGGGTCTGCAGGTGTGTCTGCGCATCGGGCCATGGGTACATGGCGAGGTGAGAAACGGCGGATTTCCCGACTGGGTTGTAAAAAAGGGTGAGAGCGGTGTCGAACTGCGCAGTAATGACAGCGCATACCTTAAAATGGTGCGGCGCTATTGGCGGGAAGTAGCCGGACAGGCGGAGGGGCTGATGGCAAAGGACGGGGGGCCTGTGATCGCTCTGCAGCTGGAAAATGAGTACGGACATGTGGGAGGATTTCGCGGAGAAAAGGGCGAAGCGCACATGCGGACGCTGATGGCATTGGCGAAGGAGCTGGGATTTGAAGTGCCTGTTTATACGGCCACCGGTTGGGGCGGCGCAGTGATCGGAGACTGTATCCCTGTTATGGGAGGCTACTGCGAAGCGCCCTGGGACCGCAGCGTGAAGGAACTTCCCGCTAACGCTAATTATGTCATCAGCCATATCCGAAACGATGCTTTGATCGCCTGCGACCATCATAAGACGGACGATACTACTTTTGACGAGAGCCGATTCCCCTACCTGACGGCTGAACTGGGCGGGGGATTACAGGTTACTTCCCACAGACGCCCCGTGGCCGGAGGAAAAGATATCGGGGCGATGTCCCTTACGAAGCTTGCCAGCGGTGTGGCGCTGCTTGGATATTATATGTATCATGGCGGCAGCAATCCCAGGGGAAAACTTTCCACGCTTCAGGAGAGCAGGGCAACGGGTTATCCCAACGATCTGCCGGAGATCAATTATGATTTTAACGCGCCGATACGCCAGTATGGCACGATATCCGACAATTATAAAGAGATCAGGCTGCTGGCATATTTTCTGAGGGATTTCGGGGAGGATCTGGCTCCCTTAAAGACGGAGATTTTTCCCGAAAATGTAATGCCGGAGGATCTGCATACGCTGCGCACGTCATGCAGGCATGACGATGTTCACGGCTATCTCTTTTTTAACAATTACCAGAGGCGCAGGATCATGGATTCCCATGAAGGCGTGGTTTTAAAGGGAAAGACGAAAACAGGGGAGATCACGTTTCCCAGCCTGACTATCGGCAGCGGAGAATATGGATTTTTTCCTTATAATATGCGCCTTGGGAGCGCTGTGCTTGAGTCTGCGCTGGCAACGCCCCTTTGCCGTTTAAACGGAGCGGAAGGAACCTATGTATTTTATGGGGATTATGAACCATGCTACCATTGGAAAGAGGGGCGGGCGGATGTGCTGCATCTGACGAGAGAGCAGGCGCTGAATGCGTGGAAGGTGACACTGGATCAGGATTATCTGGTGATTCATGAAAATTATGTGTGGGAAGAGAAGGGCGTTCTTGCAGTGACAGGCGGCGCTGACACAAGGATTCTGATGTATCCTGAGCCGGATGAGGCTCCTTTAGGGTTTGTAAAGGCCGGTAAAGAAGGAAGATTTACCATCTATGAAAGAAAACTTTCCGAAAGACCTGCCGAAGTGGAGTGCAGAAAACTTTCAGAGGATGAAAAAAAAGCGGTCTATGAGTTACGGATCCGCTATTATGGAGAGAAAGACCGGATGAATGGAAGGGATACTTTGCTGCGGCTTGCTTATGCGGGAGACAGCATGGAGATTTATCTGGGCGAAGAAAAAATCAACGATCATTTTTATACAGGTCAGAAAGTCCTTTTAAGCCTTGGTTATTTTGGTTTTCCGGAAGTATTGAGAGTATCCGTCAATGCTTTGAGAAGGGAGACGCCTGTCTTTTTAGAACAATGGCCTGAAATGGAAGGAGACAGAGCCTGCAGCCTTGTGCGGGCGGAAATCTTAGAAGAGTACAGATAAAAAAACGGGCTTGCCTGCAAGCCCGTTTGCGGGCAAATCCGCTTGCAGGCAGGTTAAAAAAAGAACCACCCAGCCGGTGGTTCTTTTTAGAGCGCGAGACGGGAATCGAACCCGCGACCCCCTCCTTGGCAAGGAGGTGCTCCACCGCTGAGCCACTCGCGCATCTGTCCAAGCATTACGAACAAAAGTATTTTACTATATGGAGAAACTATTGTCAACACTTTTCAAAAGTTCCTGTTATTTCTTATAAGTCATTTATGATAATGTCTTAATAAACCACAAGAGAAAATGTCTCAAGTGTGGTAAACTTACCTCTGGA
>CANREV010000084.1 GCA_947629645.1 uncultured Acetatifactor sp. | reverse complement strand
AGGCTTTCCCCCATGCACTGTTCACACAGTCCGAGCATAAATTCGCCTTTTTCCCTTATCATGCCCCTGCTGTCGTTCAAATCAAGACTCCATACGTCCATGTCAAGCGGATTGACATAGTTATCCGTGTAGGTTGACATATTTACCACCGTACCGCCGTAAGTTTCTGCAATGTCAAAGTATTCATTCATCGGATCAATGACGATAATCTCATCATTGCCAGAGAGGAACACGTTGCCCATTTCCATTTTACAGAAGAACGACTTGCCAGAACCGGGTACGCCGAACACAAAACCGTTGCCGTTAATCAGCTTTTTGCGGTTCCCGATATTGATGTTCTTTGACACCTGATTGATACCGTAATAACAGCCCTGTTTATCATTCAGTTCCTGCACATTGAAAGGCATAAGCACCGCAAGGCTCTGTGTCAGCATGGTGCGCATGGTTTCCACCTGTCTTACCCCAATCGGCAGTGCGGTATTTAAGGACTCCCTCTGCTTCAGATAGTGTTCCTCTATCGTGACGGAGTTGCGCTTGCCTATGGTTTCCACAGTCTCCGTCATGCTGTCAAGCTCCTCTTTCGTGTCCGCCATAAGGATAACCGTCACGGACACATAATAAAGGCACTGGTCATTTTCCCTTACATCGTCCATGATTTCCTCAATCTCTTTTTTCTCAATCCGCTTGTTGTATGAGATTTCCGATGAAAAATCGTTGTTCTTGTTCCTCACACGCTGCTGCTTGATGATGTCCGACTCAATGCCGAGGTACTTTTTCTGCAAAATCTTCGTTGTCATATCCTTTGGGATCGGCACTACATCAATGCTTGTGATGGAATGTACCGGAAGGCTTGTGATCTCATTCAGGAAACGGTCTGAAAGGCTGGACGGGTATTTCTTGATGAACAGCGCCCGGCAGAATTTCTTTTCGTCCTTGAAATAGTCCGGGTAAAACTGCATCATGCCGTTGCACAGGTCATTGCGGAAGTCCGCCCCGACCTTCCTTGCCTCCCTGATGTCAAAGTCAAAGCTGTTTTCGTCCCCCAGATGATAGTAGTCATACAGTACCTTGATACGCTCATTGCCGGAAAGCGGCACGATTTCCGCACCAAGCTCCCCGAACGCCTTATGAACTGACGCCTCAATGGTTGCAAACTGCGCCTTTGCCTCCTCAAAGTTCTTGCGCTCAATGGTAATGGTAAGGTAACGCTCCTGTTCAATCCCCTGCCTGCCCTCATGGATTTTCTGCTCCATGATGTCGTTGTAAATCTTTCGGAAGTCGTTATAACCGTCATTCTGTTTCTGTAAGAACACATAGTCCCTGACCTGCTCCATGTCCTTGTTCTTGTTGTTGATTGTGATCTTGAAATTCACGTCCAGCGAGTTTAAAAACTTGCAGTAACGCTCAAAGATGTCTATCTGCTCTGTTTCATTCGTAGTGGTATAGTTGATGTCCTGAAAACGGTAGCACTTTGAAAAGCGGTTTTTTGCCACCTCAAATATGCCGTTCTCTGCCACCTTCATAATCTCAATCGTCTGTTGTATGGATTTCGGAGTCTTGTAAAGCGGTTCGCTTGCTTTTTTCAGCTCCTTGAATCCGTCTGCAAATAAGCCCAAATCTGACCTTCCTTTCTATGCTGCTTTCAGCATTGCCATAAGGTATTGCAGCCGGAAAGTTCCGGCTGCATGATACCGGAACTTCCCGACCTGTAAAGGTCAGTTATTCCATTTATAGTTGCTTCTTTTTATCGGTGTTCTGTACGGCTCTGTTCCTCCCGTCCTTCCTTTAGCTGTTCCCTGACCTTGTGCATGGTTTCGCTACAGTCAATCATAAGGTAGCTTCCGGCAGGCAGTCTTGACACATCGCCCATGTTCCTGCCCGAACACAGATAACAATGAAAGGCGGATAAATTCACCTCACTGTCAATCTGTTCATACAGCGTCATCCCCGTACCCTCTTCCAGCGTAACAAGACCTCCGTCATTGCAGAAATCCTCATGGTAGAATACTTCGTCTGCGCTCATTCCCTTCATTTCTTCCGTGAGTGTCCCCCGCCTGTCCGACAGGTTCAGTGTGAGTTCAGGAGGGTGGTATTCCGCAATTCCTTCAAAAACCACTTCCCCATCGCCCTCCACATGAACCAGGACAAACGGCTGTCTGTTGTTGACCAGCCTCTCTGCCAGTTCCCGACTGACCTCTTCCAGAATGTCCATTCCATCAGTCCACCCGACAGCCATCATTTCTCCCATACTTTTAATCAATGGATTTCCCCCTGATGTCTGATTCTGTACACAATCACGCCGACTGCGGCTGCAATGACCGCAGCAGCCACAACGACTCTTCCTGTCCTCTTTTTCATGCGCCTGTCTCCTTTCCTGCCTGTTTACGCCCTCTCAGTGTCTTGCCCTGTAAATGGCTGTGCCGATAACGGCTCCCACTACTACTGCAACGATCCCTGCCACTGCCTTCACTGTCCTCTTTTTCATTCTCATTTCCTGCCTTTCTTTTTATTTTTACTGGTTTTCTTTTTTCCGCTGCCTTTCTTTCCGCCCTTTTTCTTATCCGCCTTTTTCGCCGTTTCTTCTTCCATGCGGATCTCACGGATTGTCTCCTCCCCTTCGGTGGACACATAAGCAAGCGGGCGGTTTGCAAAGAGCATACGCATCTTTCTTCCCATATACTCGTAAAACCCCATCCCGTTGAATGAATAGAACCCTCCAAGCGCTATTGGTGCGGCAACGGGGATTGCCACATATACACTGGGGGTAAGACCGATATAACGGTACAAAAGCAGCACGATCCCGCCGCCCGCCGCAACCGACGCCACGGAGAAGATAAGCTGCTTTGCCGTCAGCCCCATGACAACCGATTCCTTATAGCGGTCTATATCCTTGTTGATTTCAATTACCATCTTTACACCTCCTGCATAAATTCCCTATCTGCTCTTTTCCTTTTTCTCCGGCTTTTTGTCCAGTCCGTTTTCCTGCTCATACGCCGCCATTCCGTCCGGGCAGAGTCCACGCATCTTTTCCGCATTGAACTGATAAAGGGGATAACTGCAATAGCCGCTTTTCTGCATCAGTCCTGTAAACTCGGCAATCCCGTTTTTCACAAGGAAGTCCTCAAGCTCCGGCATGTTGTTGGTATCCACAAAGGCACAGTAGGGCGGTACGGAAGAAAGCAGGTTTACCGTCACATCGCCGTAAGGCTCCGGGAACCCGTCCCCTGCTGTTGTCATTCCTACATAAAGGCTGTTGTTGTCCACATAGGTGTTGACTGTCAGCGTCACATTTTCCGTAGTCCCGAACTGGGTTTTCAGTTCCAGTGTCCCCTCCGTTTTATCTTCCTGCGCCTGCTCTTTTTCCTCCACCTGCACTGGTTCCGGTTCCACTGGCGTATATTCCGAGCCATTCCGTTCCATGATCTCTGCAAACTGGCAGATGTGGTACAGGTTATTGCCGACTTCTGTGTGGCATTCGTCAATATAGCGGCAGACACGCTCCTGTTCCCCGCCGTCTGAATACCTGATTTTGATTTTCTCCCCATCCGCAATGCGGAACAGTTCATCATATCTGCTGTTGATGAACCGGATACCCTTTTCTGCCTTACGGATATGCTGATCCAGCCATTCCTTCACATAACAGTGGATTTCAACACTATCACTTTCTTTTTCGGGATTGCAGCGTACAAGGTATGCGTACTTTTCCGTTTCCACACGGAAACCGTACTCCGTCCCCGCAAACCCATTTGGGGAATGCCGCAGCGTAAATTCCCGCATGGTATCAAGATTTTTTAAGACACCGATTTCATCGGAACAGAGGACTTCCTGCAACTCCGCCTCAAAATCATCCGTTTTCAGCCGATTGCTTTTTTCGTGAAAATCGTAATGAAATTCATTGTCCGTCCCATATCCGCCCTGCAAAATTCCTATGCTTCCTGTCTGCCCGCTGATCTGCATACTCTGCCTGTAAGTGTATTTCTGTTCTGCCTGTGTCAATGGTCTTATTTCCATACTGCCCTCCTTATAATCCTAATGCCTTGCTTGTAAGCGACTGCGCCCCTTTCACGCTCCCCACGGTAAGGGCAATCGTAAAGGTCATCTCGCACAGGTAAATGAGCGTTTTCGCCCAGTCTGCGTAACTGCCCGTAAAGGACGGAAGCCCCGCACTGATGAAGGCATTGCACAGCATGATCGCAAGCGC
>CANREV010000083.1 GCA_947629645.1 uncultured Acetatifactor sp. | reverse complement strand
CAATATCTGCATTTTTCAAGGTTCATCAGAGCCTGTTTTTTTTAGCTCAGTTTTTCATATATCACTTGACACTACCTCTGATGAATAAAACCATTACAACACTATTATAAACAAGAAACGTCTACAGGACAAGTATTTGATGTGATATAATTGACCATAGGAAAGTTATGAGACAAATGGAGGGATTATAATGGGTAAGGATGAAAACAACAATGCGGACAGGAACCGGAACAACGGCAGGGGGCAGGATATCAGCGAGGAGTTGGTGGAAGATATCCTGAAACACTTGGACGGTGAACTGGAAAAAGGAGCCTTGCGCATGAGCGTTACAATGGATGAAACATCAAAGGTGGCAAAAGAAGTATCTCATGTATGCTGTAACAGCTACGGGAGGCCCGCCAACGAAACGGTAGGGCTTCTGGATATGTATACGGACAGGAATGCCGGAGAACCGGACCGACAGGAAAGGAGGGAGTAAGCTTTGAAGATCCTGGTAGTGGGAGGAAGTTATTTCTTTGGCAGAGTATTCGTCATGCAGTGCGCAAAGGAACATGATGTCACGGTGGTCAATCGGGGCACTTATTCCATGGAGAATCTGGGGGCAAAACAGATCACGGGGGAGAGGCATGATCCCATGCTCTGGCAGGGGATCAGGGAACATTATGATGTGCTGGTCGATTTTTGCGCTTATGAAAAAGGAGACATCCGTTTGCTGCTGGATTCTTTCGGAGGAAGCATCGGGCAGTATATTCTGATTAGCACCATTGATGTCTATCAGCGTACGCCGGGGGGATTTAAGAACGAAAATACTCCCTTTGAAACAAGAAAGTTCGCCGGGGAAGCGGGGGAGTATATTGCGGGGAAAGTGGCTCTGGAACAGGAAGTCAGTAAAGTGTGTCCTCAAATGGGTGTCCAATATACCGTACTCAGACCCGCCACGCTCTACGGCCCCTATAACTACGCGCCCAGAGAGTCTCTGTTCATCCGCTTAATGGTGCAGCAGGGGATTCTGCCCCACATCACAGACGCGGCGGGAAGGTTTCAGTTTGTCTATGTCAAGGACGCCGCGGAGGCGGTTAAGCGCTGTCTTTTAAATGAGGCTGCTTACGGTCAGGCTTACAATTTGTGCCAGGACGATGTATCAGACTATGATCTGTTTTATGCAGCACTGGCTAGGGCTGCGGACAGAGAGGTGACGGAACTGCCGTTAACCTGCGAACAGGCTAAACAGCAGGACTTTCCGCTTCCCTTTCCCCTGACGGAGGAAGAATCGTTGTGCTGTTCCAACACAAAGGGAAAAGAAGAACTGGGACTTGTCTATACGGAGCTTTCCGAAGGAATGGCAAAGACTTATCGTGCCTTTAAAAATGTTTACTGTAATTGATTGACAAAACGAAATTATTGTAATAGTATGTACTTAGCAAAACTAATTAGTTATACTAAATAGTATGCTAAGTACTTTTTTTGCGAATCAGCAGCGGGGCAATCAGACAGCCTGCCGCCCCGGCGAATGTCGCAGGGGTCGATATCATATCAGAGATTTTGCCGGAGGATATAGATGAGGATGGTGGAAAAGTGAAACAAAAGTATGAGCAGCAGATGAAGAAAGGCGTGCTGGAAATGCTGGTGCTGCAGCTTTTGTCCGGGGAGGAAAAGTACGGTTATCAGTTAATCTGCCAGCTGAGCGAAGAAAGCGGGGGGATGTTCCTTTTAAAAGAGGGCACCCTGTACCCGATTCTTTACCGCCTGGAGGAAGACGGGCTGGTAGTCAGCCGATGGAGCGAGCCGAAAGGCAGGGAAGTATCGCGGAAGTACTACCGTATTACGGAAGAAGGCAGGGAAACTTTGAAACAGCTGCGGATTCTCTGGGGCAGATTCACAAAAAACGTGGACGTTATTCTGAAGAACGCAGACGCCCGTTGAAAGATGCCGGGGGCGTGCCTGCTTACCGGCGCAGGATAAAGAGATTACTGTATGGTTCCCGTACAGGGATTTCAGGGAAGGGAGTGAAACGGATGGGATTCTGGATCTTTATGTTGTTTATGGATTTGCTGATTCCGCTGACAATGGTTGGTTTTGGCAGGCTGTTTATGACAAAATATCCCCCAAATATTAACGCCGTATTGGGATATAGAACGAAGCGTTCAATGAGGAACAAAGACACATGGGAATTTGCCCATAAGTATATCGGCAATCTGTGGTTTAAATGCGGCTTGGCGTTACTGCCGTTTACTGTGATACTGTTGATACCTGTGTGGGGCAGGGGGAATGATGTCATCGGGACTATCGGGGGAATCATCTGTGACGTTCAGATTGTTTTGCTCATCGGACCGATTTTTCCCACAGAGGCTGCGCTGAAAAAAACATTTGACAAAAACGGGATCCGCCGATGATCGGAAAAACAAATATGCCGGACAGCAAAGGAGGAGTGGGCAGATGAAAGCGGAAAGGTATGCCAAACAGGTCGCAAAGTATCTGAAATGTTCCGGAAACAGAAAAAGAGAGATCAAAAAGGAGATACTGTCGGATTTTCAGGCGGCTTTGGAGGAGGGAAAGACGCCGGAGCAGATCGCCTGGGACATGGGAGAGCCAAAGGCCCTGGCGAAGGAACTGAACGAAGGATTCAGCGAGACGGAAAAAAAGGCCGCGGGCAGGGCGAAAGTCCTAAGGATTTTGATCTGTGCGGCGGTAATTCTGGGAGCGCTGGCCTGTCTGGCGTGGTGGGCGTTACCCAAGACGCGCCAGATAGGCGATAGTAAGATTTTTTCTGAAAGCGCCGTGAAAGAGCGCACGGAACAGATCATCGGGATGTTTGACAAAAAAGACTACAAGGGGCTGCAGGAGTATGTGACAGAACCCATGCGGGAAGTCATGGAAGAGGAAGTCATGGAGCAAAACAGACAGTATATCGGTTCTGACTGGGGTGAGCCTGAGGGGATCAGCAGCATCTATATGGCGGAGATCTCGCAGTTTGGCGGCCGCTATGCGGTGGTTCAGGCAACGGCGGCATATGAGAATGTCAGCGTGGTCTATACCCTGAGTTTCGATGAGGATATGAAGCTGGCGGGATTTTATATGCGGTAAGAGGAGGCCGGCGGGCAGGAGGAAACAATATGGCGGAAATTATAATCTATCTTATCATTGTGTTTCTGGTGGCGCTTATTAAGGTTAGTATCGGGCTTTCACAGTATAAGAGTAAAAAGCCCGTGGGATTTTACTCCGGCAGAAAGCCGCCGGAAGAGAAAGATCTTAAGGATATGGCATCGTGGAATCGGAAACATGGCGCTATGTTGATCCTGTACGGCGTTTTGATGGCAGTCTGCGGCCTTTTGATACTGGTTGACGAGATCATCGGGGCGGCAGCAATGGGAATAGAGGTATTTGGCGGGGCAGGCGTTATGATCTGGTACCATGAAAAGCTGGAATGCGATTATCTGCGCAAAAGATGAAAAATCTGTCCGGCTCTTATGGCAGGCAAGGCGGCAGTCTGACCGGAGAACAGACCGCTGCCGGACAATAAAACGGCGGCGGATCTTTGCGGATAGCAGTAAATGTTTCCGCGTCAGTCGGAGCGCTCATGACGTGGTCGGGACATCATCCATGGCAATTGCTTGAAAAAACATATGAAGCGGCCCATAAATGCAGCAAAAACAGAAGACAAAACAAAAGAATCAAAAAATTTAAAAAATATTTCAAAAATGTATTGACAAATCAAAAGCTATAGGTTATATTTAATTTACAAAAACAAATTCACATAGATATCCTAAAAGAAAGAGAGGTACGGACCAACGAAAACGTAAATCAGCTGCTTACCTTTTAAAGATGTAAAGCAGCAGGGGTGAGGCGGAAAGCCTGAAAGGAAATCCTCGCAAAGAAGCGGGAAGAAAGGTGGAAAGCCTTAAAAAGCAGATTCTGATTTGTACGGACACAGGAAAGAAAGTAACGAGGTTACGAGGAATCACAAGTCCGAACATCACCAGTCATTTGAAGCAGGAAAGTACATGTGACAGCGTGAGAAAGGAGAAACCGTTACAGTACGATCGTACAGGAAAAGGATGGGGTACAAAGAGGAAACGACAGACAATTGAATAGCAAAATTCAGTGAGAAGAGAGGTAAAGACCATTGGATAGCATAGTTTAGAAGCGGGTATGGATCAGAAAGATCGATACCCGCTTCGCTTTGTATGGAGATATGGTTAAAAGAAGCGAAGAAGAACAAACCTAAATTTTAGTGGAAATTACCAGACAAATGGAGTATGATAAAAATTGCAATTAACAGGTTGAAGCAATTTGGTGATATGTCAAGAGTAAATTGAAAAAGAAATAACCCAAAAACCAGTAAAAAAGGGTACAAGAAAAA
>CANREV010000082.1 GCA_947629645.1 uncultured Acetatifactor sp. | reverse complement strand
TGACGGAGTGCACTCAGAGAGATTCAAAATGCAGGTGTATTGTTGAAATTGAGGCAATAGAACAATATGTGCCTGAAGTTACATTTTCTTTGGAATGGGGTGGAAAGTCATATCAGGCCTGTTTGCCCGCTGATGCACTGCACACGGAAAATGGGGAATGCTTTGTATATGTATTGGAAGAGCGGCAGGGAATCCTGGGAAATACTTATGTAGCAGCAAAAAGAGATGTAACTTTGTTAGATATAAATGATAGTCTTGCAGCAGTAGAGGGTAATCTCCCGGCAACGGAAAGAGTCATTGCATATAGTGATAATGAGCTTTATGATGGCTGCCCGGTGGTATTAGAAGAGTGATAGGTTACGCTATCATTTGCTTGCAAGGCATTTCATTGATATCAAGTAACGTGAAGTAAAATAGGAGGCGTCCATATGGACAAGAACAGTTTATCTGGCTATCAAAAAGATGATTCCGATTGTTGACGTTGTTTATAAAAAAGTAGATATGGATCGAAAAAAATGTTGACATAAAAGGTCTAATGCGTTAGACTTAATAAATAAGTCTAACGCATTAGACCTTTTATGGTTACAGGAGGATTCCCCACAGGGTTCCTCAAACAAAACATTCCCGGAATGGAGGTTTTTATGGATACGCCGAAAGTATTTGAGAGTGAATACCGATTCTGTCTGATACTGTGGGAGCATGAGCCTGTTGGAAGTACCCGGCTGGCAAAGTTATGCAATGAAAAACTGGGCTGGAGCAAAGCTACAACATATACGGTTATCAAGAGGCTCTCCCAGCGGGGAGTAGTGAAAAACGAGAATGCCATCGTGACTTCTCTGGTATCTAAAGATGAAGTTCAGGCGGCGGAGATCGATGAATTGGTGGAAAAAACTTTTGAGGGTTCAGTGCCTGCCTTTATCGCCGCGTTTACAAAGCGGAAGGATCTGTCACGGGCGGAGGTGGATCAGATCAGAAAAATGTTGGACGAGTATCATTAGTTGCGGATCATGCGGGTGCACAAAGCGGAGAGTATTCGCCTGGCAATTTGTAAACGTTGCAGGGAGTATTCACTTGACAATTTGTAAACGCTTCGGAGTGGAGAATAAAATATGGAAGATTTTTTGCTGAAGATTATCAATATGAGTATCACTGCAGGCTGGCTGATCCTTGCGGTTCTTGTGCTGCGGCTGTGTCTGCGGAAAGCGCCGAGATGGATTGTCTGTTGGCTATGGGGGTTAGTTGCTTTCCGGCTGCTTTGTCCTGTTTCTTTGGAGAGCGTGTTCAGTCTGATTCCCAGCAGGGAGCCTGTCAGGCAGGAGAGCGCTGTCTTGCAGGCGCCTTCTGTTGACAGCGGGCTGACCTTTGTAGACGACAGAGTAAATCCGGTTTTGAGGAATGTTTTTACGCCGTCTGCGGCGGAAAGCGTCAGCCATCCCGGCGCTTGGCCTGCAGCTGCCTGTATGGTATGGGCTGTGGGAGTTTTGGCGTTTTTAGGATATGCTGTTTTTGGATTTGTCCGTCTGCATCGCAAGGTGCGGACGGCGGTAAGGCTGCGGGAGAATATATATCAGAGCGAATTTGTGGCTACGCCTTTTGTGATGGGAATTGTCTCCCCGCGCATTTATCTGCCCTTTCATATGGAAGAAGAGGTCATGGAGTTTGTGATCGCCCATGAGAAAGCGCATCTAAAGCGGGGAGATCACCGTTGGAAGCTGCTTGCCTATCTTTTGCTTGCCTTTTACTGGTTTCAGCCTCTTTGCTGGGTTGCCTGCGCAATGTTTAGTAAAGATATCGAACTTGCGTGTGATGAGAAAGTGATCCGGGCATATGATGCGGCACAGAAAAAGAAATATTCCGAAGCTTTGCTGATATGCAGTCAGGGGAAAGCGTTTAAGGCCGCTTATCCTTTGGCTTTCGGGGAAGTGGGCGTCAGGGAACGGATCAGGGCTGTACTGCAATATAAAAAGCCTGCATTTTGGGTCATCCTGGCTGCTGCGGCAGCTTGTATCGTTGCGGCAGTCTGCTTTTTGACAGATCCCGTGGAACGCGATGAGGTATCGGACGGCAAAGAAAATACCAGCGCGGCGGATCATAGTCGGGAAAGTGATGAAGACGCGGTGGAGGGAAACGCGGTGGCGGGAAGCGAAAGCGCTCCGGCGGATAGCGGACAGTCATCCGATGCGGAGGCGGCTGATGCTTCCGGTCGTCTGCAGGATATGCTGGAGCAGTGGAAGAGGGCTTTTGTCCATCTGGATCAGGGGACCATTGCCGCCCTGGCATCGCCGGAAGCGCTGGCGCAAATGGAAGCCGAAGGCATCCTGTTTGCAGCGGACGATGGATACCAATTCGGGGATCATGTGCCGTGGCCGGAAGATGAAACGGCAGACGCTCAGTTGTGGGGCTGGGATGACAGCCAGGGACAAATCTATTATTATGTTTGGGATGACGGTCCCTTTGTCACTGTCTGGAGGGAAACACTGTCCTATGAAATGCGCGGGGGATCATGGGTCGTTACAGAAGAAAGTCTGAAACGATACGATCAGATCTCATCCTGGCAGGAATACTTGGAAGCTTCCAGAGGCATGATCAGCGGCACGCCCTTAGATTATCTGCAAAATGGCAGGGGCGAGGCGCTTAACAGCAATGCGCTATTGTCTTCTTCCTGGAAATACAGAGATCTCTTTTCGCCGGAGAGCGCGGCGAGGAGGCTCCTGAATCTTTCTGATGACGTAGAAAAGGTGAGGATTGAGCGCACCAGTGAAGAAGGCAATATGACAGGGTTGGAGATTTCTTTCGCGGGGACCGGGGAGCAGGCGCGCATCACGATGGTACAGGCTTATGGTGACGGTGGAGACCATGCGGGAATCTGGATTCCGCAGGATTTGCAGACCAATGTGGTCTATCGAATGATGCAGGCCGATTGGGAGGAGGTCAGCAGGCGGACGCGGGGAGTGGATTCTTATACAGGACAGACTGATATCGTTTGTATCGGGGAGATACCGGATCATAATATCAGGATTTACGGATACAATGACAGGGAAATCACGGGCAAGGGGGTGGCTGTCGAGCGGGGAGATCGGAGAGATTATTATGATTGGGTTTATACTTCTCCCCAGACAATTTTGCCGGACTGTTACTGGAATGAAGAGAAGGAACAGCTCCAGATCGCGCTGCGCATTTACACGGGAACAGGAGTCAGCGCGCAAAGCCTGCATGTACTCCAATATGGGGAGAATAGCGAACCGGTGGACAATGAGTTCGACCTTGGAGATTATGAGGATATCCTGCAGAACCGCATCGGTTACACCTGTGACGAATCAACGGGAATCCTCACGATTACTGACAGGCAGTATGGAGAGACGCTTGCGGAAGTGAAAGTGACAGAGGAGATGTCAGAGCAGGCAGGCGGGATCACGGGGATTGAGGCGGGCGAAATTTCCGGTTTTGTGCTGGGAGATACCGTTTCTCTGCAGATCGGACTGGGATGTTTCTCCGAAAATTATGCCATTGCATGGTATGAAAATATGCCAACAGTGGAAGCTGAAGTCCTGATGGAGCAGACCGGGGAAGGGATACGGTTCGATTTGGGGAGGCTGAAAGTGATCGAGGCGGCGCAGTAGCGCCGCCCCGGTGTAATGACTGGGCGGAAGCGCATTATATTTTTGCTGTTTCCGGTATGGTTTCTCTGGCGTTTTCTCTGACGAAAAGGGCTTTGAACACTGTGCGGATCAAAGGCTGGATAAAGAATAACTGCGTGAAAACAGCAAAAGGGAAATTGTAGCAGACTAATTTCAGCCAGTTTGCAAGCAGCGTGAGAATGTGAAAGCCCGCATGGTAGGGATAATAGATCGCGGCGGCCAGAAAGCTCATAGCGGGGCACATGATTCCCACTGTGGCGCAGATGATGGCAGTCTCAAACAACACAGGGTGGGTGGTCTCAGGATCGAATATCCTGCATGCAAGCTTGAAGGAATTGGGGCTTCCCACGGTGCATTCCAGAAAGTAGGCAAGACAGAATTCCACTAAGACCACCGCCCAGATGGGAAACGGGCGGCCGAACATCATGACGCCGCCGTTTAGGCGGATGCCGTCAAGAACTCCTGTTTGCGCATAAAAAAACAAGCAGTGGACGCACATAAATCAAAAAATAAAATGTACCGTGATCAGATTTACGTGCGCAGCACTACTTGTGTCGTTTATGCATTTCTATTTTTTTCAACAAATCGAATTATATCTATCGTAAAATGAAAAGTCAAGTAAAAAATTCTGATCGCGATGACAATTGATTGTTACTTTTCACACCGTAGCCAGTTCAAAGTAAAGACATATCTACAAAATTGAGTCTGATTACTCCCTGAAAGT
>CANREV010000081.1 GCA_947629645.1 uncultured Acetatifactor sp. | reverse complement strand
CACAAATGCGCTGGTTCAATACTAGTTCGACTCGGCTTTCTCCACTCTGCTGATCGCCGATTTCTCCATAGGGATACGGCAGTTTTTGTTGCTGCCGAATTCCACGATAACGGTGTCATCCGTGATATCGATGATAATCCCGTAAAAACCGGATGTGGTGCACACACAGTCGCCCACTTCCATAGATTGCAACATTGCGGCGACTCTCTTCTTCTCTTTGCTCTGGGGCCTCATAAAGAAAAACCACATTACAACAATCAGACCGCCGTATATGATCAGCATACTCAATAAGCCTGCAGTACCAGTAGCGCCTGTAGCCGCTGCATCTTCACCTGATAATAAAATACCCATAATTTCTCCCTTCCGGCGCAATACGCCTCTGTGTCATCTCAAAAAGTTATAATACACAAAAAAACAGTTCATGGCAAGCACTTTATATTTTTTTAAGAGACCACGCCCATACTCTCCAGTTTCTTTCTCTTATATTCCGCAAACTGTCCCCGATCCAGAGCTTCCCTGATCTCTTCCATCATCGTGTTGTAAAAATAAAGATTGTGAAGCACACAGAGACGCATGCCCAGCATTTCCTTAGCCTTTAAAAGGTGCCTGATATAGGCTCTGGAATATCTTTTACAGGCAGGACAGCCGCAGCCCTCCTCTATGGGACGCGGATCCAGTTCATATCTGGCATTGAACAGATTGATCTTTCCATGATTGGTATAGAGATGGCCGTGCCTGCCGTTTCTCGAGGGATAAACGCAGTCAAAGAAATCGATCCCCCGCTCCACCCCTTCCAGAATATTGGCCGGGGTTCCTACTCCCATCAGATAGGTAGGCTTATCCTTGGGCAAAAACGGCACCACTTCCTCCAGAATATGATACATTTCTTCATGGGTCTCGCCCACCGCCAGTCCGCCCACCGCATAACCGTCCAGCTCCATCTCGGAAATGCGCCTGGCATGATCGATCCTGATATCGGGATAAACGCCGCCCTGATTGATGCCAAACAAAAGCTGATCAGGATTGATCGTATCTTCTGACGCATTCAGCCGGGCCATCTCCTTTTTGCACCTCTCCAGCCATCTGGTAGTGCGCTCTGCCGATGTCTTAACATAGGCTCTGTCGGCTTTGCTGGGTGCGCATTCATCAAAAGCCATCGCTATGGTAGAGGCCAGATTGGACTGAATCTGCATACTCTCCTCCGGCCCCATAAAAATCTTTTTCCCGTCTATGTGGGAATGAAAAAAGACCCCTTCCTCTCTGATCTTGCGAAGCCCCGCCAGAGAAAAGACCTGAAATCCGCCTGAATCCGTCAGGATCGGCCTGTCCCATGACATAAACCGATGCAGTCCCCCAAGCTGTTTCACCACTCTGTCTCCCGGCCTTACATGGAGATGGTAAGTATTGGAGAGCTGCACCTGCGTTTTGATCTGTTCCAGATCCGCCGTTGACACAGCCCCCTTGATGGCTGCCGCGGTTCCTACATTCATAAACACAGGCGTCTGGATCACCCCGTGCACCGTAGTAAGCTCCGCCCGCTTGGCCCTGCCCTCCTGCTTTATGATCCGATACATCTTTATAATTCCTCCCAGAACTCCTCCAAGGTGATCCCTCTCTCGGTAATCACTGTTGCCGCATCCACTCCTACATAGCGGAAATGCCAGGGTTCATAGCTGATACCCGTTATGTATTCCTTTCCCTCCGGATACCTGAGGATAAATCCGTACTTGTAACTGTTTTGAGCAAGCCATTTTCCTCCCTCAGTATCCGCAAACCCCTCGTCCAGACCGGTATAGGTGTCCATCACGATATCCAGCGCAAGTCCCAGCTGATGCTCGCTGGCTCCGGGCACATTGACCACCTGACTGCCCAGCCGATACGCTTCCATGTATGACATTCCCCTGCTCATGTACTTTTTGATTTTCTGGTCAAACAGATGCTCCTGATACGCCTCGTCCCGATAGGGGGAGCAGATCTGAAGAGTGATGCCCTGTTCCTTTGCGGCCCGCAGCATATCTAACAGATCGTCAATGATGCGCGCATCACAATGCATGGTGCCTTTCATGGTGTGGATATCCCCCTGAGGGAACTCGTAATCATCAGGGATCGAATGACGGGAGTTAATCAGGATCAGCTTCCAGTCATCCTGGGAAAACTCTGCCTCCTCCCCGTCTGCCACGCGGCCTTCCCCGGCGCCGTTCGGCTGGGTGGATTCCAATATATCGGCGGCGCTGTATTTTGTTTCAATATCCGTGCCATGGACGGTCAACAGCCAGTCCTCGTCCACTTCCGTCTCGTCCTCTATCCTTTTTAGTTCCTCCGGATCGATCCGGATTTCCTCCGCCAGCACAATATCCTGCGCCTCCTCGGATACATCGTTCATATCCAGACTGGTTCCATCGCCGGAGATAAACATGGGGAACGAAAAACTGCTGTATACCGTAAACAAAAGGCATGTCATGATAAGCATTGAAAAGCGCTTCACATTGCCTTTCAGATACGCGATACCATGAAACCAGAACAGCCCCGCAAACAACAACGGCAGCATAAGAATGCGGCAAAAATCATTTTTGCGGGCGATACTTGTTACTTTTTTGCGGAAGCGTTCTTCCACAGACATTTTCATTTGCATTGGCATTCTGCACCTACTTTTGCAACTACTTCTTTCAAAATATATACTTTCCGGTCCGGATTCCCGACATGCCGCGGCTGTTGCCGGACGGCGGTCATCCGGAATCAGACTATCGTCACAAACGATTCGTCAAACGGTCATAATCTATTTTATCATATCACACTTTTCCCATACTTGCACTAATATCTTAAAAAAATTTACATTGACAGGTGACAAGTTCAGCCATGCGGCGCCGCAAGGGATACAGACGCCAAACCGCGGAAAGGAATCATTTACAAGTAAAAAGTTGCTATTTTCCCAAAAGAACGTTATAATTTATCTAACCAAAGGATCAGGAGGTACGAAAATGGCAGGTTCCACGTTCGGCACAATTTTTAAGATCACTACCTGGGGCGAATCCCACGGAAAAGCGTTAGGCGTTATCGTTGATGGCTGTCCCGCAGGGCTTTTGCTTGATGAAACAGATATTCAGAAATATCTGAACCGAAGGAAACCCGGAACCAGCAGCATCACCACGCCCAGAAAAGAGGACGATCAGGTGGAGATCCTCTCCGGCACTTTTGAGGGCAAAACAACCGGAACCCCCATCTCCCTCATGATCCGGAATACCTCCCAGATCTCCGGTGATTACAGCGAAATTGCTTCCTGTTACCGCCCCGGCCACGCCGATTACACCTACGATGCAAAATACGGTTTCAGGGATTACCGCGGCGGCGGGCGTTCTTCCGGCAGAGAGACGGCCGGACGTGTGGCGGCGGGCGCCATCGCCTGTAAGATACTGGAACAGATGGGGATCACCGTCTGCGCCTACACCCGCTCTATCGGCAATATCCATGCGGACATGAAACATTTTGACAGGGACGCCATTTTGCAGACTCCCACCGCCATGCCGGACCGCAAGGCGGATGAACTGGCTGTTTCTTACCTGGAAGGCGCCAAGAAGTCTTTCAATTCCGTTGGCGGCTGTATGGAATGTCTGGCAGAGGGTCTTCCCGCCGGCATCGGCGATCCCGTCTTTGAAAAGCTGGACGCCAATCTGGCCAAGGCGATCATGTCCATCGGCGCAGTAAAAGCAGTGGAGATCGGCGATGGCTGTCAGGTCTCCTCCCGTTTCGGTTCGGACAATAACGATGCTTTCCGCATGAAAGATGGTAAGATTGTGAAAACCACCAATCATGCCGGCGGGATTCTCGGGGGCATCAGCGATGGCAGCGCCATAATCATCCGCGCTCATGTAAAACCTACCCCTTCCATCTATCTGTCCCAACAGACAGTGAATAAACAAGGCGAAGAGATCAGCATCAATATCAAGGGACGCCACGACCCCATCATCATCCCAAGGGCCGTGGTTGTCATGGAGTGTATGACGGCTCTGACATTGCTGGATGCCTTGTTGATCAATATGTCAGCCAGACTGGAAAACATTATCGACTTTTACCGGAAATAGATTGTCCGGATCACAGTTTACAAACCTGCGCCGCAGAGCGCACGGGACAAAAAAAAGCGGGATAATCCCGCTTTTTTCATTTAATAAGGCAGTCACTTTGACAATTTGTGGAATATAATGCAGTTAGGCACATCCACTTTGATAGCCGGTCCGTTCATGATCAGCGTTTTGTTTTTGGGATCCACCTTGAAAAATGTCATGTCATTAGTCTCATGATTTAAGGAAACCAAAAATTTATTGTTGGGAAACAGACTGGCGTCTTTAGGATACTCTCCACTGATCGGCAGGCAGAACAGCCTCGTCAAAAGCCCCGTCTCCTTGTCCACACTGTAGAGCACCGCGGAATTGTCGCCCGCGTTCGTGCTCAGCAGGTAATTGTAATCTGCCGAGAACGTCAGCGCGCTGGAAGCATTTGCATAATTGGCCTGGTCGCTTCCGATATTCTGAACTGTCTGTATCTTTTCAAAATAAGGAAGATCATTTTTCTCCTCATAACTGTAGACATCGATAAAGCACTTCCACTCGTGCACTATATAAATAAATTTCCCATTCTCCGAGATCTTGATGTGTCTGGGAGCGGACTCCAGGTCGCTGCGTATGATATCCACCAGCGAAACCTTGCCGCTTGCCGCATCAAAACGGTACACATTCACATGATCCATGCCCTGATCTGCCACCAGCAGATACTTGTTGTCATGGGTCATTCTGGCACAGGTGATATGGGGACGGAAATTTCTCTCCGCCACAATGCCCAGGCCCTTGTGAAAAATCTCATCCGTGATCCCGCCAATGGAGCCGTCCTCTTTGAGCCTGAGTACCGTCAGCTTACCGTCATGATACCCCGCCACAAACAGGAAA
>CANREV010000080.1 GCA_947629645.1 uncultured Acetatifactor sp. | reverse complement strand
AAGAACACATCTGCGCTATAAAGGATTCTGCCGCTCTGAGACAGCTGCTGAAAAAAGCTGCACAGGTAAAGAGTATTTCTGAATTTGAATCTGTAACGGATCTGTAATCTTTTTAAGTTCTATAATATCTGTAACAATTATCGGGCCAAATCGGCCAGAAAATCAATATTGAAACAGAGGAATCCTAAAATAAAAACTGCCATTTTGGATACTTTATATCAACTGTAATCCAATGACTGTATTTTAGAGCCGAATTTTAAATTTTTGAATATATCTTAAACTGTGCAGAAACAGTTGACATACCGTCATAAGCGTGCTATTCTGAGTTTAGGATTCCTCTGGGACGGGAGGAAACATGACAGAAAGAAGAACGCTCCGAAAGCTGACATTAAAAGACAACTTTCTTTTCGCGGCGGTAATGTCGGAGCCGGAGAACTGTAAACAACTGCTGGAACTGGCGCTCGGTATCATCGTTGACCATGTGGAGGTGGACACGGAGAAAAGCATCGTGTATCACCCGCAGTACAAAGGCATACGCTTGGATGTGTTTGCCAGGGACGGGAAAGGTACCCGCTTTAACGTGGAGATGCAGGTCGCGGGCCGACCGCTGGAAAGGCGGTGCCGCTACTACCACAGCCAGATGGACATGGACCTGCTTCTGTCAGGCGTCCCCTACGGGGAACTGCCGGACAGTTATGTGGTGTTCCTGTGCGACTTTGATCCCTTTCTTCTGGGGAAGTACCGCTACACGGTAAAATGTGTTTTTGCGGAAGATGGTTCTTTCTGCTACGAGGACGGAAGCCACACGGTATTCTTAAGCACGAAGGGAAAGAATGAAAAAGAAGTACCGGAATCCCTGGTAAGGTTTTTAAAATTCCTTTCCGCTGAGGAAGCGGAAAGCATGGGGGATTTCGGGGACGATTATGTCAGGCGTCTCCAGCGTTCCATCCGGCGGATCAAATCTGACAGGGAAATGGGGGAAAGGTATATGTTACTTGAAGAAATGCTGAAAGATGAACGTGCGGAAGGCTGGGAACAAGGGCGAGAAGAAGGCAGAGCGGAGGGTCTGGCAGAAGGCAGGACGGAAGGACTGGTTGAAGGCAGGATGCAGGGACATGCGCAGGGCAGAATAGAGGAAGCGCAAGAGATGATCTTTGAACTGTTGTCGCTGTATGAGGAAATTCCCACAGATCTTAAAGAACGCATCCGGTCTGTGAAGGACACCGCTGTGCTGAGACAGCTGCTGAAACAAGCCGCACAGGTAAAAAGTATTTCTGAATTTGAATCTGTAACGGATCTGTAATCTTTTTAAGTTCTATAACATCTGTAACAATTATCGGGCCAAATCGGCCAGAAAATCAATATTAAAACAGAGGAATCCTAAAATAAAAACTGCCATTTTGGATACTTTATATCAACTGTAATCCAATGACTGTATTTTAGAGCCGAATTTTAAATTTTTGAATATATCTTAAACTGTGCAGAAACAGTTGACATACCGTCATAAGCGTGCTATTCTGAGTTTAGGATTCCTCTGGGACGGGAGGAAACATGACAGAAAGAAGAACGCTCCGAAAGCTGACATTAAAAGACAACTTTCTTTTCGCGGCGGTAATGTCGGAGCCGGAGAACTGTAAACAACTGCTGGAACTGGCCCTCGGTATCGTCGTTGACCATGTGGAGGTGGACACGGAGAAAAGCATCGTGTACCACCCGCAGTACAAAGGCATACGCCTTGACGTGTTCGCCAGGGATGAAAAAGGCACCCGCTTTAATGTAGAGATGCAGGTTGCGGGCCGACCGCTGGAAA
Source organism: uncultured Acetatifactor sp. (assembly GCA_947629645.1). Classification (GTDB taxonomy): domain Bacteria; phylum Bacillota; class Clostridia; order Lachnospirales; family Lachnospiraceae; genus Acetatifactor. Next base: position 3,275 of record CANREV010000080.1, on the reverse strand, counting down.
GGCGGTGCCGTTACTACCACAGCCAGATGGACATGGACCTGCTTCTGTCAGGCGTCCCCTATGGGGAACTGCCGGACAGCTATGTGGTGTTCCTGTGCGACTTCGATCCCTTCCTTCTGGGGAAGTACCGCTACACAGTACAACATGTCTTTGCGGAAGATGGTTCTTTCCGCTACGAGGACGGGAGCCACACGGTCTTTTTAAGTACGAAGGGAAAGAATGAAAAAGAAGTACCGGAAACCTTGGTAAGGTTTTTAAAATTTCTTTCCGCTGGGGAGACGGAAAGTATGGGGAACTTTGGGGATGACTATGTCAGGCGTCTCCAGCGTTCTATCCGGCGGATCAAATCTGACCGGGAAATGGGGGAAAGGTATATGCTGTTTGAGGAAATGCTGAAAGATGAACGCGCGGAAGGCTGGGAAGAAGGCAGAGCGGAAGGTCATGCGCAGGGCAGGATAGAGGAAGCGCAGGAGATGATCTTTGAAGTGCTGTCGCTGTACGGGGGAGTCCCCGCCAATCTTAAAGAACGCATCTGCGCTGTAAAGGATTCTGCCGCTCTGAGACAGCTGCTGAAACAAGCCGCACAGGTAAAGAGTATTTCTGAATTTGAATCTGTAATGAATCTGTAATCTTTTTAAGTTCTATAACATCTGTAACAATTATCGGGCCAAATCGGCCAGAAAATCAATATTGAAACAGAGGAATCCTAAAACAAAAACTGCCATTTTGGACATTTTTATACCAGTCGTGAAAAATGCATGTCCTAGAGGGTGGATTTTAATATTTGGCTGCGCAGTTACTGAATTGTTATGACTGCACCTTAAACTGTGCAGAAACAGTTGACATACCGTCACAATCGTGATACCCTGAACTTGGGATTCCTCTGGGACGGGAGGAAACATGACAGAAAGAAAAACGCTCCAAAAACTGACGTTAAAAGACAACTTTCTTTTCGCGGCGGTGATGTCGGAGCCGGAGAACTGTAAGCAACTGTTGGAATTAACCCTCGGCGTTGCCGTTGACCGTGTGGAAGTGGACACGGAGAAAAGCATCGTGTACCACCCACAGTACAAAGGCATACGCCTTGACGTGTTCGCCAAGGATGAAAAAGGCACCCGCTTCAATGTGGAGATGCAGGTTGCGGGCCGACCGCTGGAAAGGCGGTGCCGCTACTACCATAGCCAGATGGACATGGACCTGCTTCTGTCAGGCGTCCCCTACGGGGAGCTGCCGGACAGTTATGTGGTGTTTCTGTGCGACTTCGATCCTTTCCTGCTGGGGAAATACCGCTACACGGTAAAATGTGTTTTGGCAGAAGATGGTTCTTTCTGCTACGAGGACGGGAGCCACACGGTCTTTTTAAGCACGAAGGGAAAGAATGAAAAAGAAGTGCCGGAATCCCTGGTAAGGTTTTTAAGATTCCTTTCTGCCGAGGAGACGGAAAGCATGGGAGATTTCGGGGACGATTATGTCAGGCGTCTCCAGCTTTCCATCCGGCGGATCAAATCTGACCGGGAAATGGGGGAAAGGTATATGTTGTTTGAAGAAATGCTGAAAGATGAACGTGCGGAAGGTTGGGAAGAAGGCAGAGCGAAAGGTCTGGCAGAAGGCAGGATGCAGGGATATGCGCAGGGCAGAATAGCGGAAGCGCAGGAGATGATCTTCGAAGTGCTGTCGATGTACGGGAAAATTCCCACAGATCTTAAAGAACGTATCTGCGCTGTAAAGGATGTCGCCGCGCTGAGACAGCTGCTGAAACAAGCCGCACAGGCAAAGAGTATTTCTGAATTTGAATCTGTAACGGATCTGTAATCTTTTTTAAGTTCTATAACATCTGTAACAATTATCGGGCTAAATCGGCCAGAAAATCAATATTGAAACAGAGGAATTCTGACATTAAAAAACTGCCATTTTGGATACTTTTTCATCAGGTGTGAAATAATGATTGTATTTGAAAGTAGGATTTAAAATTTTAATATCTGAATGCACCTTAAACTGTGCAGAAACAGTTGACATACCGTCATAACCATGCTATCCTAAATTCAGGATTCCTCTGGGACGGGAGGAAACATGACAGAAAGAAAAACGCTCCAAAAACTGACGTTAAAAGACAACTTTCTTTTCGCGGCAGTAATGTCGGAGCCGGAGAACTGTAAACAGCTTCTGGAACTGGCCCTCGGCATCTCCGTTGACCATGTAGAGGTGGACACGGAGAAAAGTATCGTGTACCATTCGCAGTACAAAGGCATACGCCTTGACGTATTCGCCAAGGATGAAAGGGGTACCCGCTTCAATGTGGAGATGCAGGTCGCGGGCCGACCGCTGGAAAGGCGGTGCCGTTACTACCACAGCCAGATGGACATGGACCTGCTTCTGTCAGGCGTCCCTTACGGGGAACTGCCGGACAGTTATGTGGTGTTCCTGTGCGACTTCGACCCCTTTCTGCTGGGGAAATACCGCTACACGGTACAACATGTTTTTGCGGAGGACGGTTCTTTCCACTACGAGGACGGAAGCCACACGGTCTTTTTAAGCACGAAGGGAAAGAATGAGAAAGAAGTGCCGGAATCCCTGGTAAGGTTTTTAAAATTCCTTTCCGATGGTGAAACGGAAAGCAGAGGGGACTTCGGGGATGACTATGTCAGGCGTCTCCAGCGTTCTATCCGGCGGATCAAGTCTGACAGGGAAATGGGGGAAAGGTATATGCTGCTTGAGGAAATGCTGAAGGATGAACGTGCGGAAGGCTGGGAACAAGGCCGAGAAGAAGGCAGAGCGGAGGGTCATGCGCAAGGCAGAATAGAGGAAGCGCAGGAGATGATTTTTGAACTGTTGTCGCTGTACGGGGAAGTCCCCGCCGATCTTAAAGCACGCATCCGGTCTGTGAAGGACACCGCTGTGCTGAGACAGCTGCTGAAAAAAGCTGCACAGGTAAAGGGTATTTCTGAATTTAAATCTTTAACGGATCTGTAATCTTTTTAAGTTCTATAATATCTGTAACAATTATCGGGCCGAATCGGCCAGAAAATCAATATTGAAACAGAGGAATCCTAAAATAAAAAACTGCCATTTTGGATACTTTTTCATCAGGTGTGAAATAATGATTGTATTTGAAAGTAGGATTTAAAATTTTAATATCTGAATGCACCTTAAACTGTGCAGAAACAGTTGACATACCGTCATAACCATGCTATCCTAAATTCAGGATTCCTCTGGGACGGGAGGAAACATGACAGAAAGAAAAACGCTCCAAAAACTGACGTTAAAAGACAACTTTC
>CANREV010000079.1 GCA_947629645.1 uncultured Acetatifactor sp. | reverse complement strand
CGCCCGGCACATCCTTCTCAGGGCTTTAATGAATTGTTCCATTGCGCCCGGCACATCCTTCTCAGGGCTTTAATGAAACGATACCTCATAATAAAATTTTGATCCGGCGCGGCAAAAATTCCCCCGCAGCCATAAGCTCTTACAGTTTCTTTAAAAAATGTCCGTCCACGCTGACGCCCTCGTTGAACACGATGAACGCGTGGGGATCATATTTATGGATAATGGTTTTCAGCCGTCCCACCTCATACTTGGACAGCATGATATACAAAATGTGGGAGCGCTCATAAGTGTAAGCTCCCAGCACAGACCATTTGGTGACGCCGCGCCCCAGCTCCTGAAACACTTCCTGTTCCAGACTTGTGGTATCCGCCTTGGTGATCACATGGACTTCCACATTGATATTCTGCGTGTGCACCCTGTCCATCGCCACGGAATACACGGACGCGTAAATGACGGAATAGACCACGATATCAATGTCAAACAGGAAAATACAGGCGCCGTAAAGCGCCAGATTGACTATCAGTCCCACTTTTCCCACACTGAAATCCTGCTTCCATCTGGTCAGCAGCACGCCGATCACATCCATGCCGCCGCCGGAAGATCCCATACGCAGGATAATCCCGGTGCCTGCCCCCGAGATGATCCCTCCCACAACGCAGGCCGCCATCGTATCTTCCACAATGACCGTTATGGGGATCAGGGAGAGAAACACTGTCATAGCGGTGACTGCGACCACCGTCTTAGTCAGGAATTTTCGTCCCAGTTTTTGAAAAGCGACCACAAAGATCGGCAGATTGATAAGGTAATAGATAACGCCCGCGATATCCACCGTCTGAAATTCTATATGCAGTAATTTTGCCAGCAGCGTGCGGATCACCTGGCAGATACCCATGACCCCGCCTGTATACAATCCGGAGGGCACCACAAACAGATTGATCCCCGCCGCGTAGAGAAACGCGCCCAGAATACTGACCAGCGTTTTTTTCCCTTCGTCAAGCCACACACGTTTTTCCATATCAGCCCAGAGCCTGCTCCACATTCTTTTTCATTTCCGCGGCGGACATAGCGCCGATGAAAGAAGCCGCCGTCTTGCCGTCCTTAAAGATCACAAAGGCGGGGATACTGGATATCCGGTAGCGCTGGGCGATCTGCATATTCTCGTCTATGTTGCATTTTCCCACTTTCAGCTTTCCCTCATATTCCTGAGCCATTTTTTCTACCACAGGCGCCATCATTTTGCAGGGATTGCACCAGTCCGCATAAAAATCCACCAGTACCGGAACGGAGGATTGCAGCACCTCCGCATCAAAATTTTCTGTTGTAAATGTGTATTCCATCTCTTCTCTCCTTTTCCGCACCGCCTCGCGGCGCCTGAACATTTTCTATTCTCATTACCTTGATATGACATATTTACAGATCGGATTCCCCATGGCAGAGAATCTCTCTTCGTATTCCGTCATCACATTGCCCCGCATCATCTTCTCATCGCTGTGCAGGTCATAAGTAACCGCCTCCGCTTTCCAACCGGCAGGCTCCAACTCTTCAACAGCAAAATCAAACAGTCCGCGGTTGTCCGTCTTAAATTCCAGACGTCCCCCTTCCTTCAGGATGACATCATATCTTGCCAGAAACTCCCGCGAAGGAAGCCTGCGTTTCGCATGCCTGTCCTTAGGCCAGGGATCGGAAAAATTTAAGTAGATCCGCTCTACCTCTCCCGCGCCGAACACATTCGTAATATTCTCCGCCTCCATGCGCAGAAATTTTAAATTTGGCAGTTCTTCCGCCTCCATTTTCTGGATCGCCCGCAGCAGCACGCTGGAATACTTTTCAATCCCCACATAATTGATATTGGGATGCTCCTTAGCCATAGTATGTATGAATTTGCCTTTTCCCATACCGATCTCAATATGGAGAGGCCGGTCATTTCCAAAAATTTCATGCCATTTATCCGGGCATTGGGCCTGAATTGCTTCCGGCACCACATAGGGACTTGCCGCGATCGCTTCGCGGGATCCTGTAATGTTCCTCAACCGCATGTTTCCTTGGCAACGTTCTCCTTCCGATAATGTTTCTCACATACAATTTACTTTATTCGGATAAAATTGTCAATGGCGCAGAATTCTGATAATTCTTACTATAGTTTTCCAAAAAAATAGTGTATAATGGTACCATGTCAGCAGAAAAAAAGCGCCGATGATACGGGCATTTGTCTTCGTTTGACATGGTAGGATATTGAGAAGTTCCGGAAATTCCTGTAAAATCAATGGTTTCATGGAAAGTATAGGCGTTTACTATACCACTACTACACCATTTAAGGAAGAGTCTTGATGTGATGAATTTAGATGTAATAAATAGAAAACCCTCATTAGATAGTATGCAAACAGTCTAATGAGGTTTTTGCATAGGAGGATCCAAATGAATTATTTAAAACACAATATTAAGGTAAAGTACGTTGACGGTCTTCTTGCCAGAGGACAAGAATGGCAGTGGTTTATTGAGTATATTGAGAAAAACTATGATATGTCAGACATAAATACGTGGAATGAGTATTTATCCAAAAGCTGTGCAATCAGAGATGTATATTCGTATTTTGTTAAGATAATTGAAATATGTGACAAAGAATGGATTATAGAAACAAAGGTGTTAAAAGAAATAATAACTGTTTCAAAGTATTATTTAGGAATTGTGGATGCTGATTATTGTATTATTTCGTTAAAAAGTAATATAGGTAGACTGTTATTTTTATCTATATGGTTGACCAAGTTAGAAAATAAAGACAATCAAACTACATATCTTGCAGATATGAGACTGTTTGAATATAGGAATCTGTGGGAGATCATCAATTTTGATTCAATGGAAATTATTTGTGATAAGATAGAAACTTATTTTTTATCTCTTGATATTGATGGAATATCTGTTCCCCAAAACTGCGTATTCGATAATATTAATAAGATTAAATATCCTGTGCGGAAGGAATTTATTGCTGAGTACAGGGATATATTTTTATCTGCTAATGCAATCAGTTTTCAAGTTGTTGATAAAGGTAATAATATGACATGGCAAGAGGATTATCTGCTGCAAATGCTGAGGGTTTCTATCTGTGAAAGAACGATAAAGCCATCTATATCTATGGGCGATACGGTATTTCCTGATAGTTCGTTATGGACTGAGGAAATTATTACAAATATGAAAGACTATTTTAGCGATGAGAGCGCAGATTTTATACTTGAAACAATTGCTTATATAGAGTATAACAAAGAACCTTCATCTAGTGTTAAGTTGCAACATTGTCAATTATTAACTAAATTTATAGGAACAGTCGAAAGTCTAGTTGAAGTTATTAACTGTTCTTCATATAGGGTTGTTTCTTATATGTTTGAAGATAAATTGTTTAGAGAAATTAGTGAAGAACCTGATTATTTCAGACTAGTACAGACAATGCAGAATATATCAGATCCACATATTATAAAACATTTGCAAGAGGACAAGTATCCATTAAGCAAAGAGCAGAAAAAAGTTTTAAATGAGTACTATGATACATTAGTATGCCAAATTGATATAATTGAAGATGCACATACATTCATAAAATATCTGGATAATCCAGATGTTGCAAAGCGGATGGACACAAATAGTTTTACAAAGGCTTGTAAACTCTTTTATAAGTGCCTTGAAACTTCTGATAGGGATATGTTGGTACCTAATTTGTTTTATAACTATATGGTTTTTTTACAAAAAACAAACTCTTTTGCAACAGAAGTTGACAAGAGGGTAGTCGGTGCTGAAATTATTAATGTGCAGAAGAAGTGGCAAAATGATTACTATAGTAAACAAGTTAAAAACCTACATGTATTTACCCATGAAACTAAAATAGCAACTAAGGATGTTGATAATTATAATAAGGCATTACTTTTAAACCCGATACTTGTTGCAAAAAAATGTATGTTTTCAGAAGAAGATCAGTTATGTAAGGTAATGGAAGATGTATCTGAGCATGCTATATTGTATATGTTTACAACAATGTATTTGACACCACTATATCCCGTAAAAGGAGATGTAATAAATTATGAAAGACATGATATTGATATTATATTAAAGAAGACTGTAGAAGAAGTACGTCAGAAAAGGGCTTATAAGTTTTTAAATGTACTTGATACGGATGTTTATGTGGCCGCAATACATAAACGGTATTGTCAAAATGCGCAAACAACGGTTACAATGTTTAAGGAGGAAGAGAAAGTGTACCAGTTGTTGCAACGTGCAGCTGATTATGAGTTAATACCATATGATAGCAATATAACATTGGCACATTTGACGCAATTATTTCCTTTATTGGAAATTAAGATACGAGAGCTAGCATCATTAGTGGGGATTGTTCCTTTTAAAGAAAATATGGAAAATTTTATGAAGTACAAAGATTCCAGTTCTGTACTACGTGAATTATTGAAAGAGGTATATCAGGAAGTTGGTAGTTTTGAAAATGTTCCGGATCTGCTATTCGTATATCACTTTATGTATAATGGTAATTCCCTCAATATTAGAAATGAATGTATACATGGGAGGGATTATTTGAATGGCAGCAGAACTAGGTTTGCATTTCGATTAACAATATTGGCAATTTATATGATGATGTATAGAATAGATGGGATTAATGCGAATATTCCAGAGGAAGATGAAGCGGAAAATATTTGATCTATGATAGATAGCAGTAATGCTAGATATATCCGAATCATACTTCAGATAGTAGATAAAACTTGGAAAGTTTGTAAAAAAACTATAAAATAAAAGATTTCACGGTGGGACATGGCGTTTACTATATCATTTTCTGAAGCAACTTTGAATTTAAAAATACAAAATGAAAAGGATTGCGGAAGCAGTCCTTTTTTAATACAAAATAACATAAAGGTAAAATAACATTTATTTGAATTTCAGATATTCTAACATATATAAAGATTGTTTTTCTAATTGTGAAAAAATGTTTGCGTTGAAAAATACATATATAATATTTTGCATAATAATATTTTGGTTAATGAGCATTGACTTTTTGTAATACAAAAAGTAAAATAAACAATTAAGAGGTGATGTTACATGGGAAAGACGGGAAGACCCAAAGGAAACAACAACAAAGAATGCATTTGTTCTATAAGAATGGACAAACCAACGATAAAAAGACTGGAAGTTTATTGTGAAAAAATGGGTATTTTAAAATCACAAGCAATTCGTGAAGCGATAAATATTCTTACGCTAGATGAGAATACAAAACACTAACTAAGGGATAATAAACAATAATGCTAACGGTAAATTTGAAAGGAGAATTTATGGGTAAAGTCTTTATATTATATGAAGAACGTGAAACCAGTCAATATTGCAATATAAAAGGGGTATGGAATTCTAAAGAAGCAGCGATAAACCAAATGTACAGATTGATCAGCGCGAATAGCTTTTATTCGGATCATAGTTTAATTAGTGTCTGCTCATTAAACCTCGATGCAAAAGCATGACTCTGGCATCGTGTTTTCCAACAGGTTTTTCTGCCAT
>CANREV010000078.1 GCA_947629645.1 uncultured Acetatifactor sp. | reverse complement strand
TCCGCAATATTCACGATGGAACCGACAAAATGGCCCACTTTTCCCTTCTTCTGCATCTCGACGATGTCATTCCAGAGACGGGTGCATTGTTCGATATCCCAGCTGTAATATCGCTGATAAACCGGAATCAGAAACTGTTTATTTCCGTTTAATATCTCGTAAATATTACCTTTACGCGCGTCCATATTCTACCTCCAAGAATTATTCTTTCCATATGGCGCAGGTTCTTCAGCAACCATACTCAAATTCTGCTCTGACCGAAAGGAATAATTAACAACCTTTTATTTGCACTGTTCCATATCCGCATTGTCCGTCCACAATTCAAACTGCGTCATTACGGTCTGAACAGCATCGTCCATACCCTCCGGTGGATAGCGATGTTTCTTAAGGAGCTTTTTGATCATCATCCGCATTTTTGCTCTGGTCGAGTTTCTCTTCTGCCAGTCAATCGTACGGTTCTTACGGAGGGTATCTGCCAGCTCTTTTGTGATGGCTATCAGCTCCTCATCCGCACTGATATACACACCTGCTCCGCCGTGCCCACCCTGATCCGGCGCTATAATATGATACTCACCTTTGAAATGAGGTGACATCAGAGCATAGATATCCTTTCCCGATATCATCATCGGAGCAAGTAAAATGATGGTCGGGCTGCATTTATCTCCGTATTCATTAATATACATTTTATCCTCTTTCCATGTTAATCTGTTCTATCCAACCGCAGATTGTGTCCAGCACGATTTTCCCGTTGCCCACATTGCAGTGGTTCTGCGCATCTTCCTTATCCGTAAAAAGCCGAAAAGTCAGGCTCTTTACATTGGTGAGCATGTTGATTTCACGACCGATAAGCCGATAGTCGATGAAGTGATCCTGGTTTGCACCAACAATCAGCATATCCTGGGTGATTTTATTCGCTATCGGTTCGATATCATACAGCTTCAGTTTCTGTGCGTAGCCGTAAGCATCCTTTGCTTCATAAGCATAACAGCCGTGTTTGATTCCCCAGTCGATAACCGGCTCCTTCTTTGCTTTCCTGCCAAATACAAAATTGATAAGCGGACGGGCATGAAGCTTCATAAAAAGATAGAACATTTTCTGTATGGCAGGTTTCTGCATCCCAACAATTACATCCTGAAAGCAGGGAAACACCGACCATGCTACGACCTTGGTGATACGCTTGTCAAATGCCGCCGCTCTCGGAGCAAGGTATCCGCCCAGAGAAATACCGATAATTGTTACATCGTCAAGATGGAAGAAATCCAGAACCGCTTTAACAGGCTTCTCCCACTCATGCGTGAAGTGCATCCCCTGCAGCCGCATCACACCGCCCTGACCGGGGCCTTCAAACATATAGACATCAAAGCCATGCTCCTGTAAATATAATACCGTGAACAGGAATTCTTCAAAATAGCTGTCATTACCCCCGTGAAGAAGAATCGTTCCCTTGCTTTTTTCGTGGGGAACAACGTGCATGACGGGCAGTTTTACATTCTCGTAGGAAACTTCCAGCTTCTCAACTCGAGGGTTTTCTCCCTCAAAGTAATCCGCATAATACTGATAGAAAAGCTCCGTTGCCTTTTCATAGTATGATTTCTTATCAGGATCGCCGTCATACATGAAAAACTCGCTCATACGGTAATATGCGATAGCGTTCTGTATGCGGTTCTCCCGCATGGCGGAATCACCGAGTGCAATCAGTTCACGTTTCCAATCAGCGCTCGTTTTTATCTTGTCTGCAATAGGCTGAATATCCTCAAGGCGTCCGCCGTCCCAGTTGATCACACGGTTGAGCTGATAGTCAAAGTTACGCTCCGCATTCAGTTTATACACACCTTTTTTCAGTCTTACAGGCTGTTTTACATCGTATTTATCCATAAAAAAATGCCTCCTTGCTGCATCTTACATAACAAGGATAGCATTTTATAACTTATAAAACTTTTAAATAGATGCTAACTTTTCGTGTAGTCCGAAAAAGATAATCCAAACATACGCTTGCAGGTAGCGGCAAAGTGAGACGGGGAATCAAATCCTGCCATCATTGCCGCGTAGGTAATATTTCCGTATTTTTGAAAAAGAATATAACCTTTTCGCATTTTCTCCCACGCAAGGTAGCGGGACAGGGATATGCCGAGATTTTCTTTAAACAAGTGCGATAGCCGGCTTTTTGATAGAAAAACTCTGTCACAAAGAAAGTCCACAGCATTCTCCGGCACTTCTTCAATTTCCTTAAGAACGGTCAGCACTTCGGCAACTCGCTTGTCCATTTGTTTTTCCCTGCTCTTTGACAGGTCTAAATATTCAAGTATGGCTTTGTCCGCTTCTCTTATCGAGTTTCCGGTTTCTGTCCACAGTATCCTGATTCCTTCTGCATGCTCGGCAGTAAGACAGAAATATCTGTTTCCGTTCAAATACATTAGGTCAATCTCACTTGCGTAGCGGCTTGCCGAATCGAATAGAAACACAAGCATTTCTCCTGAATCGGAATAAACTGTGTGAGACACATCAGAAGCAATAAAAACCGCATCGGTGTCAAAGTTTTCATCGACAACTGTACAGTGCAGCCCTGATCCAAGACCGACAATCAGGTGAACAGCAAGATGTGAATGAATATCAGGTGTCCTGTATTCGGCGCGCATCAGCAGATGGTCGTATTCAAATAATGTATCAGTCATGTGACACGCTCCTTTCTTTTAATTTGCATCCCCTTGATTTTCAGGCGGCGAGACTATCGCTGAATTGTATCAAACTCTGCACTTTGATTTCATACACACGGCAGTTATCAAACGGACGCAGGATTGAAACGAGCGTCTTAACCACGCTGGACGGTGTATAGAATTCACTACCGCCTATGCCTTCCTTCTCTGCGAACTGTGCGATACAGTATTCATAAGTACGACCCAGCAAATCTTCGCTCTCTTCTGTGTCGCTCATATCGATGTTGTTCGTGAAGATGTCGACTACATCACCCAGCACTCGCTTGTCGAGGTCCGGGCTGGCGTAATTCTTCGGAAGGACATTCTTCAATGTCTTATTCTCGGCTTCGATGGCTCTCATAGCCGTATTGATAACAGTTCCGATTTCCGGAGTATGAGCAGCGGAAGCAATCGTGCTCCATCTTGCCTCTTCTGGCACGAAGAATACATTCTCCATCGTATAAGCATCGCGGTCATCCTCAAAACCGTCGCCCTCAGCGACAAGCTCCTGATATCTCTTATCAAATGCAGCGGAAATGTAACGCAGGAAAATAAGCCCGATGATTACCTTCCTGTACCCTGCTGCGGGTATGTGTCACCACAGGACACAAGCTGCATCCCACAGTTGTTTTTCGAAGCCAATGTTGGCATTGGTCTTATCAGCCATCTTAATCTACCTCCAAGTAAACGCATGTATCTATGCTCATTCTATTCTTTCTGGTGTACCAAAAAAACGGACTCATTCGTTTTTTTCATCTGCAGCATCACCCGAGACAACTTCACAAATATCCCCGATATCGCAATTCAGCTCCTCACAGATTTTCACTAAAACATCAGTCGTGACGTTGGCACCTTTGCCGAGCTTGGCAAGAGAGGCAGAGCTAATCTTTGCTTTCTTAGCAAACTCTGTTTTCTTCATATCTCGTTCTACAAGCATTACCCATAATTTTTTATAAGATAGTTTCATAATGACTCCTTCGGGAGATCTTTTCTCCAACTTGGCATAAAGCCGAGCAGTGGCGTGTCGATCATAGGGTGCAGCTCTCCATCGCAGAACGGACACACTCCGTTTTCCGGAAGCCCTTTTACGGTCTGCTCACCCTTTGAAATAAAATCAAGTCTCTGCAGGTCGGCTTTATACTGGCTAATCAGGGATTCATATTGATCCAGAAGCACACGACAATTGGCATTCTCTTGCTGATACTCAGCCATCTGACGAACGATAGCGATTTTTTCTGATTTCCTGCTGGACCTCCTGAATATGGTCCGAAAGCTCCTGCATCTCCTTTTCTGTACCTAATCCAGCCAACTCCTCAAGCTGCATAATGTAGCTAACACTTTTTTCCGTAAGAGAAGTAACCTTCTCCTCGTCGAGCTTTCTGGACATGGTTATCCTGCCATATCGCTTCGTCAAGAATCCCCCTCAATATCCGTGTAACCTGTCAGCGGAGAATACGGTCTCGTGTCGGAACTGAAAAGATAATAAATGCACTTGAGTATCCACGCTTTTCCGGTGTTGGACCGCCCTTGGATAATGTTCAGCCCATCAGTAAAGTTTATAACACCATCAACTTTTCCAACTCCGGATACACGCAATCTCTCGATCATAAAGCTCTGCATCCTTACGCCTCCTTTGACTTCGTGGCTCTATCGCTTATGTAGTGCAATACGCCTTCATCTGTGTAATTTGAAAAGCACCTGCACACTATTTTTGCACCGACAACATATTTATCCGCAATTTCCGCGCCGTCGTATAGGCTACAAATCATCCTTGCGCGTGCTTTTGAAATGTATTTATCCCGACCTTCAAATATCTGTTATCAGATATGTTCTTCTCCATCGAATTGTACTCGTGAAGGTACTGAGCTTGATCTTCTTCATCTGTCATAGGAGGGTGCAGCGAAAGACCAACTAACGTACAGACAAATTTGCCTCCGCGTCCGGCTGGTTCCATAAGTGTTTTTAGCTCTTCGGCTATCTCACGGAAATACACTACTGCTCATACTTCTTTTGACCTTTTAGGTAAAAGCATAGTCAAACGCATTTTCGACCAATCAGACCATGCTCAGTACAATAAAGACGATCGGTTCCTGCTGATGAAAAAGTCTCTTTGAAGTTATATCACAGATTTAAACGATTTGCAATCCATTTCGAGCTTTCACTGATAAAAAATTTGTGAACGCAAAGAAAATTTTCTTAGGCAAGGTGCTGATTTAGCCATGAGTATGGCTATAAACTGCTCACTACCGCCGAGGTGTTGCTCCAAGTGCACAAAGAGGAGCTGTTCGCCACCGATGTGATGGTACAACTGAATAATAGGTCAGCACACGAACAGCTGGACGCAACTTGAAGCGGAGACACTGTTCTCTCGCATCGGGTGGGATTTCTGCGTCCATTTTGCCGCTGGCACCCATACGGGCTCTCCCTTGATTACACCGTAGAAAACGAAGATGGCGATGCCTACTCGTCTCTGGACAACCTTGCCGATCCTGCTCCTTCTATTGAAGAGATTGTAGTGGTCAAGCAGTTCATCGAGCGGCTCGGCGAGAAATTCAACATCCGGAAGATCGCTTTAGACCGCTGGGGCACTGTGCAGATGGTGCAGAACCTTGATGGCATGGGTTTCACGGTGGTTCTCTTTGGGCAGAGCTTCAAGGATATGTCCACGCCTACAAGGGGACTGATGAAGCTGGTGCTGGAGGAAAAGATCGCCCACGGCGGTCACCCCCGTCCTCCGTTGGATGATGGACAACATCTACATCCGCACCGACTCGGCCGGGAACATCAAGCCGGACAAGGAAAAGTCCACAGAAAAGATCGACGGTGCGGTCGCCACCATCATAGTGCTCGACCGGGCGATCCGCTGCGGCAACGATGCCTCCGCTTCGGTTTATGACAACCGAGGCATTTTGTTTATCTAACTGAGAGAATATTTTCCCTTAAACGCGGAATAATATTAAGGGTATTTTCTTGTGGGGGATTGGCCTTTCCCTTAATACATGATATAATTTAAGGGAAACATGCGGAGGTGAAACAAATGCGAGCTTTTAACTACTCGGCAATCAAAAACCAAAAGTGGGATTCGGAAATCCTCGGTCTGATTGCCGCAATCTATAAAGAAGCAGGAAAACAGGAACTGTATCTGAAGCAGCGCCCAGAAGAACTGGAAAAACTGGTCGACATTGCAAAGGTACAAAGTACGGAAGCCTCTAACGCCATTGAAGGAATTGTTACGACCAATACGCGTCTCCGACAGTTGGTCGAAGAAAAAACGACGCCAAAAAATCGTGACGAACAGGAAATCGCCGGATACCGCGATGTGCTGGGTCTGATCCATGAAAGTT
>CANREV010000077.1 GCA_947629645.1 uncultured Acetatifactor sp. | reverse complement strand
GTTGTGCTCCCGGACCACGCGGCTTCCCTGGTCGCTCCAGTTGAGGTCAGCGGAGGTGTAGGGCTCCACCGGCTCCAGCTCAAAGGTGTCCGCGCCGACAGTCTCCGCGATGATCTGCGCCACTCTCTCGGTGTGGTCCGTGGCGGAGTAGTACACCACTAAGGTCTTCCCGCCCCCGCCCACAGTGGAGCCGGGCACGGAGGGCACGTCCAGCGTTCCGCCGCCCGCTGTGGGAGTATTGCCGCCGGAGGGAGATTCGCCGCCGGAGGTCGGCGTATCGGCGGAGGGCGCGTCCGTCCCGCCCGTGGGATCGCCGCCCTCGCTGTCCCCCGTCCCGCCGCAGGCCGCCAGGGCCAGGACGAGGCAGAGAGTGAGGATGATCGAAAGTGCTTTTTTCATGTGATGTTCCTCCTTTAGGTATTCCAGACATTTTCAAGCCAGTCGGCGTAAGTCTCCACCCAGCCGCCCGCGGCGCCGAAGCCGTGGGGCCAGTTTTGCAGGACCAGCCTGTCAACCGGGTGACCCATATCCTCTAAGACGGCGTACTGCTGTTCAAACTGGCGGTAGAAGGGGTCCTCGGTGCCGTAGCAGTAGAAGGTGGGCGGCAAATCGCCGCCCCGGAGCCAATCCGGGTCCATGTTGCCCACGCTGAGGCGGCCGTAGAAGGCGTAAATCATGCCGCAGGCCGTGGCGTGAGCAGGAACTTTGTCCAGCTCGTCCGGCACATAGTCTGGGTCCAGAGCGTCGCCGGTCACGTCCTCGTCGTAGTGCATCAGAAACTCTCCGGCCTGGATGCCGCCCGCCGAGAAGCCCATAACGGCGATGTTGTCCGGGTCAAAGCCGTACACACCGGCGTTTTTCCGTATCCACCGCACGGCTCTTGCCACGTCCAGAGCCCCTTCCTCCTGGTTGTAGGGCCGGAGGCGGTAGTCCACGATGAAGGTCACGAACCCCAGCTCCCGCAAAGCGTCGGCCACGGGCAGGGAGTCGGTGTAGTTGCCCCGGAATTGGTAAGCCCCTCCTGCCATCAATACCACCGCGCCCTTGGGGGTCACGCCCTCCCGCACGGGAATGGCTGTGACGTAGGGGCGGAAGTCCCAGTTATCAAAATAGCCGGTCATGTTGGAGGTGAAATTCGTCACCGCGGGGACATTGTTTTCCTCCCATAGATAGAGGACCTGTATGTCCGTGGGGTCTGCCACCGTGTTGAGAACGGTTTGATTGCCCACCGGCTCGGGCAGTTTTTTGTTCATGAGGTCGTATGACCAATCGCCGTTGGCGTATGCCTCCGGCAGGTCGCCCAGGTGGGGCTTGTCCGCCGTCTCTCGGCCTTCAAAATATTCCATCAATCTCTGTGCTGCCTCCCCGCGTGTTACGATGGTCGCGTCCCCGTGAGGATCCCATAAGCCGGAGGTGTCCCCGGAGTAGCGTTCTAAAATGAGGTCCAGCTGCTGTCTTGTCAGCGCCTCCTCCGGGGCGAAACGCCCCCCGCCGACGCCGTTCACAATGCCGTGCTGTGCCGCCCAGCCCACGGCATCGGTGTACCATGTCCCGGCTGGCACGTCCCGGAAGTCCGGCGCAGGTGCGTCAATGTTCCCCTCTGCCCGGTAAAGAATGGTGACGATCATGGCGCGGGACAGGGGGGCGTCGGGGGAGAAGGTGTCCGTACCCGTGCCGTTCATCAGGCCGTGCTCATAGACGTACTTTACCGCCTCGGCGTATTTTGACCCCTCCGGCACATCACGAAAGCGCGCCGCTCCGTGGGACGCTATCCACTCAAGAACGCTTTTGTCCTCAAAGATAAGACTACCGCCGCCGTGCTGGTTGGTGACGCCCCTTTCCCGGAACCAGGCGGCGTCGGGGATATTGAGAACGATGAGTTCATTGATCTCATCTTCTGTCAGCCCCGCCGCGCGGTAGGCGTCCGTGAGGCCCGCGTAGGCGTCCCGGGCGCGCTGGGAGCCGTAATACTCATCACTCTCCCCCATAAAGATGTACACCGCCACCCGGTACTCCGCCAGCGGCGCGTAGGTCCCGTCCCACTGGGAGGCCGCGTGGAGATATGCGGCGTAGAGGTCGGGCCGCATGGAGACGGCACGGGACATGGTCTCGCCCCCCGCCGAGTACCCGGCGGCGTAGACGCGATTTGTGTCCACGGGGAAATTCTCAACAAAGTATTTCGCCAGCTCGTTGGCCTGCCGGGCGGACTTGTCGTTCCAGTCCGTGAGCTGGGCGGACACCACGATCATGGGCTCGTCCAGATTGGCCCAGTTTTGAAACCCGTTCCAGCTTATATTGCTCCCGGAGGAGTCCTCCCCGAACCACATCTGTCCGTACCCCGGCATGGTCATCACCAGGGGGTACTTTTGTCCGGGATAGTAGTTTTCAGGGAGAATGTAGCTGTAATGGACAGGCCCATCGGCCCCCTCCAAAATTTGCTCCCGGACAAGTCCGCCCTCGGAAACGGCGGCAAGGGCGGAAGCACTCTGGGAGCTCTCCGTCTCTCCCTCCAGTCTCAGTCCCTGTACCCACTCCCGGACCGTGTCGTCAGAGGGGTGCTCCCTGAACCGGGTGCCGGGCAGCCAGTCGCCCGCACCGGCGATGTCCGCCAGAAGCTCCCCGCTCTCGCCGATGCCGGAGCTTGTGGAGGTGCAGAAGGGCACCACCGTCTTGCCCTCAAAATCGTTAGCCGCCACGAAGGAGCTGACGGGCCAGGCGGCGATTCCCCACCATATGGGATAACCCAGGAAGACGGTGTCGTAGTCCTCCCAGCCCTCCGGCGTGACGGTCTCCAGCTCCACATCCCGAAGGCTCTCGTCATTGTGCTCCCGGCTCACCCGGCTCTGCCGGTCACGCCAGTTGAGGTCCGCGCTGGTGTAGGGTTCCATCGGGACTATCTCAAAGGTGTCGGCCTCCAAAGTCTCCGCGATGGTCCCCGCCACCGCGTCCGTATTCCCGGAGGCGGAAAACCACACCACCAGCACCTTCTCGCTCCCGTCCATAAACGGCTCCGTGTTCCCCTGAGCCCCGCCGCAGGAGGCGAGAGTCAGGACCATGGCGAGCAAAAGGATGACTGTCAAGCTCTTTTTCATACCGAAGCTCCTTTCCGTATCACATCTGCCTCTCCCAAAACGCAACTGCGTCGTTGATCCACCCCTCCGCAACGGTGTCGGTGCCGAGGCCGAAGCCGTGGGGAAGACCCTCATAGGCGTGAAACTCCGTGGGGATGCCGAGGGATGACATGGCATTTAAACGCGCTTGCATGGTGCGCCAGTTCGCGATGCCGTCCGAGGTGCCCACGCAGACGTAGGTGGGCGGGTCGTTTTCGGAGTAATCCGTGTGTCCGGTGTACTGCATGATGACGGCTCCGGGCCTGGGGAGGTCATCGCCGCCGAAATACCCCGGCCCGTATGTGCCAAGATCGGCTGCCATTCTCGCCCCGGCGCTGCCGCCCCAGACGGAGTAGCAGGAGGTGTCCACCTCCAGCTCCTCGGCGTGGTCGAAGATGAAGCTGACGGCCCGGGCCAAATCCTCCACCGCTGTGTCCCAGCCGGGCCGGTAGATGAGGGCGAAGGCGTTGTAGCCCATTTTGGACAGCTCAAGGGCGTGGGGGAAGCTGTCGTGCATGGCCCCCACATAGGCAAAGCCACCTCCGGCGTTGCAGACGGCAAACTTTTCGCCCGGATTGCCCTTGAAGAAGAACAGCCCCGTGTCGCGCTTTTCGGGGTCGGCGGCCTTCTCGTCCTCCGTGTAGATGTCATAGAAGATCACGTCCCCCGCGGCGGCGTGGTCCCTCATATAGTTGCAGATCTCCACCGTCTTGTCGGGGTCGATGTAGTTGTACCAGGTGAGGCGAAGCTGGCCCAGGGTGTCCCCACTCCAGTATCCCTCGTCCACGGGGAAGATGAGCCGCCCGTAATCGCCAAATACCGGGTCCGAGATCACATCCCGGATGGGCGTGTCCGCAGTGTACGAGGCATATGTAACGGGAGTTGAGGGCTTTTTCCCTCCGAAAAACGCTCTGAGGCCGTTGAAGGTGTATTCCATAGACGAAAGTCCCCCGTGGGTATAGCCCTCCTTCACCCGGTAGGCGAAGTTGACATTCTCGGTAAACAAATCGGAATTGCGCATTTTCTCCACCCTGTTTTCCACATAAGAATAGGCAAAATCATCGGTGCCGGTCATGATGAAGACGAAGAAATCCTCCGGCCCTCTACCCTTGGCGGCGGCGAAGATGTTCTCGTCGTCTAAGGACGTCCCGCAGCTCATGGGGAGGTAGTAGTGGAAGTAGTCCATGCAGTTTTCAAAGGTCCGCCAGGTGGCCACGCTCCCCATGGAGAAGCCGCCGAAGCCCCGGTGGTCGCGGGAGGCCATAAGTTCAGAGGCCGACGTACCCTCGGCGTAGGTGCTGTACTTGCCTTCCACCGCCGGGAGAAGGTCGTTTGTAAGCTCGTTGTGGAGGTTCTGATTTAATTGGAGCGCCAAAGAGAAGCTGGCGCTGTCCTCCGGGGATGTATTGTTGTAGGTGGGGCAGACGATGATGATGGGCTCGAAGTCCCCGTTCTCAATGGCGTTGTCTATCACGTTCTTAAAAGCGGAGGGGTTTTCCGGCGTCCCCAGGGTCTGATTCTCGTTGCCCCAGCCGCCGTGCATCAGGTAGAAAACGTCATATTTCTCGTTTTCATCATACCCGTAGGGCAGATAGACCACCGCGTGCTTTCGTAGGGGCTGGGTCTTCTCCGCGTAGGAGAAGGACTCCCAGGTGTCGTAGTACAGGTCCTCCAGCGTCCCCTGCTCTCCCGCCGCCTCAAAATACCCGTCGGGGATCTCCTGAATGGCCTCCGGGACGGCGACAGAGCTGTCCGCCGTGGCGCTGCTGTCCGGGGACTCCGTAGTGACGTCACTCTCCGAGGGCAGGTCATCCGAGGACAAGTCCGTACCGCCGCCGGGCTCCGCCGCCGGAGCGCAGCCTGCCAGCAGAAGAATGAGCGAAAGTAGTATCGACAGAAGCCTGTTCATTTTTCCCCGTCCTCTCAAAGAATCCTGTTTGTCCATGTTCCGCTTTCTTCGCAGTAAGTAAACTCGCTTATCAAATCATTCTCAAAAACCGGAAGCATGGCGGCCATGTCCCGTGAAAGGGGCATACGCTCCAGCTTATCCCTGGGCGCCCACAGCACATCTCCCTCCGACGAGGGGCGAAGCTGCCCGTGGAAGTGTAAGGCCCGGTAGAGGAAAATCACATACCGGCTGCCGTCGTCTCTTGTAAACTGCTTGACGCCGCAAAGCCGCGCGTCCTCCAGAATCAGCCCCGTCTCCTCGAAAACCTCCCGGACGGCGGCCTCGGTAAAGGGCTCCCCCGGCTCCACATGACCGCCGGGGAAGGCCAGCCCCGGCCAGGGGACGTTCACCCGGTTTTGCAAGAGAACTCTCCCGGCCCCGTCCCGGACCATGGTGAGCGTGGTAAAAACCGCCTGTTCCAATGTCCCGCCCCCTTACATTTCCCATGATAAACCAATCGGGACCTCAAGAGAAGTCCCGATTGGTTTATGAGTTGTTACCTGTGGTTATGACTCACCGGTCGATGTCCACCAGGGTATAGGTCCGGCTTCCAAGTCCAATCTCCTCCGCGTGCTCCAGGGTGTGGAGGCCCATCTGTCGGTCAATCCTCTGCATCAGCGCCTCGCTTCCATCCGCCGCCTTGCACAGGTCATACGCCGCCTGGTCGATGGCCACGGGGTCGGTGGAGGCCAAAATACCGATGTCGTGGATGTCGGGCTTTGCCGGATTACCGTCGCAGTCACAGTCGATGGAGATGTTGTTCAGGACGCTGATGTAGATGATCCGCTCGCCCTCGCCGAGATAGTCGCTGACGGACTTCCCCGCCTCGGCCATGGACTCGGTGAAGGCCGTCTGGTCGCCGCCCCAGGGGGAAGTGTGGGACCGACCTCCCGTGTGGATGAGGCACTTGCCCTCCTTGGAGCCGAGGCCGATGGAGATATTCTTGATGGCCCCACCAAACCCCGCCATAGCGTGACCCTTGAAGTGGGAGAGGACAACGTAGGAATCATAGTTGGCAAAGTGGGAACCCACAAGGTTGGAAGAGAGAACGGTTTCCGCGCCCTCGCCGTCCACGGGCAGCTCCATACTCCCGTCCGCGTCCAGAATGTCCACGTTGGCGATAGCCGT
>CANREV010000076.1 GCA_947629645.1 uncultured Acetatifactor sp. | reverse complement strand
AAAAGAGAAAGAAAAAGCGAAAATAAAAATGCCTATCCTGTCTGATCCACAGGATAGGCGGTGTCCGTAAGGACATTTAGCTAACTGGGAGCATCCACTTTGGAGTGGGTGCTTTCCTTTTCTGATAACACTATACCACACTTTCCATATACATTCAACAAAAATTTTATAACAGTCAAAAGAGAAGAAAGCAGGATAGAGGTACACTTTTCAGACACCAGCGACCAGAATGTGGAGAACAGGCTGAAGCGTGTCATTCTCCATGACTTAGCGCAATGCGAGTCTTGTTCGCATGGGAAACGGGACAGTCAGGGAAAAAGTGATGAAAAATGATTCAATACGTCCTTGACAAGTTGTAACAGGAATACTGAAGACATAGATGATTATATCAGGGAGTTAATGGACAATGACAGATATTAGGATTAATTAATCATCTAAAGGTGCTTTTTTGTGTCCTGCTGCCTGTTGCATTTCATCAGCGGCTTTTTCAAGATACAGTTTGCATATTGTGTTAAGTGTGCTATAATCTTAAACTGTATCAAATTCTTTTTACTTTTTTACTAATGAAAGACAGAAAGTTGTTTTTTATGGGAAAGATTTCAAGGGAAGGGAGATTGGAGTTGGTATTTGCCAAAGAAAAGATGGCTTATATACAGCTATATTTGTAAGTAAGCAGACAGGTAAGTCTGTTCAAAAATATTTTCCCAAATTACAAGATTGTCGTAACTGTTGCAAAATGGGTTGAAAGGATCGAAGAAACCTTGAAAATTGTGTAGCAAATTGTGCAGCAGAAATATAAGAGAAAGGCAAAAAACTATAAAAACTTGAATTCTGGCGAATTCAAGGCGGAAAATCAAAGGAGATCAGGATAAAATGAAACTAGGCATCGTTGGCTTACCCAACGTGGGTAAGAGTACTTTATTTAACTCCCTGACAAAGGCAGGGGCGGAATCTGCAAACTATCCATTTTGTACCATTGATCCTAATATCGGCGTGGTGGCGGTTCCCGATGAAAGACTGAAGGCGCTGGGGGATATGTATCAGTCCAGGAAAGTCACGCCGGCGGTCATTGAGTTCGTGGATATCGCGGGTCTGGTAAAGGGCGCGTCCAAGGGAGAGGGGCTTGGCAATCAGTTCCTTAGCAATATCAGAGAGGTGGACGCCATCGTTCATGTGGTGAGGTGCTTTGAAGATACCAATGTGATTCATGTGGATGGAAGCGTGGATCCGCTGAGGGATATTGAGACGATTAATCTGGAGTTGATTTTCGCCGATCTGGAAGTGTTGGAGAGACGTTATGCGAAGGTGGCAAAGTCGGCCAGAATCGACAAGACTTACGCCAAAGAGGCTGCTCTTTTGGAGCGGCTCAAGGCTCATCTGGAGAGCGGGAAACTTGCAAAGACTCTGGAGGTGGATGATGAGGATGAACTGGCGCTTTTAAAAGAGTATAATCTTTTGACTTACAAGCCCGTAATCTATGCGGCTAACGTGTCGGAGGATGATCTGGCGGATGACGGAGCTTCCAATGATATGGTCAATCAGGTTAAGAAATTTGCAGAGAGCGAAAACAGTGAAGTGTTTGTGATCTGTGCCAAGATCGAACAGGAAATTTCCGAGTTGGACGAGGATGAAAAGGCTATGTTTCTGGAAGATTTAGGACTTGCGGAGTCCGGCTTGGAGAAACTGATCCGGGCCAGCTATTCGCTGCTGGGACTGATGAGTTTTCTGACCGCAGGGGAAGATGAGACCAGAGCCTGGACCATCAGGGTGGGCACAAAGGCGCCTCAGGCGGCAGGCAGGATTCACTCCGATTTTGAGCGGGGTTTTATCAAGGCAGAGGTAGTGAATTATAAGGATCTGCTGGAACAGGGCTCTTTGGCGGCCGCCAGAGAGAAGGGACTGGTAGGAATCGAAGGCAAGGACTATGTCGTCAAAGACGGCGATGTGATTTTGTTTCGGTTTAACGTATAAAAGTACAGTGCGCGCAGAAGGAATCTGATTATGAATGAAGGCGATATTGCGTTCCCTAATCTTGGGATCTATCTGGAAAATGTACCGAAAAGTTTCAGTTTGTTCGGTTTTAAAGTTGCATTATACGGCCTGATCATAGGCGTTGGCATCCTGGCGGGAATCCTGACGGCGGTACAGCTGGCGAAGAAGACCGGACAGGATCAGGACACCTACTGGGATTTTGCTATTTATGCAATCGTTTTTTCTATCATTGGCGCGAGAGTTTACTATGTGATTTTCGCGTGGGATTATTATAAGGACAATCTCTGGAACGTATTTAACATCCGTCAGGGCGGACTGGCGATTTATGGAGGCGTCATAGCGGCTTTTGCCACATTGTTTATCTATGCAAAAATTAAGCGTCAAAACGCTTTGCGTATGGGAGATACGGCGGTACCCGGCCTGATTCTGGGACAGGCCATCGGCAGATGGGGGAATTTTACGAACAGGGAAGTGTTCGGAGAGTACTATGACGGGCTCTTTGCCATGCAGCTTCCGACAGAGGCGGTGCGGGCGCGGGACATATCTGAAAATATCGCGTCCCATATGCCCCAGGGTGCAAATTATATTCTGGTGCATCCCACATTTCTTTATGAGAGTTTTTGGTGCCTTGTAATCTTTGCGCTGCTGTTAGTTTACTGGAAGCATAAAAAGTTTGAAGGGGAGATTTGCCTGCTCTACTTTGGCGGTTATGGCTTGGGACGTTTTTTCATTGAGGGGATCAGAACGGACACGCTGTTTCTTCCCCACACCTCCATAGCAGTCTCGCAGGTGCTGTCGCTTTTGATGGTTCTCTTTGCGGTGGTGGCGGATGTAACGGTCAGGGTGAGGAAGAGGAAAAAACGGAATAATTTCTAATAAATTTAAAAAAATATTAAAAATTTTTTAAAAAATTTTCATACGTTTAAAAACATAAATATGGGAATGGGAGTCGAAATCTTATACCATATCTTGTGTTTTCTTTGGGAAAAGCGTTCTGCGGATGGTCCGCAGGGCGCTTTTTTGCGTGGTTCGCGGCGAAATTGAGGGTTGTAAAATTCTTAACTATGTATTAAAATCAATTTAAAAGTGGGATAAGGGTGGCATGAAATCCCAAAAAGTGGGATGAAAAACCATAAAATGCCTTTTCAGAGATAAAACACCCTTGTGGCAGACCCGCTTTTGACTGGTGGTGATTGCGATGTTCATGGGCAGATACAATCATACGATCGATCCGAAAGGCAGGTTGAGCATTCCTTCCAAATACCGTGAAATTTTAGGAGATGAATTTGTGGTTTCTAAAGGGATGGACGGCTGCTTATTTGTGTATGCGAATGATGATTGGAAAGTCTTTGAGGAAAAACTGGCATCGCTGCCATTGATCAATCAGGAAGCGCGGCAGTTCGCGAGATTCTTTTTATCGGGCGCACAGTATGTCACCATCGACAAACAGGGACGTATCCTGATGCCTCAGGATCTCAGGGATTTCGCAGGGCTGGAGAAAGATGTGGTGTTAGCCGGCATGGGCGGACGCATAGAAATCTGGAGCCTTGAGAAGTGGAACAGCAACAGCGAACAGGTGGATATCAACAAGATCTCTGAGGGAATGATCAATCTGGGACTGACGATATAAAGAGGTGCCTTGGGAATGGAATTTTGTCATTACTCTGTGCTTCTTGCGGAGACGATTGAACAACTTCATGTAAAGCCCGAAGGCATCTATGCGGATGGCACGCTGGGAGGCGGCGGACATGCCTATGAGGTTTGCAGCCGACTGACCACAGGACATTTTTACGGAATTGATCAGGATGACGCCGCTATCGAAGCAGCCGGAAAACGGCTGGGACTCTTTGGCGGTAAAGTCACCATTTTACGGGATAATTATTGTAATATGAGAGCGGCTCTGGCTCGGATGGGCGTGGAAAAAGTCGATGGCATAGTGTTGGACCTTGGCGTTTCTTCCTATCAGCTGGATGAGTCGGAGCGGGGATTTTCTTATCGCTTTGACGCACCGTTAGACATGCGGATGGATCGCAGGCAGACTACAACAGCGAGAGATATCGTCAACGGATATTCTGAGAATGAACTTTATCGATTGATCCGGGATTACGGAGAAGACCGATTCGCAAAAAATATTGCAAAGCACATAGTTATGGCAAGGGCGGACAAGCCCATAGAAACTACCTTTGAATTAAATGAGATCATCAAGGCTTCCATACCGGCTAAAATGAGGCGGGACGGGCATCCGTCCAAACAGACCTTTCAGGCAATCCGGATCGAATGCAACCATGAGCTGGAGGTTTTAAAGGATTCCCTTGATGATTTCATTGAGATGCTGAATGAGGGCGGCAGGCTCTGCATCATAACCTTCCATTCCCTGGAGGATCGGATCGTGAAGACCGCGTTTAAAAGGAATGAGAATCCTTGCACCTGTCCGCCGGAATTTCCGGTCTGCGTATGCGGAAAACGCTCCAAAGGCAAAGTGATTACAACGAAACCTATCCTGCCTAAGGAAAGGGAGTTGGAAGAAAACAGCCGCTCCAAAAGCGCGAAGCTGAGAGTGTTTGAACGCCGCGAACCGTTTTGACCTATACAAAAGACGCTGACAACAGATATAAGCAATTCAGCATAAGAGATTAGCATAAGAAATCAGTATAAGAAATCAGTAAAAGAAATTAAGAAAGCAGGGCAGGAACATGGGTCAGGTAAGACAGTATAACAGACACGCTGCATACGGCCAGAGGACTAAAACAGGCGCACGCACAGGGAAAAACCGAGGCATGTATGTGTATGACAACACGGCTCGCAGGCTGGATGAACAGCATCGGATCGAGGAGCCTGCGAGAAGGCCTGTGCAGAATGAAGTACGCAAAAATCGGGATAAGGCTCATCACATGAGCATGGGATACGTAATGTTTTTGTCGGCGGCGTTGATCGCGGCAGGACTGATTCTTGTAAATTATGTGCAGCTTCAGGCGGAATTGACTAATATTACGAAATCAAACGCGGATCTGGAGAGTACGTTGAATTACAAGCAGCTTTCCAATGACGAGGCATACAATCGCGTTATGAACAGTGTGGATCTGGAGGAGGTAAAGCGGATCGCTATCGGAGAACTAGGGATGGTTTATGCTCAGGATGGTCAGATCTGCACCTATGAGGGCGAGGAGAGCGACTATATGCGTCAGGTGATCCGGGACACAAAATAGAGGTGTGTTGTGAAGAGACGGGATAAAAACAGATTTTCCATCAAAATGCAGAAGAAGCTGGCGGTACTGTTTATTTTTGTGCTGCTGGCTCTTGCCTGTTTAAGCGTTCGGCTGATATGGATCGCCAGAGAAAATGGTACCCAGTACCAGAAGCAGATTCTTGCGCAGCAGAGATATGATTCCACAACGATTCCTTACAAAAGGGGAGATATTGTGGACGCCAAGGGAACGGCCATCGCCGCCAGCGAGAAAGTCTATAATCTGGTCATTGATGCCAAGGTGATGAACACAGTCTTAAACAATAAGCAGCCTTACCTTGAACCTACCCTGGCGGCGCTGGAACAGTGTTTTGATCTGGATATGCAAAAGATCAGGGCATATGTGACGGAAAATACCACTTCTTCCTGGTACGTGCCGCTGAGACAGCTTACTTACGATCAGATCAGCGATTTTGTGGAGCTTCAGAATTCCACGAAAAACGATGAGGAAGGCAATCCGGGGCCGGGCAATTACATAAAGGGCGTGTGGTTCGAGGAAGAGTATCGCAGAACGTATCCATACGGTTCTCTGGCAGCGGATCTGATTGGCTTTACCAACAAAGACGGCGAGGGCAGCTACGGTCTGGAAGAATATTACAACAGCACCTTGAGCGGCATTAACGGCAGAGAGTACGGATATCTGAACGATGACCTGAATCTGGAGCGGAGCATTCAGCCGGCAATCGATGGAAATACGCTGCATTCTACGATAGATACCAATGTGCAGATGATCGTAGAGAAGTATTTAAAGCAATTTAACGAGGAACACAAGAATGAATTCAGAGAGGGCAACGGCGCGGAGAATGTAGGATGCGTTATCATGCGGGTCAATTCGGGAGAAATCCTTGCCATGGCAAGTTATCCCACCTATGACCTGAATGATCCCAGAAATACGGACAGTCTGCTGGGCTCTATGATGGTGGAACAGGTTACCAACGCCAACGGTTATTACGAAATTCACAAAACGGGAAATGTCATCAATGAAGAATCGCTGGCTCAGATGAATGAAGATCAGGTTTACCTCAATCTGAACAATCTCTGGAAAAATTACTGCATTACCAACACTTATGAGCCCGGTTCTACGGCGAAACCCTTTACCGTGGCGGCAGCTCTTGAGACGGCGGTGATCTCGCCCAACACCACTTTTGAGTGTCACGGCTCTCTTGAAGTCGGGGGCCACACGATCAAGTGTCATAGTATTTACGGCGAAGGTACGCTGACGCTGGAAAAGGCCGTGGCAAACTCCTGCAATGTAGCCATGATGAAAATAGCGCAGGTGCTGGGGAAAGA
>CANREV010000075.1 GCA_947629645.1 uncultured Acetatifactor sp. | reverse complement strand
AACAGGCAGAAAATGGCGGGAGGGTTCCGTAAAGAGAGCGGCCATGAGATGTACTGTTCTATCATGACCATAATCGAAACCCTGACGAAACGGGAAATGGGCATCATTGAAAATATAAAGAAGTTATTTATGGGCACACCGGCTATATTTTAGCCGGTGTAATTCCCGTTAGTCTGACCGCAAGGCTGAACTGTTACAGCTGTTCTGAAAAAATTTAGAAAGGGGATTGACAAGAAATCTTCCGTGATCTACAATAGCTAAATGCGTGTATTCACGCTGTTTTGTAACTGTTTTACCATTTTGCAGGAGGTGAAAATTAATGCCAACTTTTAACCAGTTAGTAAGAAAAGGAAGAAAAACAGTAGAGAAGAAATCCAATTCTCCAGCTTTACTGAGAGGTTATAACTCTCTGAACAGGAAAGTGATCGAGACGGAATCTCCTCAGAAGAGAGGAGTCTGCACCGCCGTGAGGACTGCAACACCGAAGAAGCCTAACTCAGCTCTTAGAAAGATCGCCAGGGTTCGTCTTTCCAACGGAATTGAAGTCACAAGCTATATTCCGGGAGAGGGCCATAACTTGCAGGAACACAGCGTTGTCCTGATCCGTGGCGGAAGGGTAAAGGACTTACCTGGTACCCGTTACCATGTGATTCGTGGTAAACTGGATACGGCAGGCGTTGCCAAGAGAATGCAGGCCCGTTCCAAGTATGGTGCTAAGAGGCCGAAGGATAAGAAATAAGCCTCAAGTTCAAAAATTTCGTAATATTCTCACTAATTTATTTTGTTTTAAAAGTGCCGGATTAATTTTCAGTTTTGCTTGTAATATTTGTATTGTTTTTTATAGAAGTTAGAACGATTTAAGCCGGGCACGAACACAAGTAAGACATGTGAGTACCGATGAATTAATTTTTTTAAGGAGGGAAGCAACGTGCCACGTAAAGGACATATTCAGAAAAGAGACGTATTAGCAGATCCAGTTTACAACAGCAAGGTTGTGACGAAGCTCATTAACAATGTAATGTTAGACGGCAAGAAGGGAATTGCCCAGAGGATCGTTTATGGAGCATTTGAAAAGGTTGCAGAAAAGAGCGGCAAAGATGCCATGGAAGCTTTTGAAGAAGCAATGAATAATATCATGCCTACCTTAGAGGTAAAGGCAAGGCGTATCGGCGGCGCTACGTACCAGGTGCCAATTGAGGTAAGACCTGACAGAAGACAGGCTCTTGCGCTCCGCTGGCTGACCATATATGCCCGCAAAAGAAACGAAAAGACGATGATTGACAGGCTTGCCAATGAGATTCTGGATGCTATGAACTCAACAGGAAATGCTGTTAAGAAGAAGGAAGATATGCACAAGATGGCAGAGGCAAACAAGGCGTTTGCGCATTACCGCTGGTAATTGGCACAGTCTTTGCATATGGTTTCCTTTTTTGGAAATACTGTATAAATAAAGAAATAGGGAGGTTTTATCCTTGGCTGGAAGAGAATATCCACTTGAGAGAACCAGAAATATCGGGATTATGGCTCATATTGATGCGGGTAAAACTACATTGACAGAGCGTATTCTGTATTATACTGGCGTTAATTATAAAATCGGTGATACTCATGAGGGTACTGCTACTATGGACTGGATGGAACAGGAGCAGGAAAGAGGTATCACCATTACTTCCGCCGCTACCACCTGCCACTGGACTCTGCAGGAAAACTGCAAGCCGAAGGAGGGAGCACTGGAGCATCGTATCAATATCATTGATACGCCGGGACACGTTGATTTTACCGTAGAAGTTGAGCGTTCCCTTCGTGTGCTCGACGGCGCTGTCGGCGTGTTCTGTGCAAAGGGAGGCGTGGAGCCGCAGTCAGAGAATGTATGGCGTCAGGCTGACACTTATAATGTACCTCGTATGGCATTCATCAATAAGATGGATATCTTGGGGGCAAATTTCTTTGGGGCGGTGGATCAGATCCGTACCAGGTTAGGCAAAAATGCGATTGTTCTTCAACTGCCGATTGGTAAGGAAGATGATTTTAAGGGAATTATTGATTTATTTGAAATGAAAGCCTATATCTATAATGATGATAAAGGCGATGATATTTCTATTGTTGATATTCCGGATGATATGAAAGATGATGCAGAGCTTTATCACAGCGAGCTGGTAGAAAAGGTATGTGAGCTGGATGATGATCTGTTAGAGCAGTATTTAGAGGGAGAGGAGCCAAGCGTAGAGGCTATGAAGGCTGCCCTCAGAAAAGGAACCTGTGA
This sequence comes from uncultured Acetatifactor sp., assembly GCA_947629645.1. Classification (GTDB taxonomy): domain Bacteria; phylum Bacillota; class Clostridia; order Lachnospirales; family Lachnospiraceae; genus Acetatifactor. The sequence goes on along the minus strand of CANREV010000075.1, from coordinate 4,624 downwards.
ATGTACGGCAGTTCCTGTCTGCTGTGGTTCTGCATACAGAAACAAGGGCGTTCAGAAGCTCCTTGACGCTATCCTTGAGTATATGCCGGCTCCAACTGATATTCCGGCTATCAAGGGTGTTGATTTGGAAGGCAACGAGATTGAGAGACATTCCTCTGACGAAGAGCCGTTTGCCGCACTGGCATTTAAGATTATGGCGGACCCGTTTGTCGGCAAGCTTGCATTCTTCCGTGTATATTCCGGTACGATTAATTCCGGATCTTATGTACTCAATGCAACAAAGGATAAGAAGGAGCGTGTCGGACGTATCCTTCAGATGCATGCCAATAAGAGGGCAGAGCTGGATAAGGTATATTCCGGTGATATTGCTGCCGCTGTTGGATTTAAAGTAACAACAACGGGTGATACGATTTGTGATGAGCAGCATCCGGTTATTCTGGAATCTATGGAATTCCCTGAGCCGGTTATTGAGCTTGCGATTGAGCCAAAGACAAAGAACGATCAGGGTAAATTAGGAGAAGCTCTGGCAAAGCTTGCGGAAGAAGATCCTACGTTCCGTGCCCATACGGATCAGGAAACCGGGCAGACGATTATTGCCGGAATGGGCGAGCTTCATCTGGAAATCATTGTTGACCGTTTAAAGAGAGAATATAAAGTCGAGGCCAATGTAGGCGCTCCACAGGTTGCTTATAAAGAGACCTTTACAAAAGCCGTTGACGTTGACAGCAAGTATGCGAAGCAGTCCGGCGGACGCGGCCAGTACGGTCATTGTAAGGTACACTTTGAGCCTATGGATGCAAACGGGGAAGAAACCTTTAAGTTTACTTCCAGCGTTGTCGGCGGCGCGATTCCAAAGGAATATATCCCGGCTGTCGGCGAAGGTATTGAAGAAGCAGCACAGGCTGGTATCCTGGGCGGATTCCCGGTACTTGGCGTTCATGCAGATGTCTTTGACGGTTCTTACCATGAAGTCGATTCCTCAGAGCTGGCATTCCATATCGCAGGTTCTATGGCGTTTAAGGAAGCGATGCAGAAGGGCGGGGCTATCCTGCTGGAGCCTATCATGAAGGTAGAGGTAACGATGCCGGAGGAATACATGGGCGATGTTATCGGTGATATCAATGCCCGCCGCGGAAGGATTGAAGGCATGGATGATCTTGGCGGCGGAAAGATCGTAAGAGGCTTTGTTCCATTGGCTGAGATGTTCGGTTACTCGACAGACCTTCGTTCCAAGACACAGGGGCGCGGCAATTACTCCATGTTCTTTGAGAGATATGAGCCGGTTCCGAAGAATGTTCAGGAAAAAGTACTCAGCGCGAAGGCAAAATAATTTATATAAGGTAAAAATTTTACTTGAAAAATAAGCAGTATTGCAATATAATATGGAAATATAAGGAAATTTATTAATATGATCGTAAATAAGGAGGATTTTTTAAAATGGCAAAGGCTAAATTTGAGAGAACCAAACCACACTGCAACATTGGTACCATTGGACACGTTGACCACGGCAAGACTACTTTAACAGCAGCTATCACAAAGACGCTTGCAGAAAGAGTCGGCGGAAACAACGCAACCGTAGATTTCGAGAACATTGACAAGGCTCCGGAAGAGCGTGAGAGAGGTATCACAATTTCCACAGCTCACGTTGAGTATGAGACAGAGAAGAGACATTATGCACACGTTGACTGCCCGGGACATGCTGACTACGTTAAGAACATGATCACAGGGGCTGCCCAGATGGACGGCGCTATCCTTGTAGTAGCTGCTACAGATGGTGTTATGGCTCAGACAAAAGAGCATATCCTGCTTTCCCGTCAGGTAGGCGTTCCTTATATCGTAGTATTCATGAATAAGTGCGATATGGTAGATGACGAAGAGCTTCTTGAATTAGTAGAAATGGAAATCACAGAAGTTCTGGAAGAATATGAGTTCACAGACTGCCCAATCGTTAAGGGTTCCGCTTTAAAGGCTCTGGAAGATCCAAAGGGCGAGTGGGGCGACAAGATCATGGAACTGATGGATACTGTTGACAGCTATATTCCAGATCCGCAGCGTGCTACCGATCAGCCATTCTTGATGCCAGTTGAAGACGTATTCACAATTACAGGCCGTGGTACTGTTGCTACCGGACGTGTTGAGCGTGGTGTTCTTCACTTAAATGAAGAAGTTGAAATTATTGGTGTTAAGGAAGATAAGCAGAAAACAGTCGTAACTGGTATTGAGATGTTCCGTAAGCTTCTTGACGAGGCTCAGGCTGGTGATAACATCGGTGCTCTTCTTCGTGGTATCCAGAGATCAGACATTGTCCGTGGACAGGTTCTTGCTAAGCCAGGCACAGTTACATGCCACAAGAAATTTACCGCTCAGGTTTATGTATTGACAAAGGATGAAGGCGGACGTCATACCCCGTTCTTCAACAACTATCGTCCACAGTTCTATTTCAGAACAACAGACGTTACCGGTGTCTGCAACTTACCGGAAGGCACAGAGATGTGTATGCCAGGCGATAACGTAGAGATGACAATTGAGTTAATCCATCCAATCGCTATGGAGCAGGGTCTTACCTTCGCTATCCGTGAGGGTGGCAGAACGGTTGGTTCCGGCAGGGTTGCTACTATCATTGAATAATCAATAAAATTACAGTAAAATCAAGGCTTCCGAGTGTATGCTCGGAAGCCTTTTTACGCGGCAGACAGCTTTATAAAATGTCTATGCTTCTATTTTGCTTCTAAAATGTTCAAAAATTTGTAAGTTATAGAATTTGGCTTCTATGTATTGAGCAATAGTGTTATAATTTTAGTTCTGGGGTTACGGTATTAAAAATGGAGGCAGTGGTTGTTTTCGGAAAATTTTAAGCGAGAGGTGAACATTAATAAATGATAAATATAGAAAAAATTTCAAGAGATACGTTTGGGCAAGCATTTAATTATTTTAGATACAAATGTATTATTGGAATTATATCGTCAGCCGGCTAATATCAGCCTGGATGTAATAAATGCAATAAAAGAAATCCAAAGCAATATTTATTTGCCCAACCAAGTTTATAATGAATATAAAAAAAATTATAAAAAAATATGTGGTGATGCGAAAAAGAAATATGAAAAGGTAACTAAAGAACTATCTACATCTTTAAGAAATTTACAAGGAAATATTGCTACAAAAATAGGGGAATATAGACGGCATAATTATACAGATATATGTGAATTACAGAAAGATTTAGATGAAAAAATTAGGGAAGCGCAAAATATCATAATTGATTTTGAAACAAACCATAATATAGAAATACAATGATGAATTTAAGGAAATTAATCCTACTTTGAGTATCAACTTTTTGACATTGGATAAATTTTTTGCATATTTGGCTGAAGAATTGAAATTAGGGAAATCTAAAAGTGCTTTACAATTGTCTGCAGTGGATGATATAGGAAATATAATAAATAACTATTATGATGAACTGTATCAGCGAATTGGTGAATATATATGTTCACTAGATATTGAAAAAGAGTTAGATGAAAAATTTCGAGAATTTGGTGATGAAGAAATATATTGGGATATTACAGATGTTTCGGTTGAAAAAGAAAATAGGACAATCTTATATTATGTAAATTTAGATATAAGTGTTCTTGCTGATATAGTATATCAAGAGGAGGGAGACTATCCTTATAATGCGGGTAAAATTGCTGTTGCATTGATTGGTCATATAGAGATATCAATGGAGGAATATTCGGTTAATAGTCAACTGAAGAACATAAGTGTGGAAAAAGGGGATATTTTACATATTGAACCAGAAATATGGCATGTTGTAAAAAGTATGAATAATAGAAGTTCATGTAAAGAAATTATTATTGCAAGCAAAAGGGTAATGGAAATTCAAGATAATATTCAAAAAATTAGTAAAGCTGTTGATATAAGTGAATTGAAACAAGTATTACAGCAATATGCTTCATTATATGAGGGATTGGCAGAATCTATTAAACCTATGCAAATTAATGAATCAATGTTGAAAGTAGCAAAACAACTTTCAATAAATATAAAAGCAATGGAATCTGTTATTAAACCAATACAAGTTAATGAAACTGTAAGTGAATTTGTAAAACAGGTTTTCCCAAAGATAAAGGCGATTGAGTCTAATATCCCTATAAAACCAGAGAAGAAACAATAAAAATTATACAAATAAGTTTTAATAATTTCAAAAATAGCAGAAGCACCCTCAGCAGATAATTCACCGCCCAAAGGCCCAACCACCAGCTCAGCTGGTGGAATGGGAAAGCCCCCCTGGGGCAAAACCTTTGCGTTTCCGCCTAAAGGCGGTCTAGCAAACCATTCCTTCTTTACTGGTTTGCCGCTTAAAAGCGGCTCTCTTTTAATGCTCCGTCCTATCTCTTTCGTACTGCTCCTGAATATACTTCTTTATCGTCTCTTCGTTTACATTACCGACCGTCTCGCAATCATATCCTCTTGCCCAGAAGTGACGATTTCCTTTCTCTCTATATTCTGGATGTCTGTCAAAAATCATAAGCGCACTCTTACCTTTTATTAATCCTACCGTCTTTGATACGCTCAACTTGGGCGGGATTGATACATACATATGCACATGATCAGGAAGCGTAGCCGCCTTTATGAT
>CANREV010000074.1 GCA_947629645.1 uncultured Acetatifactor sp. | reverse complement strand
TTCAGCATAATCACATCTCCAGAGGTATAAGCTACTAATTTGTCGCCGGAATCAATCGACAAAAGTTTTCGTATATTAACGGGCAGAGAAATTTGTCCTTTGGAAGAAACGGTTACTATCTGAGTATTCATTTATTGCGTTCTCCTTTGAGTAAGATTTTCTTACTTATATTATGCCATAAATAAAAAAATATACAAGAGGGCCTATGCAGTTATTTTGAAAAGTCGAAATTATGTCAAAATTGTGAAGAAATTTAGGAACATATCTGTATATATTAGGTATAGAGGTCATTTTAAGGAGATGAAAGTTGACCTATATACCTTTTTTATACCTTGAAAACTTCATAGCTTTCCAGGCGGCGATTAATTGTGGGAACAATATCATCAAATGATTGCAATTAAAATCAAATGATGATACAATGAAAACGGAGAATCCATCAGGAGGGATGAAATATGGCAAATACCTTGGTTCAGTTCAGAGCAGAAGAAACGTTGCGGATAAAGGCAGTTGAAATATGTGAAAGGCTTGGCATAGACCTTCAGACCTATCTTCGGATGTGTATGTCAAGGCTGATACAGGAGAATGGTATTCCGTTCAGTATGAAACTGGAGCCGGAAACGGGAAATAAGGGGTTAAAGGCAATGCAGGCTGCCAGCCGCATCGCAGAAGAATGTGGGATTTCCGAAATGTCACTGGAAGAGATCAATGCAGAGATTTCCGCAGCCAGAGAGTGAGGCGGCCGGATGAAATATTATGCTGTCATTGACACAAATGTCCTTGTTTCCGCTATGTTGAAATGGGATTCTGTTCCCGGCAATGTATTGGAACTTGTTTACAGCGGAACGATCATACCGCTGCTGAATCAGCACATTGTAAAAAAGAAGTATTTGGATGAGGTAATATGAGAAGTGCTGAAACTTAACAATGAGAATGTTATTTCATTACATAATTGTGTGGGGGTAAAACGCCCACCCCCAGGGGTAATTCGTCCACTTCGTCACCTCACCGCACAGGCGGCAATCAGCAACCCGAGGAATTAGACAACAATATATTTATTTCTGCACCTTAACGGTCACGAGGGAAAGCACAGTGTGATATTTGCACTGATGATTTTCCTCGTTTTTTCGTCCCTCCTATTTGAATTACAGAAAATTCACAGGGGTGATTTTGTCTTTATTCCGAAGGGTTATGGGCTTATTATATCTTTCTTCTGCATTGTTATAGCTGAAAGTAAGCCCATTTATCAACCCATTCTCAACAAATGGTTCAGTGATTTTAAGCGGAGAGTTCGAAGTGATATATGATTGACAAATAATGCGGGGGGGGGGTATAGTTATAACATGCGTTTATTCGACATAATGTGCGCCTGAAAATGATGAGGAAGATGAAGGAGGAAGATATGGCAGTTTTTCAATGTAAGATGTGCGGCGCTTCGCTGGAAGTCGAGGAGGGCGTAAATGTCTGCAAGTGCGATTACTGCGGTACGGCGAATACAATCCCACGCAATCGGGAGGAGAATACCGTCAATCTGTTTAACCGTGCCAACGTGCTGCGAAGCAAATGTGAGTTTGACAGGGCACAGGATATTTACGAAAAGATCGTTCAGGAGGATCCAACAGAACCGGAGGCATACTGGGGATTGGTCCTTTGCGAATATGGTATCGAATACGTGGAAGATCCGGTTACGCGAAGAAAAGTCCCGACTTGTCACAGGACACAGCTTGAGTCCGTCTTGTCGGCGGCGGATTATCAGTCTGCTCTGGAGTATGCCGATGTCATTCAGCGGGAGGCATACGAGAACGAGGCTGTCGAGATAGACAGACTGCAGAAGAAGATTCTCGCGATCGCCAAGGCCGAAAAGCCTTTCGATGTGTTTTTGTGCTATAAGGAAACGGACGATGCCGGCAGACGCACGCAGGACAGCGTCACAGCGAACGATATTTACCATCAGCTTACCCAGGAAGGATTCAAGGTATTCTATGCGCCGATCACACTGGAGGATAAACTGGGACAGGACTATGAACCCTACATCTTCTCCGCGTTGAACAGCGCCAGAGTTATGCTGGCAATCGGTACGAAGCCGGAATACTTCCAGGCGGTGTGGGTCAGAAATGAATGGAGCAGATACTTAAAGATTATCAAGGACGACCGCAGCAAACTTTTGATTCCCTGCTACAAGGATATGGACGCTTATGACCTTCCGGTTGAGTTCGCCCATCTGCAGGCACAGGATATGGGGAAGATCGGGTTCCTTCAGGATATCATACGCGGCATCCGTAAAGTGCTCGCACCGCCCGAAAAAGCGGAAAACAAAAAGGAGACACCGAAATCTGCATCGGCTCAGACGAAAGCGCCGGCCGATCCGGAAATGGCATATGTTGAGCGCGGATTTCTTTTCCTTGAAGACGGGAAGTGGACGGAGGCTGACCGATATTTTGAGAAAGCGCTGGACATAGATCCCAAAAACGCCCGTGCATATCTGGGTAAACTTCTTGCTGATCTCAGGCTGACCAATGTAAATGCCCTTGCCGATTTGAATGCGTCTTTTGACGATAAGGACAATTATCAAAAGGTACTGCGGTTCGGCGATGAGCAGATGGTGGAAATGCTGGAGAACAGTAATCGGCAGGCTGCATATAATTATGCACAAGGGCTTTACAGACATGCGCATACGGTGGAAGAGTGCGAACGGGCTGCGTCTGCGTTTGCATCATTGGGAGATTATGCAGATGCGGGCGCGAAGGTGAAAGAGTGCCGTGACAAAGCCTGTCAGCTTCGGTATGAGGAAGCACAGAAGATTCTGGAACAGGCGCAGACGCCGGAAGATTGCGAGAATGCGCGGAAGATATTTGCGGATTTAGGGGGCTATGCGGACGCGGGTGCGAAAGCGCAAGAGTGCCGTGACAAAGCCTGTCAGCTTCGGTATGAGGAAGCACAGAAGATTCTGGAACAGGCGCAGACGCCGGAAGATTGCGAGAAGGCAAGGGAGATATTTGAGGACTTAGGGAGCTATGCGGACGCGAGCGCCAAAGTGAAAGAGTGCCGTGACAAAGTCTGTCAGCTTCGGTATGAGGAAGCGCAGAAGATTATGATACAGGCGGTAGTAAGTTCAAAAGATTGCGAGAAGGCGGCGAAGATATTTTTAGATCTGGGGGATTATGCGGATGCGCTGGAGAGAGCGTATGATGTAGCGGTGTTGTGTATGAAAGAAGCTGGGGTTTCAACAGATTTTAAGATAGCGGCCGAGCTGTTTCAGGCACTTGGTACATATAGCGATGCTGCAGAATTGCGCGTACAGTGTCTTAACAGGATGAAGAAGTGTGAACAACGAGAGTTCAGGCTAGGTAGGGCGATACTAATAGGAATCGCGATAGTCATAGTCACCGTTATCGCTGTCCCGATTGTGCGAAAGCAGATCCTTTCAGCAAGAGAGAGCCGCGCATATCAAGAGGCCATGAAACTGTATGAGCAGGGTGATTATGCTGCTGCGTCTTCTGCGTTTGCAGCCCTTGATGATTATAAGGATTCTGACAAAATGGAAATCTATGCAAATGCAATAAGCTTATATGAAGATGGCAGTTATAGTGCGGTAATCAATTTTCTGGACGTGCGTAACCTCGGCTTTGTTGATCAGGTTACGCAGGAGTTATCCGGCATGGCGGCGTTGCATATGTCTGACGTAGGTGACAAGGTCGTGTTCGGCGGCGGCAGGACATGGACCGTCCTTGAACGGCAGGGAAATCAGTTGCTTCTCTATGCCAGAGGCACAGAAAACCTGCCTTTTGATGAGCAAGGCAGTGCAAACGACTGGGAAAACTGTTCCCTTCGGGAAACGTTAAATGCCAGCTATTATGCTGATAACTTTAACCAGAGGGAGCAAAAAGTAATATTGGAGACTGACACCTCAGACACTACGAAGGATAAGATTTTTGTGCTGAGTGCGGAGGAAGCAGATCGGTATCAAACTCCGTTGAACAGTCGGTATGACGGGCTCACAACGCGGTTTAGGAACATGGAACGAGCTCTCACAAGGACAGTGGAGAACGGTGAAGTGGTCTGTATTTCTCTGGGCAGTTATTTTGAATATACGACATGTGATATAGATCGCTCATATGATGTGCATCCCGCCATGTGGATCGATTTGGACTTGTATGAGTGGTAGGAGGTCTTGAAAGAGAATGAGTAAATTTGTGATCGAATGCCCGGAATGCGGCAGATATGTGGAGGCATCCAACAGTTTTTTTGCAAGGAAAAAGATAGACTGCACCTGCGGTTACACCATCAACGTGCGGACGGACAAGATGGCATCCAAGATATGTCCCCATTGCGGCAATCAGGTCATCTATGACCAGTCGAAGGGCAGCAAAGCACTTTGTCCGGTCTGCAAGGAGCCGGTAAATACCACCGAGAGCCTTATCAATGTAGTGGAATTTACCTGTCCGTCCTGTTCCTGTAAGCTCACTGCTGACAAGAGCGCAAGTCAGTATACCTGTCCGCTCTGCGATACCGTTATCGATGTAGCCAGACAGGTGGCGAAGCAGAAGGAAAAGAACAAGGGGCTGGCCAGCGTCATCAAATACGAGGGTGACAATCAGACGCTCGTCTGGAAGCACCCTATAGAGGATTTCAATCTCGGTTCGCAGTTGATCGTGCACGAGTCGCAGGAGGCGGTTTTTTTCCGTGACGGCCGAGCGTTGGATCTGTTTCCCGCAGGCCGATATACACTGGCCACACAGAATCTTCCTCTGCTGGAGGAACTATACAAGCTGCCCGTCAATGCAGATACAGTCTTCCACTCAGAGGTATATTTCGTCAATCAGACGGTCCAGATGGGGATTAAGTGGGGAACTGATTCCAAGGTGCGCCTGTTCGATCCTGCCACGGGCATCTATATCGAGATCGGCGCCAGCGGCCAGTTCAGCCTGCGCGTCACCGACTCGCGCAAGATCCTGATCAAGCTGGTGGGTACGGCGGGTACTTTTACCCATGACGATGTCATCGACAGCGGAGGATCTGTGCAGCCCGTAGTGGCAAAGTTCAAAGCGCTGATCATGACGAAAGTCAAGAGTAATCTGGCAGGTATTATCAAAGAGAACCAGATTAATATCCTGGAGATCGATCAGAATCTTGATCTTATCTCAGACAAACTCAAAGACAGTATCAATGAGGTGCTGAATGAGTATGGTCTGGTGATGCCGGAATTTTTCGTAACGGCCATCATGACGCCCGATGATGATCCGAATTACAAGAGACTTAAACAGCAGCATGCAGATCTTTATCTGAAGGTCCGTCAGGAACAGATCCTGAAGGCGGAGGCCGAGGCGAGCGCGGAGCGCAAGATGGTCGAGGCGCAGACCGAGGCGCGTATGAAGGTCATAAGTGCGCAGGGAGAGGCCGAGGCGTACCGGCTGAAAGCGGCTGCTGAAGCGGAAGAGATGCGAATGAAGGGATATACCTACCAGCAGGAGACGGCACGGCAGATTGGTATGGGCGCTGTAGAGAATATGGGCAATATCGGAAGCGGAAGCGGTGGAGGAAGCATCCTTGGAGGTATCGGGGATCTGGCGGGACTTGGCATCTCACTTGGTGCGATGGGAGGCATCATGAATATGACACGCGATGCCGTCAATCCCCTCTTAAACAGTACGGCGGCCGTTGGCAGCGAACTGACGGATACAATCAGCGGCGCAGTACGTTCTGGGACTGCTTCTGCATCTGCACCGGCACCTGTGCCCGTGCAGACATGGAGCTGCCCTCAGTGCCACACAGAGAATACGGGCAAATTCTGCAGCAACTGCGCTGCACCGCGTCCGGCACCGGCACCTGAACCCGTACAGACATGGAGCTGCCCTCAGTGCCACACGGAGAATATGGGCAAATTCTGCAGCAACTGCGCTACGCCGCGTCCGGCACCGGCACCTGAACCCGTACAGACATGGAGCTGCCCTCAGTGCCACACGGAGAATACGGGAAATTTCTGCAGCAACTGCGGTAAGAAGAAAGGAGAGTTGAATGATGGAGAAATTCAATAAAAGGCAAAAGCAATTGTTGCTTATTTTATTGACTGCAGCATTGGTTTTCAGTGCAGTCGTGTTTCTGATCCCTTTTCCAAAGGGACGGATATTCTGGATCGCTTATTTGGCGGAACTGCTCGCTGTCGGGCTGCAGATCCCAATCTTTAAGCTGGCGTTTGATAACGCTGCGGAACTGAAAAGTCGTGTGCTTGGATTCCCTGTATTTCGGGTAGGCGGCCTGTATCTGTGCGTACAGACGTTGCTTTCGATCGTGCTGTTCTGTCTGGGAAGTATTGTGGACAAGATGCCGGTATGGATCGCGCTTGTGCCGTGTATCTTGGTATTGGCAGCAGCTCTTGTGTGTAGTGTCACATTGGACATCACGAGGGATGAGATCGAGAAGATAGAGTATGCCACTCAGCGGGATACGCGCCTGATGACGGATCTTCGCATCAGATCAGCACAGCTTGTCAATAAGCCGGAGGATGAGGCGTTGCGCAAGGATTTAGAGAAATTAGCTGAGGCGATCCGTTACAGCGACCCTGTCAGCAACCCTGAGATCGCGGAGAGCGAAAGAAAACTTGAGGAGACTTATGAGCGGCTGGAGCAGGCTGTAAAGGATGGCGATGCTGCGCTGGCACTGACATGCTGCCGGGACACGAAGAACGCTCTGGAGGACAGGAACGCGGCTTGCCGGTATCATAAATAGCATCGGAGCCTGTCTAAAGAAAAAAACGGAAAAGCGTACATAAACCGCACAAAAAAGTAACCATGTGCCGCCACGGTCGGGGAGCATGGCGGAGATCCTTCTTCGGTGGAATTCTGCCATAAGATCAGATTGGATTATGTGTCCTGTTCGCCGTTCAGGGTGCCGATCGCAAGATTAGCGGCGCAGGCGGCGATTGCGACAGAAGGAAAGCAGATTATAAGTATATGTATTTTACTGCAATTCGCGCAATAAGATTGGTCTGTCAAGCATTTTTGAAAATGTCTTAAATTATCAAAAACATTAGCGCCGTGTAATGTGGCGCTTTTGTCGTTC
>CANREV010000073.1 GCA_947629645.1 uncultured Acetatifactor sp. | reverse complement strand
CAGGGCTCCATGGTCAAGCGGTTAAGACATCGCCCTTTCACGGCGGTAACACGGGTTCGATTCCCGTTGGAGTCATTAATATGTTCCCGAAAGGGTATGCGGACCTTTAGCTCAGTTGGTTAGAGCAACCGGCTCATAACCGGTCGGTCCTGGGTTCGAGTCCCCGAAGGTCCATCGGAGAGTAATCTCACCGCAGCATGTTAACAGATTGTTTGGCCCAGTGGCTCAGTTGGTTAGAGCGTCGCCCTGTCACGGCGAAGGTCGTCGGTTCGAGTCCGATCTGGGTCGTTGAAGTGTCTTGTATGGGAGTGCAGGATGTTTACGGGGTCTTAGCTCAGCTGGGAGAGCATCTGCCTTACAAGCAGAGGGTCATAGGTTCGAGCCCTATAGGCCCCATTGTTATTTAAACTGAGATGGTTTGTCATCGGCTTAGAGGGATCTAAGCTTTTTTCTGTTATTTACACAACATGCACAAAGGAGGAAACGGGAAATGAAGATCATTACGGATTCCGCATCGGATATTGTGGATAATCAGAGAGAAGATCTGCTGGTGCTTCCTATTACGATATCCTTTGGGGCTGAAGAATTTCGGGATGGCGAGAATCTGACGCACAGGGAATTTTATGAGAAATTGGTCGAGAGTGATGAACTTCCTGTCACCAGTCAGATTCCGCCGGCCGTGTTTGAACAGGCTTACGAAGAGGTTACGAACAATGGGGAAGAGGCCATCGTTATCACCATGTCGTCAAAGATTTCCGGTACTTATCAGAGTGCCAATATCGGTGCGGAGGATTATCAGGGAAAAGTCTTTATTGTTGACAGTGAAAACGCCAGCCTCGGGCAGAGAATTCTGGTAGAATATGCGTTGCGGCTGAAAGATCAGGGCCTTTCTGTGCAGGAGATACTGGAAAAACTGGAGAAAGAAAAGAAAAATATTCGTCTGATCGCACTCTTGGATACGTTGGAATATCTGAAAAAAGGAGGACGCATCTCCAAAGCGGCTGCGGTGGCGGGCAATCTTTTATCTATCAAGCCGGTCATAGCCATAAAAAACGGAGAAGTAGCCATACTCGGTAAGGCAAGGGGCTCCAGGCAGGGGAACAATCTTCTGGCGGAAGAGATCAGACATGCGAACGGCATTGATTATGAAATGCCGTTTGTGCTGGCCTATACGGGATTGACAGATGCTGTGATACAAAAATATATTGATGATCATGAAAGTTTATGGAAAGGGATTGTGGACAGACCGGTGCCTGCCAGCGTGGGAGGCACCATCGGTACGCACATTGGTCCCGGGGCCATAGGGATCGCTTTCTTTGCCGCATCGGATCCCGTTTAAACAATGATGCGCGCTTTATGGCGCTCCGTCAGGCATGAAGGGCGGGCAGATCATTGCGCATAAGAGCGCTGCGCCTCTTTTGCCGGTCTGCACAGATTTACTGCCCCTTAATTTTTAATTCCTAAAATAAGCCGCAGCATGGAGGCTAAACATGAAGGAAATCAATCAACAGTATTTTACCGGAGAGAGAGCCCTTTTTCAGGAGAAGGGCAGTCACATCAGTTATTGTACCTTTGGAGACGGAGAATCGCCGCTTAAGGAGAGTTCGGATCTGGAGATTGACAATACGCTGTTTCGCTGGAAATATCCTTTGTGGTACAGCAAGAATATAGTAATGAGAGACTGTACCCTGTTTGATATGGCAAGAGCCGGGATCTGGTATACGGAAAACCTTTCGGTGACGGATACCATCATCGAAGCGCCTAAAACATTCCGCAGGGCTAAGAACATTGCTTTAAAAAATGTGTCTCTGCCCAATGCGGCGGAAACGTTGTGGAATTGTGAAGATATCAGCATGGAGAACGTGACCGCAAAGGGTGATTACTTTGCCATGAATTGTAAGAATGTGAAAGCTGCAAATTTTTCTCTGGTGGGAAATTACTCCTTCGACGGAGCTTCCGATGTGGAGATCAGAAATTCCAGAATGCTTTCCAAAGACTCCTTTTGGAACGCGGACAATATCACGGTCTATGATTCTTTTATCTCAGGGGAGTATCTGGGCTGGAATTCCAAAAATATCACACTGGTAAACTGCACCATAGAGAGTTTGCAGGGTATGTGTTATATTGACAATCTGGTGATGAAAAATTGCCGCCTGATTAACACGACTTTAGCATTTGAGTATTCGCAGGCAGATGTGGAGATCATCGGCAATGTGGACAGTGTATTTAATCCTAAGGGCGGCGTCATCCGCGCGGACAGGATCGGAGAGCTGATCATGGATGGCCGCAAAGTGAAGCTGGATCAGACCAGGATCGAGGCGAAGGAGGTCGGAAAGACTTCGGACCACGCAGAGTGGGAAGCGTGAAGGAGGTCACCATGTATGATTTTGATAAACTGACTGATCGGAGAGGCACAGGTTCGTTAAAATGGGATGTGCCCATGGGGGAGTTGCCCATGTGGGTGGCGGACATGGATTTCGAGACTGCTCCTGAGATAACGGATGCCATCAGAAAGCGTGCGGATCATGCTATTTTCGGATATTCTATAGTGACGGATGATTGGTATGACGCATATATGGGATGGTGGAAACGGCGGCATAACCTGACCATGGAAAAAGACTGGCTGATTTTTTGTACGGGCGTTGTGCCCGCCATCTCCAGCACGGTGCGGAAACTGACTACTGTTGGCGAAAATGTTCTGGTGCAGACGCCGGTATACAATATATTTTTTAATTCCATCCGCAACAATGGCCGCAATATACTGGAAAGTCCGCTGGTTTATGATGGGGAGCGGTATTCTGTTGATTTTGCGGATCTGGAAAGGAAGCTTTCCGACCCGCAGACGACTTTAATGCTGCTGTGCAATCCTCATAATCCTGTGGGAAAGATCTGGGACAGGGAAACGCTGGCCCGCATCGGTGAATTGTGCGCAAAACATCATGTGCTGGTGCTTTCCGATGAGATCCATTGCGACCTGACGGATCCGGAATGCCAGTATGTGCCCTTCGCTTCCGCATCGAATCTCTGCAAAGAAAACAGTATTACCTGTATTGCGCCGACCAAGGCGTTTAATCTGGCAGGACTGCAGACAGCGGCGGTGATGGTTCCTGACCCTGTGATCCGCCATAAAATCAATCGGGGGCTGAATACGGATGAAGTGGCGGAGCCTAATGTCTTCGCTGTTGCGGCCGCCGTAGCGGCCTTTGAAAAAGGAGAGGGATGGCTGGATGAATTGCGGCAGTATCTCTATGACAATAAACAATTCGTCAGGTCTTTTATCAAAGCCGAACTGCCTCAGATTAAAGTGGTGCCCTCTCAGGCGACCTACCTTTTGTGGTTAGACTGCAGCCGGATTACGCAGGATGCGCAAGAGCTTAGCAGTTTTATCCGTCAGGACAGCGGATTGTATCTGACGGAGGGCGCAGAGTACGGCAGCTGCGGCAGACAGTTTATCCGTATGAACACCGCCTGCCCCAGAGAGCGTTTACGGGACGGATTGGACCGTTTGAAAAAGAGTGTGAAGGCTTATGGCGCGTAGAGCGCTGTGAGCCTTTTTAAATATTCGTATCGCTCTTTTGCCAGTTTTTCGGCTTTTGCAAACAAGCGTCCGGCTTCCTCGGGCCTCTGACGTTTCAACACATCGTAACGGATCTCGCCGTCCAGAAATTCCTGATAGTCCAATTTAGGTTCCCCGCTGTCCAGAGAGAAGGGATTTTTGCCCTCTTCCCTCAGTTGGGGATTGAAACGGAACAGGTGGAAGTAACCGCTGTCCACCGCCTTTTTTGCCTCGTGAGGGGTGGAGCCCAAACCGCTTCGGATGCCGTGCGCGATGCAGGTGGCGTAGGCGATGATCAGGGATGGGCCGTGATAGGATACAGCCTCCGTGAAAGCCGTAAGGGTCTGGTCATAGTCGGCCCCCATGGCGATCTGCGCCACATAAACGTTTCCATAGGTCATGGCCATGGCTGCCAGGTCTTTCTTCCGGGTAGTTTTGCCGCCGGAGGCAAACTTGGCCGTGGAGCCCATGGGCGTAGCCTTGGAAGCCTGTCCGCCCGTGTTGGAGTAGACTTCCGTGTCCAGAACCAAAATGTTGATGTCCCTGCCGCTGGCGAGGATATGGTCCAGGCCGCCGAAGCCGATGTCGTATGCCCAGCCATCGCCGCCGATGACCCACTGTACGATATCCGCATCTTCCCCTCTCTTCTTTGCGGCTTCCTGTGCCAGAAGCATACCGTAGCCGAATTCCGCGCCGTCCTCAAAAAGAGAGTTGGACCAGGCCGGTCCGTGCCCGCTCTGATCCGTTGTGTAGGCGCAGGAGGGAGCGGAGTTAGCCCAGATGGAACTGCAGCCGGTGGCGTTTGCGATATACATGCGGTCTCCGTAGAGCTGGGTCAGCAGTTTCACATAAGGCGTTTCACCGCACCCGGCACAGGCGCCGGAAAATTCCAGATAAGGGCGCAGAAACTGGCTTCCCTTGACAGTGGTCCTTTTAAAACGGTCCGCCGCCTCCATGCAGGGAAGAAGCGCTTTGCCGAAATCAAAGTTTGCCTGTGTCTCTTCGTGTTGAGCGATGGGAACCATTTCCAGCGCTTTCTTTCCCTGTTTGCCCGGACAGACAGCTGCGCAGGTACCGCAGCCGGTACAGTCCACATCGGAGATCACAACGGAGAAAGTGTATCCGTCCATCCCAAACATGGGAAGACTCTGCAGACTGCGGGGAGGATTCAGGGAAGCATCGTCTTTTCGGACCGCCGGACGGATCACCGCGTGAGGGCATACAAAGGAGCAGCGGTTGCACTGAATACAGTTTTCCGGCTTCCAGACAGGAATTTCCGTGGCCACGTTGCGCCGCTCGTGGGCGGTGGTGCCGGGCGGGGTGAACCCGTCCGCATAAGGCAGAAAAGCGGATACGGGCAGAGTGTCCCCGCGCTGGTCCGTCACAGGCTGCTGAATATTTCTGACAAAAGAAAGCAGGGAGGGATCACCTTTAAGCGGGGGATTGTCTAAAGGATCGCTTTGGAGGGGCCTGCAGTTTCCGGCTTCTTGCGCAGTTTCCCATGATGCAGGCAGAGAGATTTCCAATACTTCATCGAAACCTCTGTCGATGGCTTCCTCGTTCATGCGAAGAATCTCACTGCCGGCTTTGCCGTAACTTTCTGCCGCCGCTTCTTTCATCAGTCTTTTTGCTTCCGCTTCAGGCAAAAGACCCGACACCGCGAAAAAGGCCGCCTGAAGAATGGTGCTGATTTTGTTGTTGAGTCCGGTCTCTTTACCGATGCGGAGGGCATCGATGACATAAAAGCGGATATGATGTCTGACAAGATATGTCTTAACGGTATCGGGCAGATATTTCTCCAGGTCCTGTTCCTGGAAGCTGCAGTTTAACAGGAAGGTACCGCCCTCTTTCAATTCCTGCACAATATTGTATTTGTGCAGATAGACCGGATTATGGCATGCTGCAAAATCTGCGTGATGAATCAGGTAGGCGCTGTGGATCGGGCTTTTTCCAAAACGCAGATGGGAGATGGTAAGCCCCCTGGATTTCTTGGAGTCGTATTCAAAATATCCCTGCGCAGAGAGAGAGGTGTGGTCTCCCAGGATCCGGATGATATTTTTGGTAGCGCTGACGGTGCCGTCTCCGCCCAGTCCCCAGAATTTGCAGGCGGTCAGGTCTTTTGGAGCGGTGGATTGGATGGGGGGTACCGAAAGGGATAAATGAGTCACATCGTCCTCGATTCCTACCGTGAAACAGGGGCGCGTATCGTTTGCGTAGACGGCGGCGATCTGGTCCGGCGTAGTGTCCTTGGAACTCAGACCGTATCTTCCGGAAAAGATGCGGCAGTCCATTCCCTGAAGCGCTGCAGCCACATCCAGAAACAGTGGTTCCCCGGGGGCGCCTGCCTCTTTGGTGCGGCTGAGGACTGAGATCTTTGAGACGGATGCGGGCAGGATTTTTTTCAGATGGCCGACACTGAAAGGGCGGTATAGATGGACGGCGACTAATCCGTATGGCCGGTCAGGCACTGTTTCCAGATATTCCCGTATGGTCTCGCAGATACTGCCCATGGCAATGACGATATGGGTGGCGCAAGGATTGCCATAATAGTCAAACAGTCCGTAATTCGTTCCCAGAATCTCATTGATCTGTGCAAGATGATGTTCTGCGATTTGGGGAAGCGCCAGATACACCGGATTGGAAGCCTCTCTTGCCTGAAAGAAAATGTCGGGATTTTGAGCGGAACCGTAAATCCTGCCGTGGTGAGGATGAAGACATTCCTGCCGGAAGCGGTTCAGCGCCTTGGCGGGAAGCATGGATTTTAAAGTCTCGTCCTCCCATACGCGGATCTTGTGCAGTTCATGGGAGGTGCGGAATCCGTCAAAGAAGTTGAGAAAAGGAAGCCGTCCTTCCAAAGCGCAAAGATGGGACACCGGAGACAGGTCCATCACCTCCTGTACGCTGCCGCAGGCGAAGATGGCGCATCCGGTCTGACGACAGGCGTAAATATCGGAGTGGTCTCCAAAAATAGACAGAGCGTGAGTGGCAATGGTTCTGGCGGCCACATGAATCACTCCGGGAAGCAGTTCGCCAGCCATGCGGTACAAATTGGGCAGCATCAGAAGAAGACCCTGGGATGAAGTGAAGGTGGTGGCAAGGGCGCCGGAGAGAAGGGCGCCGTGGACGGCGCTGGCGGCGCCTGCCTCAGACTGCAGCTGGGCTATGGTCATAGGCTGCCCGAACAGGTTCTTCCGTCCCGCTTTCGCCCATTGGTCGCAGAGTTCCGCCATGGGGGAGGATGGGGTGATGGGATAGATGGCGGTCACCTCGCTGAAGGCGTAGGCCACATGGGCTGCAGCGTGGTTTCCGTCTATAGTTTGCAGAGGGCGGGTATCTTTTGCAGGATTTTTACAGTGGGACATAAACAGACCTCCGATCACGATAAAGATTGAATTCTATTCTGTCCCTTCGGCCTGTGATTTATGCTTTAGTTTTCTGGTCAATTTTAAAAATACTACTGTCAAGCATTTTTGAAAATGTCTTAAATTATCAAAAACATTAGCGCCGTGTAATGTGGCGCTTTTGTCGTTC
>CANREV010000072.1 GCA_947629645.1 uncultured Acetatifactor sp. | reverse complement strand
AAAAGCCTGAATTCTGGCGGGATTGTCTCATCTTCGTTTGTCAGGGGGAAAATCGGCATTAACCGACAGCCCCTTTTACTGCCCGCCTAACGTTTTACATACCGGCTGAGCACTTCGATAAAGACATTCATATCCAGGGGTTTGGCAATGTGAGCATCCATACCATTCTTGATGGCGGCCTCCTTGTCCTCCTCCAACGCATTGGCCGTCATGGCGATAATGGGCATGGTCTTCACATCGTTTCGAGACAGCGTTCTGATGGTTCTGGTCGCCTCATAACCGTTCATAATGGGCATCTGCACATCCATCAGAATCACATCGTAATAGTTCTCCTCGGAATCCCTTACCATAGCCACCGCATCCGTTCCGTCCGGCGCGGACTCTACCACAAAACCTGCCTCTGTCAGGATCACTTCCGCGATCTCACGATTCAATTCGATATCTTCCACCAGAAGCACTCTCTTGCCCTTAAAGTCTGCCAAAGTCCATGCAGGGACCTCCTCTTCCTTCTCCAGCATATTGTTTGCGGCAAGCAGCGCCGCTTTCAAATCTGACATAAAGAGCGGCTTGGCACAAAATGCGGTAACTCCCGCCGCCTTTGCCTCCTCCTCGATATCGGACCAGTCATAAGCGGTCAGGATAATGATAGGCGCTTCCTCTCCCACCGCCTTGCGGATCCTTCTGGCCGTCTCTATACCGCTTGTCTCCGGCATCTGCCAATCTATAATGTAAGTGTGGTAGGAATCTCCCTCTTCATGGGCGACTTTGGCGCGGTATGCCGCTTCCCTGCCGGAAGTGGTCCACTCGGAACGCAGCCCCAGCTGTTTGAGCATTTTGCTCACGCTGTCGCAGGTATTGAAATCATCATCCACCACCATGGCGCGCAGGCCTTTAAGTTCCTTAATCTGCTCTGCACTTTTTTCGGTATCCTGCAATTTCAGAGTCAATTCCACCGTGAAGGTGCTGCCCTTTCCACGCCGACTCTCCACACTGATGGTACCGTCCATCATCTCCACGATGTTTCTGGTAATCGCCATGCCAAGTCCCGTGCCCTGAATACCGGACTGGGTAGTGCTCTCCTCCCGCTCAAACGGTTCAAAGATGTGCTCCACAAATTCCTGCGACATGCCAATGCCGTTATCCTTGACAATGAAAACATAATCCCCGTACCCATGACGGAAAGCGGTCTTCTGCATGATGCGGAAAGAAATGCTTCCTCCGGCAGGCGTATATTTCACGGCATTGCTCAACAGATTGATAAAGACCTGATTCAGTTTCAACGCATCTGCGATCACATCCTCGTTCGTCACTTCAAAGGTATCCACAAACAGTTCCAGCTGTTTTGCTTTCACCTGCGGCTGGATAATATTCACCAGGTTATGCATCAGTTCGGAGATATTGCACTCCTGCTCCTTGATCTGTACCTTTCCGCTCTCGATCCTGCTCATATCCAGAATATCGTTGATCAGGCTAAGCAGATGATTGCTGGAAGAAAGGACTTTTTGCAGGCAGTCCCTGACCTGATCTTTATTGTCGATATGGCTCACCGCAATAGTCGTAAATCCTATAATGGCGTTCATGGGCGTCCTGATATCGTGCGACATATTGGATAAAAACGCCGTTTTCGCCCGGTTTGCATGCTGCGCCTGCATCAGCGCGTCCTGCAGCGCCTGTGTCTGCTCTCTCTGCTTCTTCACGCTGCTTGTGACATCTTTCGTCACCACCATAACCATCACATCTTTGGTGTTGTCGTCTTTTGTCATAATAAACGCCTGACGGGCACAGATCAGCCCGCCAAAAGCATCCTGCGTCCAATACTCCACATCCTCTTCCGTTGAGCCCTCTTCAAAGCGCTGCCGCAGATAATCCAGGTTGGCCACTTCGCTATAGTCATTCAAAGAGTCTTCCGCAACAAATTGTTTCCAATTTTCAAACCACAGGGAAGCCTTGCAGGGCTTTTCCAACCCCATCTTGTCCAATACGGAAACAGGCTGTCCGTCTACAATGCGAATAATATCTCCCTCGATCACATCCTTAGTCAGATTAAAATCGTATGTGGCGATAGCACTGGACGTGATCGCGGTACGATACTGCCTCTCTTTGCGGTCCGCCAGGGAAATTCTTGCCTGAACGCGCAGTTCATGCTCCTTGATCTCCGTAATATTCTGGCGGATGAACAAAACCTTTTGGACTTTTCCCTCCTGTCTCTCAAGACAGATGAGATTGACATGTTCCCACTCTTCACGGTCGTTTCGCAGAATATGGCACTCATACCGCAGATCATTGTGCTCCCTCATACTGTTTAAGACAGTGTCCTTGTCTAAGAAGTCAGCAAATTTCCGCCGTTCTTTCTCCTCGCTCAAAAGAGAACACAGATACTCCCGCAATTCCTCATAAGCGCCGCTTACAGCGATCTTATCATTCTCCGGCCTGGTGCCTGCAAGATACTGATAGGTACCCGCCTCAAAATCCACCATAGTAAAACGGGAAAATAAAGTATTGACGCCGTCAATGATATAACCCATCTCCCGGTTTTCTTTTTCCAGACGTTTCTTGTTTTGTCCCGCACGAAAGATCAGAATAACGATATAGAGCACAAAGAGACAGATCAGCATAGCCTCCAGCCGGATTCCCACCAGATTCTCGCTCCGTATCATTTCCTGAGTCACATTCTTAGGGAAGGTCTGCACAAGGACATAATTGCTGTCGGGGAGATACATGGCACAGATATTGTCCGTCCTGCTCTCAGGAGTACAGATAAAAGCGCCCTCTCCGCCGTTTTCAAAGACCTCCCGCACACCGGCCGCGGTATCCCCGTCGATCACATTGTGTTCTGTCAGTTCATCCACCAGATTTCCCTCATAGATGTTGCTATTAGAGCTTGCGATGACCCTTCCGTCCGGCCGGCAGAGAAACCCCCCGGCTTCCTCCCCAAAATAATTGGTGATCAACATCTTCTGAAGATATTCTTCCGCCAGAAACGTCCCCTGAAGCACGCCTATGATTTCACCATCGCAGCGGATGGGCGCGTAAACGCGCACCATAGTCTCATCAAAAAAGTCGGAATCAAAAATCGTGGAGATACCGCTTTCTCCCGCCATGCCGTTTTGGTAGAAGGTGCGTTCCAAAGCATCTGCGGTGCGACCATCGGAAGTATGGTTCACTCCTTGCGCATCCGCGAACAGCATGGCGTCAAACAGGGAATTTTCCTCCATCCTCTGCAGCATCTGCCGTGTGACTGTCGGCTCGGTCAGCGTATCTCCCAAAAACTGCGCGTATGTATTGATCAGATTCCTTGCGCTGCTGAATTCCTCGTCCACTCTGGCAGCGGTGATATGCGCCGAGTCCATGGCATAATTTTTGTTTCGCTCCTCCATCCGGTGACGGTTTTGAGCGGTATACCATTGAAATAATATGATAATGGCTATCAACAGCAAAAAAACATATATAAACTCCTGAAGCGGTCTCTTTCTGTCTTTCATGAAACTTTTCCTCTCTGAACAGAAGTCTCAGCGGGCGGCTGTCACCCCTGATCTGTCCCTGTATTTATACGCCCATACCTCTGCGCTGCGCTCACCATGCGCAAAAGCCACGGATCTTCTAGTAAAATCCTTCCGCACCCTGTGCCCTGGCTGCGGCGGTGCGCAGATCGTCCATCATCTTCACGCATCCCGCCACATCAATCTTCCCCTGAAATAAATCCAGGAAGGCTGCCGCCACATCATCCGCACTGTAACCAATGATCTTTGACGCCGCCGTAGAAACACGCTGGTTTTCTTCGATGGAGGCTTCCGCGTTCAAAACCATATGAGATTGGATGTTCGTGGTCTGTCCGCGAAAACAACTGACCGTGGAAATCCCCGCAAAGGCGGTATTGTAATGTTCCGGCGTGGCGCAGAAAGCCAAAAACTCCTTTGCTTCCTCTTTCCGCTCACTGTCCCGATTGACCATGAGCATATTCAGGTTTCCACCCTCATATGTGCCGTTATCTGTTGTACCCATAAATACCGGCATCACCTCAAAGTCCTCCAGATCGTAAGTGCTCTCTCTTTCAAAATCAGTGTAGAACCAGGTGTCCCAGATAAAGATCATGACAGAATTACCGGACGCCATGATAGAACTGATGTCCGACCACCCGTTATTGAGATATCCGGTTCCAAACCACCCTTTGTCTGCGGCATCCGAGATCCACTGTACCATATCCGTGACCTGAGGGATATCGGCATAGGTAATCTCATTCCGGTTCAGTTTCTCCAACAAATCCGGATTGTCCGCGAAAACGGGATCCAGCCCAAACTGGAACATCCATGTGCACCCGTCCGCAGGCCAGCAGATCGGCGTGTATCCGATGTCTGTGATCGCCTGGCACAACACATCAAACTCCGCCTGTGTAGCGGCAGGTTTTAAGCCCAGCCTGTCCAGCAAAGTTTTATTGTAATAGCAGCCTGACACGGAACTCTCCCAAAAGGGCAGTCCCATAATATTCCCTTCCTGGTCCTGACAATAAGCTTTTGCCCCATCCGTCAGATCCGCCACCCAGACCTCGTCATTCAGAGAGCAAAAATGCGCTTCCACATCATACTTGGTCAGATCAGAATTATGAAAATGCATGAATATATCAGGGATATCCCCCTCCTCGAACCGTTTGGAAGCCTCCGCCTCAAAATTGGCGTCTTCTATCGCTATGATATCCAGCCGGTTGCCGGTTGCCTCTTCATACTGTCCAAATATATTGGCCATGTAACTTTTTTCCAGATTGCTCTTTCTGCCCAGAATCGTCAGGGTGACATTTCCAGCGCCGTCTGAGGAAGCGTTCCCAAAACCACTGCAGGCCGACAGCAAAGCTATCGTGGCGAACGTAAGCAAAGCCGCTAATATGCGTTTTTTCATTCAACCGCCTCTCCTTGTTTTGTAAGATTCTCCCCTTTTTTCCTGTTTTTCAATTTGCCTATCATATTTCTCACGGCATCCATATCGATGGGCTTGGCAAGATGTCCATCCATACCGGCGTCCAAAGCATTTTTTACGTCCTCGGCAAAAGTGTTGGCGGTCATAGCTATGATCGGGATAGTTTTCGCCTCGGGATGCTGCAAGGCACGAATCCGCCGCGTTGCCTCATATCCGTTCATCACGGGCATCTGCACATCCATCAGGATCATGTCGTAGTGACCGGGCTGGGAGTTCTCAAACATCTCCACCGCCTCCTGACCGTTGACAGCAAGTTCACACCGCGCCCCTTCCATGGACAGCATCTCGGACAGAATCTCCGCGTTCAGATCCACATCCTCCACTACCAAAAACAGCATGCCCTCCAATGTGTTTTCCTTTCCATCCACCGCCTCAGCCGCGCTTACATCCCTCTGACCAGACTGAACGCTTTCTTCCTGTCGGGCCAGGGCAAAGGAAAGCTCCACGGTAAAGGTACTTCCCTGCCCCGGCCTGCTCTCCAGCAGAATGATGCCGCCCATCAGATCCACAAGATTTTTGGTGATCGCCATGCCAAGCCCCGTCCCCTGAATCTTGTTGATGGCGGAATTGTTTTCTCTGGTAAAGGGAGAAAAGATGGTCTTTTGAAATTCTTCGCTCATACCGATACCATTGTCCCTCACCACAAACTGCAGCCTTGCATACTGCTGGGATGTGCGAGGCAGTTCCCCTATCAGGAAATCAATCTTTCCACCGGCCGGCGTATACTTGATCGCGTTGGAGAGAAGATTCAGAAGGATCTGGTTGAGCCGCAGCCTGTCACCCATAAGCAGCTTCGGCATCTTATCCTGAACATGGATCTCGAAGCTCTGCTCTTTTGCCTTGGCCTGAGGCATCAGGATAATGCGCAGTTCCTCCACCAGTTCTGAAAGATTGAACGTATCTACATTTAATGTAGTCTTGCCGCTTTCGATCTTGCTCATGTCCAGCACATCGTTGATCAGCCCAAGCAGATGATTGCTGGCTGCCGCGATCTTGCGCGTATACTCCCTCACCTTCTCAGGCTGCCAGGCATCCCTCTCCAAAAGGACAGTGAATCCCACAATAGCGTTCATGGGCGTGCGGATATCATGGGACATATTGGAAAGGAAATTACTCTTTGCCGCGTTAGCGCTCTTTGCCGCTTCCAGCGCATCCTGAAGATTTTTGTTCATCTGCCGCTCCTGTGTGCGGTCCGACATAACAAGCACATACTTTTCCACACCCTGAATGCTCATATGGTAGATGGTCAGTCTGTACCAGCGTCTCTCTCCCGTGCTCTGATGCCTGTACTCGACTTCCCAGCTTCTGCTGTCATTTACAGGAATGGATGTAAAATCCTGCCTGGGAATAGCTGCCGTGCCGTCCACGGCACATTTTTCCAACACCTTCAGATTGACACGGATTTCCTTCACAGGAATGCCGAGAAGCCGCTCTACGTTAGGACTGATATATTCCACCTGAAAGGTGTCTTTATTGAGCATGATAAAAATATCGTCCACACCGTTTGACAACACATCAAACATCAATTCACGGTACTGGATCTCCATCCGGTTTTTCCGCGCCTGTTTGCGGTTACGGAAAACCACCTGAATGACCGCCGCAGCGGCCAGCAGCAGAAATATTTTTGTGAGCACATCGATGGTACTCTTCTGGATCATCAGAAATCCCGCGTTTGCTACGCTCTCCGGCACCACGCTAAGCAGCATCAGCCCCTGATAGCCAACGGGCTGATACAACAGATAATGGCTGACACCTCCGATCCTGCACCGCAGTAACCCGGAAACGCCCTCCGCCCAGTCGCTGCTGATACCTTCCAGACTCTCTTCATCCAGATCAGACCCCGCCCTCAGATAAGAAAGGTAATTGCTAAACACGCTGCCGCCGCTCTGGGTGGAGAGCAGCACACTGCCATCACTGTGGATCACAAAACATTTGGCGTTTCCGGAAAAAGCATCCGCATTCAGAGAATTGACCATATCCGCATTGGTATAACTGATAGCAATGGCGTCATACGCAAAACCATTGTATCGCTCCCCGAACGCAGGAACCGCAAACAGGGTGATCTCCTGACCGGCAGGCAGCGTATACCCCGCGATAACCGGTTCCTGCAACAGCAGATTGTCCCAGATCTCTCCCAGTTTCATATCGCCCGTATCGCCCTTTAAAGTCATGCAGCCGCCGTCCTTAGACAAAAAATAAAATTCCGAGAATCCCCAATACTGCTGCTGGCCGGCAATAAGCTCCGCGGTTCTGCCCTGCTCCGACTTATCCTCCAACAGGAAATGATCTCTCCAGCCTCCCAACAGCCCCCAGTTTCTTTCCACAAACGCCCCGAAGGAGCGATTGACCTGACCGTAGATCTCCGTCAGATGGCTGGTACTGTCCTCGTAGATCCTCCGAGAGATCATCTGAAAATAAAAAACCCCCATGAGCACAGCCGCGATAGCGATAACACACATCAGGATGGGGGATAACAATTTATGTAACCATTTTTTCATGCAAATAAGCGATATCCTTTCACTGCCTGATTTATCTTTCGTGTCACACTATTTTACCATGTAAGCTGCGGGAAATCAATTGTTACTTTTCACACAGTAGCCAGTCATAACATTAGCGCCGTCAGCTTAATCGCTGGCGGCGTCTGGCTCATCACT
>CANREV010000071.1 GCA_947629645.1 uncultured Acetatifactor sp. | reverse complement strand
CTTCGGGATCAAACGGAGCGCACTATGGACATGGAAGTGCTGGACAAGGTGCCTATGGATGATCTGAACTATGATACGATCCATGGTTATAGGAACAGCCATCGCTCGTTGAAAGAGGGACATCCGTTTGAACGTCTGAGCGATCACGAATATTTGAGAAGTATTGGCGCGGCTGCAATTTCTGATGAAGATGGAAAACTACATCCTACGGCAGCAGGTATGCTGATGTTTGGAGATGAGTATAATATCGTGCGCCACTTTCCGGAGTATTTCCTGGATTATAGAGAGGAATTAGATCCTACCACACGCTGGAGCGACAGATTGCAGTCCAGTTCCGGCGAGTGGTCTGGAAATGTGTGCGATTTTTATTTCAGAGTTTATAACAAAATTATCAAAGATGTCAAGGTGCCGTTCAAGATGTCTGGCGGTGAGCGCATTGACGATACTCCGGTACACAAGGCACTTCGTGAAGCTTTGGCAAATTGTTTGATTCATGCTGATTATCATGGCTTGCGCGGTATTGTGATCAGAAAAGAAGCAGACAAGCTGATTTTTGCAAATCCCGGTTATATCAGGACCGGCAAAAAGCAGATGCGTCTCGGCGGCGAGTCCGATCCGAGAAACAAGGCGCTTATGAAGATGTTTAACCTTATCAATATCGGGGAACGTGCCGGAAGCGGTGTGCCGAATATTTTTAATGTCTGGGCGGATGAAGGCTGGGAGGAACCGATAATTGAGGAAAAGTTTGATCCGGACCGGACCGTGCTGACGCTTTCTTTTTTGAAAAAGCAAGCGATAAAAACAAGCGATAAAAAGCAAGCGATAAAAACAAGCGATAAAAAACAAGCGATAAAAACGCAGGAGAATATTGAGAAAATAAGAGATTTTCTTGAACAAAATGGTGAATCAAAAGCAAGCGATATAGCTAGATATGTAGGGTTGAGTGTGGCGAGAACAAGAGCATTACTTAGTGAGATGCAGGAAATTGAACCAGTTGGTGCAAATAGAAACAGAGTATACAAAATACGTAGGTAGATGTTCAGTAACAAGTCAGTTTTGTTTGATAAGTTGGGAATATAGATAATAAATTATTTGAGGTTGCATAAAATATAAGGTTGTATTGCTCAAAACCTATGTATTAAACAGTGTCTGCTCAGTGAACAATTAAATATGTTCTAAGGAATAAATTTCTCTCTTTTGATTATCTTTTGAAAATAGCTCAGTGCTTTTTTTGAGTGGAAACGCATTTAAAAATGCATTGGAAGTGTAATATATACAGTTTGCCCTGTGATAACACCATGATAACAAAAAATCCAAAAACCTCAGAATACAAGGTGCATATCAAAGAAAAAGTGTCGAAAGATTTGAGCTTTTGAATTTTTTATGAGAAAGGATGAACAAATATATGGTACAACCAGATAAAGTGAGAGCAGAAGCCAAGAAAAAAGAAAACGAAAATTTTAAGTTTCGCACTTTTCTGAAATGTCATGCAGACGAGGACGAGCTAGACAGGAAATTTTTACGTTTACATAAGGAATTATTTGCTGACTATGATTGCAGTAAATGCAGAAACTGCTGCAAGATGTATAAAGGAAGCATACCGGTAGAAGATATTGACAAGGACGCGCAATATTTGGGAATAACATCGGAACAGTTCGTGGGTGTTTACTTAGAAAAAGAAGAGTATGACATGAACTATCAGACTAAGCATAAGCCCTGCGATTTCTTACAGGAAGACGGAAATTGCAAATTGGGAGATTGTAAGCCGGATAGCTGTAAGAAATATCCATATACCGATCAGCCGGAGAGATTATCAAGTTTATTGAGTGTATTGGATGTGATAGAGGTTTGTCCGGTAGCTTTTGAGATTTATGAGAGATTAAAGAAAGAGTATAAGTTTAAAAGATATAGATAAGTCCTAAATTGAGTCATTAGAAGGAAAGTGAACTGATGCGGATCCGGATCGATCCGAAGAAATTGATTGGGAAGGCTTTAAGGAATGTATCTTCCAGAAGGCGAAATCCTATCATTGCTGATATATTTAATCGGTTACAGTTATGGATCGCAGGGGCAGTGGTTTTAAGAAGATTTTGAATTCTTATGAATTTCAAGAGCATTATACAGAAGATATGAAACCGGAGTTTAGGTCGAGTAATAGTGAATTTTGGTTAATATTGAAAAATTTAAATTATAATTTTAAAAATATAAACAGCAGTTTATCGGAACAAAGTGTGGGCAAGAAAGTACCGATAAAAAGTGCCGATAAAGACACAACAGCAGCTGGAGAGGATTCTCCAATATTTATTGGAGCAGTCGGAATACAC
Source organism: uncultured Acetatifactor sp. (assembly GCA_947629645.1). GTDB lineage: Bacteria > Bacillota > Clostridia > Lachnospirales > Lachnospiraceae > Acetatifactor. The sequence goes on along the minus strand of CANREV010000071.1, from coordinate 5,347 downwards.
CTGTAAAGATGTTTGTACTCTTTTGGAAGTCAAAGAGCGCAGGGCGAGACAACTCCTTCAGGATCTGCAAGAACAAGGCAGAATAGAAGCGATTGGCGCAAATCAGACAAGGCGATATAGGTTGATAAAGGAGTAAGTGAGGGGAAGGAAATGAGCCGTGGTGGATTTATATTATATTGAGGATGATCTGAATATTGCACTCGCCGTAAAAAAATATTTGGAATCGAAAAATTTTCATGTTACGATCTGTGCAACACTTGCAGCGGCAAAACAAAAAATAAGAGATAAAGTTCCGACTTGCATTTTATTAGACTGGAATATGCCAGACGGCCGTGGAGATAGTTTATGCCAATGGATTCGCGGCAACTGGAAGGAATTACCGGTTATTTTCCTGACCGTGCGCAGCGACAGTTCGGATATTGTTTCGGGATTCAAAAATGGTGCGGACGATTATGTAGTAAAGCCGTTTGAATTTGAAGTTTTGTATTCGCGGATCCTTGCGGTACTTCGCAGAACCGGAAACGTGGCGGAGCAATATCTCTCTTGTGACGGGATCATGATTGACAAAGACCGTCATTCCGTATTCTGCCATTCTGAAGAAATATCTTTAAGCGCGGCTGAGTATCAACTTTTATTGTATCTTATGCAGAATAAGGGAAGGACAGTTACCAGAGCAGGAATTTTAGAACAGGTATGGGATGTGAATGGCAGCTATGTGAATGATAACACTTTGACTGTTACGATGAAGCGGCTTCGGGATAAGCTTTCTAAGCCAACATGCCTGAAAACCATCCGAAGCGTAGGCTATCGCATGGAGGATACGATATGAACAGCCGCAAGAATATATTTGTCACTTCGGGGTTTGTGCTATCTGTCAGTCTGATCGCTGCCGCTGTTGCTGTATGGCTGGTTTCCTGCCATTACAGCAGGCTTTCCTTTAATCTGTTGAATGCGGTTTGCGGCGAGGTGATAGAGCAGGAACCCAAAACACAGAAAATCATATCTGCCGCGTTAAAAGAATATACGGGGGAAATTACTTCCTTCGCGGCGGTCGGATTGTTAACAGGGCTATCGCTTTTCCTTTTTACTTTTCTTTATCGAAACAGGATGGAAAATCGGAGGATCAGAAATTTAGCCGAGTATCTGGAACAGGTAAACAGCGGCAAGGCATTGATTTTGTCCTCTTCTGGAGAGGACGATTTTTCTAAGCTGGAGGATGAAATTTATAAAACCGTAACATACCTTTATCAAACAAAAGATCAGGCAGTACAGGCAAAAAATAATTTTGCGGAAAATTTATCCAATATTGCACATCAGATCAAGACACCGATTACCGCTATTTCTTTGGCTTCCCAGAGGATGAAACAAAATTTTGAGAATACGGCTCTGGAACAGGTTGAGAAGCAGCTTTTGCGGTTAACTTATCTGGAGGAATCCCTGCTGATCTTATCCCGGCTTGATGCTGGAACATTGGTTTTACAAAAAGAGAAAACAGATGTTTTTACTCTCCTTGTCCTTGCGGCGGATAATTTAGAGGAGCTTTTCTCCGGTTCCGGCACTTCTGTCGAGATACCGGAGCAGGGGGAAATGCTGATTTTGGCGGATATGGACTGGACCATGGAAGCAATCATGAATCTGATGAAAAACTGTATAGAACATAATAAAGGGGGGATTGTCCATTGTTCCTGCGCACAGAATCCATTATATACGGAAATCCTGATCTGGGATAAAGGGAAAGGATTTGCGAAAGAAGATTTGCCGCACATTTTTGAACGGTTTTATCGGGGGAAAGATGCAAGTGAAGGTGGTATTGGGATCGGGCTTGCTCTGGCAAAAGAAATCATTGAACGGCAAAATGGGACGATACGGGCTAAAAACAGGCCGGAAGGCGGTGCTTTATTTGAAATTCGTTTCTACAGTCACTGAGTTGTAACTTTTGTTTGCTATACTGTTCATTGTAAAGACTACGGAGGTCATTTTTCGTGGAGCATAAACAATGTAGTCTCTCAAAAACAGGTAAGCGAAGAAAAGGAGCGGACTGGAATGGAAATCCTAAAGTGTGAAAAGGTCAGGAAAGTATATGGGTCCGGCGATAATAAGGTAGTGGCGCTGGACGGAATTGACCTGTCTGTAAGTAAGGGAGAATTTGTAGCAATCCTTGGCGCGTCAGGATCGGGGAAATCTACTCTGTTACATATTCTGGGAAGTGTGGACAAACCAACAAGCGGCAAAGTCGTCATAGGTGGAACCGATCTCTCGAAACTAAACCTGACACAAGCCGCAATATTTCGGCGCAGAAAAGTAGGCCTGGTATATCAGTTTTATAACCTGATTCCTACGCTTACGGCAGAAAAAAATATTTTAATGCCGCTTACCCTTGATAAGAAAAAGTTAAACAAAGAGTATTTCGATAAAATTACGGGCTCTCTTGGAATCGCTGACAAGCTCGATGCCCTGCCGACACGATTATCAGGCGGTGAGCAACAAAGAGTTGCGATCGCGCGTTCTCTGATTTACCGGCCCGCATTGCTTTTGGCGGACGAACCGACTGGGAATCTCGACCAGAGGAACTCCAAAGAGGTTATTGATATGCTGAAGCTTTCCAACCGTAATCTGGAGCAGACCATTCTGCTGATTACCCATGACGAAAAGATAGCGCTGGAAGCAGGACGCATTATCACGATCGAAGATGGCCGCATTATCAGCGATGAACGCCGGAGGTAAAGGCTATGTGGAGAGAATATTCGTCAGGCTACATCAAAAACAACCGTTCTTCCGGCTTGTCTGTTATGATCGCAGCGTTTATTTCTGCCCTGCTCTTATCTTTGTTATGCGGGCTGTTTTATAATGCATGGAAATATGAGGTGGAGCGGATTGAACTCACGGAAGGCGGCTGGCACAGCCGTATTATTGGAGAATTTGCGGCAGAGGATATTGAAACGATAAAGAATTTCGCAAATGTGAAAGACGCTAAGGTAAACGAAAAAGGATACAAAGGGACGGATCAAACAGTAGATATTTATTTCAGCGATAAAAGAGCTGTTTTTTCGGATACTCCCCATATTGCGGAACAGATTGGGGTTCCACAGGAAAAAATTGTTTACAACTATGAACTTCTTGCCATGTACCTGATCCGTGATTCCGGCGACACGGCTCCGCGGCTGTTGTTTCCGATGTTTCTTTTGATTATGCTGGCGGCGTCCTTTTCGCTGATCGTTATTATTCATAATTCGTTTGCGGTATCCATGAACGCAAGGGTTCATCAGTTTGGTATTTTTTCGAGTATTGGAGCTACGCCCAAACAAATCCGGGCGTGTCTTTTGCAGGAGGCTGCTGTTTTGTGTATGGGGCCGATACTTGTCGGAACATTGCTTGGCATTGCGGGAAGCGCAGGACTGCTTCATCTGACCAATGATCTGCTGGGCGGCGATGTTCCGGGACGGCACAGCGCCGCGTTCGGGTATCACCCGTTGGTTTTCATACTGACATTGCTTGTGACAGTCTTAACGATATGGATTTCCGCATGGCTTCCAGCCCGCGTCTTAAGTAAGCTGACACCGCTCGAAGCGATTAAGAATACTGATGAATTGTATTTAAAGCGCAGAAAGAAATCCCGTCTGCTCTCGCTGCTGTTCGGGGTGGAAGGAGAGTTGGCAGGCAATGCGCTAAAAGCGCAAAAGAAAGCGTTACGAACATCGTCTTTATCGTTTATCTTTTCGTTTTTGGCTTTTGCGGTCATGCAGTGCGTTTTTACTCTTTCCCGGATCAGTACCAGGGAAACCTACTTTGAAAGGTATCAGGATGCATGGGATATCATGGTTACTGTTAAGGATACAGGAATAGATAGTTTTGAACAGACAACCGTGATCCAAGGGCTTGACGATGTGGAAAACGCCATTGTTTACCAGAAGGCCGCCGCAAAAAGAATCATCACAGAGGAAGAAATAAGTGAAGATATGAAATCCTTTGGGGGATTCGGTCAGGCTCCTGCAAAATATGTAACAAAAGTGGATGGAGGTTTTCTGGTAAATGTGCCGATTGTCATACTGGATGATAACAGTTTCCTTGCTTATTGTGAGCAGATCGGCATTGCTCCGCGGCTTGACGGCGCAGTAATTCTGAATCAAATCCGTAACGTGACAAACCCTGATTTCCGGCATCCTGTTTTCATGCCTTACCTAAAGGCGCCGGATATCGGTGAAAATATAGTAAGCGTCCTCAGACAGTCCGGCAATGAAGAAACGGCGGCAGAAATACCTGTCCTGTCGTATACGCAGCAGGTTCCTGCTTTAAGAGAGGAATATGCGAAACTGGATTATTATGAACTGGTGCATTTTATTCCTGCGTCTTTATGGAAAGAAATAAAAGGGCGGATTGGGGGAATGGAAACAGATAGCTACATTTGCGTCCGTGGCAGAGAAAATGTGACGTTGGACGAACTGAATAATTTGCAGGATGAGATAGAGCAGATTGTCAATGGGCAATATACGATTGAACAGGAAAATCGTATTCAGGAATATGATACAAATAGCACGCAGATACAGGGAATGATGGCTCTCTTTGGCGGGTTTTGCGTCTTGCTTGCTATCATCGGTATTGGCAATGTGTTCTCGAATACTTTGGGATTTGTGCGTCAAAGGAGGCGGGAATTTGCCAGATATATGTCGGTGGGACTAACACCAAAGGAATTCAAAAAAATGTTCAGTATAGAGGCTGTGGTAATTGCCGGGAGACCGGTTTTGACTAGCATTCCTATTGTGATTGTTGTTATAGGATATATGCTGCGGATAAGCTATGTGGATGCGGGAGAATTTATGGCGGAAGCGCCGCTTGTTCCCATTTTCCTTTTTATGTCAGCCATTTTAGGCTCTGTGGCGCTGGCGTACTGTCTGGCATGGAGGAATATACGAAAGATCAGTCCGGCTGAGGTACTGAGAGACGATACGATGATCTAAAGACAAAACGATACAAGGCGGAAAAGTAAAAAAGCGATTGACAAAGCGGCATATCTTATGTATAATAACATTTGCGTCACAAAGGTTGACGCACAACAGAATATTGGCAGTGACGTAATTTGGATGAGGAGAAATACTCAAGAGGCCGAAGAGGCGCCCCTGCTAAGGGTGTAGGTCGGGCAACCGGCGCGAGGGTTCAAATCCCTCTTTCTCCGCTTAGACTGTCAGGTAAAATCAGAAGTATCACTTAGATACTTCTGATTTTTTAAATGCGCTGACATCACCAAAAATCCGACCTTTAGCAACTGTTACATTTTTTTAAAATAAAATGAAAAAACCTGTTGACAAGTGCCACAGGTTATGCTATTCTAAATAAGCTGCCGCCGGAGGTG
>CANREV010000070.1 GCA_947629645.1 uncultured Acetatifactor sp. | reverse complement strand
CACATTACAGTGAGGAATAGGCGAGCGTGGTGAAACGCAGGCGAGGGACATCCGGAAATGGATGTCCCCTATTTAGAGATGCAGAATTTGAAAAAGTTTTACAAACACACTTGACAATACTTCTCTGAGGAATCAGTTGGCGCGGCAATCCAAAAGAGCGGCGCCTGCAGAGAGGACTTATTTATCACCACCAAGCTGTGGGTGTCGGATTCCGGCTATGATGGCGCGAAACGTGCATTTGAAGATTCCCTGGAAAAGCTGGGGCTGGAGTACCTGGATCTTTATCTTTTGCATCAGCCCATGGGAGACTATTACGGCGCATGGCGTGCGCTCGAAGAATTATACAAGGAAGGACGCATCCGCGCCATCGGCGTCTGCAACTTCTATCCCCATGTGCTGGCGGATTTCTGTGAGACGGTGGATGTCCTGCCGATGGTGAATCAGGTGGAGCTGCATCCGTTTTTCCAGCAGCCGGACGCGCTTTCCCTGATGAAAGAATATGAAGTGCAGCCGCAGGCGTGGGGCCCGTTTGCGGAAGGACGTCACGGAATCTTCACGCACCCGGTGCTGACGGAGATCGGCGCAAAATACGGCAAGAGCGCGGCGCAAGTCGCCCTTCGTTGGAACGTGCAGCGGGGCGTTGTGGTGATTCCGAAGTCCACACACAAGGATCGTATGGAACAGAATTTCGACATCTGGAATTTTTGTCTTACCGAGGAAGAAATGAAGGCGATCGCACCGCTTGACATCGGGCACAGTGAAATCGTCAATCATTTTGATCCGAACTTTGTCCGGGCGCTGCATGGACGATAAGAAAGAGAGGGACTCAGTTACAAGCTGAATACGACTCGATAGGAGGTTTTCAACCATGAATACATTTACTTACCGTTATCCTGTAACGGTTTATTTTGGGGAAAAAGCGGCGGAAAAGAATCTGCCTGCCGAGCTTGCAAAAGCGGGAAAAAACGTGATGTTTGCCTATGGCGGAGGCTCCATCAAAAAAAACGGCGTTTACGATGAACTGATGGGGCTTCTGGCTGATGCCGGAAAGAATGTCACGGAATTTTCAGGTATCATGTCCAATCCCACCTATGCCAAGGTGCAGGAGGGCGCACGGCTTGCCCGTGAGAACAGGATCGACTTTATTCTCGCCGTGGGCGGCGGCAGCGTCATCGACTGCTGCAAGGTCGTGTCTGCACAGGCCAGGACGGACGAGGACCTGTGGGAACTGGAAACCGTAAAGCACGGCGGCCCCGTGGATTTTATTCCGATGGGCGCGGTGGTGACGGCTTTTGGCACCGGAGCGGAGATGAACAACGGCGCAGTCATCACCAATGAGGAAAAGAAGGTCAAAGGACCGCTGTGGGGTGCGTTTTATGATTTTGCCATTCTCGATCCGGTCTATACGATGACAATGCCGATGAAGCAGGTCGTTTCCAGGGCGTTTGACGCGCTTTCCCACTGCATGGAAACCTATATGGGATCTCCGCGGGAGACGAATCTCTCCGATGAGATCAACGAGGCCTGCCAGAGAAATATTATCCGCAATCTGCGGGCTGCGTTAAAGGATCCGCGGGACGTCAAGGCGAGAAGCGAGCTTGTCTGGGCGGCGGCGATGGGTGAAAACGGTATCTTAAAGATCGGAAAGATCACGGACTTTCAGGCGCATATGTTAGAGCATCAGCTCGGCGCTTATACCGACTGCAACCACGGTCAGGGGCTGGCGGTGATCCATCCGGTGCTGTATTGCTATATGCTGCCGGAAGCGGAGCCCCAGTTTGCAAGGCTGGCGGTAAACGTGTGGGGCATTGATCCGGATGGAAAATCGGAAGAAGAACTCGCCAATGCTTTTCTGGATTCCCTGGCGGCATTTATCAGGGAAGTGGGACTGCCGGAAACTTTTTCTGAGATGGGGATCCCGAAGGATACTGATTACAGGGCGATCGCGGACAGCACGGTGCTGACCGGAGGATGCTGTAAGAAATTTACGAAGGAGGAATTGCTGGCAGTTCTGAATGAGTGCAGATAAGGTCAGGAGAGCAGTGGCTGATGATGAAAAGGAAACAAATGGTGAAAATCACAATAGATCTGCTTATGACTGTTCTGCTGCTTTTTCTGATGGCATATTCGCTTGCGGGAGAGGCGATTCATGAATGGATAGGAATTGCCCTGTTTGCATTGTTTATCCTGCATCACATTCTGAACAGGCGGTGGTGCAGGAATCTGTTTCGGGGACAATATACGCCGATTCGTGCCTGTCAGACTGCTCTGGTGCTGCTTGTTTTCTTTTGCATGATCGGCTCCCTGACAAGCGGAGTCCTATTGTCCCGTTATGTGTTTCGCTTGGATATACATAGCTTCAGCGCAGTTCTCCAAACTGTCCATATGCTTTGCGCATATTGGGGATTTGTCTTCCTGTCATTGCATCTTGGAATGCACTGGCGCGTGATCATGGGCATGGCAGGGAAGCTCATGAAGAAATCATCGAAAGGCTGCAAAGGGATACTTCGCATGACAGCCTCTTTGATTGCGGTCTATGGGGCGTATGCTTTTATCAAACGGGACTTTGGAAATTATATGCTCCTGCGGTATCATTTTGTGTTTTTTGATTTTGAGGAACCGCTGGTGTTGTTTTTGCTTGATTATGCTGCTATACTGGGATTGTTCGTGTGTGTCGGGTATTATATTTCAGTCCTGTTTATAAGAAAAAAGAATAGATGAAAATCAATAAAGCAATTCTGAATTCGGGGTTTGGGGGCGGAAAATGAAAATAAGACAAGAAAATAGAAAAGATTACGGCGAAGTTTACAATGTGATAAAACAGGCTTTTTTATCTGCAGAACACAGTGATGGCACAGAACAGGATCTCGTAGTTGCTCTGAGAAAAGGCGTTTCTTTCATCCCCGATCTTTCGCTTGTGTCGGTGGAAAATAATAAAATCATAGGACATATTCTTTTTACAAAAATAACCATCGGCAGCAATGTTGAGCTTGCACTCGCTCCACTGTCAGTCCTCCCCGATTATCAAAAAAGGGGAATCGGTTCAGCGCTTATCACCGAAGGGCATAGGATTGCGAAAACTCTCGGATATGATTATTCCGTTGTGCTTGGAAATCCAAGGGTTTACGGTAAGGCGGGATATGTTCCGGCGAGTACATACGGTATAAAACCACCGTTTGCGGTCCGTGATGAGAATTTCATGGCAATCAAGTTAAATCGCGATGCCAAAACGCTTGAAGGTGTTGTAAAATATGACAATGCTTTTGGAATTGATTAGTATTCTGCTCTGTTCCCAAATAAAAAACACTGTTCGATGAATAGAATCGGGCAGTGTTTTTGTATTTTACCAATATTGTTTTACTGTCTCATTAGATTCACTTTCAGATAAATGGAACATTTATTACTTCCGCTGCCTGTCTTTCCATACTTTGGAACTTTATGTCTTCCTTTACAACCTTATTCAGAGTTTTCTTATCTTTGGAATACTTAATGTACAGCATCACTTCCCGCAGGTTTGAGTGGAATTCATTAATTTCATCATCCGACATTTCTCTTGGGGCAATTAAGTTCACATGGTAGTCCGGCGCATGTGCAAGAATTACGTTGTCGGTGCCGGAATACATTTCTCTCAGGGAGAGTGGTGCGTCCCAGCTGTCTGAGCCAAAATATATAACAAGGGTAACAACAGGGATAAGGCGGTCTGTCTTCCAGAAACCACTTAGGAATTCACCGTCTGTTGGCTCTTCATTTTCTTGCAGATTATCTGAGTGTTCCGATTTCATTTCTTTCATGGCCTGCCTATGGGCACTGGCCGCTTCGCTGACCTGGTGGGACAGCTGGAGGAAATCATAAACGCCATTCCTGACCGGAAGGGCATAATGGATTTCTGCCTGGTTCTCGATTCCCACAACACAGTATGCGGTCCTGCCGTCCGTCATGGCATACAGAAGCTTCAGCACGTCTCTGTATTTCTGCTCCGGCACATCGGCACCGCTGGCTCCATATGGAATCACAATCTCCGTAGTGTCCGGTTCCGTCAGACGTGCGGGGTCGATCTTCTGCTCCCCATGGTATAAAACTGATTGAACGCATCAGCAAAAACTATCGGATTCTCCATATATTTTTTGGTAATAGTATCTATCTTTCCCATGATGAAAATTCCTTTTTTCCACTAATAACAGTATACGCTGAAAAACGATTTTCCTCAATAGTGCTTTAAAATCTTTTGACATAACTTTGTAGGATTACAATAGATCTGAGACTGCGTGTATAGAAAAGGCGATTGAGTTTGTCAGAATCAAGCCAGCACACAAAATTTTGAACGAAAAGACTCAATCGCCATGAACAGTGTATCGCCCGTGAAGCTGTCTCAGAATTGCGTACTACCATGTCGGCTTGATATAGATGCAAATAATTTATCAAATAATATCAAGGTACCTTGCGAATTGAAAAGCGATGGTGTATAATTGTAAGGTACAGAGCAAATTTTTGGAGGTGTGAAGCGTGAAAAACGAAAACGATAAGGCGGCATGGCGCGAGACGCATTATCAATTGGCCGATACGAATGGAAAGCTCATTATTCATCTCAGAGATATTGGCCACATGATGCGCGGGCTGTATGAAGGCCGGGGAAGTCAGCAGCGTATACTGATTGTACTAAACGAATTGGGAGGCGCTGTCACGCAGCGGATGCTGACAGAACGGTTGCAGATCCGTTCGGGGTCCGCAAGCGAGGTGATCGGAAAATTGGAAAGTGCGGGTTATATCATTAGAACCGCAAGCGAGACCGATCGGCGGAGCGTGGAGGTTGCCTTGACGGAAAAAGGCAGGGAGGCCGCTGAAGAAGCGAAGCGTCAACGAGAGCTGCGGCATGAAGAGATGTTTCTTTGTTTCACGGAAACGGAAAAGGAAGAATTGCTCGTTTTACTGGAGAAGCTGTCATCGGATTGGGGAAAACGCTTTCCTTCGGCAGGCACCCGTTTGGAGCATCCGCATCACGGGCGGGACGGTCATCACAAACCGCGCAAAAACGATGGTCATGGGAGGAAAACGGAATGATGTGGAAATATATCCGCCGTTATCTCCCTTATGCGATTCTGGCAGGGGCTTTTATGATCGGAGAGGTTTCCATGGATCTGATCCAGCCCGGTATCATGAGCCAAATCGTGGACGATGGTGTGCTGGGACTGAACTCCGGCGGTGTTGGAAATCTGGATCTGATTTGGAAGCTCGGCCTGCAAATGATCTGTCTTGTTCTGTTCGGCGGTCTGTGTGGCTCCTTAAATAACGTGTTTGTGCATATGTCCGGTCAAAACATCGGAAACGATATGCGCAAGGATTGTTTTCAGAAAATCATGACATTTTCTTTTCCGCAGATCGATCGGTTTGGAACGGGCTCCCTTGTAACCAGAATGACGAACGATATCACCCAAGTGCAGAACTTCATTTCCCAGTTTGTGCGCGGAATGATTCGGACAACGATGCTTACGTTCGGCAGTATGTACTGCATGTTTCGGCTGAGTCGTGCATTCGGGTATGTGGTGCTCTGCGTTTTCCCGCTGATTATCATCGTAATGGCTGTATGTATGAAAAAAACCGGTTCCCTGTTTACAAAACTGCAGGCTCAGCTGGATACCGTTAATTCCACCATGCAGGAAGACGTAGCCGGTATCCGCGTCATCAAAGCCTGCGTTCGGGAAATCTATGAAAAGCAGCGCTTTGGAAAGGCAAATAGCGAGCTGATCAAGACGCAGCTCCAGGTATTGATCATCTTTGCGTTTATGAATCCCATTGTGAATGCGCTGATGTATCTTGCGGTAGCCGCCATCCTGCTGGTAGGAAACGTCAGCGTCAGCATCGGTGGAACGACACCGGGGAGCATTATGGCGGCTATTACCTACACCACGCAGCTGCTCAACGGTATGTTGATGCTGGTGATGCTCTTTCAAAATATTTCACGGGGGATTGCATCGTGGAAAAGAGTCCGGGTAATTCTGGACAGCGCTCCAGAGCTTGTTGACGGGGAACAGAACGGAGAGACTGCCGTGAAAGGCAGCATTGAATTTAAGGATGTATCCTTTGCCTATCCGGGCGGTCAGACGGTGCTGGAACACATTGATTTAAAGGTAAATCCGGGCGAAACGCTGGCGCTCATGGGTGAGACGGGCTGCGGCAAAACGACTCTTGTCAGCCTGATCCCGCGTTTTTACGATGTAACCGGCGGCGCTGTACTTGTGGACGGTGTCAATGTGCGGGAATACCGGCAAACCGCTTTGCGCGGTAAAATCGCAATGGCGCTGCAGAAAAGCGAGCTTTTCAGTACTGCTGTTCAGGAAAATATATCCTGGGGTGATCCGGAGGCAGGAGAAGAAGAAATCAAATCCGCCGCTGCGGTGGCACAAGCGGACAGCTTTATTTCTCAAATGCCGGATGGCTATCGCACAATCGTGGCGGAACGGGGCATGAGCCTTTCCGGAGGACAGAAACAGCGTGTTTCTATCGCGCGGGCTGTTCTGAAGAACGCGGAAATTATGATCTTTGATGATTCCACCAGCGCTTTGGATTTGAAAACCGAAGCGGATTTGTATACGGCGCTCCGAAAGACCAACCCACAGAGTACCAAAATTATCATCGCGCAGCGGATTGCATCCGCACGGCAAGCGGATAAGATCGCCGTCATGGAAAACGGGCATATTGTTGCCTGCGGCCCTCATGAAGAGCTCTTAGCTTCCTGTCCGGCCTACCAGGCCATCTGTCAGTCCCAGATCGGAGAGGAGGACGACAAACATGCGTGAATCAAGAGATCAAAAACTGGTCAGTCGGAATATTCCCGGTATGAATCGCCATGAACGCTTTGCCGAGGTGCAGCACGCGGAGCATCTCGGTGCCACATTGAAACGCATTTTCGCTTATTTTACCCGTGAAAGTGGCATGGTCATTTTCATGCTTTCCGTTGTCATCTTCGGGACTCTCTGCGGCGTTTACGCGCCCAGTCTGCAAAGTCAGGCCATCGACACGATTGCGGGCGTGCGGGTCGGAGATCTGTTTGGAACTGTGACTCTGATGCTTTGTGTCTATTTGCTGCACAGTATGTGTCAACTTTTACAGGGGGTCATCAGCGCACGGCTCAGCCAGCGAGTTGTGAAACATATGCGAGAGGAGCTCTTTGCCAAGCTCATTGATCTGCCGGTGCGCTATCTGGATACCCATTCGCACGGTGATGTTATGAGCCGCATGACCAATGATATTGAGAACATTTCCACCACGGTTTCCCAATCTCTGCCCTCTCTCTTTTCCGGTGTGCTTACAATCATCGGCACCGTTGCCATTATGATGTGGTACTGCTGGCAGCTGGCGCTTCTTAGCTTTGCTACCGTTCTATTGACGCTGCTCGCGACAAAAATCCTTTCGGGCAGAGTACGAAAGTTCTCCCGAAAGCGGCAGCAATTATTGGGGCAACTCAATGGAACTGTGGAAGAGATGGTCTCCGGCTACCGCACCGTGGTGGCTTATAACCGTCAGGAGAAAACAACAGAGGATTTCTGTCAAACCGCGGATTCCCTTACAAAGGTCGGCATTAAAACCGATATTTTCAGCGGTGTGATGGGACCGGTCATGAACTGCATCGGAAACATCGGATTTGTGATTATCGCGGCATTCGGAGGATATTTCTCCATCCATGGACTGATCTCGATCGGCGTGATCTCTGCGTTTATTGTGTATGCAAAGCAATTCAGCCGTCCGATTAATGAACTGGCACAGGTCTATGGCCAGCTTCAGACCGCGATTGCCGGAGCGGAGCGGGTGTTTACGATTCTGGACGAGATCGATGAGGATAAATCCGGTGAAAAGCTGAAAGAAAACGAACAAATGGCAGTTACCTTCCAAAATGTAAATTTCTCCTACGAACCGGGACACTCCGTCATACAGGATTTTACATTGACTGTTCCGTCCGGAAAAAAGGTTGCGTTGGTGGGCGCCACCGGCAGCGGCAAGACAACGATTGTCAATCTTTTAATGCGCTTTTACGATATCGAAAGCGGCAAAATATGCATCAACGGTCAGGATATATCCAATGTATCACGGGACGACCTGAGAAAAAATATGGCCATTGTTTTGCAGGACACCGTCCTTTTTTCCGA
>CANREV010000069.1 GCA_947629645.1 uncultured Acetatifactor sp. | reverse complement strand
CAAGAACGACAAAAGCGCCACATTACACGGCGCTAATGTTTTTGATAATTTAAGACATTTTCAAAAATGCTTGACACTATTTTTTTCAAATTCTTTCCAAGGTTCTTTCCAAGGGAAACAGCCCCCTAGGAAAGCTGTCCCTCCAGCACTCTGTAAGCTTCCGCGATGGCCTTGGGGATACCGGACGGATCCTTACCTCCCGCCTGCGCCATGTTAGGACGGCCTCCGCCTCCGCCTCCGACCAGTCCGGCAATGCCCTTGATCAGATTTCCGGCGTGGACGCCCTTTGCCAGCGCGCCGTCCGTTGCCATAGCGATCATATTCACTTTGTCGGCCTGCTTGGACAAAAGCACTACCACACCCTCGCCCAGCTTCTCTTTCAGCTGGTCGCCCAGCTCTCTCAGTCCGTTCATATCCACACCGTCAACACTGGCTGCCAGCAGCTTTACGCCTTTTACTTCCTTTACCTGATCCATAACATCGCCGAGGGCGTCTTTAGCCGCCTTGGACTTTAAAGATTCCAGCTCGGAATTCAGACTCTTTAACTCTGCCGTCAAATGACCGCACTTTTCCGCCAATGACGCCGGAGAGGTCTTTAAAACCCTGCAGGCTTCCCCTACAATGCGCTCCATTTCTTTATAGTAGCGCAGCACACCGTTTCCGGTCAGCGCCTCAATCCTGCGCACGCCCGCGGCGACACCGCTCTCGGAAAGAATCTTAAAAGAAGAAATAGCGCCCGTATTTGAAACATGGGTACCTCCGCAGAACTCTATGGAAAAATCACCCATCCGGACCACTCGCACTTTCTCTCCGTACTTCTCTCCAAAAAGTGCCATAGCACCTGTTTTCTTTGCTTCCTCCAGGCTCATGACTTCCGTGACAACAGGAAGATTCTCCGCTATCTTTTCGTTGACCAGCGCTTCCACACGGTCCAGTTCCTCCCTGGTCATGGCCGCAAAGTGACTGAAATCAAAACGCAGCCTTTCTCCGTCCACATAAGAACCGGACTGCTCCACATGATTTCCCAGCACCTCCCGCAGCGCTTTCTGCAAAAGGTGCGTTGCGCTGTGATTCTTACAGGTATCCGCACGGTTCTGACTGTTGACCGTCAGGGTAGCCATATCGCCCACCTTTATCATGCCGCTCGTCACGGTGCCGATATGGCCGACTTTGCCGCCCATAAGCCTCACCGTATCCCTGACCTCAAAGCTGCCGTCCGCAGTAGTAATAACGCCTGTATCTGCATTCTGTCCGCCCATGGTAGCGTAAAAAGGCGTCTCCTCCACGATAATGGTTCCCACATCGCCATCTGCCAGCGCCTCCACCAATTCCGTTTCACTGGCAAGCACCGTGACTTTGGAATTGTGCTGCAGCCTGTCATAGCCTACAAATCTGGAGGTAACGGCAGGATCGATGGACTCGTACACCGTCACGTCCGCGCCCATATAGTTGGTCACTTTCCGCGCCTTACGCGCCATCTCCTTCTGCTGCCGCATGCACCCGTTAAAGCCTTCCTCATCAATGGTAAAGCCTTTCTCCGCCAAAATCTCCTGCGTCAGATCCATGGGGAATCCGTAGGTGTCATAAAGCTTGAAAGCATTCTCGCCGGACAATTCGGTAACACCCGTTTTCTTCATTTCTTCTTCCAACTGCGCCAGAATGCTTAAGCCCTGATCTATGGTCTTATCAAATTTATCTTCCTCCTGTGTCAGGACATTGAGGATAAATTCTTTCTTCTCCTCCAATTCAGGATAACCGTCCTTACACTCCCGGATGACGGTCTGACTCAGATCCGCGAGAAATTTTCCCTCGATTCCCAACAGCCTGCCGTGACGCGCAGCACGCCGGATGAGACGCCGCAGCACATAGCCGCGCCCCTCGTTGGAAGGCATGATGCCATCGCTGATCATGAAAGTGGTGGAGCGGATATGATCGGTAATGAGACGCACAGATACATCCGTTTCGTCATTTTTCCGGTACTCCACTCCGGCTATCTCGCAGATCCTGTCGCGGATGGCTTTCATGGTATCGATATCAAAGACGGAATCCACATCCTGAACTACCACCGCCAGACGCTCCAGCCCCATGCCGGTGTCGATATTTTTCTGGGAAAGCTCCTCGTAATGCCCTTTGCCATCGCTTTCAAACTGGGTAAACACATTGTTCCAGACCTCCATAAAGCGGTCGCAGTCGCATCCCACCTTACAATCGGGCTTTCCGCAGCCGTACTTTATGCCTCTGTCATAGTAAATCTCCGAACAAGGACCGCAGGGCCCTGCTCCATGCTCCCAGAAATTGTCACAGTCGCCGTTTTCATCGCGGTAAAATCTGGTGATCTTCTCCGCGGGCACCCCGATCTCCTTATTCCAGATCTCAAAAGCCTCATCGTCCTCGCCGTAAACGGAAGGATAAAGCCTGTCCGGATCCATCCCGATCACTTTAGTCAGAAACTCCCAGCTCCACGCGATCGCCTCATGTTTAAAATAATCGCCAAAGGAAAAGTTGCCCAGCATTTCAAAAAAGGTCAGATGGCGGGCTGTCTTCCCCACATTTTCGATATCTCCGGTCCTCACACATTTCTGACAGGTTGTGACTCTCTTTCTGGGCGGAATCTCCTGTCCCGTAAAATAAGGCTTCAAAGGCGCCATGCCAGCGTTGATGAGCAGCAGGCTCTTGTCCGTGTGAGGGGGCACCAATGAAAAGCTCTTCATCTTCAGATGTTCTTTGCTCTCGAAAAAGTCGAGATACATTCTTCTCAATTCATTTACGCCATAAGGTTTCATGGGTTTGTCCTTCCTGTCTCTATTCTATAATTTGTCTCATAAAGATTCTTTGGTTAGGATAACACTTTTTCCGCCGTTTGTATAGTAAAAAATATGCGGAAAAAGACGTTGGCTCACTCGTTTTCCTCCTCCAGCACATCATTCAAAGCAGTCCTCGCATCCCTGATCTCATCGTGATCGCCCTTCTTTAACGCCGCCTCAAAAGACATAATATAGCGGTCCAGTTTCTTCCTTCTCTCCCCCAGAGATTCCTCGTACATCCGCTCCGCCCGAAGCAGCACCAGACGATTTTCTTCGTAATCCCTTGGCTGAATCTTAAGATAAGCCAGCTCCTCCATACGTTTTTTGATCTCTTCCTCTGTCATCTGGTTATCATCGCCCTTGATAATCATCTTCTGTTTCCGGCCGGTGGACGTCACCGTAACCTCCACTTCCAGCAGGGAATTAATATCGTAAGTGTAAGTCACGTCAACAGACTCCTGCCCTTTGGGCGCCTTTGGGATCTCCACGGTGATCTCCCCCAGAAACAGATTATTTCTGGCATAGCGGCTCTCACCCTGAAGCACTCTGACCCGTACTTTATCCTGATTGTCCCGCACAGTGTATAAGCGCTCCGTATGGCTCGCAGGAATGACGGTATTCCGCTCTATGATAGGGCAGAACCTTCCTTCCTCATACCTGCCTTCCTCATACTCCACCACGACTTCGGTGCCCAGTGTGAAAGAACAGACATCTGTCAGGATCACTTCCCTGACTTCCTCCCGCCGCTCCTTCATGGCAGCCTGAACGGCCGCCCCCAGCGCCACAGCCTCATCGGGATTCATCCCGGTGTCTGGAAATTTCCGGAACAGCCGTATTAAAAAGTCCCTGACAATGGAAAGCCTGGTAGCCCCTCCAATCAGCAGCACCTCATCAATCTCCGACAGTTTCAGCCCCGCATCCGCCAGACTCTTTTTTACAGGCTCGCGGATCTTCATGAGAAGTTCCTCACATGCCTCCTCATACTCTTTGACCGTAATGACTTCCTCCAGCATCTCCTCCCGATACAGAAAGTTCATAGTCACCTGACTCTGGTCGCTGATAGCGCATTTAGCCTTCTCCGCCTGACGGTAAAGCCGGACCTGTTCTTTCTCATCCAGGTTTTGGAGCTGCAGGTTCCTCTTTTGTAAAAACAGCTTCGCCATCACTTCCGTAAAATCCTCGCCGCCCAGATAATTGTCTCCCGCCACGGCTCTGACCTCAAGAATATTGTGATATAGTTCCAAAATGGACACATCGAAAGTTCCGCCACCCAGATCGAACACCAAAAAACGGGTATCCTGCGTCTTATCGTACAATCCGTAAGCCACAGCCGCCGCGGTAGGCTCGGAAATCATCCGTTCCACTTTCAGTTCGGCCAGTTCACCGGCGCGCTTTGTGGCCTTTCTTCGTTTATCATCAAAATAGGCCGGCACGCTGATCACCGCTTCCGTGACCTCTTCGCCCAGATAAGCTTCCGCGTCCTCCTTTAAAGAACGCAGCACCATGCTGGATAATTCCTCCGGCTTAAAATGCCTGCCGCTTAAGATATATTCCCGGTCGGTGCCCATGCTGCGCTTAAAAGTCTGGGCCACCGTATCCGGATAGAGACTCATCCGTTCTTTCGCGGTCTCTCCCACATATACATTTCCCTCCTCATCCACACTGACCACTGAGGGCGTCAGGTGATTTCCCAGTCTGTTGGGGATGATTTTGGGGCCCTCCTCTGTAAAATAAGCTATCAAACTATTGGTCGTACCCAAGTCAATTCCTACTATCATGTATTCCTTCGTCTCCGTCTGATTTCCGCCCGTATCCCTGCGACTTTTAAAGTCCGAAAGTCTGCGGCGGGTATTCTGTGATGATCCCTGCGATGACCGGTTACATGCTCCGGCTATATCTGATCATCGAAAACTGTATGTTTGATCGCCTGCATGTACTCGTCCTGGGGAAAGATATCCAGATTGACTGCCAGGCGCTCCCGCGCCTCATCCCGTCTGCCCTGCCGGATCATCCACAGGACGCGAAGCGCTTCCAGCTCCTTACAGTAAGGCTCACTGCAGGAATGGCAGCATTCTGTGGCTGTCTCTCTGTCCAGCAGTTGCTCAAGACGACTGAAATCCTTTGAAAAAAAGAGCGACCTTATCTCCATCATCAGCTTCCATTTGGCACTGTTGTAATAGGGATCATGGGCTTTAAAAGACTCTTTCTTCAACAATTTTTCCAGTCTGGAGGCATACTTCCTTCCCCTCCGTTCTGCCCCGCAGAGGATACAGCCCATGACCGCTTCCCCCAAAAGATCCAGCTCCCTGTCCTGATCCTGATTGAAACGGATCAGGTCATCAAACAATTTTAACGCCTTTTTCTTCGTTCCAAAAAGCAGTTCCGCCCATGCCGCCGCCGTAAAATAATCGCTGTAATACTTTGTGTATTGGTTGGTGTTGACCCACCTGAAATATCTGGTGACAGGGTCATCTCTCTCCAGCTTTAACTCTTTGCGCCATGCCTCCAGAAGCTCCCTGCAGCGCTTTTCTTCGCCGCACCTCGCATACAGATCCACCCTGCGGCTGTAACGTTTCCAAATATCCTGGGGATAAATCTGCCAGAACAGTTCGTCCGCCTCGTCCACCTGCCCCATGCGCAGCCTGCATTCCGCCAGTTCTTCCATACTCTTCAGACTGCGCTGCTTTCCCTTTGTGAGCTCCTCATACCGCAGATAGGATGCCAGCGCCCGCTCTGAGTCCCCAAGCAGCAGATACAGCCTCCCCATATCCGCGTAGATGGAAGGGGACATATCACGGTCCATATAGAGGATAGCCTTTTTGATGCAGACCAGCGCCTTCTCATAATCGCCCATGTACTTATATGTAAAGCTTAAACCGTTATAAGCATAAGGATTGGCGGGATCTAACGCCGCCGCTTTCTCAAAATCCCGCTTTGCTTCCTCGTAATGATGGGCCGCCCGGTGGTATAATCCCCGTTCCACAAACATATAGCTGTCGGGATAGTGATAGAGATATTCTGTCAGGACTTTCAGCCCTTCCTCATACAAAAAGGTTTCTCCCTTTTCCACAGGCTCGCGGTACTTCCCCCGAAACAGATTCAGTTTGTGTCTCAAAACAGACATTTCTATGGGTTTACGATCCATCTGATACCGGTAGGCGTCCAGAATATCGCTTTTGACACCATGCTTCCCGGCATCCTCGAACACTTTCAGCAAATCTTCCCGCCGTTCAAGATCCAGATAGACTTTCGCCACATATTCATATGCTTTTGTAAAATTGGGAAAGTATTTCAAACATTGAGCGCTGCTGCGAACCACTCCGGCAGCGTCCAATTCCCTTTTATACGTTTCCAGCGAAGCCGCGTAAGCCGCATAGACCTGATACTCTTCCACCAGTTTACGGACCAGTTCCAGACATTTCTCATACTCTCCCATTTCCGTATAAATCTGGGCCAGCTCCAACAGTACGCCAATATCCTCCATACCGCCGTTTAGCACCGCTTCGCCCTCTCTGACAGCTTCCGCAAAATGTCTGCTGTCTTTCAAACCCAGACTGTAAAAACATTGCATACGAATGCGATGCGCCTGCTGCAGCCTGTCACGGTCCTTTTTCTTCTCGTCCTCCGCCTCGTCCGACTCCAGCCTTTTGCGCAGGGCTTCCTCCCACACCCTGGTCATGGCAACAGAATCCTCGTAATCGGCCTCCTCCACGAACAGCTTAGCCAAAAGTCCTCTGTATTCCGCTTCCTTCTCAGGCGGAATGACATCTTTGATCTGATCCGCCATCAGAATTCCTCTGGCTATCTTCCCATCCTGAAGGTAACACCAGCACAGCTCCAATGCGGTTTCCCAGTTCTGTGCCCTGCAGTTTTCGCCTCCCGCGCCCTTTTCACGATATTCCTTCTCAAGCTTTGCCTCGATCTTTTCATTGATCTTTCCCAAAAGCTTCATAAAGTTATCATCGGCTCCCGAGGTCAGCACCTTCTCAGCGCACTGTTTTGCCTCTTTGTATAGCCCCTTCTCATAATTCCATTCCGCCAGCCGGACATTCGCCATATAATGACTGTCGTTGCTTTCTTTCAATTCCTTGTAAATCTCAACGGCTTTCTCCCGGTATCTGTCATTCTCCGCATGTCCCTGCGCCCACAGGATTTCCGCAGTATTGTAACCGATCATGGCATCCTTCGGATATTTTTTTGAAAGCTCTTCCATCAAGGCTATCGCTTCCTGCTTTTTGCCCTGCCTGTTTAACAGATCCCCCCTGCAGATCTCCAGCACCGGATGTCTGATCTGCAGTTTGTCCGCGCACTCTATGAAGCGTGACGCCTCCTGAAGCTTTCCCTCGGCGAGGGCCTGCCATGTGCTGTCGTAATAGCGCAAAAACAGATCGTAATCGCCATCCTGCGGCCCCTCAAACTGAGAGAACTCCACATCCTCGCCGCGAACGCACTTATTCTGAATATAGCGGACAAAATCTGCCGGAAAGCGCTCCCGCAGGCCTGCGGCATCACTGACAATAGAAAGTTTCCGGTCCAAAAGCTTCCATACATCCGTAGGCAGCTTAAAATGTTCCATCAGGAAACGCAGCAGCTTAAAACGACAGTTCTCTTCATCCTCCAGAGACACAAAACAGTCGTCATCAAACAATTCTTCCCAAAGCTTCAGATCCTGTCTGGTCCGGATGTTGCCGTAGATTTCCGCCGCCCTCTCCAGCCAAAGCCCGGATGGCGTAGTATCCCTCTGCGGGGCGGCCTTGGGCACATCTTTTGATCCTGCCAGGCGGCATGCCTCCTCGTAAGCGCCGCGCAGGCGCTTAAATCCCTCCGGATCGTCCTCAGGGTTGGTCACGGCAAGCTTTGTTCGGTAAGCCGCTTTGATCAGCTTTTCGTCTTTTGTCTCTTCAATTCCAAGAATTTGAAAAACTTCTATCCTGTCCATTTTTACCCATCTTCAAATACAAAGAGAGCAGAATGCTTCTTCTGCCCCCTTCACAGTCCGGTCTGCTTAAAACTCAAATTTATCCGCGAAATATGCTTCCAGGTCGGCGATCGCCACGCGTTCCTGCTCCATGGAATCCCGAAACCGCACGGTAACACATCCATCCGTTTCGGAGTCAAAATCATATGTCACGCAGAAAGGGGTTCCGATCTCATCCTGTCTGCGGTATCTCTTGCCGATATTTCCTCTGTCGTCAAACTCGCAGTTATATTTTTTAGACAGTTTCGTATAAATCGCCTCCGCGCCCTCGTTCAGCTTCTTTGAGAGAGGAAGCACACCGATCTTAACAGGTGCAAGCGCCGGATGGAACCGAAGGACCGTACGCATATCCCCGCCTTCCAGATCCTCCTCATCGTAGGCCGCGCAGAGGAACGCAAGCACTACTCTGTCGGCTCCCAGAGAAGGCTCTATGACATAAGGTATGTACTTTTCCTTCTTCTCATCGTCAAAATATGACATATCCTCGCCGGAAGTATTGGCATGCTGGGTCAGATCGTAATCCGTCCTGTCGGCGATGCCCCACAGCTCGCCCCACCCGAAGGGGAATAAAAACTCAATATCCGTAGTGCCCTTGCTGTAGAAGCACAGCTCTTCGGGACTGTGGTCCCTAAGGCGCATCTCCTCCTCTTTCATGCCCAAAGAGAGCAGCCAGTCGCGGCAGAACCCTCTCCAGTATTGAAACCATTCCAGATCCGTACCGGGTTCGCAGAAAAATTCCAGTTCCATCTGCTCAAACTCTCTGGTGCGGAACGTAAAGTTCCCGGGGGTGATCTCATTGCGGAAAGATTTGCCGATCTGGCCGATGCCAAAGGGGATCTTCTTTCGTGAGGTCCGCTGCACATTCTTAAAATTCACAAAAATACCCTGCGCCGTCTCAGGCCGCAGATACACGGTATTTTTCGCGTCCTCCGTGACGCCCTGGAAGGTCTTGAACATCAGGTTGAACTGTCTGATGTCCGTAAAATTATGCTTGCCGCAGCCGGGACAGGGCACCTGATGCTCCTCGATAAAATCCTTCATCTTTTCCTGGCTCCAGCCGTCTATACTTTCCGACAAGGCGATTCCGTTTTCCGCGCAGTAATCTTCGATCAGTTTGTCCGCGCGGAAACGCTCGTGACATTCGCGGCAGTCCATCAGAGGGTCTGCAAAACCGCCCAGATGGCCGCTGGCCACCCAGGTCTGGGGATTCATCAAAATGGCGCAGTCCACTCCCACATTGTAAGGGTTTTCCTGAACAAACTTCTGCCACCAGGCCTTCTTCACATTGTTTTTCAACTCAACGCCCAGATTCCCGTAATCCCATGTATTCGCGAGCCCGCCGTAAATTTCGGAGCCGGGGTAGACAAACCCTCTGGCCTTGGCCAACGCTACGATCTTATCCATTGTCTTTTCCATTTTTGTTACCATACCTTTCCATTTGGTAGTGTCAAAAACTACCTGTTTTTTATTGTTAAATCTTTATAAAAACCTTGGTTTTAAGGGAAATCTGCAATAA
>CANREV010000068.1 GCA_947629645.1 uncultured Acetatifactor sp. | reverse complement strand
AAAAGTAACCAAAAGAAAACCCCTTACCCCTCAAGATTGAGGGGCAGGGGAGTTGAAGTGTCGAAGACACTTTTTGACACAATACTTTATCATGAACCTGATTGTAAACGGTGGTTGGCAAATGACAGGTATGCACTATGGGGCTTTTGCACATAAACTATATATAGTCTGCATCATTACATTTAAAAAATATACCGAATCTTTTGGAACATCTGACAGTTTATCCCTTTATAAAGACACATACTGTTAATAATGTCAATATATGCGGGATCTGGAATTGAAATTTATTCTGCACCTTAAATTGTGTAAAAACAGTTGACATACCGTCACTGGCATGCTATCCTGAACTTAGGATTCCTCTGGGACGGGAGAGGCACCCGTTTTAATGTGGAGATGCAGGTCGCGGGCCAACCGCTGGAAAGGCGGTGCCGTTACTACCACAGCCAGATGGACATGGATCTGCTTCTGTCAGGCGTCCCCTACGGGGAACTGCCTGACAGTTATGTGGTGTTTCTGTGTGACTTCGATCCCTTCCTTCTGGGGAAGTACCGCTACACGGTAAAACATATCTTTGCGGAGGACGGTTCTTTCCGTTACGAGGACGGGAGCCACACGGTATTCTTAAGCACGAAGGGAAAGAATGAGAAAGAATGAGAAAGAAGTGCCGGAATCCCTGGTAAGGTTTTTAAAATTTCTTTCCGCCGGGGAGACAGAAAGCATGGGGGACTTCGGGGACGACTATGTCAGGCGTCTCCAGCGTTCTATCCGGCGGATCAAATCTGACAGGGAAATGGGGGAACGGTATATGCTGTTTGAGGAAATGCTGAAGGATGAGCGCGCGGAAGGCAGGGAAGAAGGCAGAGCGGAAGGCAAGGCGGAGGGTCTGGTGGAAGGTCAGACCAATGGCTTGTCAGAAGCAGTCCTGGAACTGCTTTCGGTTTACGGGGAAGTTCCCGCAGACCTCAGGGAATACATCTGTTCTTTGAAGGATACCGCCGCGCTGAGACAGCTTCTGAAAAAAGCCGCTCAGGCAAAGAGCATTTCTGAATTTGAATCTTTAACGGATCTGTAATCAATATCTGCAATATCTGTAACAAATATCAGGCCAAATCGGCCAGACAATCAATCTTTTAGACAGAGGAATCCTGAGATTAAAAAACTGCCATTTTGGACACTTTTGCATTCTTTGCAGCTGGAGGCGAACCTCTTTTGTTGCGCAAAAAAGTATTGTATGGTACTATAAAACAAAAGAGTGCAGTGAATTTCGGTTATACAGGACCGGTCAGAACTGCGGATAGCATGGATTATCATGTTGTCGGCGGAGCAAAAGTATTATAGAAAAGAAAATCAATGATAAAGGAGCGGCAAAATGGATAATTTGATGGAATTATTGGAAACCAGGCGCACTTACCGCCGTTTTGAGCAGAGGGAGATCCCTGGAGAGGTTTTGGACGAGATCCTGACAGCGGCACGATTTGCCTCCAGCGCTGCCAACAGGCAGCCGCTGAGTTATATTGTGATCAGGGAAAAAGACAAGGTAGCGGAAGTGTTTTCCCATACCAGATGGGCGGGAGCGCTGCCGCCTGAACTGGGGCAGCCAAAGGAGAATGAGCGTCCCGTCCTGTTTATCGCCGTGGTGGAGAATCTGGATATTAATGCGGATTGCGATACGGACGCCGGTCTGGCTATCTCCAACATGACCCTGGCGGCTTGGAACCGGGGCGTGGGAAGCTGTATTATCGGCGCCTGCAATAAGGAAAAACTGTCCGGGATGTTCGGACTGACAGAGCGCCAGAAACTGCATACGGTAGTCGCTTTCGGCTATCCTTCCCATGTCAGCCGCATCGTGGACGCGGAAGATCCGGCGCAGGTAAAATATTATCTGGATGAGAAAAAGGATTATTGTGTACCTAAGCGGAAACTGGAAGACATAGTAAGGTATCTGTAGGAGATAGCTGAAAAGCCGAAAGGCCGGAAGGTGCAACTCACAGCGGCGAAACTATAAATAATCCACAGCAGGATAATGTAAGAGAAATCTGAAAGGGAAGGGGATCAGCGTGACGTTACAATTAGAATTAGTCAGGGTAGAAGATACGCAGCTTTGCGTGCGATGGCAGGCGCAGGAGGCAGGAGATTGCGTTTATAAACTTTTTTGGTCGGACCGTTTTAGCCGGACTATGGAGTATAAATGCGTCTATGAGGGGAAAGATACTGTATTTACGTTAAAAAAAGCTACCCACATCCCCCACTATCTTCGCGCGGAAGCCTGGAAAGACGGCGTGAAGCTGGCGGAGAGCGGGGTGCTTAAGACTCCTGTCAAAAAGGTCTGGAAAGAGCAGTTGGAAAAGCTGGACAGAGGGCTTATCGCCATCGCCGCAAAAGAGGGCGTATTCTTAAGCTGGCGTATGTTTCTGGAAGAGGTATCCGGCTACACTGAGACAGGTATGAGCGGAACCGACTATGCGGTGTATAAGAATGGTAAGAGGCTGGCGCTGGTGACAGACAGCACCAATTATCTGGACAGAACCGGAACGCTTCAGGATACCTATGCCGTTGCCGCCGTCAAAGCAGGTAAAGAGGAGGAAGCCTGCCGTAAGGTGCAGGTTTCTCCCAAGGAATACATAGAGATCCCTATGCGGATCCCGGAGGGAGGCGTTACTCCTTCCGGAGAGGCCTATACCTACAGCGCAAACGATATGAGCGTAGGAGATGTGGACGGAGATGGAGAGTATGAGTTTTTCGTGAAGTGGGATCCTTCCAACGCTCATGACGTGACGGGAAAAGGGTATACGGGGAAGTGCTTTATCGACTGCTATAAACTGTCCGGCAGGCTTTTGTGGCGTCTTGACATGGGGGTAAACATCCGGGCTGGCGCGCATTATACCCAGTTTATGGTTTACGATTTTGACGGGGACGGAAAGGCGGAAATGTCCGTGAAGACGGCGCCCGGCACCTGTATGACTATTTACAATGAGGATGGGAGCGTAAAGAGCCGCCGGTACATAACGATTCCGGAGGAAGATATTCAAAAGGGCGTTTCCAATGAGGACAATTATGTGTGCAGCGCTGCGGATTATTATGACTACATTGTGGAATTGTTCCAACGCTGGCAGGAGCAGGAGGAGGTAAAAAAAGGTCAGTGGCCGGATACGCTTGAGGCCTGCTTTGGTATTGAAAAAAGGTATGACTATCCTTTAAGCGCAGAGGACGCCCAGGCGCTGGCGGATTATTTCATGGATGAGTACGCCCCTGCCAGAAGCCCGAAGAACGAATTGAGGAAGTTTGAAGGATATATTTTTAAGGGGCCTGAGTACCTGACTATGTTTGGCGGAAGCGGGGAAGAATTGGAGACGATTCCTTTCCCCCACGCGAGGGAGGATGACGGACTGCGCTGGGGCGATTACGCCATGAAGCGGATCGAGCCCTGTAACCGTGTGGACCGGTTCTTATCCGGCGTGGCGTATCTGGATGGGGAGAGACCTTACTTGGTCATCTGCCGCGGGTATTACACCAGATCCACCATTGTGGCTTACGATTTCTTTGAGAGAAAGCACCGTGTTCGTTTTGATATTGACAGCGGATATGTGCCGATGGACAATCCCTTTTGCGCAAGTCCTCACGAGGCTGTAGGGTCGGATCCTGTCTATGGCCGTCTGGCGGGACAGGGAGATCACAGTCTGTCTACTGCGGATGTGGATGGAGACGGCTGTCAGGAGATCATTTACGGAGCCGCGGTGATCGACCATGACGGGAGCCTTTTGTACTCTTCCTGGGGAACGCTGCCCGATGGCAGAGCGGCAAAGTTCGGACACGGGGATGCCATGCATGTGGCTGTCATCGATCCCGACAGGCCGGGGTATCAGATCTTCAATGTGTTTGAGGGGGCAAAGGAAGCTCCTTACGGCTGGGCGCTGCGGGATGCTGAAACGGGAGAGGTATTCTTCGGCGAATATGCCGAGACGGACCTGGGACGCTGCATGGTCGGCGATGTGGATCCTGATGTGAGAGGACTGTGCGTCTGGGTAAAAGAGATGTATGACTGTAAAGGGAACAAATTGCCCGGAAAGATCCTCGGCACGAACCAGAGTATACGGTTTGCACCGGATCTGAGCACGCAGATTGTGGACGGCGTGAACTATCTGCACGGGAAGCAGACCGGAGTGATCAATGACAACACTCACGGCATTTTGTTACAACCGGAAGGAACGCTTACCAACAATGGAACGAAGGGAAATCCCTGCCTTGTGGCCGACATCTTCGGGGATTTCAGGGAAGAATTGCTGCTTCGCACTAAGGACAGCAGCGCGATCCGCATCTATACTAACCTGGAGATCACTTCCCACAAGCTGTTTACGCTGATGCACGATACCATGTACCGCACCGGTATCGCATGGCAGAATAACTGTTATAATCAGCCCTGCTATACCAAATTTTATTATGCCGGCGACATGGACTTTTCGCAGGTGCTGCCTTATCTCAACGCGGAAAGGGTGTGACGGGCGTTCCCTCAGCCGGAATTGTGATCGCTATTTAATAAATTTGCGGATGGCTTCAAAACTTTCCTTGCTGATCACATGCTCGATCCTGCAGGCGTCCTCCAGCGCGGTTTCTTTGGAAACGCCTATGCGCATCAGCCAGGAGGAGATCAGTTCGTGGCGTTCATAGATCATTTCCGCGATCTCCCGACCGGACGGAGTGAGGGTGATAAAGCCGGATCTGTCAACGACAATATGCCCTTTTTCCCGCAGGTTCTTCATGGCTACGCTGACGCTTGATTTTTTGAAGTTCAGTTCGTTGGCAATGTCCACGGAACGGACTACGGGAAGCTGTTTACTCAATATTAAAATAGTTTCCAGATAGTTTTCGGAAGATTCTGTTTCGTTCATATAGGACTCCTTGTTCAGAGGGCTGTTTCCTGCCCAGAATAAGGTTATTATATCATGTTTTGAAAATGATATCAAATTTTGATAAAACTGTTACGGATCATCTTGTCAAAAAACAGGAGATTGAAAGTTGGGAGCCGCTCAGAAAAACTTTTGCAAAAGTTGTTTCTGAGCGGCTTCTGATCGTTTCATTTTAAATATTACAAATATTTTTTAAATTGGTTATTGACAACAAACATAT
The DNA here is from genome assembly GCA_947629645.1 of uncultured Acetatifactor sp. GTDB lineage: Bacteria > Bacillota > Clostridia > Lachnospirales > Lachnospiraceae > Acetatifactor. Next base: position 4,689 of record CANREV010000068.1, on the reverse strand, counting down.
GTTAGCATATACTAACTAATGAGGAAGTGATAATCATTCTCAAATACATAGGGAGGAGATGTTGATATGCCTTTGACGATGGCAAAAAGCGGAGAGAGTAATATCATCAAAAAAGTAGGCGGAAAAGAAGAAACCAGAAAGTTTCTGGAAAAGCTTGGCTTTGTGGTAGGAGGCGCTGTGACTGTCGTGTCCGAAGTGGGCGGCAATGTGATCGTCAACATTAAAGATTCCCGCATCGCCATCGGCAGGGAGATGGCAAATAAGATAATCGTTTAGAGAAGAAGGAGTGCGTTATGAAAACATTGAGGGAAGTTGCCGTAGGGCAGACTGTGACCGTCAAGAAGCTGTCGGGGGAGGGCCCTGTCAAGAGACGGATCATGGATATGGGCATCACCAAGGGAGTGGAAATCTTTGTGCGGAAGGTAGCGCCCCTGGGCGATCCGGTGGAAGTGACAGTGAGAGGATACGAATTGTCTCTGCGCAAGGCGGATGCCGAGATGATAGAGGTAGGATAAGAAAATAAATTTTATGAAGAAGAAGGAGCAATCAAATGTCTGTCAAAATTGCGTTAGCAGGTAATCCAAACTGCGGTAAGACTACATTATTTAACGCGCTGACCGGTTCCAACCAGTTCGTAGGAAACTGGCCCGGCGTAACGGTGGAGAAGAAGGAAGGAAAGTTAAAGTCCGATAAGGAAGTTACGATTATCGACCTTCCCGGTATTTATTCTTTATCTCCTTACACTTTGGAGGAGGTAGTGGCCAGAAATTATCTGATCAATGACGCACCGGATGCGATCATCAACATTGTTGACGGTACCAATATTGAGCGAAATCTGTATCTTTCCACCCAGATCATGGAACTAGGCATTCCTGTGGTCATGGCGGTAAACATGATGGATCTGGTTCAAAAAAACGGCGATAAGATCCATGCCGATAAACTGGCTGCAAAGCTTGGCTGTGAGGTGGTAGAGATTTCCGCGCTGAAGGGAGCCGGTATTCAGGCGGCGGCGGAAAAAGCGGTAGAACTGGCAAAAAAGAAGAGGGTCGCGGCGCCTGTTCATCAGTTTGCGGAGAGTGTGGAGTCTGCTATTGAAGCAGTTGAGGCAAAGCTGGGCGTATCGGTGGCGCAGGATCAGAAGAGATTCTTTGCGATCAAGCTGATCGAGCGGGATGATAAAATTGCAGATCTGATGGGGACCGCGCCCGATGTATCGGCGGAGATTCAGAAACTGGAAGATGCGTTTGACGATGATACGGAGAGTATTATTACCAACGAGCGGTATACATACATTTCGTCCATTATAGACGAGTGTGTGACCAAGAGCGGAAAGAAAACCATGTCCGTATCCGATAAAATCGATCGTGTAGTGACCAACCGGTGGGCCGCGCTTCCTGTTTTTGCGGTAATAATGTTTATTGTATATTATATTTCCGTGTCTACTGTGGGAACGGTGTTTACCGACTGGGCGAACGATGGCGTGTTCGGTGATGGATGGCATTTGTTCGGCATCGGCAGCTCCGCTTATGAGGAAGCCTGCGGAGCGTATGCGGAGGAGACTTTCGATGCTTTGGCACCCACCGTACTGGCGGCAGTTGATGCGGATGTGGTTGGCGCCGATGATGTAAATGGCGCTATAGAAGAGTATGATTTCGGCGGATTTGAAGAGGCGTATGGTTCTTATGCGGATTCTCTGGCGGAAGCAGGATTTGATCTCTCTGAGATTGCAGATCCCATTCTGGAGAATGCGCCCGACCCCGCAGAGTACGGCGTATGGGTGCCCGGCATCCCTGTGCTTGTGGAGAGCGGACTTGACGCCATCGGCTGCTCCGAGTGGCTCAAAAGCCTGATCCTCGATGGTATTATCGGCGGTGTCGGCGCAGTCCTTGGATTTGTGCCCCAGATGCTGGTTCTGTTCATTTTCCTCGCCTTTTTGGAAGCCTGCGGTTACATGGCGAGAGTGGCGTTCATCATGGACCGTATTTTCCGCAAGTTTGGTCTGTCCGGCAAGTCCTTTATCCCGATGCTGATCGGTTCCGGATGCGGTGTGCCCGGAATCATGGCTTCCCGCACCATTGAGAACGACAGAGACCGCAAGATGACTATTATGACCACAACCTTTATCCCCTGTGGCGCAAAGCTGCCTATTATCGCACTGATTTCCACAGCGTTGTTCGGCGGTTCCGGACTGGTGGCGGTGAGCGCTTATTTCCTTGGCGTAGCGGCGATCATTATCTCCGGTATTATCCTGAAAAAAACTAAAATGTTCGCTGGGGATCCCGCTCCCTTTGTCATGGAGCTTCCCGCGTATCATATGCCTACTGTGGGAGCGATCTTACGAAGCATGTGGGAACGCGCATGGTCTTTCATCAAAAAGGCCGGTACCATCATCCTTCTCTCTTCCATCGTGATCTGGGCGGGCTCCTGCTTCGGCATGGTGGAAGGCGGCTTCGGTTTCAGCACTGAAATGGCGTTGTCCGACAGCGTGTTGGGCATGATCGGAAACGGCGTAAAATGGATCTTCGCACCGTTAGGATTTGCGGACGCTACCGCGGCGGTGGCTACGATCATGGGTCTGGTAGCGAAAGAGGAGGTCGTAGGCGTGTTCGGCGTACTGGACTTTGTAAGTATGACCAGGGTAGCCGCGTACTCTTTCTTAGCGTTCAATCTGCTGTGCGCGCCCTGCTTTGCAGCCATTGGCGCTATCAGAAGAGAGATGAACAGCGCGAAATGGACTTGGATCGCTATCGGTTATCAGTGCGGTTTCGCCTATGTGGTTTCATTGATCATCTATCAGATCGGCAGCTTGTTTACAGGAAACGCAAATGTGGCAGGCGTGATCGTTGCGGTATTGTTGATCGTTGGTATGTGTTATCTGCTTTTCAGGCCTTACAAGGAAAGCGCTACTTTGAAAGTGGATTCCGGAAAGCTGGGCAGAGCGGCCTGAGCGCTTTAAAATAAATAGGAAATTACTGACGCTGCTGAACTGGCGAGAGAGAAAGAACGCATAAGTAAAAAAGCTTTTGCTATCTATGGTTTCGCCGGACAGCAGCGTACTATCGATCATTGTAAACAGCTGATCCAGACTCAGGTCAGCCTCTCCAACACAAGATGCCATGCCCGAAAGGAGCAGCGGCATCTTTCTTTATTGTCGAAAATCAATTCTCTCGTGGACGGATCCGCCTCAATTACATGCAAAGGATTTATAAGACAGCCGCGTTTGCAGAGGATAAAGTTTCCGCCAAGCTGCCGTTCCATTTCTTTTAACGGGACGGAAGCCGTGAAGATTTCCGATTTCATGTGGATAAAAATATCGGAAAGCGGGCATAGAAGTTACAGTTGATATTTAATGCGTTTTTCTATATAATGTAGGCATTAAAAACGAGGATAGATGATTTGTGTTCTAAAAAAGTGTACCAAAAGGATATTACAAACATGCTTTGTTCTTCGATGTTGAAAGGATGGAAGAGGGATTTTCTTATTTGAAGAAGGCTCAGAGAACAAGGCTGATCACAACATACATGGCAAAGCTGTCCGGAGATGAAAATTTGTTTTACACGATATCAAATGATATCGGATTGCAAAAAGTCAGTGTAAATCCACATTGGAGAAAGATTCTGATTAAGAATTATTCAGTGATTCGAAGCTGGGTACAGTACAATATTTTCCCAGACACTATAACACTAGGAAGGGAACATTCATAATGGATCGATCAGTAGAATATTACCAGGAACTTGTTCGCTCACTTGCGGCATTGCCTACTGAGGTGGAATGGGCGGAATTTAAGGTGAATAATCAGGATCCGGAGAGGATTGCAAAATATATCTCTGCAATGAGCAATGAAGCAACGCTCTGTGACCGGGCATATGGATACATTGCATGGGGAATAACAGACGACACACATGAAATAGTCGGAACAGAGTTTGAATACAAAAAAGCCAAAAAGGGAAACATGGAGCTTGAATTATGGCTTAACAGACAGGTGAATCCGAAGATAGAATTCAGATTTCATGAGGTGCCTTTTGAGAACCTTGGGGGCGAGCCTGTTCATGTGACATTGATAGAAATTCCGTGCGCGGAAGGCGAGCCAACAAAATATGAAAGTGCTGGGTATGTAAGGGTTGGAAGTAATCTGCAGCCTTTGGCGGAATATCCGGAAAAGGAAGCCGAACTTTGGCGTAAATTTGACAAGACGCCGTATGAAAAACGTATGTCATATTCTGAAGCAACCGATGATGATGTTGTAATGCTGCTGGACTATCCGGGTTATTACAAGACGATAGGCGCTCCGATTCCGGCAAACAGAGAAAAGGTTCTTAAAGATTTGGAAAATGAGAAGTTTATTCGTAAAAATGATGGCGGCACATGGGATATTTCAAACTATGGGGCATTGATGATTGCCTCTGACCTTAAAGCTTTTGATAATCTTGCAAAGAGAAGCGTACGTGTGATCCGGTATCCGGATAAGTCGAGAATAGACGGTATTGGGGAAAAGATCTTCTATAAAGGATATGCCATCTCATTTGAAGAAATTGTCCAATATATCCTGACGGTGATCCCGCAGGAAGAAATCATTGAGAATGGAATCCGAAGGCAAAAATATCATTTCCCAGAGACAGCGATCAGGGAATTACTTGCAAATGTTATGGTGCATCAGTCATTGGAACAAAGAGGGACGAGTCCGATGGT
>CANREV010000067.1 GCA_947629645.1 uncultured Acetatifactor sp. | reverse complement strand
ACAAGTTCCTCCGCATTTATTACGGGCGGGTAAGGGAATACCTTGCTTCCCTGCCCGAAACGGGAGAAAACTAAAAACAATTCTAACCCTTTTATCGGACCAGCGTTCTGCGGTGGTCTGGTTTTTGTACTTTTCGTTCAACCTGTATAAAATTTTCAAAGTTCACAAATTTCTGCTTGACTTTTTATTTGCAGCGTTCGCCTGCTAATGATCCTGTTTATGCTTTTATGGACAGGAAACGGTCGGAGGGCAAGCCTTATTACGTCTACATGACTGCCGGTGCGAACAAGTTCCTCCGCATTTATTACGGGCGGGTAAGGGAATACCTTGCTTCCCTGCCCGAAACGGGAGAAAACTAAAAACAATTCTAACCCTTTTATCGGACCAGCGTTCTGCGGTGGTCTGGTTTTTGTACTTTTCGTTCAACCTGTATAAAATTTTCAAAGTTCACAAATTTCTGCTTGACTTTTTATTTGCAGACTTTTTCTTTGACAACAGTACTTTTAATACAGACCGATACAGCAGGCGAAGGAAACCGTGATATAGGGCAGGAACGCCACCGGGGTTTTCAGATTTCCATCGGCGGCAATATTATGCCTGACCAGCTGCACATAAAACAGGAAGGAAACGGCAAACAACATATGCACAAGATACTCTTTCAGCCCCATGCCCAAAGAAGCCTCCGCCATGGCGCAGACACAGAAAGCGTAACAATCGGCTTTCCCATACATATGGCAGAAAAATATAAGCTGCAAAATCAGAAAAACGCTCAGTTCCCACAAAACGCTCCCCCACAGCGCTTTTCCCACTGTCAGTTCTCTGCAGATGTCTGCCCGCAACAATTTCCCCGCTGCAGACTCTTTCGCAAGGCTTCCCCACAACAGCCCTCCTGCAGAAAGTCCCCCGAACCACCATGTAAAATTATAGACCAATCGGCTTTTGAGATCCGTGATGCAGCCGTACAGAAGGCTGCACCACAAAATCCCCCAAAGAAGCGCCCTCATCGCAGTCTGGTGCGGAAATCATCAAGCACGGTACCGCTTACCCCGACAACACTAAGCTCCGGATACTGTTCCAGCCGTTTTTCCCCTTTATAGGCTCTCACTGTTACTGTATAATCTGCATTTGCGGGGGTATACAGGGGAATCATAAACTGTAACTGCTCTTCCTGACAATATTTCGGACTGCCCGCATATTCGATCTTTTTGTTCAGCATCGGATCCTGATCCGTCATCTCCTTCGGGAACTCTATCTCCACACTGTCCGGATAACCCCAGACAGTAAGATATAAGATACCGCTTTCACCGTTCTGAAAGACCGGATCATGAGGCGACAGAATTCTTTCGATCCTCGCTGTCAAACCGAATTCCGTAGTGTCTTCGGAAAGCGTGATCTCATTTCCCACATTGTCCACCGCCCTGGCTATGACTGTAAAATCTCCTGAAAACAACTGATCTTCCTCCGTCAGCTTTATTTGTATCAGGCCCGCTTCATCCGGGTCAAATCTTTTTTCACAGTTATTATCGCTGTTACAGACTGTCAGATAAAATTCCCTGACGCCGCTTAAAAGGTCTTTCGCCGTGACATTCAGAACCGGATCTGCCACTCTCCTGTCTATCAGAGTCATCTCCCGCAGCAGTTCCAAACCCTGTATCCGGGGAGGTTCCCCATCGCCAATCAGCGTCAGGCCATGAAGCGCATCTTCTTCCCCGGCCGAGTACATCACCGTCTCCTCCCATTCCGCTCCCGCTCTGGGGCAGATCCTAAGCTTTCTGCCGGATGCCTCTTTCTCCATCACAAAACTCTGTTCCAGATGTAAAACGCGATTATTATCATCCCGACAGGCATCCGTATAAGGGTAATAGGATATGAGGGAAGGGCCATCCGAAAGGAAACGATAATACGCTTCCGGCACAGCGATCCGCCCCGCAGACAACGGCTGGTTCTGCAGATAAAGCCGATGCGTAATCTCCGCGTTTCCGGCCTCGCCCGAAACCGCAAAGACAGCGTGATTGATCTGATAGCTCTCCGATGCCGTACCATCGATATAAGCCTCATATCCCAGCGTAAAGGGCGTTACTCCGTCACTTCTCACATACCAGGTTTTGTTCCCTGCGGAATACAAATTTCCCCCATCACCGGAAACGGAAAGCTGTTTCGTATGTAAAGGCCATGCCATATCCTGCGCATTGACAGGGATATGTACGGTATGGCTCAGATTGCCGGCCACATCCGCTGCCGCAATATGCAGATACTGCATGGTATCCTTTACAGGGATCTCTAATCCCGTCTCCTCTGTAAATTTCGACATGGATGTGACATTAGTGTCACTGTTTTCATCCACACAGTAAAAATATCCTTTGATACCGCTGCGCAACGTATTAACCGTCTCGTTTGAACGGCAAAGCGGACTGTCGTCTCCCGCGTAGTATGACTCCGCCACATGATAATAACGCGTTCCCCGATCTTCAGGTTCCTGCCATGTCACAAGGGTTCTGTTCATCCCCAGCCCTTCCTTTTTCACAGTTTCCTGCGCTACTGCATATGGAGCCGCCAGATCCGGCGCGGACACGCCTTCCATTGTATGCTGATCCATGTAACCTACAGACACAGACTTCAGGGAAAATTTTCCGTTACTTTTCTGAACGCCTGCCTGCTGTGACTGATAGTAAGCATATGCCTCGTTGACATAGCTGCTGCCGCCGTAAGAAGGCTTAGAGGAGATCACCTGACCTTCCTGCATACCGCAGACAATCTGTGTTCCTCCCTGAAACCGGATTCCTGTGATGAGCGCCTTGACAACATCATGGCTTTCAGCGGGTTCTCCTTTTGCAAGGACCTCAACATAGATGCCGGTAGTGCCTGCGGGAATATCAATCAGCTCATTCAACAGGACGCCGGACTCGTTGCAGCCGTTGTTCCTGACAAAAAACAACGGCGTATTTTCCAGATGATATCCCGTATCTCCCGTGTTGCGAAAAGTAATGTCGGGATACAGCGGATAGTCCCCTCTCGCCGCCTTGCCCCAAAGCTGCCGGACAGGTGCGCCGCCGTTTTCCTTGAATTCTCCAAGGATCTCGGAGGTTCCGTCTTCGTTGCGGACAGACCAGTATTTCGTATATCCTCCGTTATCCTCCTCATTATCGTCCTTTTCAGGAAGCAGCCATATAAATTCCGTAGAAAACCTTGGGAAAATCATATTGCCGCCCTGCTCCCATGCTCTGACCTGACGCTGAATCATCTGGCTCATCAAAACATTGCTGTTATGTAATATATTGCTGAGATCCCGGCTGAAAAAACAAATCCCGTTCTGATCATAAACCTTCAGGCAGGAATCCTCCCACAATTCTCCGCCGCGGCAAATCTGTTTCCAGAGCATTGCCTGTACCTCCACAGAGGTGTTTCCCTTAACCGGCATCAGGTTTACTCTGTTTCCCGCGCGCTGCAGAGCATATTGATAACAATCGCCGCACTCGTCATTTTCCTGATCATGTCCTGCGTCCACATGACTGTTATACTCGTCCCGGACGACTGTCTCTGTCAGCCCGTTGTAGGAGGTGTCTATCCTGCAGGAACGGGTATGATGATGCAGGATCTGTTCTCCCGCCATTCCTCCTCTGTAACCGCCGCCTCCGCCCGCTCCTCCGGCCTCGCCATCATATCCGGCGGACAAAAGCCCTTCTAAACTACCGCCTGCTCCTCCGGCTCCCGCGCTGGTAGCTCCGCCGCCTCCGCCCGCCACCAAAAGAAGGCCCTTTCGATCGGAAGATACCATAGTGCAGCCTCCGCCGCTTGTATACATATTGCCTCTGCCGCCTCCGTTATAGCCGTTGGATCCTCCCACAACATAAGTCAGCACCTCGCCTTTTTCCAACCAGAAGGAGGCTTCAACGCTCCCGCCTTTCCCCCCTGCAAAGTCTCCGTAACTTCCTCCCTGCGCTCCTGCGGCAGTCAGAGTATAAAGCCCCGTTTCCGAAACAGTGAAAGTCCCGGTTCGCCCCGTGTACCCTGCTTCCATCTCCACCACTTTATCTTCTCCGATATCCGTCTCGCTAAAAATCCTTTTCCAGCATTTCCCGTCAAGGCTCTGATAAAGCAGGTACCACTTATCTGTACTGTCCGGCTGGCTCCATGCCAGATCCACAGCCCCTTTCCCGCCATTAGCCCGATAATTATCCGTTGCTTTTAAAACCAGTTCCACCCATTTGGCATACAGCGTGATGTCGGCTGTGGGCGTAATGCGGTCGCCGGCAGCTCCCGCCGGCAGTTCCAGCGCTTCATCATAGTACCATCCTCCAAAAGAACTCCCCTCTTTCACTGCTGTCGGCAGAATCACGCTGTCATAGTCATAGGATGCCGTCAACAAATCCTCTTCGCCCAGTCTGGATACGAACCAATACCTGTCATTCTGAAAGCTTCCGCAAAAAGGCTGCTCCAGCTTCCATTCTGTGAAATGCATGGTTCCCGTGATATCGGGCAGAGAATTTCCTCCGTTGGTTTCAAAGGAAACTCTGTGCCCTGACGGGGGCTGTACGCCTGATGTGTCCACCGTGTATACCGTACCGTAATCCTGCGTTACGGAACAGACCAGACGGCTCCCCTGATAACTCCCGCCGGCCGGATCAATACGAAGGGTGCCGCTGAGGGCTTTCCACTGGGCATAGAGCGTGACAACTCCGCTTTCCCCATTCATATGGCAGTCCTGATCCGTCAGATTCAGGATCTCTTCCCCATCCGAAAAACTCTTTCCGGTTCCTTCCGGCACGGTATTCCACCCTGTAAACACATACCCTGTGCGCACATAACGATTGAAAGACAGGCGCGTTGCGGGAGACACCTTCTTCCCTTCGTAGACATCTGCATTCTGATACATATGGATGCTATTTTCCATAAAGCCATCATAATCGGAACAATTAGCATCATAACGCACCTGATATTGATTGTAAGATACCGCTTTACAATAATGTTCCTGATATTCGTTTCCCTGTTCCAGATTGCTGCAAAAAGGACACAGATAATAATAGGACATGCCATCTCCCACTTTCAGATAATGAATGCTTAAAGCCGCTTCCCTGCTCATATAAACCAGGATCTCGTCAAGCATTTCCCCGCAATCCGCGCAATAGGGGATCCATCCGGAATAATGCAGCTTTTGGCATACTTGTCTGCGAAAAGGCACCCCGTGGTAGAGATTCTCTCCTTTGGGATAGCTGTTATGGATGCACTGTCCCTGTTCCCACTGTACCTGCCATCTGCCTACAGGTATCATGCCCAGGCGCCTCGTAAAATAATAATGTTCCCCCTGCCGCAGCGGGCGCAGGGAAGATACGAGCCCCGTTTCTACCTGTTCTCCCAAACTATACCAGCGAACGTTTCTGTCTTTGGCATTCGTAGTCCAGGCCTTCCCGTCTGCGGTAACGGACACATAAGGACTGTCATAAATAGTGTTTCTTTGCCCGGAAACAGTCTGGGCGGAAACGCTCAGCGTGGAAATAACTAATGCAAAAAAGAACACACTGCCGACAAAGACAGCGCCCGCACGCAGCGGCTTTCTTCTGACAGGCCTATGTTTTTTGTGATCCCGCTCTTTCTCTGTCGTTTTCAATGATCCTCCCTTCTGCCCGCCTTTTAGGCTTCTCCTTTACCCGTCCACATTTTTCACTACCCGCAGGGATCCCGCCGCCAGTTCCCCATAAAACCGCTCCACATCCTTTTGGTCCAGATAAACGTTGATCCGCTGGGCGGGAGTGGATGTATCCTCCCCTGTAATGACCGCACCCGAGGCATCGAAAACCTGTTGCACATAGACATTGTCCCACACCAATAAAACACTGTCCTCTTTTACCGCATAGATGCTCACCCTGTCCCCGCCGCGCAAAACACCACTCACTACCTGATACAGATCTTCCGCCTTAAACCCGGCGATCACAGGTCGTTCCATAGATCCCAGCACCTCATCCAACGCATCGAACATCCCCTGCGTCAACAGCACGCCCTGATCGATATCCGTCTTTGCTGCCAGCCCGTTGATCTGGTCCAAAGACCGTATCCCAAAGGGCGGGATACAGGAGCTGTCCAGCTGTCGCAGTTCAAAATATTTCTCATAGTTTTCCTCCGTGATGAGCTGTCCTTTGGGGATCCGGGATACTGCCGTGTAGATCGGCCCTTTCTCATACTGTGTGAGCACGTTTTTCTCCATCTGTATCATCACCGCAAACACAACTGCGGCAGATAAAAATGCAGCCAAAATCCCTCCAGTCTTAAGACGCAGAATAATCTTTCTTTTATCTGTAACGTCATTTTCTCTCTTTCTCATGCTTTTTGTGATCCTTTCTCTCTTCTCTCACATCCCTATTGCATTGCCTTTTACAGACAATGTCCGCCATCATACCATACCGTTTTCCTTTCACTTATTTGCCACAATATCTGCCAGGTTACTTTTGCACGCCAGAGTTTCCACACCCATGATACCTTTCACCGGATAAATAATCTGACTGTAAACGCTGGTGCTCTCGATCAGTTGTCCGTCAGGCGCATATACGTCTCCCAGCTGTCCCCGAGACAAAAAAAGCTGCCCGTTTTCATCAAAACGGCTGACTGAGACCTCCCTCTCCTTCACATTATAAACAATGTAATCCGACACCCTTACTCTCCCGGAGATCATTCCTTTCGCATTGCATTCCCACTGACCGTTCAGATTCAGATTGCTTTGCACCGCCCTGAGATATATCCCGTAGGCCGTCTCCGGATCCCTGATCCATATGGTGTTGGAAATCCCGTACTCCTCCACATCGATCACGGCGGAGGCAAGATTGGAGGCAGCCAGGGCATCCTCCAGATATTGGGCAGAGATTCTAAAGACATCCAACTGCATCGTCCCGCACAGCAATATTCCTAAAAAGAGCAGAAAAAACAGTCCGGTGACCCATTCCAGTTGTCCCTCTTCCGCCTCCTTAATTCTTAGCCGTGGAAACCCGCTTTTCCTCAAAATCATACTCTCCTTCCAGTTTGCCTCTGATCTCCAGCGTAATAATATCACCGTAAGTCACCGGTGCCATGGTAGTGCCGGAAAGTTCCAGCTGGGTAACGCCCACCCCGTCCAGTTCCCTGCCAAGGCGGATCCTGTCTTCATCCGTCAGATATCCCACCGTTTCCATTTTTAAAATATATTGTCGGGCAATCTGGCCAACCTGTGTCTTCTGATGAATGAGCCAGACATTATCCATGTATGCCAGCATCAGTACCGTCATGGCGATCATGCAGATGCCCGCTGAGAAAATATCTCCTATACTGCCTTTTTCCCGTTTCATGGCGTTACTCCTGTCAGAATATTCTGGGCTTGCGTTGTCATAGCTCCCACTATGGTCTCAATAAACACTTTCAGACTGTCTTTCATCACCACACAGAGCAACAGTGCGATGACGCACAGACCAATGGTCACCAATATTCCGTCCAATCCCGCTTCTGTCCTGAAGCCCTGCCGCAGACATTCCTTCAGTCTGTTTTGAAATCTCTTTGCGGTCTTTTGCTGTTTTTTTGCGTCTTGCATATTTTTTTTCATCATTTTCCCTCTTTCTGCCGCTTTTGCGGCGCGTGTAATTTTTACCGACAGACGCCGGTCTTCCCATGGTTAAAAATTTGCCGCTGCTCCAAACAAATAAGTCACACAGGCATATAAGGCAATCCCCATTACCACTGTCAAAACCCCCAGCTGATAAAAGGTGATGCTCCTGTCCAAAGCCCCCTTTTTTCTCTCCAGGACAGTCTCTTCCATATCTTTGATCTGCTCGCCGATATCCCCCAACAGCGCCAAAGCCTGTCCTGATTCCAATGCCTGCAGGATAATGATGCACAAAGAATCAATATACCGATTATCAAAGCTCCTCTGAAACCTGTCCAAAGCTTCATAGATATCGGCCTTCATCACAATATCCCCGGACAAATCAAGCAGCGCACTGCGAAGCCTTTGCTCCTGCACACTGCCGTAACACTCGGAAAGCGCATCCGTCACATAGACTCCTGCCTGGATCTGGATCTCCAACGCATGGTAGACCAGTTTCAATTCGGGCAGCATCTTCTCATTGTCTCTGCGATTCATGACATCCAGCAATACCGTTGGCATCCAGAATAAAACCGCACAGCCCAACAGTCCCCACCAGAGACTGACGCTGCCCGCGACAGCCAGACCGGACAGTGCAAGGACCCACCTCACCGCAAGAAAGCGCATGGGTTCAATCGTCCTTCCGTAATGAAAAGCCGCCCCGTTCTTTAAGAGCCACTTTTGAGTCCTTTGATACCATGCCGTCTTTTTGCTTTTTTCTTTCAAAAGCCCTGACAATTCCCGATAGGTTTTTAAAACCAGCCGCTCCGGATGACAGGCGGCGCGAAGCGCAAAAAAGAGCCACAGGGTCAATAAAGCGCCAAGCACGGGCAAAATATTCAGCCACAACAGAATCTGTCTTTCCTCCATTGCCTATCCGCTTCCCTCCTTATGCTGTTTTTCTCAGGTCCTTTTTCCCGATCTTCTCTCTTTTCCACACCCTGTTTCCCATCAACGCCACTCTCCGTATTTCTCCATGTTTCTCCATATTTTCTTCCCCTGTCCTTTCTCTTTCAGCTATGCGCTTTCTGCAGCTGTATCCCGAACAGCAGAAAGATCACACCCAGCGCCCCCAGGCCCGCCTTCCCCACAATCGTTCCCCACACCAGCTCTGCAAAAGACAGGCCGATCAGGCGTCCAACCGTTAAAAGTACCGCAAGCGACATGGCGAGCAGCAATCCCATATTTACTACAGCCTCCCGCAGCATCCCTTTGCGCTCCTGCGTGATCCGCAGATGTTCCCGCACGCTGCGTCTGCTGCTGTTTACCAGCGCGGTAAAATCCGCACAGTATCGGATACTGATCTCCATATTTCTGGCAAGCTCCTGAAATTTCGGATGTTCCACTTTCTCTGCCATCGCCAGCAATGCCAGTCCCGCATCGCCTGTTGTCTGCGCTTCCAGATAGCATTCTTCCAAAGCCGTCTTGATGGGCTCCTCCATATATCTGCTGACCTGATCGAACACACCTGTGACTTCTGCTGCCGTGATACTGTAATTTCCCAAAAAATCCAAAAGCTTCATCAGATCATCGTTGGCCCTGCGCAGATTTTCTGTCCTGCGCAGCCGCACCCATATGGCTTCCGCCGCAAAAAATGCTGCCACCCATAAAACGGACGCTCTGATCCCTAAAAAAGCCAGCGCAACAAAAGCCAGTATACCTGCTGCCGCCAGATTTCCAAATACCCAGGCCTCCGCAGACATATTGGGAAAACGTCTGCGGATACCGGTGTAATACAACATTCTTTCTATTCGGAACCAGAAAGTATGACGCTTTTGTAACTCTAAAAGCTGTCTCCTGTTTTCCAGACCTCTCTTCCTGGCTGCCAGATCCAGATCGGCCTGCGTTTTCTTTAGAAGATTGCGAAGCCATCTCAGGATTCTTCCCTGACGGTACAGCAGATAAAACCCGATGATCAGGCAGCAAAAAGTCAAAACCTTTGCTTTTCCCATTCTTATACCCTCCCGTGCGCCTTAACGCGCATCCATTCGATTTTTCTCCTTTCCTTAAAAAATCCTCTCATACATCAGATTGCGGTGTTTATCGCTCCATCCCCTGCAGGCAAAGATCTCGCTGACTTTGTAATGTTTCATAAAAATAAGCGTTTGAAAGCAATCCATCATCCGCATCAGTTCATCTCTGGAATATCTGCTGTTATACATGGCATAATCCACCAGTTTATCCGGCGCTTTGTCCGCGGAGGGCGCGTGGATCGTGGCCGCGCAGAGTTGCCCTGTGTACGCGGCATTCAGCAGATACAGCGCCTCCGCGCCTTTTACTTCCCCGATGATAAAAAAATCCACATCCATAGTTAGTCCCGCGATACTGATATGCTCCAGATCGTAATTGACCTGCTGTTCGCCGCTTCCCGGCAGAGAATGCAGAAACATCATATCAGGATGACACAGAGTCGTCAGTTCATCCGCCTGCTGTGTCACAAGGACCGCCACATCATCCGGCAGCGTTTCTTTTAACGCGTTGAGCAGCGTAGTCTTTCCGGAGGAATTACCGCCGCAGATCAGCGTTGACCCCTGCCGGAAACGTTGAATCAGCAGTTGTGCTGTCTCCTGATCCATCATATTTTGCTCTACTAATTCTTTCATTCGGGGAAATACTTTAGGCACTTTGCGAATGCACAGATAAGGCTCGTTATAAGTGTTGACCAATGGCATGGAGAGCGTAAATCTCAGAATAAATTCCGGATGGCTCTCATTATCCGTAAACCTTTGAATTGCGTTCAGATTGGAGATATTGACCTGGTTTCTGGTGGCGACATAATCAATAAATTGACGATATTCTCTGGGGGAAGCAAACCGTATATCTGACGACTCTCTGTGCCCCTTTCGCTTGATGCGGATATTGTCATAACCCACTACACGAATATCCGACACCGTTGGGTCATCGATCAGCGAAGACAATCTTGAATATCCGAAAATATACTGTTCAAATTCTTCCAGAAGATGCTTTTCTTTCTCATCGTCAAGCTTGTAATATGTCCGAATATGGCCTGCCGCTTCTGAAAGAAAAGCCTCTCTGGTCAGCAGTCCTTTCTTCATCTGCATCAGCGAATGCTGTTTCTGAGTGGTATAGTCGTCCACAAGCTGCTGCAGCAGATCTTTCGTATTTGATTTTTCCTGTTCCGTGCACCTATCCCTCCTTTCACACGTTTGCACATACACATTTCGCATATGCGCTGCACGTCCGACACCGCATCCAAAATACATTGCGCGCATACTGATCTGAAAACGGCGTTATAACAACAAATGGTAAACTTGGCTGAAACAGCCGGATAAAACAGATACTTAGCTGCCGACATACTGACTAAGTAATTGTCAATTTACACCCTCGGACAAGAAATGTCAAGACCTAATTTTTCTGTTGTAGTTTTTTGTATAAGTCATTTATGATAATGTCTTAATAAACCACAAGAGAAAATGTCTCAAGTGTGGTAAACTTACCTCTGGAAA
>CANREV010000066.1 GCA_947629645.1 uncultured Acetatifactor sp. | reverse complement strand
TATTAGATGTTTTAGATTGGACTTTGTAACTATTAACCAGTAGTCATTCTTGACTACATCATTATTATACTAGGAGGTAACAAATCATGCGTCCCTTTCATCCGTTCTTTATATTAGAAGTGATGCCGGAATTGATCGTGTACCTTCCGGTTACGCTGGGAATGGTGGCCGGAACAGTGTTCTTTGGCGGTATATGGGGATTTATTCTGGCGCTTGCGAAGGTAAAGCATCGTCCCGTTACCAATGCTTTGGCTGATATTTATACTTATGTGACACGATGTGTTCCTTCCATCGTGATGTTGTTTGTAGTATTCTATGGATTGCCTGAACTGCTGCTTTCCTTTGGAATCAATATCAACGGATTCGGAAATGGTTTCTTTGTGATCGTGACGTTTTCCATCCTGTACGCGGCAAACATCTCCGAAGTGTTCCGCTCCGCTTATCTGGCGGTGGATAAGGGGCAGAGGGAAGCGGCGGTAAGCATCGGCCTCACGGAAGCGCAGGCCTTTTGGAGGATCATACTGCCTCAGAGCATTGTGGTTGCGATCCCTAATTTCACCAATTCGCTGGTGAATCTGCTCAAGGAAGGGGCGTTAGCGTACACCATAGGCCTGATTGACATCGTGGGACAGGGAAACAGGATCATAGGCAGATATCAGGGTTCCTACACTCTGGAAGTCTATCTGGCGTTAGCCATTCTGTATTGGGTCATGACCATCCTGTTTCAGAAAGTGTTAGGGGCGCTGGAGAAAAGATTGTCAAAAGGAAAGAAAGCGTTGACCACAGCGGCGTAAGAGGTGATGGAAATGGAACTTAACATAAAATTTATGGGCGAGACCCTGTTGAAAGTACTTGCCGGTATCCCCACAACTTTGGAGATCACCGTTATCACTCTGGTGGTCGCCGGACCTTTGGCATTTTTGTTTGCCATTGCCAGGGCGGAGAACAAAAAAGTGGCCGGCAGATTGATTACCGCATACGTTTCCTTTATCAGAGGAACGCCGGTGATTTTGCAGATCCTGTTTTTGTATAGTCTGCTGCCCAGTCTGCTGAATTTTTTGGTTAAAGATGTGCTGGGGCTTGACTATAACGTATTTAACTGGAATCCGGTGATATATGCCTACACGGTTTTTATCATCAATAATCTGGCGGTGCTGACGGAAGTGTTTCGTTCCGCGCTTGCTACGGTGCATCAGGGACAGCTGGAAGCGGGGCTTTCTGTCGGTATGACAAAAGGGCAGACCTATTGGAAGATTATCATTCCGCAGGCGCTGGTATCGGCGCTGCCCAACCTGTGCAACACCACCGTCAATCTGCTAAAGAGCACCTCGCTGGCGTATATGATGGGTGTGAAGGAGATCACTTCCATCGCCAGAACGGCAGCGGCCTACGGCTATAACTATATTGAAGCCTATCTGGATATCTTCTTTGTATATCTGGTGCTGTGTACCATTGTGCAGCTTCTGTTCAGACTGATCGAGAAAAAAATGTCCGCTTACAAACAGTTGTTGGCGGGATAAGGCAAAGGAGGCAGGCGTTATGTTAGAAATCAGAAATATTCATAAATCATTCGGCGGCAATCAGGTGTTAAAGGGAGTGGATATCAAAGTGGAAAAAGGAGACGTGGTGGTCATCTTAGGACCCAGCGGTTCCGGCAAGACAACACTCCTTCGGTGCATCAATTTTTTGGAGAAAGCCGACAGCGGCAGCCTTGATTTTGACGATATCCACACCGAGTTTAAAAGCGCATCCCGAAAGACCATCAACAAAATCAGGAAGAAAACGGCTTTTGTATTCCAGAATTATAATCTTTTCCAAAACAAGACGGCTCTGCAGAATGTGATGGAAGGTCTGGTCACAGCCAGAAAAGTGCCCAGGGAGGAGGCGGAGAAAATCGCAAAGGAAGCGTTGGATAAAGTGGGGCTGGCGGAACGGTACGACTATTATCCTTCTCAGCTTTCCGGTGGCCAGCAGCAGCGCGTGGGAATCGCCAGAGCCATTGCGGTGAAGCCGGAGGTGATACTTTTTGACGAGCCTACTTCCGCGCTGGATCCGGAGCTGATCGGCGAGGTGCTGAACGTGATGAAAGCTCTGGCAAAGGAGGGCGTTACCATGGTGGTGGTGACCCACGAGATGAGTTTCGCGCATGATGTGGCAAACAGAGTAGTGTTCATGGAAGGCGGCGTTGTGGTGGAGGAAGGTACTCCCAGACAGATCTTCCAGTCTCCCAGGGAAGAGAGGACCGCTCAGTTTCTGCACCGCATCAACCGCGACTACGATTATTCTATCTGATTTCCGATTGAAGAAATCAGAGACAGGACGGATAAAAATTGGGAAAAAATTTGTTTGTGTATAAATAAAGAACGCCTTTATGACGATACAAATATCGATAACGAGATAACTATGTGGGAACGGATTTCCACGCACCCAGACCAAGGAGGGATTATTATGGGCAATGTATCGAGCGTAGAGGACAGTGCTGTAAAAGCTTATGGCACGGAAGCCGGAAAAACCTCCGCCGCAGACCAAAAGGCGGGTAATTACGGCAAAACCATCGGAAAGCCTCAACTGAGCGAAAAGGCGGCAAAGTATTATGAGGAACTGAAGCAGAAATTCTCCAACATGGATTTTATTCTGGTGAGCGCCGACCAGAAAGCGGCGGCGAAAGCGCAGGCGGGAAGTTTTGCGAACGCTTACAAAACCGTGGTGCTGATCGATGAGGATAAGATCGAAAAGATGGCGGAGGATGAAGCGTATCGCGCACAGTACGAGGGGATCATCCGAAAAGGCGCCAGCGGGCTTAAGCAGCTGAAAAAGACCTTTGATTCCAATCAGAATGTAAAAGGTTACGGCATGCAGATCAACGATAACGGCGCCGCGTCTTTCTTTGCAGTGGTAGACAAGTCTATGGCGGCGCAGCGCGCGGCACAGCGGGAACGCATTGAAAAAAAGGCCGCCCAGAAGAAGGAAGACGCGAAAAAAGACGCCAAAAAGACTGAAAAAGAGAAGCGTGAGGAGGCTCTTGAGGAACGCAGACGGACGCGGAAGGCGCAAGAGGATGAGGAGATCGTCTGGGCGTCCTCCATTGAGGAACTGCAGGATAAAGTAGACCGGGCCGTTTATTCCTCATGGAGCGATCTGGTTCGGACCGATGAGGAAAGGCAGTGGGGCCGGTTTATTGATTTTAAATTATAATAACGCGGGAACGCGCAAAGCGTGATCCTGAAAGTCGCAGGGACGAAAGGGAGCCTGAAGATCATGAAAATGACCGGAGGGTTCCCTTTTTTTGCTGTTACGGAGAATGGTAATCGGAAATTTTAGTTGGAGAAGGTTGAAAAAGGGCGGCGTCAATGATAAACTATGAATAAGATTGCGGTTGTAAAAACATGCGGCTTTACACAGCGGCGTTTAAAACCGCTGTTTTTGCGGGAGCGGGCCGACTGGACAGATGACCGGATTCCCTGCGTGATGCTCGGGAATGGGAGGAAATGTATATGGGACAATGGATATTAGTAGTAGACGACAACACAGCCAACCTCACTATGGCGAATCATATCCTGACGCAGGAGGGAATGCGTGTAAGCTGTGTGAAATCAGGAGAGATTGCCGTGAAGTTTTTGCAGCATAACAGGCCGGATCTGATTCTTCTGGATATCCATATGCCGGGAATGGACGGATTTGAAACGCTGGCCGCCATTCAAAAGTGCGAAGGCATGGCGGATGTGCCGGTGCTTTTTCTGACGGCGGACGAGGATGATGGGACGCAGGAGAGGGGACTGAAAGCAGGC
This sequence comes from uncultured Acetatifactor sp., assembly GCA_947629645.1. Taxonomy (GTDB): domain Bacteria; phylum Bacillota; class Clostridia; order Lachnospirales; family Lachnospiraceae; genus Acetatifactor. The sequence continues at coordinate 7,366 of CANREV010000066.1, read as the reverse complement.
GCAGCGGGATTCCTTAAGAAACCTTTTGTGCCGGATGAACTGCTGCAGCGCGTGAAAGAGGCGGCGGAACGCAATCCGGCGCGGGAAAGTTAAAGGCGGACAAAAGGCAGGAACTTTATGAAACGGTAAAGTCCGCGCCTTGGTAAAGGGCGGTTAAAAAAAGAAAACGGAGCAACCATGGAAAACGGTGAAAAACACAAAAAACGGTATCGGATAGGTATCATTCTCGCCGTGACGGCGCTGCTGGGGTTCTGGCTGTTCAATATTCTGCTCATGTACGACATCTCGTCACAGCAGGCGGAAGAGATCGGCAGGATGCGGGTGCAGAATATCGCGTCCAATTTCCAAAGATCGCTGACCCAGGCGGAAAACACATTGGAGCATGTGGGGGACGATCTGGAAAAAATGATACGCAACCATGATTCGGAGGAGGAAATACGGCAGTTTCTGCAGCAGCGGAAGGAACTGGAGTACGGACTGTCCGATGGGATGAATCTGAATCTGTTCTGCGTGGTGGACGGCAAGGTCATGATCTCCGGCATGGAGACGCCTGCGGATTATGTGCTGCAGGACCGGAACTGGTATAAAGGGCTGATGGCCGTTGAAAAAGGCAAGGTGTATATCTCTTCCACATATAAAGATGCCTTTACGGACAATATATGCTTTACCGTGGCTAAGATCTTGGGGGATGGCACCACTGTAGTGGGCATAGATTACAGCGTGGCGGAGATACAAAGTTATGTGAGTATGCTGGCTGGGGATAGCTATGGGGAAGCGATGATCGTGGATTCCAACGAGGTGATCGTGGGAAGCGAAGATCCGGAGCTGGTCGGCATGAAGCTTTCTTCCGCACTGCCGCAGTATCGGGATGTATTTCTGCGTATCCTCGCCTCAAACGAGGATAGCATGAGCCTCAGGACCAGCAAAGAGGGAGCTGACAGCATCATTTTCTGCAGCCGGACGGAAAACGGCTGGTACCTGATGTGCGATGTGAGCAGCCGGCTTTTATACAGGGACAGCTATCTGCAGCTGATGCGCAGCCTGACCTGGGCGATGGCGCTGTGTATCGTTGTGGGAGCGGTCTTCTTTGTGTACGTCTGGAGGAAGCGCTGGCGCCAGACTCACAGCGGCAGGAAAGAAAAAAAACAAAAGCAGCAGGCTGAACTCACTGTTCAGGAGCAGCGCAAATATCAGATCAGTATTACCGCGATCTTTGTGGTGTCAATGATACTGACCACGGTCGTCTGTACCCGGATGGCTGTCAACGACAGCCGGATCAAGATGGAAGAGGAACTGCGAAAGTATAATTACGAGGTCGGGGACTGGGTTCTGGAGCAGAAGAATATTCTGGATATGTTCCAGAACGTGGTGGCGGCCAGACCTGAAATCCTGGAAAGTTATGACGGCATGGTGAAGTTTCTGGACGACATTACCAAGCATTATCCCAAGATCTCGGCCACATACATAGCCAATCCGGATTTTGCCCACGGTCATCCCATGGTGATGAACAACGGATGGGTGCCGGAGCCCGATTATGTGGAAGAGGAGAGAGTCTGGTATGTGGGCGCCCTGACTGCGGATGATTTCAACATTACGGAACCGTATTACGATGCGCGTACCGGAGAGTATTGCATCACGTTTTCCAAGGTCGTGAGATCCGAGCAGGGAGAATTTTACGGTGTGTTTGCCATTGATTTTTATCTGGACGTACTTACGGACATCCTGGGGGAAAGTTATTCGGAAGAGGGATATGCGTTCCTGGTAGATAAGAATGGTCTGATCATCGATCATCCTAACTCCGAGTATGAATTTTCCGATGAGGATTCCGTCAATATCCATAAGCTGGTCTACGATCGGCTTTACAGCGAAAACGGTATGGTGTCTTTCAGGGATTATGACGGCGTATACCGCGTGGGCGATTCCATAGAGGAGAACGCTTCCGGATTCCGCGTGATCGTGATGAAGAACTGGTGGAGCATATATGGTAATGTGATGGAGTATATGCTGCTGTTTCTGGTATTGTTCGGCATCTGTATTCTGGCGGTCAACGTGGTGATCAGCAAGATGATAAAGTGGCAGTGGACCGCCAATGAAAATTTAAAGGAGATGGCGAATTCCGCGATCCGTGCGGAACAGGCCAAGTCCCTTTTCCTCTCCAATATGTCCCATGAGATCCGCACGCCCATCAACGCGGTGCTCGGCATGAACGAGATGATCCTGCGGGAATGCGGGGACGAACAGCTCCTTTCCTATGCGGAAAATATCAGGAGCGCCGGAAAGACGCTGCTGTTTCTGATCAACGATATTCTGGATATGTCAAAGATCGAATCGGGGAAAATGGAGATCGTTCCCGCAGAGTACGAGTTGGGAAATCTGCTTCTGGATCTGTGGAATGTGATTTTCCTGAAGGCGCAGGAGAAAGGGCTTTCCATTTCATTTCACCTTGCGGAGGATACTCCGGGAGTATTGTATGGCGATGATGTGAGGATCAAACAGATCGCTACCAATCTGCTCACCAACGCGGTAAAGTACACCTCCCAGGGAAGCGTGGAAATGAATGTCTCCTATGAGAGAACGGCTGAGAAAAAGCTGCTTTTGATCCTTGCCGTCAAAGATACGGGAATGGGGATCCGGGAGGAGGATCTGGGCAGGCTGTTTGAGCAGTACAGGCGTCTGGATGAGAAAAAGAACCGCAACATTGAGGGTACCGGCCTGGGCATGAATATTACCATGTCGCTGGTAAAACTGATGGGCGGCGATATGAAAGTGGAGAGCACTTATCAGAAAGGGTCCGTCTTTACCGTGACTATTCCACAGGGGATCGTGAATGAAGAACCGGTCGGCAGTTTCGAGGAGATCAGCAAGCAGAGGAAGCAGGACGAGGGCGGCAGCCGGAAACTGTTTGAGGCGCCGGATGCCAGCGTGCTGGTGGTGGACGACAACGCCATGAACCTTTCGGTTTTCCAGGCACTCTTAAAACGGAACAAGGTGAAGATTCAAACGGCTTCTTCCGGCGGTCAGTGTCTGGAACTGATTCAGCAGGAAAAGTTTCATATTATATTTATGGATCATATGATGCCAGAGATGGATGGTATCGAGACGCTGCACCGGATCCGTGCAATGTCCGGGCATCCCAATGAAGATACGCCGGTTATCGTGCTGACCGCCAACGCTATTATGGGGGCGAAGGAGATGTATCTCAAAGAGGGCTTTGTGGATTTCCTCACAAAGCCGATCGAAGGGGAACTGCTGGAAAAAATGGTGATGGATTATCTGCCGGACGAACTGATACGGACTGGCGGGGAGATGGAAGAAGAACAGCAACAGACGGATACCGTGAAGGATGCGCAGGAGAAAGAGCGGGAGGAGCGGTATCTGCAGGAAGGAATCTCTATCCGTCAGGGACTGACCTATGCCGGCGGGAATATGGATGTATATCTGGATCTGATGGGTATGTTTTTCCGGGAAAAGGAGAAACAGGAGCAAAAGACGAGAGGATTCCTGGAAGAAGGGAATATGGCGGATTACGCGATCCTGGTACATGGCCTGAAGGGAAATGCGAGGATGCTGGGCGCGGACGGGCTGGCTGATATCGCTTTTGAGCATGAGAAGGCGGGAAAGGCCGGAAACCTGGAATACGCCAGGGAGCATTGGGAAGAACTGGCCAGAGAATGGGAAAGACACAGGATTTCCTTTGAAAATCTCTACAGGGAATTCCGAGGGGAGGAAGAAGAAAAATATACGCGTGTGACAGACGGGGAGATCCTTCAGATCTCGGACGGGGAACTGGACGAGGTGATCCGGATGCTGGATGAGTTTCAGACGGATGAGGCGGTAGAAAAGATAAAAGAATGGCTGGCCAGTCCTTTGACGGAAGAAATGTATGCGATGCTGTGCGAGGCGCTGTCCGCCGTGGAAGACGAGTTTGACGCCGATAAGGCGATAGCCATCTTAAAGAGGGAAAGGAGTCAATGATATGAATGCAACAGGCAAAAAGGATGTGGTCGCTGTGGACGACAGCCCTATTATCTTAAAGGTACTCAAGGAGGTTCTGGAATCAGAATATAATGTTTTTCCGTTCTCCAGCGGAATGCGCGCACTCAGTTTTTTACAGACCAGGAAACCTGACATGGTCATACTGGACGTGGAAATGCCGGATATCAACGGGTATCAGCTTATCCGTGAGATCAACAAGGCTTACACGGTTCCGGTAATCTTCCTGACATCCAATCACAGCAGGGAAAGCGTGGAGAAAGCGGTTTTTTACGGCGCCAAGGATTATGTGGTGAAACCCATTGTTCCGGAGGTGCTTCTGGAAAAGATACATAAGATCATAGGATGATGTTTCCGGACTGTTGGGGAAATCTGATTCCTTGAAAATTCAATATGAAGATGTATGCGGGCATCCTTTTTCGACAGGGAAAAAGGATGCTTTTTGCATGCCTTAACTGAAAGGTTTCATACGCCGTTACAGTCCCTGCGGCCTATCACTATTTATCAAATATTGTCATAGTATATGGAAAGAAAAAAATTCCGGCTATGGCATGATGGTATTGGAAGACTGCGGTCGTGCCGAAGGAGGGAACTAATGAATGCGAAACGCAAAATGCTTGTTCTTTTGCTTTTGCTGGTTTGTCTGCTGTCTGGAATAGTGATAGGCATCGTAATGATGCGGGAACGGATATATGACAAAGACAGGTTGGTGGCGCCTGGACCCGGTGCAGAGGCAGGCGGAGGGGTGGAGCTGGTGATCGATCCGCAGGCGGAGGAAGGATTACCGGACGGAAACGATACTTTTTTGGAACAGGGCGTGGTAATAGCCGGTCAGGAATCTATGACGATTCCCGCAAATAAAAAAGAAGCGGCGGTGGATTTTCTGAATCCGGAGGAAAATGCGCAGAAATATTACCTGACTTTTGAACTCAGGATTTACGGCGGGAACGGAAAGGATTATGAGGTTTTGTATACATCGGGCCTTGTGGAACCGGGGAAACGTATCCGCCGCATCACCCTTTCCCGGGAACTGGACCCCGGGATCTATGACGCGGTGGTTCACGTCCAGCCGTATCGTATGAATGAACAAAAGACGCTTACCAATAATGCGGATATGCGTATCAGGCTGATTGTGAATTAAACGGGAGGTAAATTCGACCGGGATCATTCGGGGGGAGGCATAAAGTTGAAAAAAATATTGTCGGTTATCCTGCTTGTCCTTTTTACCTGCAGCATTTCGGTGATTTCCATGGCGGCAGGGCAGCCTATTACACAAGACTCTGAGGGGAAAAGCAGCAATATTACCGTGAGTTATAACGCGGGGGCGACCTATACGGTAACGATTCCCGCCAGCGTAACGTTTTCGGATAATGAAAAACAGATTCAAAGATCGCTGGCAGTCAGCGATTTGGTGCTCAATGAGGGCAGCAGCCTTCATGTAAAGCTCACAAGCCTTAACAATTTCAAAATGGTATACGGAGCGGGGTATATTGATTATTACCTGATGATTAATACACAGGATTTTTCAAAATCAGATGACGATACGATATTGACGGTCCCCGCCGGACAAAATTCAGGATGGGTGATTCTGGATTTTATGACAAATCTGTATAAGGACCATATTATATATACGGGTAACTATACCGACACACTTACCTTTACCGTTGTGATTGATTGAACTTTCACTTGCCGCAAGTTTAGAAAATTGCTTTGTCGGTTAAAAGGAAAGCGATTCAAAAATATACGCAGAGAATTGTGGCGGAATGAGGCGGCTGAATCATTCTTTATCAAAGTGTCGCAGCTGATCGCAAAATGGTGTAAATCAAGAGCAGAACTATGAAATATTTGCATAGACACATGTGCTTATAGAAATATAGGTATGTGTGTCTGTTTTTATGTGCTTTTATGATAATGATGGAGACAAATAATAGTGGAAAAAACATGAAGTAACGTGTAATATCAAAGGTAAGAGCGCTAATGCAGTGATTATCACGAATGAAAAAGACGGGAAATATCAAATTAATGAGATTGAAAGAGGCGATGCGGCAGTATGTGTAGAAACGAGGAGAAACAGGTGGTGAAAAAGGCGAAGAAAGCAAGGATCATAACATGCGCTGTTATATTGGGAATCGGGTGCATAGTCGGAGGATGCGTGCGCAGCAATATGCGCAAAAGGGAAGAGCGGGAACAACGGGCAGAAATCGTGGCGGGCTACCCGGACAAAATAGAGGCTTATCTGGAAGAGAAATACGGACGTGAGTTCTGCGTGTCTCCCAATCACGAAAGTATGGACAATGGACCGGTTCCATTTGCTCCGTCTTATTATGCTCCGTATGAATATCTGGCATGGGAAGATGAAGAGGACGGGTATGCTTTCTGGACGAATGTATATCCGAAGTCGCTGGATAACAAGGAGATAAAGGAGATCAGAGATAATTACTGTTGGAAGTTTATCGGTGAGAAGATAAAAAAGGAACTGGAAGCAAGGCTGGAAGGGATCATAGATGAGTACAGGATCATAGCATATCCTTTTCATTCAGATTTTATGTTTTTTGGGGAAAATGCCAATCAAGATAGCGGAATCAAAGAGGCTTTGCTGGATAATGAAAAAATAGATATTATTATTCAGGTTTTTATTTCACCTGAAATACGGTTTGACAGAGAGAGCTCGCTGCCGGAAATAGAAAAGATAGTGAAAGGATTTTATAATGATTATTTCCAGGCAGATTCGCAAGTTTTAGATTTCTATATTCATGAAACCTATACAGAAGAAGATTATTTAAAGATAGAACCTGAAAAGACGGAGCAATACAGCCTGAATGTGAAAGAGTCGGAATATGAAGGCGGAGCTTCGGTGCCTGTTGATTATAAAACAATAATGCAAATATCAATCATACGCGGGGAGGAGATAATTAAATGACAGAAATAAATGAAAATGGCGCTTTGAAGTGCTATAATAATCGGAAGCGGTCCCCTGATTGGTCTGCCTGATCACCCGTAATGGGGATGGTATTTTTTGTCAAAGGCGCAGCCGCACAGCGGTGCGAAGCACCATTGACAAAAGCTGACAGCTCCGATAAGCTGTAGTAGCAATCTGATATCTTTATGGTCATAAGTGTTACAAAAAAGCCTGACCACAACAGGGAATGTGATAAGGTTGAAAGAGGCGATGCGGCAGTATGCGTAGAAACGAGGAGAAACGGGTGGTGAAAAAGGAGAAGAAAACAAAGATCATAACATGCGCTGTTATATTGGGAATCGGGTGCATAGTCGGAGGATGCGTGCGCAGCAATATGCTGTCATTCTGCAGTTTATAAGAACCCAAAACCATCTTTTTCCCGTCAAAATAAGTAAATCCCAGTACCAGATAATC
>CANREV010000065.1 GCA_947629645.1 uncultured Acetatifactor sp. | reverse complement strand
AGGGCAGTATTTATTGCATAAAAACGAGAACTCATAAAGAAAATAGGAAAAGTGCCAACGAGTACTTGACACAAACTTGGCATTACCTTATATTGAAATATGAACATATATGTGTTATAAATATTTAAATTGACTGTCTTATTCAAAATTTAAGGACTTGGCAAAGGATAGAGGGTAATTATGGCAAAACAGAATGTTGTATATATTAAAAAAAGAAATACAACGATTGATTATATGAGAGGGATTGCCATATTTTTAGTTGTTTTAGCTCATACAAATTTTAATCATATACAATACATAGAACTGTTTCATATGGCGATATTTTTTTCTTTTTCAGGGTATTGTTATGATGATCGTTATTCAGAGAACAAAAAAACGGTAGGTTGTTATTTTATCAAAAAGTTAAAAAGCTTGTATATTCCATATATATCATTTAATATGTTTTTGCTGTGTCTGCATAACTTGTTTTGCAGAATCAATATTTACACGGACAACCCTGGTTTTACAGAAAATCCGCTGCTCAATACCAATTATGGTAAAATCAGCATCTATACAATGAATGATTTTATTTATCATACCATTAAAACTTTGGGATTTGTCGATGGTGAACAGCTTGCTGGGACTTTATGGTTTTTACGGGCGCTTTTTGAAGTGTCGATCATATATGTTTTAACCGACTTTATTGCAAGAAAGCTGAACCAATTCCGGAATTATTTTATATTTATCACAGCTGTTTTTATAATGGCTGTTGGCTGTTATCTGAACCTTAAAAAAATTCATATCGTAACAGGTGTGGAAGAAACGTGCTATTATTATATTTTTTTCGTAATAGGAGTATTTTTACAGAAATCAAAACTTAAAAAAATAATAATAAAACCCAGTGTTTTCTGGGCAATATTATCGTCCGGAGGGCTTGGGATAAATTATTATATCATATCGCACCAAAAAATTTCCGCAGTCACTACACATATGCCATGGTTTTATGTCACAAATGGGCTCTTGGGCGGGATTTTGATATTTAGCATATCAAAAATACTTATGCGGTACAGTCATACTAAGTGGATTACCTATATTGGAAGAAATTCGCTACATATTATGTTGTGGCATTTTCTTGCCTTTAAAATAGTATCTTTTGCATACATTAAGCTATGTGGTCTGCCATCATATTATCTGGCGTCATTTCCGGTATTGAAAGTAGATTATTTATGGATAGCTTATACTGTTGTGGGTGTTGCAATGCCGCTTGGTGTTACCTTATTATTACATACTTTAATTAAGAAACTATCCATATCTCATAATACTGCACCTTGACATGTACCTTACCCCAAGTATAGTGGATACTAATGAATTTATCCTATGAGGGATTTGCATCAATATCGATATAAATTATATCCTATCGGTAATAAGAGCATTGCACAGTGAGATGTTGTCGTTTGATAACGATTTACTTTTCCCTGACCTATTCCCATAACAAACGGATTACTCTGAATCAGGACCATTGCAGTAAAATCTACATCCAGCTTCGAAATAAGTAAAACCACTTACCCATACAGGATTGGCGCAGTCCGAGAAAACTGCTGTTTCAGATGATTTGCGCGGTTTCCGGCATTTTCGGTATATCCGCAGTATCTGGGTTTAATCGTTGACATTTGGAACAAAACCATGTTCCGCGTCAGGCGGTACAATCTGCCAACACTAATGCGGATATCATAATCACGCTCCGGATATATTTGGTTTTGTAAGCAGCGGACCGTTTGTCAACTTGTTCATAATCTGAACAGGTTCATATGACGGTTGTGTTTTTTAGATGAGATTTTCTTCTTCAGGTCAGGGGCGTTTTTTGAAGTTCCCTGACCTGTACGGCAATAAGAAGTAAAATCTTCGCCATTATCGATCTCAACGGCGGAATACCGTTTGACCTATTTGCCGGAGAGCAGGTGGGAAACATTATGCAGTACCTTCCAGGCTGTTTGCCGATAACGATATTGTAACCCAGTGTGCTGGTTTTCAATTGGAATCTGTCAATTTCCCTCCTCTATGGCTTTCTTCCATTGGCGATATTCCGGCGTTTCATCCCACTCCAATGCTCTGTCAATATAGAACTTCGCCAACTCAAAACAGGCGGGAGGTGTCAGTGGGACAAAAAGATAATACGCCATTAAAAAAGCGCAGCGGGCGGCAGCTTTCCTATTTGCCCCGCTTTGAAACTTGTGTAAAGAAGCCTCCAATATAAAGAATAAGTTCAGTCGGTTTATCTCATCTTCATCTGAATAGAAACTATTCAGGTCATCTACCGTCAGAGAAAAAATGGCGTCCTCTTCAAAGTACGGATGTCCAAAATCTATTTTAATCTTCACAGGTTTCCTCCACAATTAAACTACTCTGTTAAAAGCCTGTTTAACAACATATGCCTGTTATTTATGAACATTTCTGTAACCTGATAACTTTCTGTCTCCTCATATTCGCACAAATGTATATTCCCATGATCAAAACTGTATATATCCGCATCGGGAATTCCCAGCAAAATGGGGGAATGCGTAACGATAAAAAACTGCGATCCTTCTTTTGCGCACCTGTATATCTCCATTAACAAAGTAAGCTGTCTTTGCGGTGATAAAGCTGCTTCCGGCTCATCAAAAAGATACAGGCCATCGGCCCGCAGATTATTCTGCGCTAACGCCAGAAAGCTTTCTCCGTGTGATTTTTCATGATATTTAGCCGAGGGATGTTTCTTATCTGCATATTTCTCCTCCTGGGTCGCAACATTGTAAAAGCTTTCAGCCCTGAGAAAATAACCCCATTTCTCCTTCCTGTATCCCTTTGAAATCCTTATTGCGTCACATAATTCCGAGTGGGTATCATGTGTGGAAAAAGCATAATTCTTTGTTCCTCCTTCCGGATTAAACCCATGAGCCACCGCAAGAGCCTCCAGTAATGTCGATTTGCCACTTCCGTTTTCTCCCACAAAAAAGGTGACCGGACTGTTAAAATCCAGTCTTTCAATATCATTCAACGCTTCTATTTTCCTTAAATAACTATCATTGCTTATTCTATTCCAATCAAACGTTACTCCCTGTATAAACTGATGATTCATACATCTTTCTCCAAAACTGAGTTTTTCGTCCCTGCGAAACATAAGTTGTTTTCTGTATTACCACGAAAAATAATCTAAAAGATAAAACCGAAGCCAGCTGATTTATCCGAAACGAAACGGTACAGCAATGTCAAGCGCAAAAGCCAGCGCAGCGCCTGTCGCTATCATAATCACGGTGCCTGTCACAGACGGACGTTTCATGACGACACACCCGCATAAAAAAGTCAACGTTTCCAAAAGCGAGCGGCTGTCAAAATAGCCCGGTCCATATACAAATGACATATTAAACAGAACAGCGATGATTCCCGCGGAAAGGATCAGCGATACTTTGCCTTGGCCCTTCGCATACCAACAAATAAAAGCAAGTAAAGGGGAAACCATGGTAAAACCCATCCAAATCATCGCATAACTTCCAGGGAAAAAACCTGCTATGAATGTCGAGTATAAATAATAGCTAAGAACCATTCCTGCAAAGAACAGGAACACGTTCAGCGCCGCTCTTATTGAGGATAAACTGTAAATCGAAATACATACAGCAAGGAAGACCCATATGGCAAACCGTCCCAGAAAATTTGTCACATCCAGATATTGAAGCAGAGCAGGTAAATGATTGCCAGGGGTAGTATCCAGAAGTTTTGAAAATACTCCCAACGCAATCCCCAAAAACGCTATGGCCGCTGTATTTATGATTTGTCTTTTTAGGGAAATTTTCTTTTCCGCACATCGTATGTTATTCAAAAAATCCCACATAAATATAGCCTCCATTGCCCGCACAAGCGTCAATTTGTTTTATCAATACAAAATAAAATCATCTATGGCTTTTTCCATTGGCGGTATTCTGACGTTTCATCCCGTCCCAATACGCTGTCAATATTAGCTCCGCCAACTCACAAGATGCAGGAGCGTCAGTGGCGCGAAAAGATCATACGCCGTTAAAAGCACCCGCGCCATTCTCTCAACGCCAGGAATCAGTCCAGATTTTGGATAATATTTAACGCGACTTTGGGAATCACAGCATCTGAATCATCTTCTCCCATAAGCGCAAATTGATATTCCTTATATTCCCAGACTGCCAGGGTCATTTTTTCATGATTCCTTTCATGCTGCACGCTTACCGTAATGTGCTGACCGCCGATGGTGCTGCCTTCCCAGGTTTCATTTAAAGTTTCATCATATTCCGCTGGCGGCAGGTTCAGACTATCATTTTTAGATACCAGCAAAGTACAATCCGCGTCCGCGATGAGGTCATGGTAGGTTACTCTTAAATTGTCTTCGTCCACGAAATAGTATTCCTCATCTTCAATCCAATTTGAATTTTCCGGTAATACAATCTCAATCCCAAACGTGTCCGCTGCTTCTTGAGCGCTGACTTTATATTGGTTTTCTGCAGGAGCCTCATTTTCAGTTTCCGAAGCAGTCTCTGCCGAAGTACTTTCTCCTGTACCGGAAGCGCGGTTTTGGATTGACGGGGCTTCAAGGGAATCTGTCTCTCCATGATGGCTGCCGCACCCAAAAAGGATACCGCCGGAACAAAGAATGACAGCCGGAAAAAGGATGGTTGTTTTCATACTGATCTGTTCATGTTTTTTCACAGTTTTTTCCTCCGTCTGGCAATCGATATTTCTTCTCTATCCGTAAATACACAATACATACAGCGATCGTAATCGCCACAACACCAAAAATCACAGGTACAAAGCCGGCCGAATTCTGTTCAAGAAACAGCAACGGTATCCCGCATATCTCTATAAGTATGGCATAAGCAAACCAAAGCGCCGCCACTGAATGGTTGTATTTTTCAGTATCTTTCACTTCAGGCGGCTTTACCCCTGTGAAGAAACCAACGGGCTTTTTTGATATCAATGCCGAAATGCCAATACCTGAAAGTATAACGCTTACCAAACTCCATATGATAAATCCTGTTATCATGATTACTCCCCCGCGTGCTGAAACACGCATACAATCAATACTTAAAAGTTTACCTGCAAATCTGTCTCTCCTTAAGTTTCTCTGTGTCATGCGGGATGGTATACCCACTGCTCCACTTCTTTGGAAATAAGACAATGTCCGCACCCTGCTCCCTGATCTCTTTGCAGCACTGAACACCTTGTTCCATGTTCCGCGCAAGGTTCCCGGCAAACCAAAATTCGGATTTCCCCGGCAGACCAGCGGACAGTAATTTACACCGTCACAGGAGAACGGACGCACTAAATTATCTTTTTGATTTTATTATAATGCAAAGCAGGTGAAAATAAAATGGTTTTGAGCACATTTAGAAATAGTCATTGTTAGAAACGTATGAAACGATCGTCAGAATATCTATTCTGTATGAATTTGAAAATACCCTAATCCCTAGGTCCAATATTCCTTTAATATCTTCATTGATAAAATCATATCCCGAATTTCATATAAAATCAGGAAAGTTCACATACCTCTCCAAAAACAAGGTCTTGTGCCTGCAACGAATTTTATGTATTTTTCGTTGCATTTTAATTTCAAAAGAGTGATGCAGACATACGCGATTGCCATTTTTATATTTTAGTTGCTTATCATGCCTTTGATGTTACAATTCAACCGAACCGTCTGATTGATCGAGCAATGCACTTATAACCTCCCCAATATCTGCATTGATCACAATGCTCTGCTCCGCGATCTCCTCTGGGCAGGCCGTCTCCCCGTAGTTGACGCACACCCAGACCGCTTTTGGATTTTCCCGTGTCCGCTGAAAATCCTCCTATCGATGTGCTGCTCGGTGCCATCCCTCATTTTCCACAAATTTATCATTGGAGTGCAGATTCATAGTCAGCAGCTTGCCGCAATGCGGGCATACGCATATTCTTTGGCCGTTCCATCATCTGCCGGAACCGTTTCCCAGCATAAGTAACCCCATCGAAGCGGACAGCGCCCGCGCCGAACACAACGGCGTCCGCTTTGTCCAGCCTGTCACAGAATCGGCTTATATTATCTGATGTCATTTGCTCATTCGAGGAGCGCGCGGTAGATTTTGTAATCCACATCCTTGAAAACATTGAAGATTACTTCCGTGTCATCTCTGTATCGCTTTACTGTATCCACAGCGATTTTTGCGGCTTCTTCATTGGGAAAATGAAATTCCCCCGTGGAGATACAGCAGAAAGCCACGCTCTTAATTTTGTTTTGCCGCGCCAGTTCCAGGCAGGAACGGTAGCACGAGGCCAGCAGTTCCCTGTCCTGACGCGTTACCCTGCCGTAAATGACCGGACCGACCGTATGCAGAATATAATCGCAGGGCAGATTGTAGGCGGGCGTGAGCCTGGCCTGTCCGGTGGGTTCCTCGTGTCCCTGCCGTTCCATGATCCGAGCGCAGGCAAGCCGGAGCTGTACCCCGGCGTAAGTGTGGATACAATTATCGATGCACCTGTGGCAGGGAACATAGCATCCGGTCATGCCAGAATTTGCAGCATTGACGACAGCGCCGCATTTCAGGGTGGTGATGTCCCCCTGCCAAAGATAGATCCCCGGCTCTGTGGGCGTCAGATCGGCTATATCCGTTACGCCTTTCCGAGCGTTTTCCTCCCGCAGATATTCGTCCTGCACAGCGAGAAAATTCTCTCCGATGGAACGCGGCGGGCGGATGTTCATCAGGGAACGGAGCAGTTTTTTCTGTTCTGCCTCGTCAGGGGGAATCCGCAAATCCCTATACCAGGGCTGCTCGTCAGCTAATTTTTGGATAAGGAATATTCTTCTCTCAGCCTGTGTCATATCATTGCCGCCTTTCTATTGCCCTTACAAAACAAACAGAAGCTGCCCTGTCCTCAATCCATCCGGCGAGATCAGAAAATGCCAGGACCATGTTCTCCTTTACGCTTTATGGATTCAGGGAGTTTTTCGCCTTCTGTATCTATCATTGCACGTTTTTTTGTCCCGCACAAGTACATATTTTTTTAACTATCAGGCGTTTAGGGTGCTTTTACGGGAAATTCCATTTTTATCTTTTTACAGATCCGTCATCCTCTGTGATCCTCCCGTCCTGAATGGTAATAATACGTTTTGCAAAGGAAGCGATCTGCCTGTCATGAGTAATCAGGATAATTGTTTTCCCTGCGCCATTCAATTCTGAGAAAAGCTGAATAATTTCCCTGCCTGTTTTGCTGTCCAGCGCCCCGGTCGGCTCATCCGCCAGAATGACGTCCGCGCCGCAGGCTATGGCTCTCGCAATCGCAACCCGTTGTTTCTGTCCGCCGGATATATGTGTGGGGAGTTTTTTTGCCAGTTCTGATATACCAACGGCATCAAGCGCCGCGGTTACATTTTTACGTCTTTCAGATTTTGACATGGTATGCCTGACCAAAGGAACTTCCACATTCTCAAACACGGTATAGCTGTTAATCAGAGCAAAGTGCTGAAACACGAAAGCAATCCGGCTTCCCCGGATAGCGGATAGTCTTGCTTCTTTTGCGCCTCCCAGATTCTCCCCGCAAAAACGGTATTCGCCGGACGTTGGAACATCCATACAGCCGATGATGTTCAACAGTGTTGTTTTTCCCGATCCGGAAGCGCCCATAACAGCCACAAACTCGCCTTGATCAATGTTAAGAGTTATGCCGTTGAGAGCGTGGGTAACAACTTCGTCATTCCGATATTCTTTTTTGATCTCTTTTAGTTCAATCATTGCCATTTGTCTCATCTCCTATCAATTCACATGGTTGATACCGAATCACTTTCAGTGCGGGCAGTATTGTTGAAAGAGCGGAAAGTATCAATACGATGGCAATACAAAGCGGCAAAGTAAAACGTACATGCGCCGTAAGAAGGATATCCCGAAACAGCTTTATACCCAGATTTTTGCTTGTCCGCAGTTCGATCAGCTTAAAAATCCACATAATTGCCGCAGAGGAAAATGTGATAAATCCGATCTCCAGGGCGATTTCCGCTGCTATGTCATGTATCGTGAAGCCGTTCGCAATCAGGATTCCGTACTGGGTGCGTTTTAAAAGCGCGTTTGTTGTAAACAAAGCTACCACTGAGATAGCCGAAAGGACGGATATAAATATCGCAAGAGCCGTCTGCGCCGTGGTTAAGTATCGCGTCTCGCCCGCATAGAGGGCAAATTCTTCTTCCAAGGTTTCCGCGTATGCGTCAAAACCATGTTCTACCGTGTAGTTATGGATTTCCTGTTTTATCTTTTCAAGATCTGCGCTCTCAGAGACGTAAATATAGGTATTGTGCATACAGACAAGCTGTGTCATGATATCTGTTCTGCTCCATTCCGTATAAGGAGCTACAAAAGCGCCGTTCAGGGAAATAAACGGAAAGCGAATCAAATCATTTTTGTCCACCCATTTGCTTTTCTTCGAGATATACCCGGCGACCTCATATTTTACCTCGTCATTGTACTTATCAGTAAGCACAGTTCCTATCGGTATGCTTTCCTTAAAAATCTCACTTGGGTAAATAGGGGGATACCCGCTCTGGGTCTTAGCATATTCCGTCAGGCCTCCCCTGACAAGGCTTAAAAGTTCTTCGTCTACAGTAACGACCCACGACAGGTCAAGGGGATAGCCTTCATATTGCGGCGGATTGACCTCTTTGTATTTCTCCATATTTTCAATGCCGGAGAAATAACGGGTAGTAGAATCAAACTGCCCGACTGCGGTAACGCCTTCTATCCGGCGCAGATAATCCTTAAAATCGGAAAGAACAATAGCAAATTCTTCCGTTTCTTCATTTTCCCGATAATGAAGATGTAAAACACGCCCTAGGTTCACGCCGATATTTTCCTCAAACTGTTTCTTTTGATACACCGCGCTTGTGGCGTTTGTGACAGCGGAAAATATTGTGTTCATTGCAACGAGACATACGATAAATGTCAGCAGCGTATTGGCCTTCTTCTTTTTCAATTCCTTTAGCGTCAGTTTCCAGATCGCACCCATTATGAGATCACCTCCGCGGGACGAATTTGAATGATTTTCACGAACGGTACTATGGTGGAAATCATCAGCGTAAGAAGCAGCAACGCGACTGTACCTGTAAGAAAAAACGGAGTCAGGTTGATAGAAAACAGGTCTCCCCGCCAGCGCACAAGCATAGTCAGCACGCATACGCTTATGAAAAGCCCGATCATAATGAGCACGCCCATTTCGGCGGATATTTCACCCAGTAGGCGCCGGGCAGACCATCCGAAAGCCTTTTTTATCGCCATATTTTTGCGCCTTGTGATCATCCGGTAATTCGTCACGACAATGCAGTTTACAACTGAGAAACCATAGATCGAAATTGCAAGCGACATTCCTGTTTGCCGCATGGTATCGTAGACAGGCTCTGTCTGCCCGCTTTTTTCCATTGCAATCAACGATGAATTTACGGAACTGATTCCGATCAGTACAGCCGTAAATGAAATCGCGAACCCCACAATCAAGAGTATCGAAGCTGCTTCCAATTTGCGTTTTAGTCGATCAATCATGGTACTACCTCTTTTCTTTTTTTTTGTCTTTCTTTTTGTCTTTCCCTTTGCCTTTCTTTCTGTCTTTCCCTTTGCTTTTCCCTTTGCCTTTCTCTTTGCCTTTCTCTTTGCCTTTCCCTTTCTCTTTCCATATGACTTCCGACTTTCGATTTCGTAACAGGTAATTCCCAAAAACGCAAAAAAGGGCCGCCGCTCCATAACTTTTGTTATTTTGCGGCGGCCCCGAATATGAATGGAGACAGACAGTTATCTGCTCCATAGAAGAACGGACTGGCTGATCAATTCTTGCAGTTCATCATAGCTCATATTTTCCATGCCCGTGGTATCGCCTGTAAAATAGTATACAGCGTCTACTGTGTCTGCACCCCGGTCTTTTGGACAGAGGACTTTCTCTGTAAAGACATTCTTTCTTGTCACAAGTTCATTCCATTTCGTGTCGTAGATACAGAAAAACAGATAAACATATTCCTTTCCATTGTTTTCCGCTTCAATTCTTTTAATGGATACCATTACATCTGCGCTGCCCTTCAGACGTTCCACAAGGCTGCCGTCTACCATGGAAACAGAAATATTATCGTCAAATACAACAGCCTTTTTGTAACTGCTTAATAAGATCGCTGCCAAAAAGAACGCTGCGATTAAGGCCAACGCGGAAACCACAGCGGCCAGCAGCTGCCTGCTACGGAATTTTCTTTTAACCGCAAGGAACGATTGCGCTTTTTTTTGTTCCATATTCTGATCGACCAAAACAGGGAAAGTATCGCCGTTTTCAGTCATGGCTGAATAATATGATCTGCAATCGGGACATTCCGCTAAATGCTGTTCTGTAATTTCTCTGCTTTCCGCGCTGCATACATTGTCTACATACAATGGCAGCAGATCTTTTATGATATTGCAAGAATACTTCATCTGACGCCCTCCTTAATCTTCATTCCGGCTCTGTGATAAGTCACACGCGCCCAGCCTTCTGTCTTTCCAAACAGCAGCCCGATTTCCTTGAAAGAAAGTTCTCCGAAAGTGCGCATCCAGAACACCTCTTTATAAGGATCCTCTAAAGCATGAAGCAATCGGTGTAACCCAAAGGCGGTGTCTTTATCGATCAGCCTCTGTTCGATTACCAGATCAGACTGCATTTCTTCCAAGGGATAATCAACCTGCCGCCCCCGTTGCTTTGCGATCGTATAATAAGTGTTTTTTGCTATCTGGCATAGCCATACGCTTAACTTGCACTCTCCACGGAATGAATTGATATGTTTTAACGCCTTAAAGAAAGCCTCCTGAGTGATTTCCCCAGCCAGGTCTTCTTCGCCGCACAGGGATAGAACATATCTATATACAGAATCATAATACTCTGAATATACCTTTTCAAAATCCACCGCCCTATCACCCCGCTTTCCTTTCTTTGAATCAGCAGCTTTTTTTTGCCTCATCTATTTGTATATTAAGACTATCAAAACAGGAAAATGTTACAAAAGAAATAAAATCTGCGGCGATCTGGCATAATACCAAACTGCCGCAATCCTTTTTTTGAAATTATTATGCTCAGAATCTGCGTGTGCAAGGTTCCGGCATACTTACGCTCGGAATTTATAATAAAGTGATTTTAACAGTTTTGGCTATACGACACCGCAAAGCCAAAAAATCAAGAATTGTCATGTCGCAATATGACAATTTTCGCAAATACTCTGTTGAAGAAATATCTCCTTTGCAACAAGATTACTAAGCAGAACTTCCAGTCACTAGGATATCAAGGCCGTGGCTGAACTGCTGGGTGACGATTACAAGGTCGTTATAAAGACCTATCTTCATACGGATTCGGGGGGAAAACACGATTTGGTGGATCAGTTATGAGACCTATGCCTTACCACCTATTTACCACCTTATGAAAAAAAATAATTCGATTTGAAACGGTTTAAAATGATGCTTGTGAAAAATGAAATAGAGACAAAAGAATCAAAAAAAGAGATTTATGTCCGGCTAAGCGGTGCATAAGCTGGCAATAAGAAATACAGGGAAAACAAAAACCCTGAAAACTCAACATTTTCAAGGTTCCTTAAGAGGCGCAGACCGGATTTGAACCGGTGCGTACTGGTGTTGCAGACCATTGCCTTACCACTTGGCTACTGCGCCTTATTAAATAATTTATTCAGTTTTTGTGATGACGCAGATATTGCAGGCTGAAATCTTACTATCAGGATATCGCGTCACATCTCATTATATGCACGATTCATTTAAAAATGACTCCAACGGGAATCGAACCCGTGTTACCGCCGTGAAAGGGCGATGTCTTAACCGCTTGACCATGGAGCCCTG
>CANREV010000064.1 GCA_947629645.1 uncultured Acetatifactor sp. | reverse complement strand
TTCTTGTACCCTTTTTTACTGGTTTTTGGGTTATTTCTTTTTCAATTTACTCTTGACATATCACCAAATTGCTTTCCATTCTACAATATGTAATATGGTTTTATATTACACATTGTAGAATGGAATGTCAATAAAATTTTGCCTCGATGAAACTTTTTCACATTTTAGTACGAATATATAAAGAGAAAGGGGGCGGAAAGAAACATTGAAAGAACAGGCAGAAATAAAATGGATTCGCAATATCAGATTATTCGGCTCTAAAAAAGACGCTGATTTTCTGATCCGCTCCTATTATGACGAAATTTACAGATATGTGTCACGCCAGCTGTCCGGGGACGCCGATACCTATGATCTGACACAGGAAATATTCATTTCCATGCTGCGATCCATAAAGACGTACCAAAAGGAACAGGCTTCCTTTCGGACGTGGCTGTATCATATTGCCACGAACAAAATTATAGATTACCGCCGCAAAAAAGTACCGCAGACGATCGCGTTAGAGGAAACCGTGGTAACAGATGAAAAGGATTTTATACAGCAGATCGGGCAGTCAGAGCTTTTGTATCAAATAGAAGTCTATGTAAGCTGTTTTCCGCTTAACGTACAGCAGGTATACAGGCTTCATGTTTATGGCGAGTTTACCTTTGAACAGATTTCACTAAGCCTGCACATTCCGGAAGGGACTGTAAAATCATATTATTACAGGCTGCAGAAAAAAATCAGAAAGGAGTTTTATGATGAATACAGAGATGTTATCGGAGGATAAAAAGAATCTTGCGATTCAGGAAATCATAGAAAAAGGGCTGATTTCACCGCATGAAAGATTTAAAAAACTGAAAGCGGCGTTTCGTTTCTGTATCCCTAAGTATCTGTTTTTTGATATGGGCGACTGTATTTTTATAGGACTTTTGGCGGCATTTACAGGCTGGGTTGTCCTCTGGAGGATAAATGAAAATTTTTTGTGCTGCTCTTTATTGTTTGCTTCTCCTTTTGCGTACATGGCGGTCTGTCTTTTCACAACATGGAAAGAATACCAGCAGCAGATGTATGAGATAAAAATGGTCTGTTTTTTTGACCTGTATCAAGTGACGGCGCTCAGAATGTTATACTTCAGCAGCCTGAATCTTGTCCTGAATTTTATGATATTATTGTCAGAACGCAGTCTCTTTCACTCCGAACTATTATTTTGGCGATTATTGGGCGTTTCATTTTCAGCAATTTTTCTCTACGGACTTTTGCTCCTTCTCTTCCAATGCAGAGGACGGGGGCGAAAATCATTTATTTTACCGCCTTTTTTTTGGATGATCATGAACAGCATCGCCTTTCTATTTTGGAATGAACGCATAGAGAAATTTATTATGGAATTGTCCGTTACTGTTGTATACACCGTAACCGTAGTATTACTGCTGCTGTATCTTGCGGCATTATACATTTATATGATAGCCGGAAAGGGAGGAAAAGAATATGCTGTCAGTAAGTAATGTCACCAAAAAATATGGTGATTTCACGGCGCTTCAAAATATCGATCTGGAATTTGACCACGGCGTGTATGGCCTGCTGGCTCCCAACGGAGCGGGAAAGACAACCTTGATGAAAATGCTTGCAACGCTTTCTTTCCCAACCAAAGGGGAAATCCTTTGGAACGGTACAGATATCCGCCAGTTAAATGAGGAATACCGAAATATCCTCGGATTTCTGCCGCAGCAATTCGGATATTACAAAAACTATTCTCCGCGGCAGTTTCTTCATTACATGGCGGCCTTAAAAGGGATCAGCAAACGCGCCGCGGATCAAAGGATAGATATGCTTCTTGAAAAGGTTGATCTGGAGGATTCTGCAGATAAAAAAATGAAGCAGTTTTCCGGCGGCATGATTCAAAGGGTCGGAATTGCGCAGGCCCTTCTCAACGACCCGGAATTATTGATACTGGACGAGCCGACAGCAGGGCTTGATCCGAAAGAGCGGGTGCGGTTTCGCTCTATGCTCCATTCGCTGGCCGGAGACCGGATTGTGATCCTGTCTACGCACATTGTTTCGGACATTGAGACAATAGCGGATAAGATTATTCTGCTGAAAGACCATAGGCTGCTTTGCTGTGAAACTCCCGCAAAAATATGTTCCTCGCTGCGCGGCAGGGTCTTTGAAATACCTGCCGTTAGCCAGGTGCAATCGCCCTATGAAATTCTATATGAACGCCAGACTGATACGGGGACTGTATTGCGCATCTACAGTGAAACATATCTTAAGCAGGCCGTGGAAGTGTCTCCCAATTTAGAAGATGTGTTCCTGATCGTTTATTGTGATGATAAGATGTGCTCCTGATCGTTTATTGTAACGAGAGGACATCAGTTTGAAAGCAAACTTTCAGATTTTGACTGGTATGCGTGCCAAGGCACATAAGGGGTATCAAAGTGAAGCTGACCGGATTAGAAATGAAAAAACTACTGCTGAATAAAACGCTGTATTTATTTATGGGAGCCTGTCTCATATTTAATTTTTCCATGATTCTGTTTACGAGCGGCGAACGTGATTTTGTAAGCTATGTAGGCGAAACGGTCGGTATCGCCAAAGATCAGGTCAACGATGCCTTTTTAGAATATCTTAATAGGCAGCCGGAAAATCCCCTGCGCAACCGCCTGATTGAAAATTGCGCTGATGCGGGAAAAATATATGATTCTTTTGACGCCGTAAAAATGGGAAAAGACTGGTATTATGACGAATATTATACGGGAGCGCCCTTTCTCACCGGGCTGCTCATGAAAAAATACGAGAAATTAAATGATTCTGTGCGGCAGTTAAATTTAGACAATGCGGATTTATCTGTCTATGCGGCGGGCGCCACGAACAAGGTACATGATGTAATGTTTACCTATGTGCTAAAATCGCTCCTGATAGAAGGATTTATACTGATTTCCTTTTTGACTATTTATACTATGAGTATGGAACGGCAGAATTCTATGACGGCGATTGTATATTGCAGCCGCAGGGGGCGGTCGCTGGTCAAAGATAAAATGACTGCCGCGGGAATTGTAAACGCCTGTTGTATTCTGCTTTTATATATCGTAACCTTGCTGATCCTGTTCTCTGTATGGGATTTGGGCGGGATATGGGACGCCAATGTGGCAAGCTGTTTTCACAAGGTATCGGACGATAACCTTCCCTTTCAGAAGCCTTTTCTCACCTGGGCGGACTTCACGGTAAAAGAATATTTCGCGGCTTCCCTGCTTTTAGAAATGGTCCTGCTTGCGGTCTGGCAACTGATTTCTTCATGCGTTAGTGTGCTGATCCACCATTCGGCAGAGGGCTTTTTCGTTCATGCGGCTACTCTGGTCTCCCCGTATTTTTTGTCCGTTTTCTTTGGGAATCTGGAGTTGTGGTGGCTGTTCTATCTGAATACCTTTTCTATTTCTGTGCTCACCCTTCACCAGCATCTGTGGTTCACGGATCTGGGCGCTTATGAGCTGATACCATGGCAGGAAGTCTGGTCGGCCGCGATTCATTTATTGGTTTTCATTATTCTCTTTTTTGCAGCGGTTAAGAGATTTCAGAGAAAGGAGCTTTGATAAATGTTCATTCCGGAGCTTAAAAAGATATGGAAAAAAGAACGTATTTTACTGATCGCGCTTATTGTGTTCGTTTTTACCGCGATGTTTTTACTGCCGCAGATCCGTTTTGTCACCGTAACCCATGAGGGGGAAGACGCTTTTGGAACAAGAACAGAGATTACTCGTGATTGGATTTTACGATACGGAGAGGAGATTACCCCACAGGAATTTGAACAGATCGAACAGCGTTATGCAGAGAGCCTTTCCGCGGGACAGGATGTTATTTCCACAGAATCCTGTTTTGCGGAAAATCAGGTTTTTTCTTATGACGATTATCTTACCTATATGCAGAACGCCTTAAACGGAGCAGAGGGTTATTCCTATGATATTTTAAGAAAAATGAGAGATTATATATCAGCGAATACAGCGTATTCCGCCATGTATTATCAGGAGTACGAGCGGCTGATGGAGTACTATGAAAACAGCATTGAAAGAAAAGAGTACGCAAATGAAATGAAATTGTCCGGCAGGGCAAAAGAAACCGCCGCGTCTGTCCTTGTCACATTGCGGCAGGCAGAAGGACAGGGAAGCCCTCTGCCAGACGAGTTTGTATTTTCCGCAAACCGATATTTTGTATATATCTCTGTTTTATGTATGATATTGACGCTCTTTATTGCCGCTCCCGTTATGGTAAACGATAACGGCAGCAATATCCGGCAGGGGCAATACAGCAGTAAGACAGGCAGAAAAATATATCGGATACAATACCTGAGTATGCTGTTCTCCCTCTCTGTATTTACAGCGGCACTTCTGTCAGGATATTTATTGCTTTGGAGGAACACCGGCGCTAAAGATTTTTATAATTGCAGTATTTTTTCATTTCAGATCACGGAGATACCTGTTTTTACAGGTATCGGATATGGGAAATATATTGGTATCATGATATTGCTTGTTTTTGTTCTCACAAACGGAATCGGAGGAATTGTATTTTATTTATCCGGCACAAGTCACAATTATATTGAAATGTTGATGAAAACGCTTCCTGTTATTTTTGTCGGGATCCTGTTGTCGTTGTCTTTAGAGGACGCATTGTTCAACGAAAACCTTTTTTTCCGCATGACAGGAATAAGAGGGATGGAATTTATTCCTGTCGGTTTCATTTTTATCGCAGGTATATTGATAAATCTGAAAGGGAGTCACATACAAGATAAAAGGCAATTATAATGTCGTAATATGCGCAATGTAAATTGTGTGCATCATCGTAATAGTTTAGCTGAAGGCTGAACTGGTACGAAAAAACAAAATCAGGCTCCGGCAATATTGACGTGATATATATCATGGTATATACTATAACGAAGGGAGGTGTTTAAAAATGATGATGGCAAAAGTATTTGAAAATGGCAGAAGCCAGGCGGTAAGACTGCCAAAAGAATATCGGTTCAATGACGAGGAAGTGGCTGTAAACAAAATCGGAGATGTCGTCATATTGATGCCAAAGGAAAACAAATGGTCCGGATTTTTAAACAGCCTGAATTTTTTTTCAGAGGATTTCATGGACAACGGACGCGAAAAGTCTGTGGAACAGGAGCGTGAAGATCTATGAAGTATATGTTAGATACAAACATCTGCATTTACGCTATTAAACATAAACCAGACGCTGTGATTAAAAAATTTCTTTCACATGATCCGGAAGAACTGTGTATTTCAGCAATTACCTACGCAGAATTGATACATGGTGTTGAGAAGAGTATGGCGGCGGAGAGGAATCGTATTGCAATATCTTTATTCCTCTCCCCGATTACAATTTTGCAATATGACGAACATGCGGCGGAAGAATATGGAAAAATTAAAGCAGAGCTTGAAAGGAAAGGAACACCAATTGGTCCGATGGACACATTAATAGCAGGTCACGCCAAGTCAAGAGGACTTATCCTTGTGACAAACAACACAAAAGAATTTAACCGCGTGGCTGGTTTAACAGTAGAAGATTGGGCACAAGAGCAGAGATAACCTGTTTAAGCCTGACATCGAAACAGGCGGCAAAAGAAATGCTGGCCGTGTTTGATGATGTCAAAATCTTATGCTTTCATGTCAAAGTCACTCTTGCATATGCCGCTGTCATTTTCTGACGCAGTACCCATTCCGGCTTTCAGCGATTTCCTCGCCTCATGAAACGCTTCATAATATGCAGATGTTAATGCAGAATATACTTTTGATTCTGCCTGAGTCTCTTTCTCATGCCATCCGACACCGAGAGTATAGGTAAGAATCTCCTCGCCTTGGCCAATCTCTCGGGATCGAACATTCTCATCAGGGCAGCTCTATCAGGAGCCACTTTGTGAACTTCCGCCCGCTGCAAAGCCAAAAATTTATTACCCATATATATGTCGCTCTGCGCATCTTCCCTTGCCAGTTCAACAATCCTATCTTTCAAAGAGTCTGTCAATTCCCATTTACTCTTTGAGGAAACTTTTGAAATACCGTTATTTAGACTGCCGGATATCCTCCCCAAGATGTTATTTGATATGTTCATTTCCATTTTCTCCCTAAAATATACTCAGTTGCTTCTTCCATATGGTTGTTCATATAATTTTAATATGTATTGTCTCTTTTTCAAAAACACATTAGAATATCAACACATGTATCATTAATTTGCGCTATAGTTTGAATCAATATTAACTATTTCTCCAAAATATCAAGGAATTTTTGCCATTCCAAATATCCCTTTAAGTCTCCATAGCTATATACCGACTGCATAATATCTTTGACGGTATCTACCCAATTTATATTTTGTGAATAGTCCCATGAGGCAGAAGTTTTTTGCTCTAAATCTGAAGCCGCTTTCGCTATCGCAGTTTTTAATACCGTTTCTTCAAAATTTCCCTTGCCGGATTCTTTCAAATGAGCGGTATAGGCAAACATTGCGACAGTATCGCAGTTTTTAGGGTCAACTTTGGATATATCCACCATACGCTCTGCTGTATTCCCATTTTCATCCCATGTTACAACCTTATAAACAGGGTGATCGGAATCAAAATCCTGTGTTTTATACACCGTAGATGATAAACCGCTCTTAACATCAGCCCATGAGCTAATTGCAACATCCCCCGCCAGTTCATTAGAACCATGAAGAATAGCAGAACTACCCGTTCTTTCAGCATCAATTATTGTGTTTGCAAAATTATTTCCAGATGACGGCTCTTGAGCTTTTTTAGCTTCATACCCACTCCGGTAATTTTTTGTTACTCCGCTGATTTCCATAAAATTTACCTCCATAAATTATGAACCATTCCATAATTTATCAAAACTTTGCAAATTCAATTTTTGTGATTCCTCTGTCAATCAAAATCACCAAACTCTCTCATTATGAGTCCAAGTTTATTTTTTCAAATAAGCCAGTAGTGTCGAGTAAAACTCTTTTTCGTTCTCCAAGTTTGCATAATCACTTTCTTTGGTCTCTGCCAGAGGATTATCTATTCTTTCAAGAATACTCTGAACGGCAGCTATACTGCTTTCCAATGTATCACCGAAAATATCATAGTTACCCCCTGTTTGAAAGTCTTGCTCAACCGACAGTTGCGCTAATGTGCTTGCATACCCATTAGGGAAAGGATTGATCCCTGTTTCCTCTAATGCAGCCTGCCATGCCGCTTTTACATTTTCCGGCGCTGTGGACAAATAGTAATCGCTCATATAGGCAATCTGTTTTCTGGTTTTTTCATCAGCAAACTCATACGTCCTGTTAGCAGCCTTTTGCCGCTCATACGCCGCCTGCGCTTCCGTAGCAGCTTCGGATTCAAAACAGCCCTTACTGTTTGTGGAATATTTCATGCCATTCACATAAAAATCTTTGCCCGTATCTATTCCCAAATAACTTAATACATCGGTGATACCCTGTGTAACCCACTGTTGCTTTTCTCCCGTATTGGCGATTCTGTCCCGTGTTCCCCCTGCATTTCTAAGTAAGGCATCCAGTGAGCTGGCCATTTGCTGCGCTTTTAAATACGCTTTCTGATCATACGGATTATAACCCTCTGTATGAGATACTTCTACTCCCTGCGGTTTCACCGTCAGTACATATCCATCGTTAATACGAATTTGTGTGCCTGCGGCTAAGTAAATGGCATTAGCCGCTCTGTTAATACTTGTACTTCCCGCTAAATTGATAGGAGTTTTTAAAGCCGTCATCAAATCTTCGACAGGTCTCATTTCATCAAACATTGTTTCCTTGACCGTATCCCAATCCTTGACCGCTGTATTCTTGATATTTGAAGTTAATGTTCTGTTATTTGGATTATAATAGTATGATTGATTATTTGAAATTTCCATTCTTTTTCTCCTTTCTTCAGCCTCAGCCGATAGCTGCTTATGGGACATCTAACAGCAGTTTCCTAACTTTTCTAAGAAAGCAGCATAAAACTCTCTTTCTTTCATAAGAGCCTGCTGCACCTCAATACTTTTTTTCGTATTTGGTTCCAGCGGGTGATCCAAGTTATACAGTGCCTGCTTTGTTGCTTGAATGGCAGATTCCACGCTATTACCCAAAATATCCGAACTATTGGGATTGCCATTGTAGTCATTCACAATCCTCTGAACCATTATCTGAGAAATATGGCTATACATTCCCGTATGAGATATGCCCAATCCATTAGCGCCACCTGCCTTGCGCTTTCTATCCATGCATCCTTTACACATTGCGGAGCATTTGATCCGACAATATCAAAAGCCTATTCATCATAAAAAAGATTTACGCCTGCTTTATTAGAATTGCAAGACATTATGCCACCGTTCTTATTGCTCTGCACTTTTTCGACTTTTGTTTTCTCTGTCTGCCCCTTTCCTGCCACATTGTAAACTGCGCTATTGTAGCAGCTTCCATAAGTACTGCCAATTTCCATTGCTATAATATCAGCCTCCACAAATAAAAATTTTAATCACTGACATTCATCGTCTGCCTTTTCTAAAAAATATATCTCTTGGCACCGGATTCCCATTTTGGATACCGCATGACTATAACTACAATATAACGTTGGCTACTGTTCTAAAAAGCTCCAGAACTTTGAAGCCAATTCTCTGTTTATGATAGACGAGAAAAGCCCCTGATGCTTTATCTGAAAGGCTTTTAGGCTCTCAAGAAAAGCATCTTTACTTTCTGTCTTTATATCTGCAAATGGCTGGTCCAATTTTTGATTTTTTACATTTTCCTCGATATATTCCTCTGATAGTTTTTCATACTGTTCAATCATAGCCGGACTTTTCTTTACGGCATCTGCATACCAATTTGTCAGGTACTTCAAAGAGTTAATCCCATTGCCCTCATCACGGATTTTCTGATACTCTGTATATGCACTGTTATCCATTGTCCTCATTACATCAACTGCGTCCGTTGTATAGACCATATTACTTCCATGACCTAAATAATTGCCTTTTTTAACACCGTAATCCATATTTCCATTACCGTCTGCTTTTCCGGCGCTTGCTAATTGTGCAATAGACTCCATTGCTTCCAGAAACGCTTTTCTGTTATCTTCCGAGATGAAGTTTTCTGCTGCATATTCCGCTTTCTTCATTCCCAATGCAATATTCGCCCGCCATTCTTCTTCGGTTACAGAACCGTTATTCTCCACAAGAAAATTCTGACGGATGATGCCATATACAAATGCCTGTTCTTCTTTACTGCAATTCTCTACTGCGGCTGCAACTGCTTTGTCTGCACCATACATTCCGGAATATGCAGGGAGATAATCGGCAGATTTGTCAATCTGCACAATTTCTTTCTGAAAATCCGCGTTTTTTACCGCTGCCGCTTCTTCAGATAAGTTCCCTTTTGCCGAACCTTTCCTGCTCTCTACCAAAGCCGCCATTCCATCCCCTGAAAATTCCACAATCACATTGTCGCCATACTGCGCACGGATATCTTTCATTGCCTGCAGAGTTTCTTCCCGAGACATTTTATCCATGATCTTATTGCCCTGTTCATCGTGAGTATTAAATTCATACCTCACCAAGGTGTCTTTTTTCAGAGAATCATTGGAGCTATAGTTTTTAAGGCTCTCCATTCCTCTGTAAAACTGACTATAATCATTGATAATTGCTGACATACTCTTTTCCTCCATGATCGTGTTGATTTGAAGTCCGCTTCTATTTTAATCTATTAAATTCATCGTCCGCCTTTTCTACAAA
Organism: uncultured Acetatifactor sp.; assembly: GCA_947629645.1. GTDB lineage: Bacteria > Bacillota > Clostridia > Lachnospirales > Lachnospiraceae > Acetatifactor. The sequence continues at coordinate 2,400 of CANREV010000064.1, read as the reverse complement.
ATATATCCCACTTGCACCAGATTCCCATTTTCGGCACCGAATGGCTATCATTATACCATGATTGCCACCCAGAACTCCTTACTGTCACAGTCAATCGCTATATCGCCCTGATACTTCTCCACCACAGCTTTCACATTCAACAGCCCGATCCCGTGCCCGTCTGTATATTTCTTTTGGACGGTATTTTCTTCAATCTTTACCTTTTCCAGAACGGGATTTTTGACGGACAAAATCAGATGTCCATCTTCCAGCGCCATCTTCAAAAAGATGACGGCTCCCTTTGCCCCGCCTGCAAGCACCCTCTCACACTCCGCTATGGCGTTGTCCAGCAGATTGCCCAGCACGATCACAATATCTTCCTCCCGCATCTTCAATTCTTTCAGTTCGCCCACTTTCAGGCTTATGGAAATATTTTTCTCTTTCGCGCTTCTGTATTTCTGGTTCAGGACTGCATTGACAACCGCATGGTCCGTATTGATCGCAGACAGATTCACAGAAATACTTTTCGTCAGCTTTTCCGTAAACAGGAGCGCAGTCTGGTAATCTCCGCCTTTCAGCAGCGTCTGTATGGTTGACAACTGGTTTTTGTAATCGTGCATTTTCCTCTGCTGCTGTTCCTGCAATTTGTTCCCGTCCTCATAGACGGCAAGCTGGTTTCTCTGGTTCTGATTGACAAGGGCGCTGAGCCGGAGCGCTTTTTCTTTTTCCAGAATATTCTGCATCAATTGCAGGACAACCAGATCGATGACTGCCAGCCCCATTGACAAAAACAGATAAAGAGATTGTATCCGTTCATTTCCCGTATAACAATACAGCATGGCAAGAATAGCGCATATTGTGATCATCGGGATCACGCTGAGCGTAGCCCACTCTTTATTGGTCAGCGGATAATCTTCCTCCCGCTGCCGCCTGAGCTTTCGCACCGCCAGAAGCGCCACGATCCATAATATCCTTGACAGCAGGATCAACAAATACGCCCCCGCCTGGTTTTCTCCCGCCGACTGCACAAAAAGCAGGCGCCAGTCCATTGCGGAAATGCTCAGGTATTCAATCCCGATCAGCATACCGTAGTTCAGCACAGAAAAGAAAACGCTTTCCACAAATGCAGCCTTATAAAAGATCAGGCACAGAAAAACATATGCCATAATGATAAGAAGCGCTTTCCATCCTCCGATCCACTTTCTGGAAAACGCCCCTATCGTCATACAGACAATCAGAAAAGGAAATCGGTACTTTTGAAGTCTGTTGTTTTTCTGCCGTAAAAACGTATTAAAAAAATAGATACTTCCATAGGCTTCTATCATCAGAAAAAGAAACGACATCAGCGCATCAACGGACATCTCACTCCACCCCCCTTGAACAGCATATACCGCCGCTTCACTTCCGCATATCTGGTCTTAGGCACCGATATTTCTTTTCCGGTGGTCAGTGTCATCACATAGCTGCTGATCTTCCTGATATAGCGCATATTTACCAGAAAACTCATATGGATCCTCACAAAACCATACTCCCGCAGCGCATCTTCGATCTCGTCCAGCTTTTTGTAGATTTGGAAGTTTCCGCTTTTGGTGTAAAATATGTTCTTGTGCCTTGCCGTTTCAATGTAGAGAATGTCGCTGACCTTCAGCCGGATATTTCCTTCCACAAAAGAGAAATCCATGACCTGTGCGTCCTGTTCCAGCTTTCTGACCAGCGTGTCCATACACTCGGTAATGGAATCCTCCAGATCATCCTTTACCAGAAAACGGCTTGCTTCCACCTTATATCCCTCCAGCGCATAGCCGATATATGCCGTCACAAGCACAATACTGATTTTCGGATACAGGCTTTTGATCTGCATCGCCGCATCCAGCCCGTTTGCGCCGTCCATATTGATGTCCAGAAACAAAATGCTGCTGTCGCGCAATTTATCTATATTCTTTAGCAGCGCTTCCCCGCTGTCATATTCCGCAATGTCAAAGGCCAGACCTTTTTTCTTTTCATAGTCCCGAAGCAGCCGGATCAGATTTTCCCTGTCTGTCCCGCTGTCGTCACATACAATGATTTTCATACCGAAACACCGCCACATCTTTATATTCGTAAAATATTTAATATTATTATCGGCTGTTTTTCGTTTGCCGCACCATGTCCGCCGCATCAAATGACTATTTTCGGCACCAAACAACCATAGGTTTCTTTCCATGCCGGGTATTGTATCCCTCTGACATTTCCTCACATCTCGGAATGCGGATATGTTTTCCCCGGCAATTACCGAACGATTTGGACGAAAAAAGGACTGCTGACCGCAATCCCTTATTCATTCCGATATTCAATTATTCCATTACGCCCGGCACATCCTTCTCAGGGCTTTAATGAATTGTTCCATTGCGCCCGGCACATCCTTCTCAGGGCTTTAATGAA
>CANREV010000063.1 GCA_947629645.1 uncultured Acetatifactor sp. | reverse complement strand
AGCTTTAATCAGCCGGTCGTGATACCGGAACGTGTTGCAGGATGCATGGATATGTTTCGTGACTGCAAGGCTTTTAATCAGCCGGTAAAAATACCCGCTTACGTGGTGCAATGCGCAGGGATGTTTGCGGGATGCAGCTCTTTCAATCAGCCCGTTGAACTGCCTAAGTACGCGGCATACTGTTATGGTATGTTTGCGCAGTGTAAAAGCTTCAATCAAAAGATGGAGCTGCCCTTGCGCGTTGAAAATACATCGGGTATGTTCTCCGGATGCAGCAGCTTTAATCAGGAAATCATATTAGGTGAAAATATTATAAACTGCTGGAGTATGTTTGCTGATTGTGCCGCACTGAATCAAAAAATAGAACTGCACAATACCCACTGCCTGTACAATAATATGTTTTTAAATTGTACCTCATTATGTCCCGAAAACGTGACGATTTATAGCGGGCGGATTACTCAGAAAACTTTGGAAAAAAGACTGCGGCAGATGTGGGGGAGGGATGAGGCGCAGGACATTGCGGATATTGCGGAAAAGGTCAATATTGTCAAAGTGAAAACAGTCAAAAAAATAAGAATTACGGACATTTCTTATACGCTGGAGGGAAATCCTCCCGTAGAGCTGGAGGAGGAAGAACTTGCAAAACTTACCTCCGCAGAGATTTTCCAAAAGCTGGAGGAGCTTTATGCCACCCAAAAGCTGACTACACTGGAGATCAGTGCGCGGTCGGCATCTTTGATGAAGACGCTGGCTGTCTGCTTTGACAAAGAGCTGTCGGCGATTTCGGTCATCGATGACTGGGATGAGAGCATCTCCTATTATAATTCCGGGGAGGGCAAGGAGTCGGTGGAGATACGGGGCAATTTCTATCCGCGCCATATGGTATCCGGTGACAGGGACATTTTATTTTTAATCATTGATGATTTTTTAAAGACAGGAAAACCATCTAAACAGGTTAAGTGGATCAGGGAATGACAGTACGCTTTATGGGGAAACGGGAGGCTGATTGTTATTAAGGGAACATAAATCAACACCTCCAAAGGTGTTATGCCGCGATTCATTATAATTCACCATACCCCAAATACAAAATATTGAAAAAAATTTCCCATAACCACAAGGGGGATGGGATTTTTGGGCAATTGTTCATTTCAAAACTCAGGAGATAGTAAAAAAGAACAAATTTATTTAAAATAGGACTTGCAAGGGAAGGGTCCATGTGTTACAATAATACCGCTGTTTGTGGTTCCATAGGCAGTGCGGGTGAGAACAAAACAATACGCGCAATGATTATAGAGAGGTGAAAAAGATGAAAGAAGGAATCCATCCCCAGTACTATCAGGCAACCGTAACCTGTAACTGTGGCAACACTTTCGTGACCGGATCTACAAAGCCTGAGATCCATGTGGAAGTTTGTTCTAAGTGCCACTCATTTTACACCGGCCAGCAGAAAACTTCCAGAGCCGATGGACGTATTGAGAAGTTCAATAGAAAATACGGCGTTAAATAAGGATTCGGGAAAGGTTGAGGTGCTGTATCTCAACCTTTTTTGTATTAGGGATATTTTTGACCGAAATGTCTCCGATTGGACATTTCGGCGATAGGAGCAGGCATGGCAAGAAAAAAGAGCAGTCGCTATTCCGGTATCGGCGGACAGGCCGTTCTGGAAGGCATTATGATGAAAAACGGTGAGAAATATGCCGTTGCGGTCAGAAAACCGGACGGGGATATCAGTGTGGAGCTGGAAAATTATCCGGGGATCCTGCATGGGAGCAGGCTGAAAGAGATTCCTTTTATCCGCGGGATCTTTCATTTTGCGGATTCCCTGATCTTAGGAATGAGAGTGTTGAATGATTCCGCCTCTTTTTACGAGGAGGGAGATCCTGCCGCAGCGAATAAAGAGGAGAAAAAGAAAGGCGGCGAGACTTTCCTGACTGCGCTTGTCACAGTGATCTCCATTGTGATGGCGGTGGGAATTTTTGTGGTTCTCCCCTATTTTCTCGCTTCCCTGTTAAGAACTTATGTCAGAAACGATTCTTTGATGGCAATCATAGAAGGTGTGATCCGCATCCTGATTTTTATCCTGTATGTGTGGGTAATCAGCGCCATGAAAGATATCAGGCGGCTGTACTGCTATCATGGGGCGGAGCATAAATGCATTAATTGCATTGAAAAGGGGAGACCCCTTACCGTCCACAATGTGATGCGCAGTTCGCGGCTGCACAGAAGATGCGGAACCAGCTTTATCTTTTTTGTGCTGTTTGTCAGTATCGTACTGTTTTTCTTTATCCGGATGGACAGTGTGGTGCAGAAGGTGGCGCTGCGCATTCTGCTGATGCCTGTAGTAGCCGGAATCTCTTATGAGATCATCCGGCTGGCGGGGCGGAGCGATAATTTTCTGGTTCGCGTCATTTCCGCGCCGGGAATGTGGATCCAGCGGATGACTACCAAAGAACCTGATGAGAGCATGGCGGAAGTGGCCATTGCGGCAGTGGAGGCGGTTTTTGACTGGAAACAGTATTTGTATGACAATTTCGGCTATGAGGTGGATGAGTCGTGGATGGATGACGCTTCCACACAGGCGCAGGTTACGCGGGAGAGTCTTGCGGAAGGAGATTGAAAGCTAAATACGCTGTGAAAAAGCACGGAGGAAAGCTTGACGGGAGAGAACTTTGCGCAAGAGGACCGGAGGAAATATGACATACAGAGAATGTTACGAAAAGGGAAAAGCGGCTTTAACGGAAGCGGGCATCGGGGAGGCCGATCTTGATGCGCGGCTGCTTCTGGAGTATGTCTGCGGGACGAACAGAGGGTATCTGCTGGCTCACGGGGATGTTCAGGTGTCTTTGACGCAGGAAACGTTCTATCTGGAATTGATTGGAAAGCGGGCAAAAAGGATTCCCCTCCAGTACCTCACCGGAGTGCAGGATTTCATGGGACTGGAATTCGCGGTCCGGGAACATGTGCTGATTCCGAGACAGGATACGGAGATCCTGGTGGAGGAAGCCATGCGGGAGCTTCGTGACGGTATGGATATATTGGATCTGTGCACCGGGTCCGGCTGTGTTTTGATCAGTCTGCTTCAATATTCCAACGACTGCAACGGCGTGGGGGCGGATCTGTCGCAAGAGGCGTTGGAGCTGGCTGAGGAGAATGCGAAAAGATTGCTTTCTTCGGACAAACGGGTACGGTTCGTAAAAAGCGATTTGTTTGAAAATATAGATGGTATGTACGATATGATCGTTTCCAACCCGCCCTATATCTCCGGCGGCCAGATTGAAAGCCTGATGCCGGAAGTGAAGGACCATGAGCCTTTGAGCGCCCTGGACGGCGGTGAGGACGGGCTTTTCTTTTATCGAAAGATTACCGCAGGCTGCAGGAAATTTTTAAGGCCCGGGGGAATGCTGTTTTATGAGATCGGATGGGATCAGGCAAACGCGGTAACGGAGATCATGACGGCAGAGGGTTTGGGCGAGATACGAGTGGTAAAGGATTACGCGGGGCTGGACAGAGTGGTGTCCGGCGTTTTGATTAGAAATTGACGTTTCGGAGTGGAGGAAGGCTGGAATGTTTGATAAGCTGGATGATCTGTTGATTCGTTTTGAGGAGATTTTGAGTGAGCTCCATGAGCCCACGGTGGCCAATAATCAGGAGCGTTTCCGCAAACTGATGAAAGAGCAGAGCGACCTGACGCCCATTGTGGAGGCGTACACGGAATATAAGAAGTGCAAACAGGACGTGGACGATTCGCTGGAGATGCTGGAGGCGGAAAGCGATGAGGAGATGCGCGAAATGATCAAGGAGACCCTGACCGACAGTAAAAAGCGCATTGAAGAGCTGGAACAGAAATTGAAGATTCTGCTGCTGCCCAAGGATCCCAACGATGACAAGAATGTGATCGTGGAGATCAGAGCAGGCGCCGGGGGAGATGAGGCGGCGCTGTTTGCGGCGGAGATTTACCGTATGTATGTGCATTATGCCGAGAGCCAGCGGTGGAAAGTGGAGACTTTGAATGTGGATGAGATCGGCATCGGCGGCATGAAAGAAGTACAGTTTATGATCACCGGACAGGGCGCCTATTCCAAGATGAAGTATGAGAGCGGAGTGCACCGAGTCCAGAGAGTTCCCGAGACGGAAAGCGGCGGGAGGATCCACACTTCTACTATTTCCGTTGCGGTGATGCCCGAGGTGGACGAGGATATCGACATTGTGATCGATGAAAAAGATATCCGGATCGATGTGATGCGGGCTTCCGGCAACGGAGGCCAGTGCGTCAATACCACGGATTCCGCGGTTCGGCTGACACATTATCCTACAGGGATCGTGGTTTACAGCCAGACCGAAAAATCCCAGATCCAGAACAAAGCCAAGGCGTTTGCGCTGCTCAAGGCAAAGCTGTATGATATCGAGCAGCAGCAGCGGCATGACGCGGAGGCGGAGATGAGAAGAAGCCAGATCGGCACAGGGGACCGCTCGGAGAAGATACGAACCTATAATTTCCCTCAGGGACGCGTGACCGACCACAGGATCGGGTTGACACTATACAAACTGGACAAGGTGATGGACGGCGATATCGCAGAGATTCTTGACGCGTGCATAGCGGCGGACCAGGCGGCCAAACTGGCAAAGATGAACGGGTAAGCCGCAGGCACCAAAACGCATTTCTTGCGCGTTTTGTGCGCATCAGTGTAACAGTTTAGCCGAAGACCGGACTGTTATATTTTGCGAGGGATACTGTAAGTATGACTGGAAAGAAGACGATGTGTGTGGTATAATACTTTATATCATAATAGAAGCAGATAAGATGGTGAAAAGCCTATGAGAGTATTCGGAGATAAGTATAAGGTGCTCCGCACGGCGTATCCTAACAGCATGTGGTATGCTCATGAAGAGCAGAAACAGGGGTTTGACTACGACCAGTGGCGTGAAGTGTATGTGAAAGATTTTAAGATCAATACGGCGGAAGTGGTGTTTAACGGGATCCTGGATTCCAGACCTGTCAGGATAACCTTGCAGCAGCTGTTGGATCTGGGGGGGCAGCATCCGCATTTTGGGGAAGCCGTCCGGTCTATTGCAATGAAACATGCTTATACGGGCACGGATCCTAAGGAGGATTATGTGCAGCTGATTCAGTTAAACGCAACGGCAGGGACGAAATGGCTTCTAAATTATATATAATTATATATAATGCCCTTATTCCGGACAGGGAACGGCCGAATAGCCATCCGGATTATAATGCAGGCCCAAGGTCGTATCATAACGAAAACGGAGGAAAAGTATGGATAAGAAAGCGATGTATAATCTGACTTACGGATTGTTTATCCTGACAGCCAGAGAGGGCGACAAGGATAATGGCTGTATTGTCAATACTGTGGCTCAGGTGACTACGGAACCTAACCGGATCACTGTTGCGGTCAACAAACAGAACTATACGCACGATATGATCGTCAGGACGGGAGCCTTTAACGTATCTGTCCTTACGGAAAAGTCCGGGTTTGAGACTTATAAGCATTGGGGATTTCAGAGCGGAGCCCACACGGATAAGCTGGAAGCGGTGTCTTATCAGAGAGCCGGGAACGGTATTGTGTATATTGCGGACGAATGCAACGCCTATATCTCGGCGAAGGTGATCTCTTCCACGGATCTGGGAACCCATACGCTGTTTCTTGCAGATGTCACGGACTGTGCGGTGTTGTCAGAGAATAATTCCGTCACTTACAGTTATTATCAGAAATATATCAAGAGCGCGCCGAAGGCGGCAGAGAAGAAAAAGGGATTTATCTGTACGGTATGCGGTTATATCTATGAGGGGGATACCCTTCCGGAGGACTTTATCTGTCCTTGGTGCAAGCATCCGGCCAGTGATTTTAAACCCATAGAAAACGAAAGTGAAAAAGGAGGAACTGGGATGAGCAAGTATGCGGGAACACAGACGGAAAAGAATCTGGAGGCAGCTTTTGCCGGAGAATCTCAGGCAAGAAATAAGTATACTTATTTTGCGTCAGTGGCAAAGAAGGAAGGATATGAGCAGATATCCGCTCTGTTTTTAAAAACTGCAGACAACGAAAAGGAGCATGCAAAGATGTGGCTTAAGGAACTGAGCGGCATCGGCGATACCAAGGCAAATCTTGCGGCTGCTGCGGACGGGGAGAACTTTGAGTGGACAGACATGTATGAGAATTTTGCCAAGACCGCAGAGAAAGAAGGTTTTCCTGAACTGGCAGAAAAGTTCCGCCAGGTTGGCGCTATTGAGAAGCATCATGAGGAGAGATACCGCGCGCTGCTGAAAAACGTGGAGACGGCAGCGGTATTTGAAAAGAGCGAAGTGAAAGTCTGGGAATGCCGTAACTGCGGCCACATTGTTGTCGGCACTAAGGCGCCGGAAGTATGCCCTGTCTGTAATCATCCTCAAAGTTATTTTGAGGTCAACGCGGAAAATTATTGATCGGTACAAACGAAAAAACACTCTGTCAGCTGCATGACAGGGTGTTTTATTTCATTTAGATAACAGTTCAGACTTCAGCTAAACTGTTGCGATTTAACTGATTTACGAATCTGCCATATTGTAAAAAATTTTTTCCTAAGTTATAATATTGTTAAAGTTGTAACTAAAGGATGCAAAGGAGAAAAGATATGTTCCAGTCGCTGGTAATCCTGTTGATTTTTCTTACTGTCATGATGGTCGTCAGCGTGATCATTGCCAGTAAAAGAGTCGTTAAGAATCGCAAAAGTGTAGTCCATTTGATCTGGATGGCAGTGTTTACCACCGTTTGTTATACCGTGTTTATTCTGATCCCGCCCAGGAATCCGGGTCTGGCATCTTTTGCGGCGGGAGTTTATTTCCTTTCTACAGATTGGCTGGTGGTGTATCTGATGCTCTTCGCGGCGGATTACACGGAAGTGAAGCCTTTGTCCAGAGTTCCGCGGTTCATTGTAGGACTTTTGGCAGGTGTGGATTCTATCTCCTTTGTGGTCAATACTTTTACTCATCATATGTTTACAGTGGAAGTGGCCAGCGCGGATAAGCTGGGCATAGAATACTGGGATGTGCAGCTGAAGTCGCCCCACATCGTCCACCGCGTTTTTGTTTACGCCATTGTGCTCTATAGTCTGGTCATTTTGCTGTATAAACTGATCAAAGTTCCCGCGATCTATAAGAACAAATACAGCTCAATTTTATGCCAGACGTTATCAGTGGTAGGCTTGAACGTTTTGTGCTCCGCCGTGGACGCGAAGTTCGACTATTCGGTCATACTGTATGCCTCTCTCGCGATCTCGATCTGTTATCTCGCGCTGTACGCATCGCCGAAAAAGTTGTTGGAAAGGATCAACTCCACCATTGTGGAAGATTCCGTGATCGGCCTGTTTGCCTATGACAACAGCGGCAGATGCGTGGGCGCGAATCAGGCGGTAAGGGAATTATTTGCCGGAGAAGGAGATATCTACGAGATCGCGGAAAAGTATCGGGCCCGGTGGGAGGAAGAATTCAAAGATAATTCTTCCAATCTGGTCGGCGATGAGCGGACTATAGTGGTAAACGGTGAAAAACAGTACATATATGTAAGTTACCAGAGATTTTTGGATAAGAAGGGCAGGAACCTTGGCTGCTGCTTCCAGATTGAAAACCGTACCGTCGTGGTGAAGAAGTTTAAGGAAGAGCAGTTCCGCGCCACCCATGATATGTTGACCGGCCTGCTGAACAGGAATACTTTTGAGGAGGAAGTCAGGAGAATCCTGTCCGAAGCGAAAGAACCCTACTATATGATCTGTTCCAATATTCAGGATTTTAAGCTGGTCAATGAATTGTTCGGGTCAAAAGTGGGGGATAAGCTTCTGATCGCCCAGGCAAAAATGATCAGCAGATCGGCTTCCGACCACTCTGTCAGCGCCCGGATCTATGCGGATAAATTCAGCACGCTGCTGCCCAAGCGATGTTTTGTGGAGACTGATTTTATAGAAAATATGAAGCAGATCATCGACATGGGGCTGACGGGTTCCTTTAAGCTGCATTTTTATATCGGAGTTTATGATATCGTGGACGTAAATGAGCCTGTCTGGACCATGTATGACAAGGCGATCATGGCGATCGATTCCATCCGGGGCAACTATGAGCAGTCGATCAGCTATTACAAAGAAGAACTGCTGCAGCACATCATGGAAGAGAAGGAAGTGCTCAATGAATTTGATCAGGCCATTGAGGAGAAGCAGTTCCATATGTTCCTGCAGCCTCAGATCGCAAATAACGGCAATGTGGTCGGCGCCGAAGCCCTGGTGCGCTGGATCCATCCCCAAAAAGGCATGGTGAGCCCTGGCATCTTTATCCCCACTTTGGAGAAAGCCGGACTGATCCATAAGCTGGATCTCTATATGTGGGAAAGCGCGGCAAAAAAACTGGAAGAGTGGAAGAAAGAGGGAAAGGAGAAATATTCTCTCTCCGTCAACATTTCCACAAAAGATTTCGTTTATATAGATGTCTGCGATGCCTTCCGCACGCTGGCTCAAAAGTATGATTTTGACGTCAAAAATCTTAAGCTGGAGATCACAGAGTCCGCCCTGGCGGAAAATGTCAGGGAGCTTATGACGGCGTTGGACGGGCTGCATGAGCTGGGATATGATATTGAGATCGATGATTTCGGCAGCGGTTATTCCTCCCTTGGTATGCTCAAGGATATCAACGCGGACATACTTAAGATCGATATGATCTTTCTGCGGGAGACTAAGAATGTGCAGCGGAGCACAACGATTTTGAAAAATATCATTTCCATGTCGAAGGAACTCGGTATGCCGGTCATCACGGAGGGCGTTGAGACAAAAGAGCAGGTGGATTTCCTGATGGATGTGGGATGCGATATGTTCCAGGGATTTTATTTCGCCAAGCCCATGAGCCTGGAAAACTTTGAACAGGCTTACGGCTGACCGCGGCCGGATGCTGCGGGAAAAGATCTCTGGAAATGACGGAGGCGGACAAAACTGCGTAAGGTGAGGACACCGGAAACGGAGGCGTTGTGCAATGGCTGTTTTGGAACGGCAGATCAAATGGGAAGAAGGAGGCTTTTGGTATAGAGGTGCGTACAGAACGTTAAGCGAAACAGCGATTTTAGTAACTGGCAGCCTGTCCGTGGAGACGGCTGCCAGACCTTATGTATACCATGATATCAGGGAGGCGTTCGATGCTGTGGAACGGCCGGGAGATTCTTTGGACCGGCCGGTCACAATCTATCTGATGCCGGACGTATACTGGATCGATGATCCGAAAGCGGAGGATGTTCTGCAGAAGAGAGAGGGATATCCCCTGCCTTTTGGCCTGTATGTGACCTGCGGATCGCTGCGCATCGAAGGACTGTCGGAGAATGCAAAGGATGTGGTGATCGCGGGAAACAGGGGGCAGTCCCACGGCTGTAACGGCAATTATACCATGTTTTATTTTCAGGTGGAAGAATTGACCGTTGAAAATATCACACTGGGAAATTATTGCAGCGTGGATCTGACCTATCCCAAAGACCCCGCGAAAAACTATCCCAGACGCACCGACACCATTACACAGGCGCAGCTTGCGATCCAGAAAGGGGAAAAGCTTCACGCGAAAAATTGCCGGTTTGTGAGTCGGCTTAACCTGACTCCCATTTGCGGAGGGGAGCGGGCGCTGTATGAAAACTGTCACTTTGAGAGTACGGACGATGCGCTGAACGGCAATGCCGTGTATGTGGGATGCGACTTTGATTTTTATGGAAACAGGCCGCTTTATCAGGCAAAGAAGACGGGGGCAGTATTTGTGGACTGTCAGTTCCACAGCAGGATCAAGAGCGCCGATGGGGAAAGCTTTCAGTACCTGACCAAAGAGGGCGGGCCTGTAACGCTGATAAATTGTCGGTATGACAGTAGTGAAAATGTTAAATTAGGCTGGACAAAGTATCCGCAGGCATCGCTGAAGTGTTATCAGTATCAGGTTACTCAAAACGGCGTTTGGGTGACTTTAGGCGGAAAGGAGGCTGCGGAAACCGTACAGCTTCAGGGGAAAAAGGCTTTGGAAGCTTATCTGTTCCGGCACGATGGCAGAGAGATCGTCAATCTGGGGAATCTGCTGGGCGGCGGTGACGACTGGGACCCTGCGGGGACGCTGCAGGACGCGAAAAAAGAGAATGTGACAGGGATTCCTACGCAGTTATCTTTGACAACGGAGCGGGATACCATAATCTCCGGTGAAAAGGCGGCTGTCATCAAGGCGGAGGTTTCTCTGTTTTCCCATGAATCCTGCCGGGGAAAAGTTATATTTTCTCTGCGAAAAGAGGATGAGGGTTATGCGCGCCTTGAACAGGATACGGATCAGACTTGCAGGATCGAGGGGCGTAACGATGGTCCGGGGGCCCGTGAGGTTGTCGTATCAGCCTGTACGGAAAGCGGACTGGAGGCGGCTGCAGCGATTACAGTGGAACCTTATCCGATCCCCGCTCCCGTCTGTCTTGAAAAACCAGTGATCTTAAAGACGCGGGAATCCTGCGGCCGGGAAGCCGCGGCACAATTGCATTATGAATTGTCTCCGGCGGGCCGGGAAGATATCTCAAAAGTCAGCTGGTATCGGTGCGATAATGAAGCGGGAGAAGGAGCGGCGCTCTGCGCGGTGTCCAAAGGAGGAATCCCGCTGCGGATCTACCGGCTGACGGAGGCGGATGTTGGAAAGTATCTCAAAGCTCTCCTTGTGCCGCAGCTGCGGGGCAGTCTGCAGGGAGATCCCGTTGCGGCCATAACGCAGAGACCTGTTTCCGGGGAGGATGTGGATTTCAACCGACTGTTTACGGATTTTTCCGATTGGCCGGAGGAAAACCAGACGGAAAACAGAAAGGGATGCTGGATTCAGGATTGCGCCAAGCCTGTGGATATACAGACAGATTCCGCAACTTTCGGAAGCTGGTCTATGGATGAGAGCATTCCGGCATGGAAGTATGGGGAGACGGGAAACGGCAGTATCGGTGCGGGCCTGTATCAGAACACCCAGGGCGCAAGGCTGCGATATGCGCCTGTCCGCGGACATCGCGGCACGATGCGCATGACCGTGCAGGCGGATCCGGCAAAAACGGCGGGACAGGGATTTGGCAGCGCGGGACAGTATCTGGATCTGGGTATTAAATTTGACACAGAGCGGTTAAACGGTTACGCGCTGCGGGTTATCCGCATAAAGGAAGCGTCCGATGCGGTGGCGATGGCATTGGTGGAATACCGGGACGGCAGGAGCAGATATCTGACGAAATTACAGCAGACCTCCTGTTTTCTTACAGGATGTACTCTGAAGATCGCATGGCAGGATGGAAAACTGACAGCGGAGGTTTTTACGAAACTGCCTCAGCCGGCCGGCAAAGGGGAGAAGGGTTATGTCCATGAAGTGAAGCTGGAGGCTGATGCGGCAGGAAATTGCGGCGATGGTATCCTGATCTGGCATACAGGGACTCCTGGAACGGGAGGCTGGCAGAATACTACGATGCTGCACAGGATAGAGGTGGAATATGGAGATTAGAAAAGCCGCGGAAGCGGATTTGGATGAAATACTGGAAATCTACAGTCAGGCAAGACGTTTTATGGCTAAAAACGGAAACCCTTCCCAGTGGGGCGATGTCTATCCGCCGCGCAAACTGGTGGAAGCGGATATAGCGGAAGGGAAATGTCATGTCTGCGCAGAGGATGGCAGGATTTTGGCGGTGTTTTATTTTGCTTCGGGAAAAGATCCGACATACGAAGTGATCAAAGATGGGCGGTGGCTCAATGAAGCGCCCTACTGGGTGGTGCACCGGATCGCGTCTTCCGGAGCAAAGAAGGGGGCCGCATCCTTTTGCCTGGAATGGGCCTTTCAGCAGGCGGGGAATATCCGTATCGACACTCACGATGATAACAAGCCCATGCAGGGACTGTTAAAAAAATCAGGCTTCCGATACTGCGGGAGGATCACTCTCGCAGACGGAAGCCCCAGGATCGCATTTCAAAAGTGTTGATTTCTATAAAATGTCCGGTTATCTTGCCAGCCATCCGCCGTCTACCGCGAGGGTAAAGCCGTGAACATAGGAAGCAGCATCGGACGCTAAAAAGATAGCGGCTCCGGCGATATCTTCCGGCGTTCCCCAGCGTCCCGCGGGAATACGGGAAAGGATCTCTTCGCTTCTGTGTTCATCGCTTCGCAGGTTCTGGGTGTTGTTGGTCTCCATGTAGCCGGGCGCGATAGCGTTTACGTTGATGTTGTGCGCGGCCCATTCGTTTGCCAGTTCTCTGGTCAGGCCCAGAATCGCGCTTTTGCTGGATGTGTAGGCAGGGACGCGGATACCGCCCTGATAGCTCAGCATGGAGGCGATGTTGATGATCTTGCCTCCCTTATTGTCTGCCAGCCATTTTTTGGCAAAGGTCTGACACAGGAAGAATACCATCTTTTCATTGATGTTGATGACAGCGTCCCAATCGGCCTCCGTCACATCTGCGGCATCGCACCTTTTGATAATTCCGGCGTTGTTTACCAGAATGTCCACACGGCCGTAAGCTTTCTCTGCTTCTTCGACAATGTGAGGGATCACGGAAGTGTCCGACAGATCTGCGATGATCTCTTTAAACTTCCCACCGAAGACAGCGATTTTATCTGCAGTTTCCTGACAGCTTCTTCTGGCTACGCCGATCACGTTGGCGCCCGCCTGTGCGTAGGCCACACAGATACCTTGTCCCAGTCCTGTGTTGGCGCCGGTTACAAGGGCTGTCTTACCTTCCAGTGAAAACATACTTAGATTTGTCATATTCATATCCTCCGTTTCTGATGAGGTAGTGTCAAAAACTACCTGTTTTTTATTGTTAAATCTTTATAAAAACCTTGGTTTTAAGGGAAATCTGCAATAAA
>CANREV010000062.1 GCA_947629645.1 uncultured Acetatifactor sp. | reverse complement strand
GGCATATTCATCGGGAAAATCTGACGAAATGTATATTTTGTCAGAGGTTTCCTCAATCTCATAAAATTTTCCGATATGCTCTTTCAGGTATTCTTCTACAATGTTCCAGTCATCCCGTGCTTTCCCTTTGAAGCGGACGTCATTGATCAGCACCAGCTTCTTGCCGTTGGCATCGGTTATGATATTTACATTTCTGTTCTCAATCATTTCTTTTGTCTCCTTTTTTCTTCTCCCTCGATTTGCAGACGTTAAACTGGTTCTTACATTGCGGGCTGCAAAATTCGTTCCCTTTCCGGCTTGCGATAAAAGTGCTTGCACAGGCGCATATCCGTAAGCAGGAGGGAGAAGCACATCTGCCCCAAGCGCTATCCTGTCATAATCGTGGTAAAATACTTTTCTTCCCATTTGATTGCTTCATAAAAAATGGGCAGCATTGCTTGTCCGCTTTCTGTCAAGGTATGCTGTCCGAGACGGAATTGCAGTCAGAACGATTATGACAGGTTTTCCGGCTGGCTTAAACATGCTCCTATTGAATGGTTGTGATTTTATCCGCAATGGTCTTTTGGGTTCCTATGGTGGCCAGCTTGAACTTGCCTCTTAGGGTGTTGTCCAAAAAATCGGCAACGCTTTTACACAGATTTGTGTGGGTATTGGTCAAGGCGTGCGTCCTCTGGTTGCTTACAATTACAATGCGCAAAATATCTAGCGTTCTAAATCCATTGTAAATGGTTCTTTCATAATTATGTGTGGATACACAACTGTATGTCTGCTGCTGTC
Source organism: uncultured Acetatifactor sp. (assembly GCA_947629645.1). GTDB lineage: Bacteria > Bacillota > Clostridia > Lachnospirales > Lachnospiraceae > Acetatifactor. The sequence continues at coordinate 12,881 of CANREV010000062.1, read as the reverse complement.
CCTCGCTATCCCGGAGATTTTGGTCAGACTGTTCCTGCCTGTTGAGGAGGCAATGTCCACTGCAGTTTCTTTCCTGCAGATCTGGATGTTCGGTATTATCGCTTTGGGCGTATTGGAACTGTTGAACTCCATCTTTCAGGCAATGGGCATATGGCAGATTTCTATGGCGAACATTGCCATTAACAGACTTTGCCTGATGGGATTGATGTTCGTGATGGTACGCATTTTCGGTGCTTCCGGTGTTATTGCTTCCCAGCCGATCATTGAGAATATCGCCGCTGTTATTATGGCTGCATTTTATGTCAGCATGATCAGGAAAAACACTCGAACAGCCAAATAGTGAACTGCGCATTTTGGAACACAGAACACTATCTATCCAAAACGGATCCCGTGAATTTGAAAAAGTTTTACAAACACACTTGACAATCTCTCTGATGGGAGTGATGGGTATGGAATCAATTGCAATCATCAGAATTGAACACCTGCGAAAAAGATGATCCACGATATGGACAAGGCGCGGGACGCTTTTCTCTGCGATACGCCAAATACAGACTCAGCGATACTAATCTGGGATCCACGATAAACAGCGGTATGCTGCGCGTTAAGGGACGGCGGAATACCTGTGTGGTATCGTAAAGAAGAGATTTGGAGATTGACAAAAAAAGGAGGGTGTCCCAAAGGTCGTCAAATTGGTTCATTTAATACATTAAATGATATTCCCACAGAGTCCTATCCTATGTAGCTAAAAAACGCCCCAAAACCGAAGTGTTCTTACCATCTGATTCATATCACAATCTTTACTTTATATTTGTGCCTTAGAGGATTCAGCGTCCAATCATTAAAATCAACTATTTTATCATTTTGCAATCTTCCTAAGACAATACCAGGATCACGATTTATTTTATTTGCAAAATCTTTAATTGATTGTAAATCAAATTTTGCGCACTCAACAAACTTTTGGTACTGGTCATTTGGTATCAAACTATCTTGTGCAAACTTATTTGCAGCTTCTTCCTGCTCTCCGGTTTCCTTTTCAAACGATATCCCATAGTCGCCATTTATAATATGCCCTATTTCATGGAATAAAGTAAACCAAAATGAGTCAGCATTCAACCTTCGATCACTTACCATTAGCATAATATTCTCACCAATCTTTTTTGTTGCACCGTTAGTTTTTGAACCTGTAATGTTTGGCAGTATGACAAAAATTACACCGGTTTCCCAAAAAGCTTTTCTGATCAATGGATAAAATTCTTCATGATTTCTGGTAAGTGTCAAAGCATATTTTACAGTTCCTTCAAACTTTTTTTTATTAAATCTGGGCGCCTTTAATTTGAGCGCCTTATTAGTTGCGATTTGAACCATTGCATTTGCTTTAACAGTATTTGCTTCCGTTAAATCCCCTGTCGAATTTCTAAAGCTGACAGCCATATCTCTTTTAGTCAATACAGTAAGTGTTGCCACATTAAGAAATGTTCTTAATGCTTTAATTTGTTCATCCTTCTGTCTTGATAAATCCGGCAATCCATAATGTTCTCTAAAAAACCTGTAATCAAAATATTCAAAAATTTTTCTTTCTTCCGCAAGTTCTTCTTCTGACCTGAATTCTGCAATCAATGCATCATACGCATTTTGAAGATTAAGCCAATAATTCACGCTGGTTCCAATCATCCGTGATAATTTTATTGCAATATCAATTGATAAGCTCTGCTCGCCCCGAATTAAAAGACTTAAGTTTTTAGGCGTAGTATCAAGCCTTTTTGCAAAATCCTCTTGAGTCAATCCACTTTCCTCAACAATTTCTTTTATATAATAACCTGGGTGAAATGCAATCTTATTGTTATACTCAATATAGTTACTCATAATGTTTGCTCACCTCCGTAATTTCCGCTATCCTGATATTTTCCGCTATTTCATCAATTTTACAAGGATGATACGGCTGCTCATTTTCATCCAACGGCTCTAAAATAATTCTCCATGGCTCGCGTCTTGATTTTACATCAATTGCAAAATATCCTTCCAAATCTCTGCCATTCTTATTTTTCAATTTATGAAAATGAAAAGCGGGTTGTACTATAATATCTTTGATAGTATCAGCTTGCTTCAACGCATTTATTCAAGCCATAAGACTATTTGCCAACATTGTATTTCCATCAAAAAATTTATTTGCCATCTTTAAGTCTTCGCATAAATTTTTAACTTTATCAGTTGCATAAACTACTTTCAAATCCTCCCTCCTTATAATTTGATTACCTGTTAGGTAATTTAATTATACTATTACCCTATGTGTAAGTCAACGGAGATGTTGCATTACTTAAAAAATCGCGGCATCACATAGAGACACGATGCAGGCTCCGCGGCACCGTATGGCTGAACTGTTATTTCCCGTGCCGTATATAGCCTAAAAACGATAGTAAATAGAAGAAAAGTGTTGTATAATTTATTATGGTTGAGATGGGAGGAAATCACTATGAATCCGATGATTAAATATCGTGGCGGTAAGTCAAAAGAAATATCACATTTTATAAATAATATGCCATCTGATTACAATAGATATATTGAACCTTTTTTGGGCGGAGGGGCTTTGTATTTTTATTTGGAGCCGCAAAACGCAATCATTAATGATGTTAACGAAAAGTTATATTCTTTTTATCAGCAAATGAAAGATGAATATCCTACTGCGAGAAAGCAGTTAGATCAACTCCGGATAATATATGAAAACAATCAAAAGGAGTATGAAGAATTAAAACAGAAAAATCCGGATGCGAGAGTCGAAAATAAAAATGAAGCGTTATACTACCATTTGAGAGATATGTTTAATCATAAGGTTAAAAGTGAATATTTGGATGCCGTTGTATATTTCTTTATTAATAAAACAGCATATTCGGGGATGATTAGGTATAATGCGAGAGGTGATTATAATGTACCTTTTGGCAGATATAAAAACTTTAACACGAAATTAATTACCGATAAGCATTATGAATTATTAAAGAGGACGCAGATATTTAATAAAGATTATTCAAAAATATTTGATATGGCAAAAACTGACGATTTTATATTTTTAGATCCTCCCTATGATTGTGTATTTAGTGATTATGGAAATGAAACATACAGAGACGGATTCGGAGAAGATGAACATAGAAGACTGGCAAATGATTTTTTTAATTTACCTTGTAAGGCACTGTTAGTAATAGGAAAAACTCCTTTGACTGAAGAGTTATATGGAAAATATATTGTGGAGCAATATGACAAGTCTTACGCTGTCAATATAAGAAATAGATTTAAGGCAGATGCGAAGCATATTATTGTAAAAAACTTTTAGAGGAAGATGGAAGTATGGCATTTTTAAAAAGTAAAACGTTATTTTTTACAACATCTCCAAGAACGCCATTAAAAATGATTCCTGAAATTCAGGTGCTGCATGATTTTTTTGAAGGAAAAGAATGGAATGCGTCTACACAAGCCGAGTTTATAAAGAAACTGGCTGAAGGAGATGATTTTGATGGTAAAGGGTCAGATAAGGATATGGCTTTTAGCGCAAGAGATAGGATAAACAGAGCGCCAAAAGCCTTGGGCTTTGTCGATTTAAAACCTGAAATTAAGCCGCAATCGAAACCGTTAAGAAATGACTTGACAAGACGAGTGTTCCTGCACTAAAATCACATACATATAGAACGACTGTGAAGAGGAATAGTACATACCGAAAGCAATGCAGAGAGGGAGCGTACGGTGAAAGCTCTCATGTGGAAAGTATGGAACCCGCCTTGGAGTTCTGCATGAATCTGACATGAGCGTCATATCTTTGCGAACAAGGATTTATTTGTCCGGCGCTCCTGCCATATGACAGATCGCGGCAATGGCTGGCGGCGGACAGAGTAAATGCAGCGTAGATCGGCGTTAACGGTTAAAGAGACGGGTGCGAACAGCATCAATCAGGGTGGTACCGCCGGATTTCCGGTCCCTTTGCGGGGAGCGGAGGTCTGGCGTTTTTGCTTCACAGGATTATGGTATGAAGCACAAATGCGTATGGGCTGTATGAAAGTTGTTATGCGCGGAGAGCAGCGCGGAAATGGAGGAAAAATGGCGGAGAAAAAAATGGTGGAAGCGATCACTTCCATGGAAGTGGATTTCGCGCAATGGTACACAGATGTAGTAAAGAAAGCGGAGCTGATCGATTATACTTCCGTAAAGGGCTGTATGGTGATCAAACCGGCGGGTTACGCGATCTGGGAGCTGATCCAGAAGCAGCTGGACGCGAGATTTAAGGAGACCGGGGTGGAAAACGTCTATCTGCCTATGTTTATCCCTGAATCGCTTTTGCAGAAAGAGAAGGATCATGTGGAAGGTTTTGCCCCCGAGGTGGCGTGGGTGACGCACGGCGGGCTGCAGCCTTTACAGGAAAGACTTTGTGTGCGTCCGACTTCCGAGACGCTGTTTTGCGATTTTTATAAGAACGATGTGCATTCCTACAGGGATCTGCCGAAAGTATATAATCAGTGGTGTTCCGTGGTCCGCTGGGAAAAGGAGACCAGGCCGTTTCTCCGTTCCAGGGAATTTCTGTGGCAGGAAGGCCATACGGCTCACGCCACCGCACAAGAGGCCAATGAAAGAACGATCCAGATGTTGAATGTTTACGCGGATTTCTGCGAGGAAGTGCTGGCGATCCCCGTCATCAAGGGACAGAAGACAGAGAAGGAAAAGTTTGCGGGCGCGGTTGCGACTTATACCATTGAAGCGTTAATGCACGATGGCAAAGCGCTCCAGTCCGGAACCAGCCATAATTTTGGCGATGGATTCGCGAAAGCTTTCGGCATCCAGTTCGCGGATAAGGATAATACTTTAAAATATGTGCATCAGACTTCCTGGGGTATGACAACCCGTCTGATCGGCGCCATTATCATGGTGCACGGAGACAATGAAGGTCTGGTGCTGCCGCCCAGAGTGGCTCCGGTACAAATCTGTATCGTTCCCATTCAGCAGAAGAAAGAAGGCGTTTTAGAGAAAGCTTACGAGCTGCGGGATACGCTCGGCAGATCTTTCCGCGTCAAAGTGGACGACACGGATAAGTCTCCCGGATTTAAGTTCGCGGAGGCGGAAATGCGGGGATATCCGATCCGTGTGGAGATCGGGCCCAAAGATCTGGAAGCGGGAAGATGCGTCATCTGCCGCCGCGATACAAGGGAAAAAATGGAAGTGGGACTGGAGGAACTGGAAGCAAAGGCGGGAGAACTGTTAGAGACGATCCAGAAAGAGATGCTGGAGCGGGCCAGACGGCACAGAGACGAGCACACATATACCGCATCGGATATGGCAGAGTTTGAAAAGATCTTTACCGAAAAGGCAGGGTTTGTCAAAGCGATGTGGTGCGGGGAGCAGGAATGCGAGGATAAGATCAAGGAGAAGCTCGGCGTTACCAGCCGCTGTATGCCTTTTGAACAGGAGCATATCGCAGACACCTGCGTCTGCTGTGGCAAACCTGCGAAGAAAATGGTATACTGGGGAAGGGCTTATTAAATATCATTTGACAGCGCGGTTTTACCAATGTCTTTGGATGTCAGGCGGTTTGATATTCCAAGGCCGGACTGTTACAGAATAACCGCATGGAATGGAGGAAGCTATGATTCATGAAACATTTCCCGTCCAAATGGAAGGTTCCCTTCCGGACACAAAATTAGTAACTTATATACAAGATACTTATCAGGAGATTGATATCGCGTCCAGACCTCTGGTGCTGGTCTGCCCGGGCGGCGCTTACGCCTATACTTCCAACCGGGAAGCGGAAGCGTTCGCCATGCAGTTCCTTGCCATGGGGTATCATGCCGCGGTGTTAAGATATTCCTGCGCGCCCGCGGGTTATCCTGTTTCCCTTTTGGAACTGGCGTACAGTATGGCGTTCATCAGGGAACATAAAAAAGAATGGCACGTGGACGATATCATTGTGCTGGGCTGTTCCGCCGGTGGCCATCTGGCGGCTTCGTTAGGCGTATTCTGGCAGGAAAAATTTCTGGCGGATACACTGAAAAAGGAAAACGAGTGTTTCCGGCCTGATGGGCTGATCTTATGTTATCCGGTAATCACAACAGGAGAGTTCGCCCACAGGGGCTCTGTGGACAATCTGCTGCAGGACAGGGCGCAGGATCCGGAATGGCTTGCAAAGATGTCTCTGGAAAATCAGGTGACGGAGCAGGTGCCGCCCACGTTTATCTGGCATACTTATACGGACGGTTCGGTGCCGGTGGAAAATTCCCTGATGTTTGTTTCGGCGCTGCGAAAGGCCGGAGTGAATACGGAGTTTCATATGTATCCTGTCGGCGGCCACGGTCTGGGACTGGCCAGCCGGCTGACACAGAATCCCGGAGGCAGCGCTATTCAGGAGGAGTGTACCACATGGATCCCTTTAGTGCACACCTGGATCGAGAGCCGTTTTATTAATCGGGAGAAACAGGAAAACAGAGATTCCCTCAGCTGAGAATGCAAAGAGCGATATGAGGTGAGACCAGATGAAGTATATTGTGCTGGATTTAGAGTGGAATCAAAGCAATACCGGTTTGGAAAAAGAAGTCGCCAAAATGCCGTTTGAGATCATTGAAATCGGAGCGATCTCTTTAAATGACAGTTATGTCATGGAAGGGGAATTCAGCCAGCTGGTAAAACCGCAGGTCTATACGGAGATGCACCTGGTCACCGGAAAGCTGCTCCATCTGCAGATGCAGGAATTGGAGCACGGGAAGCCTTTTACGGAAGTGATGGGGAATTTTATCCAATGGTGCGGGAAAGATTACATTTTCTGTACCTGGGGCGATCAGGATCTGCGGGAACTCCAGAGGAATATGAAATTCTATGATATGACACCATTGTCAGAACGCCCCATTGCTTTTCTGGATGTGCAGAAATTGTTCAGCATTGCCTATGAGGACGGCAAATCCAGGAGATCCCTGGAGCATGCCGTGGACATTCTGGGGCTGGAAAAAGATATCCCTTTCCACAGAGCGTTCAGTGATGCTTATTACACGGCTGAGATTCTTGCGAAAATCGGCAGGGAATATCCGGAAACGCTTAAAAAGCTCTCTTTTGACGTTTTTCACCCTCCCGCTACCAGAGAGCAGGAGATCAGAGTGCAGTTTGACACTTATATGAAATATATTTCCAGAGAATTTCGCTGCAAACAGGAAGCAATGGCGGACTGGGAAGTCCGTTCCAGCAAATGCTACCAATGCCATAGAAACCTGCGGAAAAAACTGCAATGGTTTACTTCCAATGGCAGACATTATTATTGCCTTGCCTTCTGCAAAAAGCACGGATACCTGGAAGGGAAAATCCGCATCCGTCATACGGATGATGGCGGTACCTATGTGGTGAAAACAACAAAACTGATTACGGACCAGGAAGCTGTTTCTCTTTTGGAGCGCTACACCCATTCCCTGGAACTGAGAAGGAACCATCACATAGCTGCGTCTTTATAAGCCTGGTGACAGCTTAGCCTCAGGCGAAACTGTTACCAGGAACGTTTCGTCTTTCTGCGTCTGTGCCGGTTTTCTTTTCGCCAGATTCGCCTTCTGTGTCCGACAAATTCATAGTTTTTCAGCAAAAGTTTAGCCAGAAACGCCACTACGCCAATGACTGCCGCGGCGATCAGGATTCCGATCACCAACCTCACATTGATAAAAATGACAGAAGAATCTTCTGTTGCGGACGTTCCTTCCGGTTCTTTTTGTGCGTCAAAAAGACCGGCATTATCATCCTGATGATTCACAAAGTTTAACGAGACGGAACCGATATATACATCGTGATAAGTGTAGGTGATTACAGCAGCCTGATTTTCATTCTGTGTTTCATAGGATATCGTTGAATCCAAATCTTCAAAAGCAGCGGTTTTGGGAAGGACAACATAATCATTTTTATTTAAGGACAGGATAGGCTGGGAATTGCCAAAAATGTCGTTCCCGCTGTAAAAAAGCCCGGCGTTGTCAATGTTATATTTTGTCTCCGTCTGGGCTACGTTCACTTTGTCAAAATTGTTGAACCCATAGTTGAAAAGAGCGATGGTATCTTCGTATTGATAAGGCGACTCGTCCTTCATTACGACACAGATCAGTTTCATGCCGTCCTTTTCCGCACAGGAGACCAGGCAGCTTCTGGCGTCATTGGTATAGCCGGTCTTACACCCGACCAGATATTCGTACTCGTATTTGCCGCCGGGAATGATCTGCATCAGATTGACTTCCAGTTTTCCATTGGGCAGTTTCTCGGTGGCGGGGAACTCCATGCGTCTGGTGAGAGTGATTTTACAAAGCATTTCGTTGGCAAAAAAAGCCCGTCCGATCATAGCCATATCGTAAGCGGTAGTATAATGGTTTTCATCGGGCAGTCCGTTTGGATTGGCAAAGTGGGAATCCAGGCAGCCCAGTTCCTTTGCGCGCCGGTTCATCATATCGGCGAAAACCGACCAGTCGCTGGTACCTGTGATATGCTCCGCCACGGCGAAAGAGACCTCGTTGGCGGATCGGATCAGGATCGCGTTGAGGCACTGTTCCATGGTCAGTTCCTGTCCCACATCCATCGCGATATGGCTGCTGTCCCTGGGCGTGTCGAACACCGCGTCATGGGAAAAAGTGACGATCTCGTCCATATCGCATTGCTCGGAGGCGATCAGGGTCGTCAGAAGCTTTGTAGTGCTGGCGGGATATTCTTTCATATGGATATTTTTTTCGTAAAGGATCGCGCCGGTATCCGCCTCCATTAAAACGGCAGCCTCCGCGCCCACTACCGGACCTGTGGGCCAGTTCTCCACCTGATTGGACTGGATAGGCATGGCGCGGTTGGCTTCCAGCAGCGCTTCCGCATCGGCGGCGAACGAAGTAAAGCAGGTGAGGAAACTTAGTGCGGCCGCGCAGACGGCGGCGGAAAATATATTGCATTTATATAAGGACTTCTTTTGAATCATATGACCTCCCTGCTGATCGTGGATTTTCGTATATGCGCATAGAGAGAATTGTACTTGAGTTTTGTATAGAGATACAATTCAGGTTAAAAAAATTTTTCTTGCGCCAGTTGAACAAGCCTTTCAATTTCGGCATGGTTTCGTTGAATGACTTCTTGTTCCTCCTCGTATCCCGTGACGGCTTCCAGATCTTCGTTTATGTAAATTTCGTAAGCGCCGGTCTCATCCTGGATGCTTATTCCATAGGTAAAACTGCGGTTATACAGGGAAGGCCAGATCAGCAAAACTGCCTTATTGCCATCGGTTATGCCCAAATTGCCGGTAAAGCTGAGATAATTGGGCGTTTTTACATTGTAAGTGACTTGGTTTTGTTCATCAAATGCGTAATGTCGTCCATGCTGTTTCGGCACGGCCGTCCAATAATCCTTGTATGTATACCAGACGCTTGCGGCCCAAAATAAATTATACGCCAGAAAGAGTGCGGCCGGTACGGCTAAGGTCAGCAATATTTTTTTCCCTTTGCTCATAATGTAACGATCCTTTCCCCTTTTTGTTTCACATATTCATCATGTGTGACGACAATGATTGTTTTTCCCTGTCGGTGGTTTTCCTTTAAGATATTCATGACGATATCGGTATTGTCTCTGTCTAAAGAACCAGTGGGTTCGTCCGCCAAAATGACAGAGCACTTTTTGAACATCAGTCGGGCAAGAGCCACGCGCTGTTGTTCTCCGCCGGATAAGGTGTAAACCTTATGATTTATTTTATCTTCCAGTCCAACGCTTGCCAACGCTTCTTCCACGGAGATGCCGGTGCGGCTTTCTTTGCGAATCAGGTTCAGATTCTCTCTTACGGTTTTATTGTCCACTAAAGCGAAATTTTGAAATAAAAATCCCACGGTATATCTAAAGTAAGGCAGCAAATTCTTCTTTTCGGCTATATCCATACCATCGACTAAGATTTTTCCGCTGTCCGCAGGTTCGATTCCCCCAATCATGTTTAAAAGGGTAGTTTTGCCAGAGCCGCTTTTACCGGAGAAGATCACAAATTCGTTATCCTTGATGACCTCGTTAAAATCATGAAACAGTTCCCTGTCTCCAAATTTTTTGCCGATATTTCTCAATTCAATCATACATACTCACCTTTTAATATATTTGAAATGTTTGCCTTTTCGTTTTTTGCGATTGCAGACCGCATCACTGCCATATCGATAAGATAAATGATTGCTCCGCCTGCAATAATGCAAAGCGTGGAACCCTGACCGGTCAACAGCCCTATAATGCATCCGGCAGCAACGCACAGAGCGCATCCTATCGTAGATAGCAGAAATAGCTGTTTATATCGCTGCCAGTAACTGTAACCCAATACTTTTTTTAAGGACAGGCTCATTGCGTTAATCTTAAATTCCAGGTCTATGATCGTTTTAATGATAACGGACTCCAGAATAAGCATCAGCAGGCTGAATACAAGGTTAATGTATAGAAGCCTTTTTAATATGCGCCAATTATATTCATATTTTTCATACACGTTTGTCATAACATGCAGTTGATTTTCCAAGCCGTATTCTTCCACAAACTGTTGGAAGAGCAAAGGGTCTATTTGATACATAATATCGTGTTCGTAAGTAGTTTTAAATGTATTTGCCCGGACGGCGGCAGGATCGTAATATGGCCGTGTATTGTTCAGGATAATAACAGGGTTTGTGCAGTATTGACTTCCGTTTGTCACAAATTCATTGATATTCAGGATCTTTCGGCTGCCGGAGTAAGAAATAATCTTCCGGTTTTTGAAAAGGTTTTTGTCTTCATAAAACTCCATCCATAAATCAACGCTATCACACAGGGCATTTAAGTCATCGACATCTTCGGGAACCAGGTAATAATATCCCTCCTGATTGACAATACTTTGGAGTTCAGGAAAGAGGTCAAGCAGATAATCTACCGCGTTTCTGTTTGCAAGGATCATATCGCGACCTTGATTTTGATTTAAATAGACTAAAATAATAGGATTAAATTCATCATAATATTTTTGGTAAAATGTATCCCTCAATCGTGCGCTTTCTTCCATAACCTGAGAATACTCCACAGGCGTCCCGTCATCGTTAGTCAGTTCCCTGTATTCTAAATTGGTATAAAAGTAATCTTTATGTGCTTCAAAAAAACCCTTTTGCGTTCTGTATTCCAGCGATTCTGAAATGACCGCCATATTGGTGGCAACGACCAAAATTGTCAGTATGACAGTGACGCTTTTTATAAAATAAGTAACATATAAAATGTTGGTGGGAAGCGTTTTCTGTGTCAACGCATCTTTGATATTTATAAATAGCCATTTTAAATATTGTATGGAGTTCAGAAGCAAAAAAATCCCGAAACAGCAAAAAGAAATTTCTTTGTAGAAAGCGACTATGGTAAATTGTTGTAAAAAGAAGTAACACAAAAAGAAAATTCCCGTGTAGCAGATAAAGTCTGTCAGAATATTTTTCAGGATCATGGAAGAAACAGGTTCTCCATAGGCGGCCCGTATGCAGACTTCTTTTTGCTGCAGTAAGATATCGTAACCGGTGAGAAGAAGCAGTAAAAGCCCTATGATAGTCCACACGGTTATCACAAGGTTGCGTGATGAATTACTTCTCTCACTGTAGATCGGAAATTTACCGGCATATTTATCTATCAGATCCATTTTAAAATCGTGGATATCGTCTTTTCCGCCAATCATATAATAGGTATGGTTTTCCGCCAATAGAGAGTCTGATATGGTTTCGTAGTCATAAAAACGGACTTTCAAAATGCCGGAAAAAATGCTCTTATAATCCCCTTCGTATACACGATACTGGCGGGCAAGATATTGCTGTGTGCTTTCAGCGTTCTGATAGATGGAAAATTCTGTTTCAAAAGTGCTTTTTACATCTCTCTGCAAAACAAAAAAATCAACGTTATGTTTTTGGGCGCAGTCTAAAATGTCTTTTTTCATTTCTTCTTCGGTAGTATCGATCTGCAGATATAGCGTTGTATATGAGAATCCATCCGCCACATTATTCAAATAGAAATGAAAAGATTCCCCAATCAGGGTAAAACCGATGGCTATTATTATCCCAGCTAACAGGAACTTTACTTTTTTCATGTAAATCTCCATTAAAAAAGTGAAATTATCTCTTATTTCTCATTTGTAACATATAGGCCGTAAATATCTATCATTACAGCCTATATGTTATGTCAAAATTATATCACCTATGTATATTTGGCAGCAAGCCTAAATTGTATCATATATTTAGTATTGGATACTGTATGATACGGTTGCGCCGCTATGTGTTATATCGACTTTAGCCCAATTGCCAGCCCCGGCATCATCGCTATAACTACCATTTGCATTAGTCACCGTTGCAGTATGGTGTAAAGAGTTATGCAGGGTATGTGCATAATCTTCATCGATTAAAAATTTGTCAAAGCCATACTCTATAACCCAATCTGTGCCGCTGTCAGCAGCTTGCCAAGAGGATGAAAAGGAGTGATCTTTACTACTATAAGGATGCGTTACGGCGAGTGCAGAACTTCCAAGAACCATTGTTAAGATTATGGACGTAGTTAATAAACTAATTATTTTTTTCTTCATATGTTTTCTCTCCTTTGCAAGTAAGATAAAAGTGTGCAGCCAATGCCATAGATGATATAATAATATAACACGACAATATAGCATTATCGTCAATATAGAGATTTATCGGGTTTACTTTTTTGTGTGGACCAATTTAATGAGACATTTTCGTTTCAAGAAAATGGAAAATATGCTATGTTTATGTGAAAGCTTCTTCTGCGTCATAAGAACCTCCATGCAGCGCTGTTTCTGATATTGTGAGTGTTTTGTCGTTACCGTGGCAGATGAAAAGTATTTTTATCATAGTTATTATATCCCTTCATAAGCCTGTAAACCTTGATTTTTCAAGGGA
>CANREV010000061.1 GCA_947629645.1 uncultured Acetatifactor sp. | reverse complement strand
AAAAGTAACCAAAAGAAAACCCCCACCCCTCAAGATTGAGGGGCAGGGGAGTTGAATAGGCGAAGCCTATTTTTTATCAAAAGATATTTTCCTAAGGAGAGAGAAGATGTATCGTTATGTGATCAAGCGGGTCCTGCTCGCCATTTTAACCGTATTTATCGTTGCGGCAGTCACTTTTTTTGGAATGAACATTATCCCCGGAGGCCCTTTTAATTCGGAGAAGGCTCCCAGCGCGGAGGTGAAAGCGGTGCTGGAGGCAAGATACAATCTGGACAAGCCCGTTCCGCAGCAGTTTGTGATTTACCTGAACAATTTCCTGCACGGAGATCTGGGCGTGTCCTTAAAGACGGGCAGGAGCATTTCAACGGTAATAGGAGAGTCCTTCCCCATATCAGCCAAGCTGGGAGGTTCCGCGGTGGTTCTCGCCACGGCGGTGGGGCTGGTGCTGGGCAGCATCGCGGCGCTGAAGCGAAACAGTGTCATCGACCGTATCATTATCTTCCTGACCACGCTGGCCACGGCGGCGCCAAGCTTTGTTTTCGCCACGATATTACTTTATGTGTTCTGTATCAGGCTGGGATGGGTGCCTGTGTGGAGCCCTGATGATCCCCATTATGTGCTGCCTGTGCTGGCGCTGGCCATGTACCCTATGGCATACATAACAAGGCTGACTAAGACCAGTATGCTGGATGCGCTGGGGCAGGATTATGTGAGAACTGCCAACGCGAAGGGCGTTTCCGGCGCAAAAGTCATTTTCAAGCACGCGCTGCGCAACGCGGTGATTCCCGTGATTACTTATGTGGGGCCTATGACCGCATACACTCTGACGGGAAGTCTTGTGATCGAGCATATTTTTACCATCGGCGGACTGGGGGATAAATTCGTATCCAGCATTACAAACAGAGATTACACGATGATCATGGGGACCACGATCTTTCTTGCGATCATCATGGTAGCCATGAATCTGATTACCGATCTGGTCTACAAAGTGGTGGATCCCAGAATCAAGCTGGATTAAAGGAGGAACAAAAGTGGAACGGAATATGCCTAAAAAGAATCTGTTAAGTTCGCAGATAGATTTATCCAAATTTGAGAAAGCTACGGAAGAAGAGAAGCGCCAGCAGGACGTGATGAGCGAATCCACCACCTTTTTCAAGGACGGCATGCGGCGTCTGATGAAGAATCCGCTGGCAGTGGGAAGCATCATCTTTTTGCTCCTGATCATTCTGGTTATCGTTTTCGCGCCTATGATCGTGCCTTACAGTTATTCCCAGATCAATACGGTAAACGGCGTGCGCGATAAGGGCGCCAAAAATTTAAAGCCCTTTGAGTACTCCGAGATGGAGCAGGAATACATAGCGCAGGGAGGGGAAGTGTTCCCCCACATCATGGGTACGGACGAACAGTGCAGGGATTATTTTATGCGTGTGGTATACGGCACCAGGGTTTCCCTTGCAGTAGGCCTGGTGGCCAGCGTCATGGTGTTGATTATCGGATTGTTGTACGGCAGCGTGTCGGGATATTTCGGCGGGAAAGTGGATCTGATTATGATGCGTATCGTGGATATCATTTATTCCCTGCCGGATCTTTTGATGGTGATTCTGTTGTCCGTTGTCCTTCAGGCTACGCTGGGAGCTAAGATCGAGGGTACCTCGCTGGCGAAGCTCGGCCCTAACATTATCGCATTGTTTATCGTTTACGCTCTCCTTTACTGGGTGGGAATGGCCCGTCTGGTGAGAGGGCAGATCCTGACGATCAAGAGCAACGATTATGTGCTGGCGGCGAAAGCCACCGGCGCAAAGAGCGGCAGGATTATCAGAAAACATATCATTCCGAACTGCATCAGCGTTATTTTTATCTCCACCGCGCTGCAGGTGCCTTCCGCTATCTTTACCGAGAGTTATTTAAGCTTTCTGGGCTTAGGCGTATCCGCGCCCATGCCGTCTTTGGGAAGTCTGGCAAACTCGGCGAGAGGGGGAATGGTAAGTTATCCGTATAAACTGCTTTTCCCTGCGGTGGTGATTATTCTCATCGTACTTTCCTTTAATCTTTTGGGGGACGGCCTCAGGGACGCTTTTGATCCCAAACTGAAAAAGTAGGCAGGAAGAGAGGAGAGGGGCGAAATGAGCGAAGAATACATTTTACAGGTGAAAGATCTTCATACATCGTTTTACACGGACTCCGGCGAAGTGAAAGCCGTAAACGGCGTCACCTTTAATCTGGCGCCGGGAAAAATCCTCGGCATTGTGGGGGAATCCGGCTCCGGCAAGTCCGTCACCGCTTATTCCATTATGCAGATCCTTGCCAATACGGGAAAGATCGTGTCCGGGCAGGTGCTGTATAAGGGACAGGATATCACGAAGTTTGACAAGAAGCAGATGCGGGGATTTCGCGGCAAATGCTGCAGTATTATTTTTCAGGATCCCATGACCAGTTTAAATCCCGTGTTTACCATCGGAAACCAATTGATGGAAGCTATCCTGCTGCATACGGACAAGGATAAAAAGCAGGCGTGGGAACGGGCCGTGGAGATGTTGGAGCTGGTGGGCGTAAACGAGCCCCGCAAGCGGATGAAGCAGTATCCTCACGAATTGTCGGGCGGTATGCGGCAGCGCGTGATGATCGCCATGGCGCTTGCCTGCGAGCCGGATATTCTGATTGCGGACGAGCCTACTACGGCGCTGGATGTGACCATTCAGGCACAGATCCTTGAATTAATGCAGGAATTGCAAAAGAAGATGGGTATGGCCATCATTATGGTGACTCACGATCTGGGCGTTATCGCCAGCATGTGTGATGAGATCATCGTCATGTATGGCGGACGCGTCTGTGAGCGCGGTACTGCGGAAGATATTTTTTATCGTTCGGGGCATGAATATACCAAGGGATTGCTCCGTTCCATCCCCAAGGCGGACGGGAGCAAGGAGCGGCTGGTGCCTATCGCCGGCACGCCCATCAATCTTTTGAATCTGCCGAAAGGCTGCGCGTTCTGTGCGCGGTGCGATGAGGCGATGAAGATCTGTCTGACAGAGGTGCCTCCTCAGGTTCAGATGCCGGACGGACATTACGCTTCCTGCTGGCTGACCTATAAGAGACAAATGAATGAGGCGGAGGTAGGCTTGAATGAGCAGTGAATACTTGATCGAAGTGGAAGATTTAAAACAGTATTTTCCCGTTAAGACCGGATTTTTCAAGACTACGCCGCTGAAGGCGGTAGACGGCGTTTCGTTTTCTATCAAGGCCGGCGAGACGTTAGGACTGGTGGGGGAGTCGGGCTGCGGCAAGACAACCGTGGGACGCTCCATCCTTAGATTGTACGAGCCTACGGGAGGTTTTGTAAAATATAACGGCGAAGAAATCACGGCCGCGAATATTCAGGAATACCGCAAGCATATGCAGATGGTTTTTCAGGATCCGTATTCATCCCTAAATCCCCGCATGACAGTGGAGGATATCATCGGAGAACCGCTGGATGTGCACAGGCTTTACAACAGCAAACAGGAGCGCAGAGAGAAGATCTTAAGCCTGATGGAACTGGTTGGCCTGAATGCGGAGCATGCTACCCGTTATGCCCACGAGTTTTCCGGCGGGCAGAGACAGCGTATCGGTATTGCCAGAGCGCTGGCGGTGGATCCCAAATTCATCGTCTGTGATGAGGCGGTGAGTGCGCTGGATGTATCCATACAGGCGCAGGTCATCAATATGTTTGAGGACCTGCAGCAGAAATTGGGAGTGGCGTATCTGTTTATCGCCCACGACCTGCTGGTGGTGAGACATATCTCCAACAGGATCGCGGTCATGTATCTGGGCAGGGTGGTGGAGATCGGCGATGCGGATGAGGTATATGAAAATCCCATGCATCCCTACACCCAGTCGCTTTTGAGCGCGGTGCCGATTCCTGATCCGGTCACTGCAAAAAAGAGTAAGAGAATTGTCCTTTCCGGCGATGTCCCCAGCCCTATGAACATGCCTGCGGGCTGCGCTTTTTGCACCCGCTGCCGTTACGCTGAGGAGAGGTGCGCGCAGGAATGTCCTTCCCTGACAGACAGGGGAAACGGCCATCAGGTGGCATGCTTTCGCGAGGGATGAAAGCGGAGAAAACTGATAGGGTAATACCAAATGGCGACATTTGATATTATAGATCCAAACGGAAACAAAAAAAAGGAGGCAACTATTATGAAGAAATTGACTGCAGTTTCTATGGCGCTTGTATTGTCATTGGGCGTCCTTGCCGGATGCGGCGATGATGCGGGCGCCCCCCCCAGTGACAGCGGCGCGGCGCAGAGCAGTTCCGCGGCTGATAATGCGGGTGGGGATGCAAATATCAGTGAGGAAGATGCGGTAGATCCCCATAACTGGGCGGAGTACGATTCCCTGATCGATGAGATCAAAACCACCACTGATTTCGTACAGCGCGAAGCGCTCATGCATCAGGCGGAAGATATGCTCATGGAGACCGGAGCGATTCTGCCTGTTTATTACTACAATGATATTTATATGCAGAAGGACTATGTTTCCAACATTTATTCCAATGCTTTTGGCTACAAGTTCTTCATGTTCGCCAAGACGCAGGGAGACACGCTGAGACTGAATCTTGCCAGCGAGCCTGATAAGCTTGACCCTGCTCTGAACAGCACTGTGGACGGCGCCTGCCTTGCGGTAAACACCTTTTCCGGTCTGTATACCTATGACGCTGACGGCAATGTTGTACCTGATCTGGCGGCGGATGAGCAGATCAGCGAGGACGGCATGACCTATACCGTAACGCTGCTTCCCGACCTGAAATGGTCCGATGGTTCCGAGCTGAACGCAAACGATTTCGTTTACGCATGGAACCGTGCGGTAGCTGAGGAAACCGCTGCGGACTATGCTTATATGTTTGACATTATCGCAAGAAACGATGACGGTTCCCTGAAAGTAACGGCAAGTGAAGACGGCCAGACGCTGACGATCGAACTGATCGCTCCCTGCGCTTACTTTAATGAACTGCTGGCATTCCCTACCTACTTCCCTGTAAAGCAGTCCGAAGTGGAGAGCGCCGCAGACTGGCAGACCAACCCCGGCGCATGGGCTCAGGAGGCAGGCTTTATCTCCAACGGCGCATACACCCTGACCGCATGGACTCATGACGAGAGCATGACTTATACCAAGAACCCTTACTATCACAGAGCGGACGAGGTGGAGACCGCCACGCTGCAGTTTATGCTGAGCGCGGATGATACGGCAATCTTCGCCGCATACAATGCGGGCAACCTGGACTTTATCGATTCGGTTCCCACAGATGAGATCCAGTCCCTGTTAGACAATCCTGAGTTCCATATTGTAGATCAGCTGGGTACTTACTATGTAAGCTTTAACGTAAAGAGCCCCCTGTTCGATGGCAAGACAGCCGCACAGGCCAACGCTATGAGAAGAGCGTTCGCGCTGCTGGTAGACCGCGATTATATATGCGAGAATATCGGACAGACCGGGCAGAAGCCCGCAAATTCCTTTATCCCTATCGGCATGGCTGACGGTAACGGCGGCGTGTTCAAGGAAAACGATGACGCTTATACGTTCCCCGATGCGGAAGATACGGGTTACTTCAATCCTTCCTGGTCACAGGAGAACGTGGATGAGGCAATCTCTCTGTTAGAGTATGCGGGATTCCAGTTTGATAACGGCGTGTTGTCCGCGGAGACGCCCATCTCCTTTGAGTTTCTGACTAACGATGGCTCAGGTAATATTGCTGTCGCAGAGGCTCTTCAGCAGGATTTTGCGGAGATCGGCATCAATATGACCATCAATACGGTTGACTGGAACGTATTCTTAAACGAGAGAAAAGCCGGTAACTATGATATTGCCCGCAACGGCTGGGTAGCAGATTTCAGCGATCCGATTAACATGCTGGAGATGTGGACTACCGATTCCGGCAACAACGACTGTCAGTTTGGCAGATAATTGAATAAGATCCGTTTGGTGAGAGAAAACCGCCGCAGAAGCAGAGTATGATCTGTCAAGCGGCGGTTCTTTTTGGTAAACATAAGGGCGGCTCGCGTAAGCGTGTCGCCCGTTGTTTGATAAAAAATCTTGCCTTTTTGTCCGGTATATGGTAATATGTATTTTATCCGTGGCAGATAGCGGTCGATTGGCCATTTAGGATAATGTGAAATCTGCCTGATATTAGGAGGTTTAAAATGGGAGCATTGAGGACGGTAATCACGATATTTTTTATATTGATCTGTATAGCGCTTACGGTGTTGGTATTGATGCAGGAAGGCAAGTCCGCGGGGCTGGGCTCCATCAGCGGGGCGGCGGAGACGTACTGGGGCAAAAATAAGGGACGCTCCATGGAGGGACTGCTGGTAAAGCTGACAAAGGTTTTGTCTGTATTGTTTATGGTCATTGCGGCAATACTGAATCTGAACGTATTTTAAGTAAGGTACTTTGGAGAACACTCTTGTGGCTGTCACAAGGGTGTTTCTTTCATATATTGATTCTACAGACGGCAATTTGTGCCAAAGCGCGGCAAAGATGCTTTTATCGCGGGACAGGATCTGATATTCTGCCGCGCATTTTCAGTGGAAACGTTTCGGAATGGATGAGTGATGATGGACGATCGCAACAAGAGAAGAAAAAAAGTGATATGTGATCTGGTAAACGATCCCCTTTATGTCCCCATGAAAGAAAAGGAATTGGCCGTCTTTTTACAGGTGGCAAAAGAGGACAGAGAAGAGCTGAAGGCAGTGCTTGGGGAACTTTTGGCGGAGGGAAAGCTGACGCTGACTCAGAAGGGAAAATACCGGAAGGCAGACGGGAGCATTCTCACAGGCACTTTTATCGGAAACGCAAAAGGTTTTGGCTTTGTAGAGATAGAAGGGCAGGAGGAAGATTTGTTCATTCCCGAGGATAAAACCGGGGGCGCCTTCCATAAAGACACGGTCCGTGTGTCTCTTCTGCCGGAGCGTTCCGGCAGGCGAAAGGAGGCGCAGGTGGTCGGAATCCTTGCCAGAGGCATGAGCCGGGTCGTTGGCACCTTTGAGCGGTCCCGAAACAATTTCGGGTTTGTGATTCCTGACAACGCAAAATTGTCGCAGGATATTTTCGTGCCAAAGGAGCGGTCGAAAGGCGCCGTAAGCGGCCATAAAGTGGTGGTGGAGATTACGGACTATGGCACGGATCGAAGAAGCCCTGAGGGAAAAGTGGTGGAGATTTTGGGCCATGTCAATGATCCCGGCGTGGATATCCTGTCTATTGTCAGAGGATACGAATTGCCCGTAGAATTTCCGGAAAAAGTCCTGCAGCAGGCGGAGCGCGTCCCGCAGGATATCGCGGAGGCGGACTGTCTGGGCAGACGGGATCTGCGGGAGACGGATATGGTCACCATAGACGGGGAGGACGCAAAAGATCTGGATGATGCGGTGAGTGTGACTTTTGACGGTGAGAAGTATCACTTGGGCGTTCATATTGCGGATGTGACAAACTATGTCCAGGAAAATTCAGCGCTGGACAGGGAAGCCCTGAAACGGGGGACCAGCGTGTATCTGGTGGACCGCGTGATCCCTATGCTTCCCCATGCGCTATCCAACGGCATCTGTTCTTTGAATGAAGGTGTGGACAGGCTGGCTTTAAGCTGCCTTATGACGGTGGACAGGCAGGGGAAGATTACGGATTATGAGATTTGTGAGTCTGTCATCAGAGTCAACAGGCGCATGTCCTATTCTCAGGTAAAGAAGATGCTGGAGGATGAGACGCTGGTGGAAAAGGACAGGGAATATGTGCAGTACAGACAGCTGTATCCTATGTTTGTAAAAATGCGCGAATTGTCTGCGTTGCTGCGCCAAAAACGGAAACAGCGGGGCTCCATCGACTTTGATTTCCCTGAATGTAAGATCCTTTTGGACGGGGAAGGGCATCCCACAGAGATCAAACCTTATGAGAGAAATGTGGCAACGGATATGATTGAGGATTTCATGCTGGCGGCCAATGAGACGATAGCCCAGCATTTTTACTGGATGGACATGCCCTTTGTATATCGGGTCCACGATGTACCGGATGCGGAGAAAATTCAAAAGCTTTCCACTTTTATCCATAATTTTGGTTATTACATGAAGTCCGTCGGCAGAAGCAGCGCAAAGGTAAGCGATGAGGAGATCCATCCAAAGGAAATCCAGAAGTTGCTGGCAAAGGTAACGGGTACGCCGGAGGAGGCCATGATCAGCAGGCTGGCTCTGCGCAGTATGAAACAGGCAAAGTACAGCATAGAATGTACGGGACACTTT
This sequence comes from uncultured Acetatifactor sp., assembly GCA_947629645.1. Taxonomy (GTDB): domain Bacteria; phylum Bacillota; class Clostridia; order Lachnospirales; family Lachnospiraceae; genus Acetatifactor. The sequence continues at coordinate 5,540 of CANREV010000061.1, read as the reverse complement.
GGATTGGCGTGCCGGTATTACTGCCATTTTACCTCTCCGATCCGGCGTTATCCTGATCTGCAGATCCACCGTATCATCAAGGATCAATTAAGAGGCCGGATGGGCGAGGGGAAAATCGCACATTACAAAGGGATTTTGCCGGAAGTGGCAAAGCATTCTTCCGAGACGGAGCGGCGCGCCGATGAGGCGGAGAGAGAGACGGATAAGCTGAAAAAGGTGGAATATATGGAAAGCCATATAGACGAGTGTTTTGACGGTGTGGTAAGCGGAGTTACGAGCTGGGGGATCTATGTGGAACTGCCGAACACTGTGGAAGGGCTGGTGCATATTTCCAAACTTCCCGGAGATTATTATTACTACGATGAGAGCAGGTGCGAGATTGTGGGGGAAGCCACGGGACGCACTTTTAAGCTGGGCATGGCGGTGAGAGTGCGTGTGGAGGATTGCGACAGATATAACCGCACGATTGATTTTTCACTGACACAGGAAACGCAATCGTTTCGGAAAGGAGAAGAAGATGGCATCGAAAAAGGAACCTCAGAAAGTGATCGCCAACAATAAGAAGGCTTTCCATGATTACTTTATCGATGAGACATATGAGGCCGGCATTGCGCTCCACGGCACAGAGGTAAAGTCTATGCGTATGGGAAAGTGCAGTATCAAAGAGTCCTTTATCCGCATAGAAAACGGAGAGGTTTTTGTCTACGGGATGCATGTCAGTCCCTATGAAAAGGGAAATATTTTTAACAAGGATCCGCTGCGTGTAAAAAAGCTGTTGATGCACAAGCATGAAATCAATAAACTGGCGGGCAGGATCGCAGAAAAGGGATATACGCTGGTGCCCCTTCAGGTATATTTCAAAGAGGGAAAAGTCAAAGTGGAAGTAGGGCTGGCGCGTGGCAAAAAGCTCTATGACAAGCGCCAGAGCATCGCCCGGAAGGATCAGCGCAGGGAGGCAGAGCGGGAATTTAAGCAAAAAATCTAGCAAAAATATAAATTAACAGTGTTGTTGACACTGTTGACAGGTGTTTGTTTATCCGATATACTTAACAGGTGATCACTTGTAACCTTTCGGGGTAGTAAAGGTTTCGACAGGGGTCTTGCAGCTGGAGAAGCTATCCGTTGCGACACGTTAATCGCACCATTAAACTAAACGCTGAAGATAATAATCAGTTAGCATTTGCAGCGTAAGCTGACTCGTTCAGCTCGCTGTGAGTGACGCTGCCTCAGGCAGCTTGTCCGCTCCAAAGCACTCACACTCTGGAAGCCGGGCATCGACTATGTGAGAAACGACATATGCTAAGCTTTGCGCATATGGGCGTATCATGAAGCTACCGGACAGTCTGGAGCGTCTGTTCTCCTGACTGCGAGGGAAGATGGCGGATGAAAGGCCGTCCGGAATAACAGACTATGATAGTAGAAGTACAGGGAATGGGCTTTTGGACACGGGTTCGACTCCCGTCTACTCCATCGCGATCAGTGGATGCGTGGCATTTTTTATTTTTGTCGCACAGAGAAGCTTAGGCTTATCTGTGCGCTTTTTCCAATAAGGAGGCAACAGATTGGCAAACTCAGAAGAAAAGCGCCTGACTGGCGGATTCCTGTTCCGGACGGAAAAGGATGCAAAGCTGGCAGAAGTTGAGCGGAGGAAGATTGAATATCTGGAATCCAAGGTCAACTATGCAAAACCGGAAGATATTCTGTATATTTATGAAAAAGCCGTTAAAGAAAATATTTTTTCCACACCTGTGGGTATGATATATTTAAAGCGGCTGCAGGATTTTTTGCTGGAGCAGAAAGAAATCGATCCGGCTTCCGTAATCGCCATTCCTTTAAACAAGACGTATCAGGGACAGAGTAAGGACGAAAAGGAGAAAGCGCAGTCAAAGAGCGAGAAGGCGCTGGAGGCAAAAAAGTCCCAGCTTACCATATCGATCATATTAAATATACTTCTGGTGATCGCTATGATTGCGATCTTTGTTATTTCTTTAAACAGTGATAATCCCAATATCATCAACTATGAACGGACGATCACCAATCGATATGCCTCCTGGGAGCAGGACCTGAACGAGCGGGAAAATGCCATTCGTGAGCGCGAGCGTGAGCTGATGACAGAGGAAAGTATTTTGGAAATTGGAGAGTGATTTTCACAAAATCAACATAATTTCGTGTTACACTATATCCAAAGAAACGCTATGACACGGAGGTTGGGTCTGTCATGGAACGGTTAAAGATCCTGGTGGTGGATGACGAGAGCAGAATGCGCAAGCTGGTGCGGGATTTTTTGGTGAAGAACAATTTTGATGTGGTGGAGGCGGGGGACGGCGAGGCCGCGCTGGATCTTTTCTTTGCGGATAAGGATATCGCACTCGTTGTGCTGGATGTGATGATGCCGAAGATGGACGGCTGGCAGGTATGCAGGGAGATCCGCGCTTATTCCAGGGTCCCTATCATCATGCTGACGGCAAGGACTGATGAACAGGATGAGCTGCAGGGATTCCAGCTGGGTGTGGACGAATATATCGCAAAACCTTTCAGCCCTAAGATCCTTGTGGCGCGTATCGAAGCCATTCTTCGCAGGACGAACCAGTACAATGGGGAAGAAATCTTAAGCTGCGGCGGAATAAAGATAGACAGGACGGCTCATCAGGTCTGGATCGATGGGGAGGCAATCGATCTCAGCTATAAAGAATTTGAACTGCTGACTTATTTTGTGGAGAATAAGGGGATCGCGCTGTCGCGTGAAAAGATATTGAACAGCGTGTGGGATTATGACTACTTTGGAGATGCCCGCACCATTGATACGCATGTGAAAAAGCTGCGCAGCAAAATGGGGGAGAAGGGCAATCTGATCAAGACGATCTGGGGCATGGGCTATAAGCTGGAGGAAAGTGAGGACGGAAAGCCTGAACGATAAGCGTCTCAGGTCAGGCGGTCATACCGCGCGGACCGTTGTAAGACAGGCTTGTGACAAAAGCTGCAGGCGGAGGGATTATCTTTGAAGCATTCGATAAAACGTCAGTTTGCATTGATCTTTATAGGTGTGATGGCAGGAGTGATTCTTTTGTGCCTGTCCATCAATCACCTTTTTCTGGAACAATATTATATCCGCAGCAAGACAACGGTTATCTACGATGCGTATCATGTGATCAGCGAGGCGGCAAACAGCGATGTTTATGGTACGGAAGAGTTTGCGGAACAGCTCAATGATGTGTGCAGGATATATAATATCACGATCTGTATCATGGATTCCGATTCTCAAATGAAATATGTCTCGGTCAACGGGGGAAGAGCGCTGGAGGCGCAGCTGTTCGGTTATTTCTTTGGCCTTTCTGATGACAGCGGGGCGAAGGTTTTAAGAGAAGGGGAAGGGTACGTTATTCAGAGGATCAGCGTTGGAGAGGATGAGTACCTGGAAATGTACGGAGGCCTTAGCAGCGGCATTTACTTTATTATGCGGACACCGGTGGAGAGCATCAGGGAGAGTGCCAAGATCGCTAACCGATTTTATGCTTATGTTGGTATCGCCGGCGCGCTGGCAGGAGGTATTCTGGTGTGGTTTGCGTCCGGAAAGCTGACCCGCCCTATTTTGGAATTGAACCGGATCTCCGAGCAGATGGTGCATCTGGATTTTGAGGCGAAATATCAGGGGAATGCGCACAACGAGATCGGCCTTTTGGGAGAGAATATCAATAAACTTTCCGAGTCTCTGGAAAAGTCCATTTCGGAGTTAAAGACAGCTAACAATGAGCTGCAGAAAGATATTGAGAAAAAAGAGCGGATCGATGAGATGCGAAAAGAATTTCTGGCAAATGTGTCCCATGAACTCAAAACTCCCATCGCGCTGATACAGGGGTATGCGGAGGGACTTTCAGAAGGTGTCAATGACGATCCGGAGAGCAGGGAGTTTTACTGCGAAGTCATCATGGACGAAGCTTACAAGATGAACAATATGGTAAAGAAGCTTTTGACGCTGAATCAACTGGAGTTCGGAAACGATATTGTCAGCATGGAGCGATTCGATATCACTGCACTGATCAGAAATTATCTCCAGTCTGCCGCCATATTGACGAAACAAAATGAAATTATGGTGGAAATGAAAGAATATCCCGCTATTTATGTTTGGGCGGACGAATATAAGACGGAAGAAGTGTTCATGAATTATTTCTCCAATGCGATGAATCATTGCGATGGGGAAAAGAAGATCACGGTGTCTTTGGAGCAGGGTGAAGAAAAGGTCAGGATTTCCGTGTTCAACACGGGAGAGCGTATTCCGGAGGAATCCATCGGGCACATCTGGGAAAAGTTTTATAAAGTTGACAAAGCCAGGACCAGAGAGTACGGGGGCAGCGGAGTGGGCCTGTCCATCGTAAAGGCAATCATGGAATCCATGAATCAGAAGTACGGTGTGGAAAATCAAAAAGACGGTGTCCTGTTCTGGTTTGAACTGGAAAGCGGGTCCAAAAGCGGGGGCGCTTCCTCAGCTGAACTGTTATCATAAAAAATATAAAATGTACGAATGCTAGTGATTTTTTTGGATTATTGTGTTACAATTCCCTTTGATAGAAGAACAATGGTTTTAAAGAATTTTCTTGTGCAGAATGGAGATCGGGGATGAAGAGAAAGTGGAAAGCAGTTTGTTTGTTGATGGCGGCAGCTTTAACGCTGGCCGGATGCGGTAATGCAATACCGGAAATGACGGATGAAGAGATGCAGGCCGTGGGCGAATATGCGGCCATTACTCTGTTGAAATATGATGCGAACCACAGAAGCCGGCTGGTGGATCTGGAGGTTGTTGCACAGGCGGAGGCGGAAGAGAAGGCCAGGGCACAAGCGCAGGCCCAGGCGAAAGAGCAGGCCGGACAGGAGGAAGCAGGAGGAATGCGTCCTACGGAAGATACTCCGGTTATCGGTGCGGATGGTACACAGGAGTCTGCAGCGCCTGCTACTATGGAAGAAATTTTAAAACTGCCTGAAGGAATGACTATCACTTATCGTGAAAATGAAATATGCGAGAGTTATCCAGGGGGAAGTGAAAACGCTTTTGCCATAAGCGCCACGGCTGGTAATCAGCTTCTCGTTCTGCATTTTGATCTGTATAACGGAAGCGGACAGGATCAGGATCTGGATTTGATTTCTTTGGGACTGAACCTTAAAGTGACGGTAAACGATTCGTATACAAGGAGAGCGTTGACTACTATGCTGCCCGGTGACCTTGTGTGTTATCGGAATACTGTTGCCGCAGACGCCACAGTGGAGGTGGCGGCGGTGATTGAAGTGCCGACCGATATGGCGGGAAATGTAAGCTCGTTGAAAATAAACCTGAAAAATGAATCAGATGCATGCACAATTCAGTTATTATAAAAATCTTTGTTGTTGACAAGTCCTTTTGTTGATGCTATACTCAATTTCGTTGTCGGGGAATGCCTGATAACAAAAATAAAAAACCTGTTGACAAGTGCTACAGGTTATGCTATTCTAAATAAGCTGCCGCCGGAGGTGGCGGCAGAAGCACCTTGACAAATAAACAGTAATGCAGC
>CANREV010000060.1 GCA_947629645.1 uncultured Acetatifactor sp. | reverse complement strand
GATATATCCAATGTATCACGGGACGACCTGAGAAAAAATATGGCCATTGTTTTGCAGGACACCGTCCTTTTTTCCGATACCCTGCGGCAAAACATGAAGTATGGGAATGAGGCGGCCTCGGATGCGCAGATTTCCAACGCAATGAAAATGAGCCGCTGCGATGATTTACCCAGACGACTGCCCCAGGGCCTGGAATCTGTTCTCGTCAATTCCGGAGAAAACATCAGTCAGGGGCAGAGGCAGCTCTTGGCGATTGCCCGCGCTTTTGTCGCTGACCCGAAAATCCTGATTTTGGATGAGGCCACTTCCAATGTGGACACACGCACGGAAAAAGCCATACAGGATGCCATGCAGCGCGTGATGAAAGACCGTACCAGCATCGTTATTGCGCATCGCCTTTCTACCATCCGCGACTCCGATATCATCGTTGTTATGGATCATGGGCAAATCGTAGAAAGCGGCAACCATGACCAACTTCTGGCACAAAAAGGAAAATACTATGATCTTTATATGACGCAGTACGCGGGATTCGCAACATAAATGATAAGCCGTTTACCGTCTTATAATCTGTTCATATTCTTTGATTTTATGAAAACAGATTGACGAATTGTAACTGTTAGAACGTGTTTCGCCATTTGTATATTCCACACAGATTCCAAATAACCGCCACGCGCATTCCTCATTCATGGTTTATCCTATAATCACTGGCGAAAGACAGAATCATGAAAGGTGGTAAAAGCCATGAAGAAAAAAACAATTGTTACAAATGCTGTAGTGGCGGCTCTTGCACTGTCGGTGGGATGCATGACCACGTTTGCTGCCGAATCCGATGCGTTCAGCTATCTGAGCGGTCGGCAGCGCAGCACCGAACGGAACGAAGCGTACGCGCAGGCGGCTGAGTTGCCAGAGGGCGAGCAGAACGCTTTCCTTTTGGAGAACGGTATTGCGGACACTCCATACTCCGAAGAAGCGGCTGCATCTTACAGCTATGTGACTGGGCAGCAGCGCAGCTCGTCTTATCGGCAGGACGATGATGCAGACGGTACGCAGGATATGTCCGGGTACAGCTACCTGACCGGGCAGCAGCGCGGCGCAAGCTACCATAAGTAACAAAAAGCAAAATGCGCAAAATGGCAGACCGTCCAGGCGGCGGTTTGCGTTTTGTGCTGTATAGGAGGAAAATCGTGGCTTACCTATTGGCTGTTGATGACGAAAGGGATATTGTGGAACTGATTTCCCGTTTTGCGGAGCATGAGGGTCATACCATTGATACAGCGGACAACGGCAAAGAAGCGGTACGTTTATGCAGTGAAAACGATTATGACCTGATCATCCTCGATATTATGATGCCGGAAATGGACGGATTCACCGCCTGCAAAGAGATCCGCAAACAGAAGCAAACGCCCATTATCATGCTGTCGGCACTTGGCACCGAGTACGACAAGCTGATGGGTTTTGAGCTGGGCATCGATGATTATGTGGTAAAACCATTTTCCCCGCGGGAATTGATGGCGCGGGTCAAGGCGGTTCTTGCAAGACATACCGAGGGAAAACCGAAACAGGAAATCGTGATACAAGGGCTTCGCATGGACACGCTCTCCCATGAGGTCTTTGTGGACGGCGTGAAAACGGAGCTGACCGCAAAGGAGTATGAACTGCTTGTCTATCTCATACAAAACAAGGGCATCGCCCTGACGCGGGAGAACATATTGAACAACGTGTGGGGCTACGACTATTGCGGCGATGACCGCACGGTGGATTGGCAGATCAAGCTCCTCCGTGGCAAGCTGGGACCCTATCGGAAGTGTATCGTGACTTTGCGGGGAACGGGGTATCGATTCGATGAAAAAGCGTAAATCCTTCGGCGTGAAGCTGTGGCTGTGGTTTCTGTTGTTTTCCGCCGTCATCTTTCTTGTACTTTGGCTTTTGCAGACAGTTTTTTTACAGAGTTTCTATAACGATATGGCGATTCAAAATGTCGAAAGCGCGGTTGGCAAGATGACCGCTCACGCCTCCGATTCCGACTTTTATGATGTGATCGATGAAACCGCCGTATCCAATTCGCTCCTCGTATTCGTGACAGACGCAGACGGGAACGTCCTTTACAGCGCCGATGAATACAGGCGCCTCTACGGCGGCACAAAGCAGACGGATGATGGGACGGACAATCCATATCATGCAAGCGGCGTGATGAATTGGGAAAAAGGCGCATTGCGCAATCTGCCGTACAGCTATCAAACGCTGATGAAAAAGCTGGACGATGCGGGAACCGACCGGGTCGGCTTTGTGACCGAGGATGAGACGGCCTATGTGACTGGCATCCAACTGGGAGATGGAAGAATTCTGTCGGTCAGCCTTCCCCTTGGCACAGTGGGCGGCACAGTCGGAATTTTGCGCCTCCAGCTTGTATGGGTCTCCGTTCTTTCTCTGGTTCTGGGTTTTGTCCTTGCCTGGGTCATTTCAAAGAGATTTGAAAAGCCGGTGACGCAAATTGCGGCTTCCGCCAAGGAGGTCGCCGGGGGTAACTTCCACCCGGAGCTTCCAAAGGGCTTCTGCGCGGAGCTGGACGAGTTATCCGATACGCTGGGAGAAACAGCGCTGCGTTTGGAAAAGGCCCAGAATGCCCAGCGGGAATTTTTAGCTAATGTCTCCCATGACCTGCGCACGCCGCTGACCATGATCAAGGGCTATGCGGAGATGATCAGGGAAATTTCGTGGAGCGATGAAGAAAAGCGGGAAAAAGATCTGGACATTATCACCCGCGAGGCGGACAGGCTGACGGCGCTGGTCAATGAAATTTTGAAATTTTCCGCCATGCAGTCGAACGACATGCCGCAGGAGTACGGCGTTATCGACCTGAGCCGTGCGGTCAGGGAAGTGATCGAACAGTTTGCGCCATTTTGTGAACAAAACGGCTATGTCATCGAAAGTGAAATTAAAAACGGTGTTACGGCGAGAGCAGATGAGACACAGATCAAGCGGGTTGTCTATAATTTCATCGACAATGCCGTAAATCACACAGACGAAAGCAAAAAAATCAAGGTGTCGCTGACCGTGGCCAACGGCTCCGCACGGTTTGAGGTGACAGACTACGGAAAAGGTATCGCGGACGAGGACATCCACTACATCTGGGATCGCTATTACACTGCCCGAAACAGGAAGAACAAAGCCGTTGTTTCAGGACTGGGTCTGTCTATCGCAAAGGAAATTTTAACAGCGCATAGAGCGAAATTCGGTGTTGACAACAGGGACAACTGCACATTCTGGTTTGAACTGTAAATCTGCCCCAATATACTTGCAAAAAGATTGTCTCTTCTCCTCACCTTCGCTGTGGAAGTGAGGAGTTCCTTTTTGCCTTTCTGGTACTCCGCCTGGTCGAGTGCGATGTGTGCGTTTTCGTAGAGGGAGTTCTGCATCAGTTCGGAGGTTTCCGGCATCTCGTTCTGCAGCTCGTCCCGCTCGGCTTCCAGGGCGGTCGCCCTTACATTGACCCTCCAAAACAGGTGCGCTGTTTTTTCACAACAAAATAAGGCTTGTTTACAACATGGCAAATCAGACGCGGATCTTTTACAATATAATAGACGCAGATAAAAACGGTCTGCGTCAGAAGCCCCCGCGGCAGGCGTCATTTTCTGCGCGGATGTTTCAGGAAAGACAAAAGGTAAAGGATGTGGATTTATGGAAGTTTTTCAGGTACAGACGGATACGGGCAGATCGGCGGAAAAGCCAGGTGTCCGTGTGGCAATCTGCGATGATGAGCGGCTTGTTTGTGATATGCTGGAAGAAAAAGTAAGAGAGATGCTCCCTTCTGCTGTGACGGAAATTTTTTCTTCCGGAGAGGAGCTGCTTGAAAGCAAAACAGAAGCGGACATTTTGTTTCTGGACATCCAGATGCCGGGAATGGACGGTATGGAGGCGGCAAGACTTTTTTGCAGGGAACATACGGACACGCTGATCCTGTTTATCACGGCGGCTCCGGAATATGTGTTTGACGCCTTTGATGTCGGGGCGTTTCATTATCTGGTCAAACCGCTGTCGGATGAGAAATTTCGCGAGGTATTTGAAAAAGCGGTGGGGGAAGCAAAACGCCGAAAGAGAAAGGGCAGGAAACCGGACGATAAATATATGATGATACAGTCGGGAGGCGTACATACAAAGATCCTGTTAAAGGATATCATTTATGCGGAGGTATTCAACCGCAAGGTCATTATCCATACCATAAATGGCGATACGGAATATTACGGCAGGCTGACCAATCTGGAGAAAAAAGCCGGAGAGGATTTTTTCAGGCCGCACAGGTCTTATCTGATCCACTTTAAATTTGTGCAGAAATATGACGGGGAAAGTATTGTGATGCAAAGGGGAACGGCACTGATCGCCAAGCGGAATTATCCCGAATTTGTCAGGCAGTATTTGAAATATAATCAGCGGAAAGGCAGGGAGATCAGGTGAGCCGGCTGGAATTATGCTGGAATATAACATCTTATCTGTCCGTGCTTGTGCAGCTGGCCGCCGCGGGCGCCTGCCTTGGGATCTTTGTATCACCCTATCTGCGAAGCAGGAGCAGGGCGGTCAGGGTAAGCGCCGTATATGGCGTTGTTATGATTGTCTTATATGTCATGCCGCCCCGGATCGACAATATCCTTGCCTATTTCATCGGCACACTGGCAGCGTTTGCCGTGATGTGCATAGAGGACAGGCGAAATATCAGCCAGAAGATCTTTTTGTCAATCACGTTTTTCTCACTGCGCTGGCTGTCCGCTTCTATGGCAGGAATTTTAGATCGTTATTTGGACCGTATCCTGCTGAATCCGGAAATTGCGGCACGGATCTGGCTGAGTTATGGGATATATGTCGTGACACGGTTTTTGGATATTACGCTCAGTACGCTGAATCTGCTTTTGGCTGTTCTGGCGATCAACCGGGCCTATGAGGGTAAAAACAGATACATGGGAAGGCGCGAGCTTTTGCTCCTTTCCGTGCCATCGCTCTCCGGCGTGGCCGGGTATGCGGTGTATCATTTTTATCAATACAAAGATGAACTGACGAAAATTTATGATCTGCTGTGTTTTCTCTATTACCTGATTTCTATACTGGCGATTCTTGCCATTATCGTGATCTTTCAACGCTGGAAAACATCGCAGGAAGAGCAGGCGGGGCAGCAGCTTTTGGAAAGCCAGATCGACAATATCAAAACGCATATCGAAGGAGTGGAAAAGCTGTACGGGGATCTTCGTTCCCTGCGCCATGACATGGGGAACCATATCCAGATGATTGAGCGCCTGATGGCGGCGGGAAACAGCGCCGAGTCATCCGCCTATCTGGAAAGGCTGAAAGGCGAATGGCAGGAGCTTACGCCTAAGATCCGGACGGGAAATCCGGTCACAGATATGATCCTTCTGGAAAAGAAAAAAGAAGCCGAGGCGAGGGGAATCCGGTTTACCTGTGATTTTTGCTATCCAAACGGGACCGGGCTGGATGCTTTCGATGTCAGTGTTCTGCTGTATAATGCGCTGAATAACTGTCTGGAATCGGTAAACGGGGAAAATCCTTATATTCAGATCAGGGCATTCCGAAAGGACAGTGTTTTTATGCTGATCATCAGCAACAGTTTCACGGGCAGGCTTCAAATGGATGCGGCGGAAAAACTTCCCTTTACCACCAAAGAGAACGGCGGGCATGGGATCGGCTTAAAAAATATGCGCAGGGTGGCAAGAAAGTATATGGGCGATCTGTCCTTTGAGCAAAACGGGGATGAGGTCACGGTAGGGATCATGCTCCAGATTGGGTAAGGGCTTTGCAACAGTCGTTTCTCCTAAAAAATTTAAAACCTTTCATTCAGTTCTTCCTGCTTTGTCCATATTATGTTATAATTCTTGGCAGGAAAAGATTCAGAAACGAAAGATGCAAACGAATGAATGGAGAGGAGAAAATGGAAATGGAGAGAGTGGCAAAATTTTTACAGGAAGCCGGGACCTATTATCTGGCGACTCTGGAAGGGGACCAGCCGAGAGTGCGTCCGTTCGGAACGGCGCATATTTTTGAGGGGAAGCTTTATATCCAGACCGGCAGGGTAAAGAACGTATCCAGACAGATACACGCGAATCCCAAAGTGGAGGTGTGCGCCTTTAAGGACGGGGAATGGCTTCGGATCGCAGGAGAACTGGCGGAGGACGACAGGCGGGAGGCCAGGCAATCCATGCTGGACGCTTATCCATCCCTGCAGAGTATGTATTCCGCGGATGACGGGAACACCGAGGTATTTTATTTCCGGAACGCAACGGCGACCTTTTCTTCCTTTACCCATGAGCCGGAAGTGGTAAGGTTCTGACGGGGGGCGTTGGTATGACAGAAAATATTGAAGTCTTTACCCAGAGCAGCATCCGCATCAAGGATGGAGACAGGGCGATCTATACGGATCCGTTTCAGATGACGGCAGAGCCGCGTGACGCGGATTATATCCTGATCACGCATGACCACCACGACCATTTTTCGCCGGAAGATATCGGGAGAGTGGCAAACAGTAAAACGCTTCTTGTGGTGCCGGAGAAGATGGAGAAGACAGCGCAAAAGGTTTCCGGTCTGGTAAGGCGGATCGTGACGGTAAAGCCGAGCGTTTGCCGGGAAATAGAGGGACTGGAGCTTGAGACGGTTCCGGCCTACAACAGCTTAAAGCTGTTTCATCCAAAGAGCGCCGGGTGGGTAGGGTATATTCTGCGGATTGGCGGGAAACGCGTCTATATCGCGGGAGATACGGATGCCACCGGGGAAGCAAAGGCGGTCAGGTGCGATATCGCGCTGATCCCGGTTGGCGGCACTTATACAATGGATGCGAAAGAGGCCGCCAGGCTGGTGGAAGCGATCCGGCCGGATGTGGCGATTCCTACTCATTATGGCAGCATTGTGGGAAAGGCGTCTGACGGGGAGACATTTGCCGGATATGTGAAGGCTCCGGTCAGGGTGGAACTGAAACTGAAGTTTTAACAGAAGTGGAGGCGGTTCGTATGCAGAAGATCCGCTGTGTGGTAGAGAGGATTACTTATCAGAACCCAGAGAACGGTTACTCTGTCCTGAAATGCCGGATAAAGAATTACAGCGAACTGGTGCCGGTGATCGGCAACCTGATAGATGCCAATGTTGGCTCCGTTCTTTCGGTCGAGGGGGAATGGAAAGTGGACTCCAGGTACGGCAGGCAGTTTGTGGCGCAGAATTGGGAGGAAACGCTTCCGGCTACCGTATACGGCATGGAGAAATACTTAGGCTCCGGTCTGATCAGAGGCGTGGGACCGAAATATGCGAAAAAGATTGTCCAGAAATTCGGTGCGGATACGTTTGTGGTAATCGAAGACAACGTGGAACTGCTGACCGGGGTCGAGGGAATCGGCAAAAAACGGGTGCAGATGATCGCTGAGTCCTGGCAGAAACAAAAAGAGATCAAAAATATCATGCTCTTTCTGCAGGAGCATCAGGTATCCACATCATATGCGGCGAAAATCTATAAGCAGTATGAAACCGGCAGCATCGCCGTGATGAAGGAAAATCCATATAAGCTGGCTGACGATATCTGGGGGATTGGTTTTAAGACGGCGGATCAGATCGCCATGAAGCTGGGGTTTGGCAAAGAGTCCTATGTCCGGCTGCGCAGCGGCCTGATGTATACACTTTCGGAATTGTCAAATGACGGTCATGTATACGCAGAGAAGCAGCAGCTGATTACGAAAGCATCAACACTTCTGGAAGCTTCACCGGAGACGGTGGTCATGACCATGGATGAGATGCTTAAGAAACAGGAGTTGATTTTGGAGAAAAACATTGTCCGCATGGATGAAGAGGGAAATGCGCTGGCGGCAATCTATCTGCCGCCCTTTTATTATGCGGAGGTGGGCGTTGCCGGGAAACTGAAAAAACTGATCTCTGCTCCTGCGGGCGACAGGCTGTATGAGCGGCTTATGGAAGCGCGGAAAAGCACGGGGAACGAAATGCTTTCCGTGGATGTGAATGTCATTCAGGAAAAGACCGGCATGGAATATGATGAGGTCCAGGCGGAAGCCATCCGCCTGGCGGCTACAGCTAAGGTTATGGTCTTAACAGGCGGTCCCGGAACCGGCAAGACCACCACAACTCACGGCATCATAGCTGCGTATCGGGCATACGGGCTGAAAATCCTGCTGGCGGCTCCCACGGGGCGGGCGGCAAAGCGGATGAGCGAAGCTACGGGAATGGAGGCAAAGACCATCCACAGGCTGTTAGAGTGCAAGCCGCCGGAGGGGTATCAGAAGAATGAGGAAAATCCGCTGGAGGGGGATGTGCTGATCGTGGACGAGTGTTCCATGATCGATGTGATCCTGATGAACTCGCTGTTAAAGGCAATCCCGCCCGCCATGCGGCTGATCCTGGTGGGGGATATCGACCAGCTCCCTTCGGTGGGGCCGGGGAATGTGCTGCGGGATATGATCGATTCCGGCGCTTTCCCAGTGGTGCGTCTGACAAGGATCTTTCGTCAGGCCAGGGAGAGCCGCATTATTATGAACGCACACCGGATCAATGAAGGGAAGATGCCGGATATCAGCAACGGCAGGAATACGGATTTCTTTTTTATGGAAAATGAGGATGCGGAAGCGGCGGTTTCGCAGATCGTGGAACTGGTCAAAAAGAAGCTGCCGGGATATTATCATGTGGAGCCTTCCCAGATCCAGGTGCTTACGCCGATGCAGAGGGGCGTGGTGGGAGCAACAAACTTAAACCTGTCCCTGCAGGAGGCGCTTAATCCGCCGGAGCATGAGGTCTTTATGCGGGGCAGGGGGAAGGCAGCGCTGCCTAAAGAGTGCCTGCGGCGGAGCGGATATGCGTATCGGGCGGAGGATAAAGTGATGCAGGTCAGGAACAATTACGATAAGGAAGTCTTTAACGGCGACATCGGCATCATCGAATCGGTAAACGAAACAGACCGGACGCTTGTCGTAAATTTCGATGGGCGCAGCGTGTCTTATGACGTCACGGAACTGGATGAGCTGGTACACGCCTATGCCACAACGATACATAAGGCCCAGGGTTCGGAGTATCCGATCGTGGTCATGCCGGTTCTGATGAACCATTATGTCATGCTTCAGAGAAATCTGCTCTATACCGGTATCACGCGGGCAAAGAAGGCGCTTGTCGTAGTCGGCGCGAAGAAGGCTCTGTCCTATGCGGTAAAAAATGTGACGGTAACAAAGAGGAACACGCTGCTTCGGGAGAGACTGAAAGGATAAGCGGCCGCTGTAACAGCCCGACTATTCGGAAATCAAAACAAAAGGTGGGATGTGGAGATTTCCGGCTTGCTTGCCGCAATTATAAAGAAGCCGGAAAGCAGGAAATGTATCCGAGGCAGCATCGGAAGCAATGGAGAAACCGATTGGGATCGCAAAGGAAGACGGGTTCTTTTTATCTGGCAAAACTTCTTCTGATCTGAGAGAGAAATCTTTCCGCGATCGGCGTGAAGGCCTGATATTTGTTCCAGATTAAAAAGAGCTTTGTTTCCAGTTTCGGGCAGAGCGGCCTGAACACAAGACCGCTCTCCGATGAGGTGTTTATCAGATTCTCAAATGTGAGCTGGTAGCCCAGCCCTTCTCTCACGAACATGGATGCGTTATAAGCAAGCCTGAACGAACCTTCCAGATGAAGCTCACGGAGACGCTCGCCGCACCATCTGCCGATATCGTTTTTCCATCCCTGTTCAGAAGTAAATAAAGGCAGTCCGATCAGGTCGTCTACATGGACGGTTTTTTTCTTTGCCAGGGGAGCATCTGCAGGCATGATGACTCCCCAGATATCGGTTTCCGGAAACGGAATGTAGTCATATTTGCGGGAGTCGGGAGTATCGCATAGGACTGCAAAATCCAAAATGCCCTTGTCCAGCTTCTCCGTGACCTGTTCCGTATCGCCGCTCATAATATGATATTTCAGTCCGGGATAAATGTTTTTCAGCTTTCGTATTTCTTTCGCAAGGTATCTGATCTGATAGGATTCGGCAAGGCCCAGAAACAGCTCACCGCCGGTAATGTTATCCAGAGACAAAAATTCTTTTTCAATTTTATCCGCCATTGCGATCAGATCTTCCGCCCGGTCGCGGAGGAGCATGCCTTCTTCGGTCAGCGCGATGCTGAAGCTGTGTCTGGTAAACAGCTTTTTCCCAAGCTCATCCTCCAATGCCCGCAGCGTCTTTGAGAGCGTGGGCTGTGTGACGTGAAGAAGCTCTGCAGCCTTTGTCATGTTTTCTTCTCTTGCCACCGCAAGAAAGTACCTTAAGGTACGGATTTCCATGTTAATCACTCCTGTGTTTATGATATTCACAAACGGAATATTATGATATTCATTATAACCATTAGCAGGGCATAAAGCAAGATGGTATTATAAAAATACAAACAGTATTATAAAAATACAAACAGTAACGTAATAGTTCAGCCGAAGGTCAAACTGTTACGCAGTAACGAAAAGGCTGCGCGCAGAAAGGATGGCGCTATGAACGAAACATTAAATCGTCTGCTCGTGGGGATGGCTGATACGGGCTGCACGAAAGAGGAGATCAAAGGAGCCGAAAGGCTCTTGGAAACGGACAATTTTGAGGAACTGACAAAGTATCTCAGAAGATGTCGGGCGGGCCTTCTGGATGAAATGCACGAAAGCCAGAAAAGGGTGGATCGTATGGATTACCTGATCAGACAGGCGGAAAAAATCACAAGAAAATGAAGAAGGGATGGTAAAACGATGATGAAGAAAGAAGAACTGAACCTTACAACGGAGTGGGATAAGACTTTCCCAAAGAGCGGGAAGGTGGATCATGGCAAGGTGACCTTTGTGAACCGTTACGGAATCACGCTGGCTGCAGATATGTATGTGCCGAAAAATGCGGAAGATAAACTTCCGGCTATCGCTGTCTGCGGTCCTTTTGGAGCAGTGAAAGAGCAGTGCGCGGGAATCTATGCCCAAACGATGGCGGAGAGGGGATTTCTGACGATCGCCTTTGATCCTTCCTTCACGGGCGAGAGCGGGGGTAATGTCAGATATATGGCTTCTCCCGATATCAATACCGAGGATTTTATGGCGGCGGTGGATTTTCTGTCTCTGAATGATAAGGTTGATCCGGACAGAATCGGCATTATCGGCATCTGCGGCTGGGGCGGTATGGCGTTGAATACAGCGGCGCTGGATACGAGAATCAAAGCGACTGTGGCGTCTACTATGTATGACATGACGCGGGTAAACGCCAACGGTTATTTTGACAGCGAAGACAGTGAAGAAGCACGCTATCAGAAAAAGGCAGCAATGTGCGCACAGAGACTTGAGGACTTAAAGGCAGGCGAATATAAGCAAGGCGGAGGAGTTGTGGATCCGCTGCCTGAGGATGCGCCGTTCTTTGTTAAGGATTATTACGATTATTATAAGACAAAACGCGGCTACCACAAACGTTCCCTGAATTCCAACGGCGGCTGGAATGTGGTGGGATGTGAGTCCTTTATGAATCAGCCGATTCTGAAATATACAAACGAAATCCGCAGCGCGGTTCTGATCATGCACGGCGAGAAGGCACATTCCTGCTATTTTTCAAAGGATGCTTATGCGGCGATGACGAAGGACAGTAAATGCACAGACAATAAAGAGCTTTTGATCATATCGGGGGCGGTGCACACAGATCTGTATGATGGCGGCGGCTGGGATGCAATACCGTTTGATAGGATGGAAGCCTTTTTTACAAAATATCTGAATTAAAGAGCGGGCTGGGCGTGGGACTGGGAGGACATCAGGAGTATCATGAATTACCAGTTTATGGCGGAAGGGTTTCCGGCTGTATCGGTCGCGAAAGAGGACCGGCTGGAATATTTCAAGGTGTTTGATTATCTGTCACAATGACTTTAAGCTAAAGACTAAGCTTTATGATAGAATACGGGAACGAATCTTAAAGAATGTTAGAGCCCTACATTTATGAAAGATTTATATATTATTAAGAATGTAAATGAGCCAAGAGAAGCTTTCTCCTGGCTCATATTTTTTAGAAATCATCATCATCGTTTTCCCAACCGGAATTGAAATGAAGCTCTCCAGTATCCATATCCATAGACATATTATCTCCCATTCGCATGTGGAAGTCGCCGTCAGAGTCGATACCCATATTACTGGAAGTTTGATAGATAAAGTTACCATTGTCATAGTCAAAGATAGGGTTACACATAAAACTACGTCTCCTTTTTCTCAAATTGTTTAATAAAGGTGTTATAGGTTTCTTTAAGCTCATCTATAAGGAAGTGCACTTCGGAATCGCTTGATGAAACAGTTACATTTATTATGTTTGTGATAAATCCTGTCGTATTCTTGGAACAGAAAGGCATATGGTAGGCGATGAAGCAGGTTTCAGGATAAAAGTAATATTCTCGCCACGCTTCATGTTCAAAATATGCCTCATCATAGTAATTTGATTTGGCATCCCTATAGAATTTTCTACAACTTTCCTTGCTTCTATCGACAAGTTCCAAGAGCCGCTTTTGTACCTTTTTGTTGTGGCTGATTGCCTTTTCGAGGAAGCGTTTGGTTTCTGAAATGCGGCGGTT
Organism: uncultured Acetatifactor sp.; assembly: GCA_947629645.1. Taxonomy (GTDB): domain Bacteria; phylum Bacillota; class Clostridia; order Lachnospirales; family Lachnospiraceae; genus Acetatifactor. The sequence continues at coordinate 1,758 of CANREV010000060.1, read as the reverse complement.
TCTTATAAGTAAATCCAGTACCTGGCCTGCATAAGGAAATACATATGTGCTTTTTAAGGGTCTGTTTTCTTCTTCGATTTCAAATTCATCGAAGAAATAGGAGAGAACAGTATTCGCGCTTGCAGCAATGTTTTCAATCATACCGGTCACATTAGGGGTAGATGGAAGAGACATATCCCGTAACGACCAGTGTTGAACAGGATTTATTGTATATAAAAGAGGGAGCTCTCTGGCTTTTAGTTCAGTTAGCATATCAAAGTCTTTATTTTCTATAGCAAGAGAAATCATACGGAACCTAAGATCATCCTGCTCCTTAAGCATCACATCAAGAACATCCGTGTAGCCTATTTTACGTCTTTTTACACTTGTACCTGCACCGAATCCAAGATAGTAGTCGTTCTTATCTTTTCCGACAAACCAGATATAGCCTTGGTCCATCAGGTGCTTTAGAAGTTTGAAGTTACCTGCTTCCAAAGCATAGTCTATTACGGTCTTTCCAAATTCATCAGGGTTAAGAAAAGGTTTGTCTTCACGGTTTATGTACTCTTCCCATTCTTTTGGGTCTTTGGAAAAAGCGATGGAATAGTTTGTCTTTCGGTTTAAGAAAGGTGCAAGAGCCTTACCGCCACTAAGTATGTCCTCGCATGACACTCCAAGAAGCTTTGAAAAAATTGGAAGATCCTCTATTTGTATGCCTTTATTTCCCTTCTTAATCTGGCAGATGCGGTTTTGCATTTTTTGAATGTCATCGGGATTATAATTTACGCCATCACGCTCTTTAAGGCAGGCGATACCAAATTGGCGATCATTTCCGTAGGGGCTTCTTTTTATAAGGTCAGAAAGGTATCTTCCGATAAGTGCGTTGTCTGTCTTGTACATAGGTTATCTCCTTTGAAATCATCTTAAGAGGATGTATGCAAAAAAGATATAACAGATTTGCATATGCAAAAAACATATAGTAATTATAGCAGCAAAAGATATATGCGAAAAGCATATAATTAAGGCAAAAGTATAGAACCGGTGCGATTTACCGACTCTGCTTTTAAAAGCTATCAAGGAATGAAAGCGCTGTATCAAAGGCGGCTTCTTTTGTTTGGTATCCTCTTTTGGAGGGGCATCTGTATTGGAGGAAGATACCGTTAGCTTTGCGCAAAGTTTTTCTGCTATAAGGTCTGCCATTTTTTCCGCATCAATGATGCAGAATATTCAATTATAAGACGGTGCATCGCTTCAATTACCATGTGGCTCTTAGAGCGGTAGCCGTATTTTTTATAGTCTGTAATGGCATCGTATACAGCAAGGTCTGAAAGATTATTCTGAAAGCGGACGAGTTGCCTTTTGATGTTCAGTACCTGCCTTCCATCTTATGACGGATAAGCTTCTCATATCTTTTGGCATTGATAGATACATCATCGAGGATGAGGGCATTTTTCTTATCAACTTTGGAAGGGAAGTACTTTATGATGGTTGCGCCGCCTCCGATAAATATAAATTGGTAAGGTCAGAAACGCTTCGGAACGAAAGGGCGAGGACGTGTCACGACCTTGCATTTGAGGAAGTGATAAGATATAACAAAGCCAACCTTGAACGTGTGAAGCAGAACGAGGGCAGACAGCAGAATAAAATGCAGAGCAGAGGGAAACGGAGGAAGAATTGTAGAAAACGGTTGAAATGTGGTGTTGGAAATGATATATTGGTAATGTGGCGAAAGCCATAGGAAAGTGCCCATGACAGGGTGGTAGCCTCCCAATGCTTAAT
>CANREV010000059.1 GCA_947629645.1 uncultured Acetatifactor sp. | reverse complement strand
AAAAAGTCCTGGAGGCCGCTGTCAGAGCGGGGTTCAGGACTTTTTTCTTTAAAACACTGTCAAACTCGGGATTATATCTTAAAAAAATGAGATTTACAATACTTTACTATATTTTTACCCCAACAATTGTTACAGTCCGGCCGTGCAGAAATAGTTTTGTAAACCGACCGATGAGCAAGCTGCAGCCCGAATTCCCAATACCCTGCCGCGGCGCAGGGAAACATGAATAAATAATAAGGCAGGATATACCGCGTCTTCGCTTCCCAAAGCAGGCTGAAACAAAAGCCCCCCGCCACTGCAGCCGCCAGGAAATGTCTTAGCATTCCCCGGTCTTTCTTCACTGCCAGCAAAAACCAGAACAGCATTCCAAGGTAGACCACAAACTGTACCCTGTCACAGACATTTAAGACATCCCAAAAATACCGTTCGGTAACACTCTCCGCCAGTGACCCTTCCCCAGGAGGCTGTCCCGTCCGGTAGTCCGCCGTAAAAAACAAAGATTGATACAGAGGGGCGTTCCACTGGGACAGGATCTTTTTGGCATAGAACCGCGCGGCGTAAACAGGATTTTTCGCCAGATACCCTAATTCTTTCTCCAGATCAGCCCTTCCGATCTCTTTCATCTTATCGTAGTCCGACAATGCACGGTTATAAACTTCCTTCTGGTAATTATTGTCCCACCCGCAGCCCTGCCTGCTTTCCTGAAGCCCCATTGCCAATGTCACCTCCACAGGGATCCCTTTGGAGGATTCCTCCCCGGAACGGTATTCGTACATTCGGTAAACGGCTGAAAAAAGTGATAATGACAGCAATATAGATACAGCCGCTGCCATGAGGAGCCTTCTGTCCCGTTTTTGGGAAATATGCACCAATACCACCAGGCATAAAGCGATGTAAAGGATGGCTGTAGTCTGCCTGACCAGCTGCGCTAATGTCAGGGAAAACGCCAGTCCCACAAGATCCCGGACCTTTTTTTTTCTCTCATAACGGCATAAGAAAAGCGCCGCCAAAAGCCCCAGAAAAATACTGACCAGATCCCCGTATACCCAGGGCGTATAAAAGACCAGCGGAAGGCACAATCCTGCCAGAAGGCAGTACATCACGCCCGCCAGGAAACCGTCACACCACTCCCGCACCAGCCGGTAACCTGTGTAAACGATTCCCGCAGCCGCCAGCGCATTGATCACCTGAAGCGGCCGGTACGAAAAGGGGGACGCCACATGATACAAAAGCTCCACAAGTGATATCAGACCCAGCTGATACGGATAAATATGACAGTATCCACCCCTGCGCAGGAAAGAATAATCGCCCTGGGAAAAGTAGGAAGCGCCGCCGTAAATAAACGCCTGATCTCCCACGGGAAGCCTTTCTGAAGAAAATATCCACCACAGGCTCGCTCCGAATATCCATAGGGCTGTAAACGCCGCCGCTGCCTCGCTAAATATTTTCAGGCTTTTCTCTGCAAACTTTTCCTCCAGCCGTACCGCTCCAAAAAAAAGCGACACGCACAGCGCCGCTGCCGCCAGATTTGCGGGTATACTGTCCCACTTACGCAAAGAGATTTCCTCCCCCTGAGGCATCATATACCAGGTATCTGCCAGGGAGCATATGACAAGGAGCAGCATCAGCGCTGCTCCCGCAATTTTCAGGATATCAAAACATTTCTTATACATTGAAGCAGCTGCCTCCCACGAATTCCCTGCAGATAGAATTGTTGGGAAGATTTTCACTGGGCATAGCCAGAAAATAGTTTAAAAATTTTAACAGTCTCTTTGCTTCATAATATTCGGGATCTCCCTTAGGGATCTGGAACAGCAGCGGCTCCGCAAACGTTTTCAGCACCGCCAGCTCGTAAATCTGCGCGGAGTTAAACATGGCATCCGCTTCCTCCTGAAAAGGGAATATGTTCTCTTCCTCTCCTCTTCTGACGGAGTTCCACATAGCGATAGTCCCCTGCGCCGCCGTTCCCCTGGTGCGGGCATCCCTGACCATTCTGCGAATCAGCCTGCCGTCCGTGGTGGGAATTCTGTTGTGTATATCCACATTCAAAGTCGTCAGCGCACTGATATAAACCTTGTATTTGCTTTCATCAGGCAATGCGTAAGACATCTTCTCATTCAGGCCGTGAATGCCTTCAATGACCAGAATATCATCCGCTCCCAGCTGCATAAAATTCCCCTTGTACTCCCGCTTTCCCGTCTTGAAATTAAACTCCGGCAATTCCACACGCTCGCCCGAAAGAAGCCCGGTCATGTCTTCGTTAAACCGATGCACATCTATGGCTTCCAGACATTCAAAATTATAGTTCCCGTTCTCATCCCTGGGCGTGTTCTCACGATCCACAAAATAATTATCCAGAGCGATGGGATGAGGCATTTTACCCAAGGTTCGCAGCTGGATGGAAAGCCTGTGGGAAAAACTGGTTTTCCCCGAGGAGGAAGGGCCTGCGATCATAACAAACTTCACGTTGCCCCGACTGACGATATCTTTGGCGATCTCCCCGATCTTGCGTTCCTGCTCCGCCTCCTGTATCAGCAAAAGATCGCTCATGGAGCCATTGCAGATCTGATCGTTTAAGTCTCCCACCGTCTCTATGCCGATCTTTCTTCCCCACTCCGTAGCCTCCTTCATCGTCTGGAAAAGTTTCTTCTGCTCTATAAAAGGCTCCACCGTGGCAGCATTCTTTTTTGTTGGCAGAAGCAGCATAAATCCCTCATCATAAGGGATGACGTCAAACCATTTTACATACCCTGTATTGGGCAGCATATAGCCGTAATAATAATCATAATATCCCTGAATTTCATAAAGATTGACAGTGGAACTCATCCGGTAGCGGAACAGCTTCTCCTTATCAGCCATACCTTTTGAACGAAACAGCTCCAGGGCGTCCTCCAGAGAATAGGAACGCTTCCTGAAAGGCAGCTTCTCCTCAACCAGCTGAGCCATGCGCCCCTTGATCTTGGCGGCGCTCATATCCGTTGCCGGTATTCTGCCCCCGGTACTGACATAACAGCCGTTTTTTATAGCGAATTCCACTCGGGTGTTCTGCACCGTATCGGCGCCGAACAGATCGTTTACCGCCTTTAAAAACAGCATGGTAGCCGTTCGGACATACGTTTTATGTCCCACATCGTCTTTTAAGGTAAAAAATTCCACCTCGCAGTCTTTCGTCACTTTTTTGAATAATTCCCTGATCTTTCCGTTGGCTGCGGCCACCGCAATCAGTCCGTCATATTCCTCCTGATACTCCGATGCGATGGTCTCAAAAGAAGTACCCTGCTCATACTGCTTTTGTTCCCCGTGAATCGTAACCGTAACCATATCGTCTACCGTCCCTTCTTAAAAAAATTCCAGCGCCGCATCCAACTGTCCGCGTTCCGCTGCCAATTCTTCCAACCGTATCAGGCTTTTGGCTGTATTTTCTTTCTTCAGCCGCTCCTCCAGCTGTTCCACCGTATTCACCCTGTGCAGAAGATATTGTTTTAACACAGGATGCCGTTTTTCAAGCAAATATTTTCCGTACAGGTCATAAAGCCTCTGCCGCGCCTGATCGCTCTGCTGCCGCGCATTTTCCGGCTTTTCAGATTCCTTTTGTCTCTGATATGCGGCCTTTATGGCAAAATAGTACTTACCATCCTCGCATACGGCGGATTCCTCCGTAATCCCCAAACCCGCTTTCCGCAAAAAAGCCCTGAATTCTCCTATCTCCGACTGTGGCTGCAGGATCAGTTCCGAAAAGGATACGGTCTTTTCTCCGCCCGCCCTCAGGATCCTCTCCATCAGCCTGCCGCCCATTCCGGCGCAGATCAAAGTCTGCGCTTCCCCGATTTGATACGATGCAAGACCGTCTGACAATCTGGTCTTTATGTATTCTCCCAGCCCATAGAAGTCGATATGTTCCTTCGCACCCAGAAGGGGACCTTTTCTTACATCCATGGCAAGGCATCCGGGACATTTCCCCGATTGGACAAGATAAATCGGCAGAAAAGCATGATCACAGCCCACATCCGCCACACTATTTCCAGCCGTCACCATATCCGCAAGCATTCCCAGCCTTTCGGACAGCGACACAGGCTTTCCCTTCTCCATCAATCCAGATAATCCTTCAATTTCCTGCTGCGGCTGGGATGGCGGAGTTTCCGGAGCGCCTTGGCCTCAATCTGTCTGATACGCTCACGGGTAACATTAAATTCTTTGCCGACTTCCTCCAGGGTGCGCGCCCTGCCGTCATCCAGCCCGAATCTCAGGCGCAATACCTTCTGTTCGCGTTCCGTCAGTGTTCCAAGCACTTCTACCAGCTGCTCCTTGAGTAGGGTAAAGGCTGCCGCGTCTGCCGGAACAGGCACATTGTCGTCCTGGATGAAATCTCCCAGATGGCTGTCTTCCTCCTCGCCGATAGGCGTCTCCAGCGAAACAGGCTCCTGACTGATCTTAAGGATTTCACGCACACGCTCCACAGGCATGTTCATCTCCTCCGCAATCTCCTCCGGGGTGGGTTCCCTGCCCAGTTCCTGCAGCAGCTGTCTGCTGACGCGAATCAATTTGTTAATGGTCTCAACCATATGGACAGGAATACGGATCGTCCTCGCCTGGTCGGCGATAGCTCTGGTGATGGCCTGGCGGATCCACCAGGTAGCGTAAGTGGAAAACTTATAACCTTTCCGGTAATCAAATTTCTCCACCGCCTTGATCAGGCCCAGATTTCCCTCCTGAATCAGATCCAAAAACAGCATTCCGCGCCCCACATAGCGCTTTGCAATGCTGACCACCAAGCGCAGATTCGCCTCCGCAAGGCGCTTCTTTGCCTCGGGATCGCCCAATTCCATGCGCTTTGCCAGTTCGATCTCCTCTTCTGCGGAGAGCAGGGGCACTTTGCCGATCTCCTTTAAATACATGCGCACGGGATCTTCTATGCTGATGCCGTCAGGTACGCTCAGATCCAGATTCTCCACATCCACATCCTCTTCGTCCGTGAGAATGATCTCTTCATCGTCCACATCCTCATCTGTGATCCGCAGCACATCTACATTGTTGCGCTCCAGCACATCCAATATTTTTTCAAACTGCTCCTCCTCCAGAGGCATATCCGTAAAAAACTCGTTGATTTCCTGATATTCCAAGACATTTTTCTTCTTTTTGGCGAGATTCAGAAGTTCTTTTACCTTCTCGTCAAATTTTGCCTGTGTGTTTTCATCCATTTGATTGGTTCCATCCTTCCTTGATAATTTCCCTTAGTCTTCACTTTAATCAAGGGAAATATGCGTTTTTGCAAGCTCCTCCAGAGCTTTCTTGCCTTCGATGACTTTATTTAAAGCGCTCATGTCCGTCCCCATCTGTGCCGTATAATACTCGTAGCTGTTCTTTTTCACAGCGAGAACAATGTCATGAAAAGCCTTCGCGCGCTCCTGTCCTGTGGAAAGCTGCGGCAGGCTGGTATGGAAAAGCGCCGCCGCCTCCCGCTGCTTGTCCTCATCCTCAAACATGCTGATGATCTTCGCCGGATGATACTCCCCCCGCTCCAGCTCCTCAAAAAGCTTTCGCGCCACCTCCTGATACAGATCATCCGTGAAGTCCTCCGCGGAGATATATTTTTTGATTTTTTCATAGAGGGCAGGCTCATCTGTCACCCAGGTGATCAGCAGCCTCTGGGATTTTTTGGCGTTCTCCTGAGGGTTGTTCTTAGACTGTACGCCGGACTTCGGCCGCTCTACAGGCTTTGCCAGTCCCGTCTGGGCAGCGTAGGACGCCACCAGTTTCCGCAGATTGTCCACGCCGATAAAATACTTGTCCGCCACCGCCTGAAGATAATTATCCCGCTCCACATCCTCCGAAAACTCACACAGCTTTCTGGCGATCTCCCTGTGGAATTTCGTCTTGGATTCAGGATCGTTCATGTCAAACTGCCCCTCCAGAATACGGATTTCAAAGAAAAAGCTGTTCTCCGCCTGCCGGATACGCTCTTCAAAGGCTTCCTTCCCCAGCGCTTTCATAAATTCATCCGGGTCCTTATAGGGCTGCATGTTGATCACTTTCGCCGTAAGCCCCGCCTCACGCAGAATGCCGATCCCGCGGAGCGCCGCCTTCACTCCGGCGCCATCGCTGTCGTAGGCCAACAGTACGCTGTCCGTATAACGCCTGAGCAGATTGGCCTGCTCCGCTGTAAAGGCCGTTCCCAGAGACGCTACCGCCTGAGTAAATCCCGCCTGATGCATGGCGATCACATCCATATATCCCTCGCAGAGAATCATGTTGCCGCTTCTGGAAGTCCTTGCATAATTCAGGCCATAAAGATTTCTGCGCTTGTCAAAGATCGGCGTCTCGGGAGAATTCAAATATTTCGGCTCCCCGTCTCCCATCACCCGACCGCCGAAACCGATGACGCGGTGATTGGTATCCTGTATGGGATACATGACACGATTCCAGAAAGGACTGGTCATACCCCGTTTCTCCGAATAACTGGCAAGCCCCGCTTCCTTGATGATCTCATCCTCAAAGCCTTTTTTACGGAGATACTCCACCAGCTCAGCGCCATTCTTCCCCGCATATCCAAGCCCAAACCTGTGCATAGTCTCATCAGAAAGCTCCCGCTTCTTTAAATACTCATATCCAACCTTTCCGTGCGGAGAGCGAAGCTGGTAATAAAAAAATTTTGCAGCTTCCTTGTTCACCTCGAGCAGTCTCGCCCTCCGGTTCTCCCTTTTTCGCATCTCCTCATTGTATTCTATTTCCGGCAGCGGCACACCGGCCCTGTCCGCCAGCGCTTTCACCGCTTCCTGAAAAGAGTAATTCTCATATTGCATTAAAAAGGTATACACATTCCCGCTGGCTCCGCAGCCAAAGCAGTGGTACATCTGCTTGCTGCCGGACACGGAAAAGGACGGCGTCTTCTCGTTGTGGAAAGGACAGCACGCCCAATAGTTGCCGCCTTTTTTCTGCATCTTCAGATAACCTGATATGACTTCCACTATATCGTTTTTTACTCTGACTTCCTCTATCAGTTCCTGCGAGTAATACATGAATCCCTCTCTTAAACAGACCAGGATTTCGGAATATAGATCGCATCGTACAAAGCGATCGCAAACCGGTCCGTCATGGCTCCTATATAATCACACACTACCTGCTCTTTTGGCTCCCCATCGCTCAGCAGGTCCAGATATTCTTCAGGCATATCGTCAATGTGCTTCATAAAGTGCAGGTATAGCGTCTCCGTCAGCGTCTCCGCCTTCGTTTCTTCGCTTTTCGCCACAGGATTCTGGTATACGTTTTCAAACATGAACTTCCGCATATCCTGCATAGCGCCGGCAATTTCCTCAGACATACAGATATCGTTCTTTCCCATGCTGTTGGTCACAATATCATGCACAAAATGATCCAGCCTTTCGCTGGGCGTGCAGCCGATCACGGCACGTATCTCTTTCGGCACATCTGTCTCTTTCAAAATACCTGCCCGCACCGCGTCATCCATATCGTGATGAATATAGGAAATCTTATCCGAAAGCCTCACCACTTTTCCCTCCAGCGTGTGAGGCCTTCCGGTGGTCTGATGGTTTAAGATCCCATCTCTGACTTCAAAGGTCAGATTCAGTCCCTGACCGTTCTTTTCCAGCCTGTCCACTGTGCGCACGCTCTGCTGGCTATGTTCAAACCCGATGGGACAAACCCGGTTTAACGCTCTCTCTCCGGCATGTCCAAAAGGAGTATGTCCCAGATCATGGCCCAAAGCAATCGCCTCCACCAGATCCTCATTGAGTCTCAGCGCTTTTGCAATCGTTCTCGCATTCTGAGACACCTCCAGCGTGTGGGTCAGACGCGTCCTGTAATGGTCCCCCTCCGGCGATAAAAACACCTGCGTCTTATCCTTCAGGCGCCGGAAAGCTTTACAGTGCAGAATCTTGTCTCTGTCACGCTGAAACGCCGGACGAATATCGCACTCCACCTCCGGCTTGGCCCTGCCCTTGGAATTCATGCTGAGGGAGGCGTAAGGACTTAAATATTCCTTTTCCCGCTGCTCCAAACTTTCTCTGATCGTCATGTTTTCCCGTGCCTTTCCCGACCAGGCTTCTCCCTGAAAGGACGAAACCCTCAAAACAAAACCATTCTCCTACTAGGAATATTCTATATGAGAGACAAAATTCCTTTTCTTTGCAGAAAAAATATCAAAATCATAACCTTAAATCATCTTAAAAAGCTTTTATCCACAGATTCCGTAAATAAATTCCGCGATCTGATCCAACGCCTTTTTTGACGCTTTCACAGGAGACATCTGGAACACATGCCACATTCCCGGATAAACATCCAGCTTCACCGGTACATTGTAATCCACAAACGCCTGATACAGCCTCTGTGAATCACTCAGCAGGATCTCGTTTGCCCCCGCCTGAATATAGGTGGGCGGGAAACCCGAAAAATTCCCAAATAACGGAGAGACCAGCGGATCTGTCAGTTCCTGCCCGGAAGCGTAAGCTTCCACCATACGGTCGATATACCCCCTGTCCAACACAGGATCCACCGAGGCCTTGGTCTCAAAGGATTCTCCCGAGGAAGTGAGATCCGTCCAGGGCGACATGAGCACGATCCCTCTGGGCAGCAGTCTCCCCTGCTCCTTCAGCTTCAACACCAGCGAGAGGGCAAGATTCCCGCCCGCGGAATCGCCGGTGAGAATGATATCTCTTGCCCCATATCCCAAAAGCATCAGGTGGTCCCATACTTTCATGGCATCCTCGGTTGCCGCGGGGTAAGGATGTTCCGGCGCGAGCCTGTAATCAAAACAGATCACGTCCATGGAAGACGCCATGGCAAGCTTGGAAGTCAATGTTCTGGCGTACAGACTGCTTCCGGTAGAATAACCGCCTCCATGGCAGTGAAGGATCAAATACTTCTTCATATGGGGGCGATTGACGCTGACCCGCTCGCCATACAGGCCTTCAATTTCAGTTTCCTGATAATGCAGCTCTCTGGTATTGGTAAGAATGGCTCCGATATGATCCTGAGACTGCCTGTGTTTTTCTATGTCAGGATTATCCACCAGGCCGTGCACCCTCTTGATCAGATGCATCAGATTTTCATTGCGCTTTTTTTCCATTTTAATCATCATGCCTTTCTGTCATTATTCAGGTTATAGATGCAGACGTTTATACAGCGCATGACGCAGCCGCCTGCGGGAAAGCATCGTAATGATGGCGATATCCAGGATACCGCACACGGTCAGCACCACGGCGGACCAGCTCAAAGCAATTTTGTGATTCAGGAAACGGTCTATCAGTATTTCAATTCCCATGCACAGCAAACCTACCGCCGTAAAAAACTCCAGACAGCTTGACAAAAAGGACGCCGGAAGTTTTTTCAAACATAGAATAAAAAGCTCTCCTATCACTGTCACCAGCGCCGTGATCGGCAGCCCAAGTCCGAAAAACCAATGATTTCTCCCCACCAGATAGGTCAGCGCGTAGAGATAACATGCCACAGCCAGACCATCCAGAAAAACGGAAACATAAATCGACTGCCTTTTAAAAATAGCTACAGGTATCAGCATAACCCACAATACGATACAGACTCCCCCCACCGCCAAAGACCACATAGAGCCCTTAAAGCTCAGCGCGTTCAAAACTCCGCAGATCACCGCCGTTGCCGCCAGCACCGCCGTCAGAAGGATGCCGATATCCTTTCTTTTGACTTCTTCCACCTGCCCTTTCTCCTCGGGAAATGGCATTTGTACTTCCTTTAAATGCTCCAGTTCATTTGGATTGATCACAAGCGTGTTGCACAGGGGGCACCTTTCGGCCGATGACTGCAGTTCCACCCCGCAATTCACACAATACGACATAGGCTTTCACAGCCTCCTTTCCGTCTGAAAACCGTTCTCTCTAAAACCGCTGCCTGCGTTCTGCATCCTGCATCCGCGCATTGCTCTTACGTTTAAATCCGGTTACTTTCAATTTTTACATGGATGCCGTCCTTCACCAGTTTCCGGAAAAAGTTCCGCTCCACATCCGCTTCCGCGATGCTGCTGGCAAAATTGATAGTGAGCGTGTCCTCAAAGCTGATGACAGCACAGTTTGTCCTGGTAGAATAGGGTTGTCCCATATAGATGTCAAATCTCTCGATAAAAGGCTTCATTCCCTCCGGCACCTTCAAAGCTCCCATATTGGTCAATCCGGCGGAAGAATTTTTATCCTGGATCTTGGTATAAAAAGTCCTGACCGCAAAATCCTTGATAAAAAGCGGCACGATGCGTATGAAGGGATTCCTCTGGGTAGCGGCGTTAGTGGTGATATCTCCCCGCAAAAGCTTTTCATTGAGATAATAACGCATATAATTGTGAACCTGTGTCACGATTTCTTCAAAGGTATACTCTCCCAGTCTGGGATCCACCCCCGGATAGATCATGGTGATAAAATTGCGCAGAGTGATCGTAGGGAAAAAACGGCGCAGATTCACCGGCATGGCGATCTTTACGGGGCGCTGCCGGACAGGCTTGTCAGCTTCCTGTTTCTGCAACAGAGCATATAACAGAACGGCGTTTAAATACTCCGTGACAGTGGCATTGTATCGTTTTGCAACTGCCATCACCTGGGATACGGACAGAATGCCGTCTATGATATTTAAGGTGTAAAAAGGCTCCTTTGTTCCTCTGACACGATAAGCTTTCTCTCCCAGCCTGGGCGGACGCACTTTTGCATTGGCATAGCGCATGTAAGCGTCTTCCAGCTCCTCCTTATCCGGTTCCGCATGAATATCCAGGACAAAACCGCCGTTCTCTATCTCCGTATGTCCCAAGAGCCGCAGATAAGTAGCCGTAAGCGTCTGCAGGACGCACATTCCTCCCGTGCCGTCTCCCAGGCTGTGGTGGGCCTCCAGGGCGATCCGCCTTCCATAATAATAAACCCTTACCAGATACCTGTTGTTTGCCTTAAAATACATGGGCTGGCAGGGATTTTTCACATCTTCCTGGACAAAGGGGCCGGGTCTATGGTTTGGTTCCAAATACCGCCAAAACAGTCCCTTCCTGATAGCCGCCTTATAGGTCGGGAAACGCGGCAGCGTCATGTCAAGAGCCTTCTGCAGGACCTTAGGATCCACCTCTTCTTTCAACAAAACGGAAAGCCTGTAAACAGAAGAAAAATCTCTTCTTTGCAGGGTAGGATACACGATAGCAGACAAGTCCAGTTTATACCAGTCCGTCTTTTCAGCTTTTTCTCCGGGCATTCGCACTTCGGTCAACACAGTCCCTCCCTTTTCAGATTGCAGCTTTTAGGGATTACTTTCGTATTATAACAAATATTGGCAATAATATCAATTTTCAGGACCGGGGAACATACTCTCCGGCATATTCATATAAAAGGCAGTGGGGGACAAAAAGAACAGAGATAAGAATAAGGCGCCAGATCACTCTAACGCCTTGATTTGTCGTGCAGGAAAAGAGACTTGAACTCTCATGGTATTGCTACCACACGGACCTGAACCGTGCGCGTCTGCCAATTCCGCCATTCCTGCGAACAATCACTATTATACACATTGTTCAGGCATAAGTCAACATATAATTTAAATTATTTGGAAAACTAAAAAGTCAAGCATTAAATGTCATGCTTTTAATGCAAAATATCACTTTCAGCGTTTTGCACAGTTCTTTGTATTGTTTTTTATGAAAAAATGACAAAGCGGCCCCTTTCCCCGTCTTTTCCCTCTCAGACGGTGATCGCTGCAATCTCCATATCAAATAGCATCTGGGCAGACTGGTACCCGAACATCCGGCGTGGGTAGTTGTTGATCCAGTCCTCCACGCCCTGGATCTCTTCCTCGGTCTTATCATCGAAGTTGGTACCCTTTGGAATCTTCCGGCGCACCATGCGGTTCTGCACTTCATTGGATCCTCTCTCGTAGCTGCTGTATGGGTGGCAGTAGTAGACCTTGGTCCGGTTCCCTTCCCCGGTGGCGGACTTCTCCATCCCGGCGCAGTCTGAAAACTCCGAGCCATTGTCCACGGTGATCGTCTTGAAAACGGCAGAGAAAAGGTTCGCCCATTTCCGCTCCAGCGAATCCAGCGCCCGGCAGACCTGCTCCATGGTGTGTTCCGCCAGCTTCACGAGGATTTCCTGCCGGGTTTTCCGCTCCGTCAGCACCAGCAGGCTGTTCTTTGACTTTCCGCGCTTGCCGACCACGGTATCCATTTCCCAGTGTCCGAATTCTTCCCGGCTCTCCACCTCTTCCGGCCTCTTCTCGATGCTGTCCCCGGCGCTTGCCCTTGCCTGTTTCCGCACCTTTTTGTGTTTCTTTTTCCGCCTGCCCTTTACCGGGAGGTCTTTGTTCGTGACGGTGAGAAAAAGTCCGATGTCAATGTATCGGTAGAGGGTGGTCTTGCTGATCGTGGTCTTGAAGTCCATTCCCTTTTGTTTGATCTCTCCCAGGACGGCCTCCGGCGAGTAGCCGTCATTGGCGATCCGCCCCTCTATGTAGTCCGCCAGTTCCTGGTCGTTTCCAATCTTCAGATCTGGCCCCTTGGCTTTCAGGTTCTCTCTGTATTTCTGATGGGCGATGTCCGGGGAGTAGCGCTCTTCCTCTGTCCAGTCGCTGTTCCTGTGAATGTACCTACCGCGCTTTACCTCTCGGTAGATGGTTCTCTCGCTGACTCCGATTCTTTCTGCAATCTCTTTCTTTTTCTTGCCGTCCCGGAGCATCGTGTCAATGACCAGCCGGTCCGACTTGGTCAGGTGTCTGTATCTTCGTCTCATAGTAATCCTCCCGTACAAAAAGAAAGGCGGCCGCAGCCGCCCTTCCCCGTGTGTCATTATTTTTCGTAGCTTTTCAGCAGATCCACCGTCTCCGGATCCGTCACAATCTCCGAGAGCCTGCATCCCAGTGTGTTGCAAATTTTCAGCAGCGTTGAAAGCTGCGCCTTGCTTACGTCCTTTACGCCCTGTTCATAATATTGGTAGATCCGCTGGTTCACGCCTGCAGCCTTTGCCATCTGGGACTGTGAAAGGTTGGCTGCCTGCCGGAGCCTCTGCAGGTTCTCATTCTTGTAATTCACCTTTACCGTGACTTCCATGTCCATCCTCCTATCTTGACTTTTCAGATCGCCGTGGGTATAATAAAGGCGGTGGGTGGGAAGTTCCCACCGCCTGGGTTGTTAGGACTGCTTGTTCGGTTTCTTGTTAGGCTTGATCGTTATCGTGATACGCTCCACCGTTTCACTTTTCAAAGCCTTTTCGAGTACCTCGAGCAGTTCTTTTATGTTTTCCTGCTTTTCCTCATCCACGGCCTTGCCTCCTTTCTTCCGATCTCGTTTCCTCCTTTCCTCTTACTCAGGTCTTCCTTTACCTTGTAACCTTATTATACACCCATAGGTGTATATTGTCAACAGTTTTTCCCCGAATTATCAAAAAATTTAAAACTCCGTTTTTCAGCTTCTTGACATCGGCGTGGGGGGGGGTAAAATAGAGTGACAAATTCAAAAGGAGGGATTTTCCCAATGAAAAAGAGGGTTCTTGCTCTTGTAATGGCCGCCGCCCTGGTCACCGTTTGCGGCTGCGGATCGTCTGAAATGGCGGACTCTTATAAAGACGCCCTGTCTCAGGCGCAGGAGGAATTTGACGCCGAATATGAAAAGCAGCTTGCCGCACTGGAGGGTTCCTCCGCCGATTCCGAATCCAGCGAAGCGGAAACGTCCGCGCCGGTCCAGGAGGAGGCAGGCTCCACGGAGTCCCCTGCTCCGGAGGAAACCGAGGCGGATCCGGATGCTCCGGTGGAGTCCGGCACCTATGAGGTGGACGGGATCCGGGTGATGTATTATGCCAGCGTCCGCAATGATTCCACGGGGAACTGGCGGCTCGGCGTGATCAGCGACAGCGCGGATCTGAAATCCTATGTGGTGGATTATTATAAGTTCTTCTGCCGGGATGATTCCGAAGTTCACGGGATTGTGAATCTCGGTCTTGGAACCACCGCCCGGATCTCTAAAGTGATGAGCGACACGCTGGAGGTTTCCGTCTTGGAATATCAGGACGGCGAGGAGCATGATGCGAAGCTGCTTTATTCCGGGGACGAATTGGAGCGGTTCTGGATCAACATGGAAACGCTGGAGGTTGATACTATCGAGGCTGGTGAATAGGTCTTTTTGTTGCCTTTGGAAGGCCGGGACTTCGGTTCCGGTCTTCTTTTTTTGTGCCTTTTTCCTGGGCATAACCGACAAATACCGCCCTTGAACTTTGTGCATATTACGGCGGAATTTCCTGCAGAAATAACTTGCAATCCCACTCAATGAGTGGTAAACTGTAATCAAGATAAAGAACGGAGGGAAACAAAAATGACAAAATACACGGCAATCTTCAAAAGCGGAAAGGAATTGACTTTTACTTCCGAAGAATTCAAAAATCGGCTTGATGTCTACAATTACATCTGCCTGAACCGCCTGGGTAAAAAGTTCGGGAAACTTGTAGAAATCAGATGCTCTGCTTACATCGCTTAATGAAAGGAGAAAATCAAAATGACAAACCTTGAAAAAATGGAAATGAATGTAGCCGGCCTGTTCTGGACCCGGCAGTCTGAAATGGTCGAGGAACTTGAAGGTCTGGATTACTCTGTATGTGAAATCAATAATGAATATGTGGTTGTCACCGATGACCAGGACGATGAAGATTCCAGCTTCATCCTCTATCTTGGCCATGCAAATTCCACGATGTGGGTTGAAAATGTAAAGGAGGCTTTCTAAAATGAAAAACTTTGAAAAGGAATATGAAATCTACGAAGGAATCAAAAAGGCTTTTGACGCCGCTTCAGATGAAGCTGGAAAAGATGCAGCCCGTGCATCTTATCAGGAATGGGCTGCCGGAGTTGAGGCAAAAGGAAAGGCTTACGCCGATACCTATAGAATGTACCAGGACGCCCGTGAAGCTGGAAACTCTTACATTGATGTCCGGGATTCATTCTTCCGGATCACCGAGCAGGAATTCATCGACCAGCTTCGTTCCCTCGGTGTGGAGTTCTTCACCTTTTCTGCTACCTGGTCTTCCGCAGTTGAGTCCTCATGGGCATTCGTTCAGGCCGGTTGCACGGTCGAGGGAATGGTCCAGGTCTTCACCGGATTCACAAAGGGATTCGGCAGCACGGAACCGGAAACGCGCCCGGCGTTTCTTTACAAAGTAAATTGAAGGAGGTGTGAATCATGACGTTATGGTGCTACGGTATGAGGTTGAGAGGCTTCTCCATCGGCTGCCAGCCGATGGACGGCTTCAG
>CANREV010000058.1 GCA_947629645.1 uncultured Acetatifactor sp. | reverse complement strand
CTTGTTTTTGTGCCCGCTTTTATGCGGGCATTTTTATAGTTTTCTCCGGCAGGAGGAATTTCCTATTATACAAAAAACAATGGCGTCCACGGGGAACGCCATTGTTCTGATCTTTCTTCACATATCAAATTGTGATCCGTTATACTGCGAATCTGAAAAAGTATTTTAGCACACTATTTTGTCAACAGCAGCATAATATCATTGCTCCGGGCAATAAATTTCGTCATGGCTTCAGGCGCCAGCGGCGCATGCTGAATCTTCGCGAGATCATAGAGCTGCTCGCAGATCATCTCCACATTTTCGCCGTCCTGATGTTCCGTCACATACTGTACCAGCGGATGATTTGCGTTCAGGATCAAAGTCTCGCCCTCGCTTCCAAAAGCTCCCATATCCATACCGGGCATGGAATACATTTTCATCATATCCTGCATACGTCTGCTCTCCTCGGACAGCGTGATCATGGAAGCTACCTTCTTATTTTTCAGTTTCTCCACCTTGATCTCTATCTTGTCGTTTTTCAGAGCTTTCTTCATAATCTTTGAGATAGCATCCGCCTGCTCTTCCATCTCTTTCTCCGCTTTCTTGGAGGTTTTTGACTTCAAAGCATCCGTTACATCCGCATCGATCCTCTGGAATTTGATGCCTTCATTCTTAGATTCCAGTTGGGAGATGAACGGCTGATCTATATTGTGGTTCAGAATCACAGCGTCCATCTTTGCCGCTTTAAACATGTTAATATACTGGCTCTGCTGCTGTTCATCGGTAACATAATAGATGACTTTTTCTTTCTTTTCTTCCTCCGCCTTTTCTGATCCTTCAGCCTCTTCCGATTCTCCGGATCCTTCGGTCCCCTCGGTTACCACTTCCGCTTCTACTTTCTCGCCGTTTTCATCCACTGCATCGCCTGCATTTTCCTCCTCCGTATCTACAGGTTTCACTTCCAGACACTCGGGCAGCGTCAGATATTTTCCATCCAGATTCTTAAACAGAATATAATCCGTCATCTTCTCACAGAACTTGTCGTCCTTGAGACATCCAAACTTGATGAACGGGCTGATGTCATCCCAATACTTATCGTACTCTTCCTTCTCCGTCTTGCACATGCCGGACAGCTTATCCGCAACTTTCCTGGAAATATACTCTGATATTTTCCTGACAAAGCCATCATTCTGCAGCGCGCTTCTGGAAACGTTCAAAGGCAGGTCAGGACAATCAATGACACCTTTTAACAACAGCAAAAATTCAGGGATAACTTCCTTGATGTTATCTGCAATGAACACCTGATTATTGTAGAGTTTGATGGTCCCCTCGATGGACTCATATTCCATATTGATCTTGGGGAAATACAAAATACCCTTTAAGTTAAAAGGATAATCCATATTTAAATGGATCCAGAACAGCGGCTCCTTATAATCCTGAAATACTTTGCGGTAAAACTCCAGATATTCCTCCTTGGTACAATCGTTAGGATGCTTTGTCCAGAGAGGGGTCGTCTCATTTAAAAGCTCCGGACGCTTGCGGATTTTAAGTTTCTCCTCGCCCTCCGTTGTGGTGGTCCCATCCTCCGCAGTCTTCGTCTCAGGATGAATCTCTTCCAGAACCACATCGCTTTCTACCTTTTCATCCACCTTGATGATCTGTGTCTCGTCTGTGTCCTCTTTTGACAGATAGATCTCCGTAGGCATAAAAGAACAATACTTCTTAATGATCTCTCTGGCCTTATATTCATTGCAGAACTCCAGACAATCCTCATTCAAAAACAGAGTGACGGTCGTGCCTACCTCTGTCCGCTCGCCATCTTCCATGGAAAACTCTGTGCCGCCATCGCACTCCCAGTGAACGGCTTTCGCGCCTTCCTTATAAGACAACGTATCGATATGCACCTCGTCCGCCACCATAAAAGCGGAGTAGAAGCCCAGGCCAAAATGGCCGATAATCTGATCCGCATTACTCTTATCCTTATATTTCTCAATAAAGTCCGTGGCTCCGGAAAAGGCGATCTGATTGATATACTCCTCCACCTCGTCCGCCGTCATCCCCAGACCATTGTCACAAAAGCTCAGTGTCTTTTTCTCGGGGTTCACTACCACATCCACACGAGCCTTATAGTCTTCGGGCAGAGAATACTCCCCGATCATATCCAGTTTTTTCAGCTTGGTCACCGCATCGCAGCCATTGGAGATCAGCTCTCTGTAAAAGATATCATGATCGGAGTAGAGCCACTTTTTGATGATCGGAAAAATGTTTTCACTGTTAATAGATAACGTTCCGTTTTTTGCTGTCATTTTACAACATCCCTTTCTTATCATATATCTATAGTGCTTTCAAAATCTTACTAAAGACAAGTTTAAGACCGCAAAAAACAAAAGTCAAGGCAAAATTAGCACTCATTTAAAACGAGTGCTAGTAAAAATGTGGAAACGCTCTGTTTATCAGCGATTGCGGAAATCTAAATTTTTTATGAACTGCCTGCTGTCAGGAAAAATATTCTCCGTAGATTTCAAAAAAACCGGTAGTGGCCACATCGGGATCATGGATCAGGACAATCTCCTCCCACAGTTTGGTATTGAGGTTTTTCACCAGTGTATTTACAAATTCGTCATACTCCTGTCCGAACACTTCCCTGCGCCGCTCCTCTACGATCTCCTGCTTGCTCAGTTCCGTCTGCTCCCTGTCAAAAGTGCTGATACATTTGATGATGTGATAACCGCTGTCACTCTCAATCACCTGACTGATCTCATTCGTCTCCAGTTCAAAAGCCGTATCCTCAAAATTTTTATCCATTTCTCCCTTGCCGAACGAATAAGTGATGGCGGAATCCTCGCTGTAGCGTGATGCCAGCTCTACAAAGTCATTCTCGCCGTTTACCGCAAGCTCTCTGATCTCGCAGGCCTTTTTATAAACGGCCTCCTTCAGATCCCCGGACAGCGGAACTCTCTCTCCCGCATCGTCCACCGTGTAGGTGCGCAGCAATATGTGCTGCACCGTGATCGTTCTGGCTTCGTCATCGCTGATCTCAGGATTGACGTCCTGTATAATATACTGATACACCTTATCCGCCAGCGCATATTCCGTATAAAGCTGCTGTATGATATCCGGATCCACTCCCATCAGCTCTTTCTCCCTGTCGTTGAGGGACTGAAAATACTTTTCCGCGGCCATCCGCACTTGTTCCTGCTCCTGATTATCCAGCGAAACATCTTTACTCTGGGCCAGCAGGTACATGGTTTTGATCTGCGCGATCTTGGCAAGCACCATCTCCTTCACATTTTCTTCCAAAGTCACGCCGTCCAGCGCCACATTCCACACCTCAGATCCATAGACGCTCTCGTACTGGTTCTGAGTGGTAGTCAGATACACCATAATTTCCGCTTTCGTACAAGATACACTTCCAATGCGGAAAACCTCATCGCTGCCAAAACCGGTGGTAAACACTATTTTTGTACCGCTTCCATCTTCGCCGCATCCTAAAAGCGATGCGGCGGAGAATAAAAACAAACACGCTGCAGCTGCTGCCTTTACTGCCAGCCTGCACCGTCTGCCGCCAATGCGGATTTTTTTTCTATTTGCCGTATGATCGATAACGTAAGTTCTCCGAACCCGTTCCCTCTCCAAATCTATACTCCTCTCCCTTCCCGATCCTATGCAGAATCCCCCGCCGTTCCTCCCATACTGCCTCTGCGCCGCAAAATTGCGTTTCCCGCGCGCTGGCAGCATTTTAAAACATCTTCCCTTTGAAAGACGTTATCTGCTGAGGATCCTGCTGCCGTTTCCCGTCTTTTCGATAACAAGCTGATGTTCGATCCTCTCCCGCAGTTCCGGCACATGGGAGATGATGCCGATGAGCTGTTTCTTTTCCGCCAGACCCATCAGCGCATCACAGGCCTGATCCAGACTCTCCGGATCCAAAGCGCCAAAGCCCTCGTCCACAAATAAAGTATCCACCCGCACTCCTCCGTTCATGGCCTGTATCACATCGCTCATTCCCAGCGCCAGCGCCAGAGACGCCTTGAACGATTCACCGCCGGAAAGTGTGCGGACAGAACGGTATTTCCCCGTATAATAATCAAACACCTGTATCTCCAGATTATCCTTGACCCTGCCGTCTCCAACCTGCTCCACACGGGACATCTCATACCGTCCGCCGCTCATTTTCGTAAAACGCAGATTGGCAGCGCGCAGGATCTCTTCAAAATACCCTGCAAGAACATACTGTTCAAAGACCAGGCGCCTGGAATTATTTCCGGAAGCCATATTTTCCAGATCCTTGACGTACCCGTACTCTTCCTGCTGCCGCCCGATCACGGACAACTTGTCCTTCATCAGCTTTTCCGACCTTTTCACACTGGAAAGCTGCTCTTCCCAAAGCTTTTGCTCCGCAAGGATATCCTCTTTTTCCTTTTGCAGATCCTCCAGCTCTCTTGCCAGTGTGGTCAGATCGTAAGGCTCCCTGCTCGAAATCGTCCCTTCCAGGTGATCGTAGAGCTGCCTGTTTGCCGCCGTCTTCATCCGATAAGACTCCAGCCCGCTGCGCAAAGCCTCCCTTTGTTCCGCAGACATTCTGGCTTCCTCGTACTCCTCCTTACTTTGAAATCCATAATGTGTAAGCGCGCTCCGAAACAGTTCCTCCGCTGCCATTTTATCCCGGCACAGCGTTTTTTCCCTATCCGCCAGACGCTTTATTCCGCTTTCTTTCTCCTGTATCAGTCCGGACAAAAGGCCTGCTCTGGCGCACTGCTTTTGCAAAAAAGCTGACGCCTCGCGGACAGGGGCTTCCAGATATGGCCTGAAGACTTCCTCTCCAAAAGCCTCTAAAGCCTTTTGCGCCTCCCTGCATCTTGCATCCGACTGTGCCGCCTGCTTCGTCAATTCCTCCGTCTGCGTCTTTAGAATCAGGATTTTCCCATGCAGTTCTTTCAGCGTTTCCTCCGCTTTCTCCGCGCTGTTTTTCAGGGACTCCAACTCCTCTTCCGAAATCTGTCCAAAATCCTGCTTTGCAGGAGCAGGGTGATGCAGGGATCCGCAGACAGGACAGGGCTTTCCCTCCTGTAAAAGCGATGCCGCTATCCCCACCGCGTTTAATCTTCTCCTGCGTTCCGCATCCTCGTAAGCGTCCTTTTCCTTTTTGCAAAGCGCATCCTGCTCAAGGTAGCTCTCCTGCATGACAGCAAGCGTTTCCTGCTTCTGTCCGCTTTCTTTTTGAAATTTATCAAATTTACTGCTCTCCTCTTTAAGGATCTTTCGCCACTCCAGCATTTCCCGGATCTCCTCCGCCTTTTGTACGGTTTCGGACAACGCTTTTTCCTCCTCTGAAAGCTGTTCCCGCTCCGTCTCCATGCGCCGGATTTCCGTCTGCGCCTCCATCTGCAGACGCTCAAGGCTTCTGCTCTGCTCCTGCAGTTTTTCCGCTTCCGCAGCGTTAGCGGCCATATTGTATCTCTTTTGATCCTGCTCCTGCGCCGCAGACATCTCATCCAATCGTTCTTTTTCTTCACAGACTTTGAGAAACTGCAGAATCCTCTCATTCTCCTCCTGAAGCTTCGCATGCTTCAGCTTCAGCTGATCCAGTCTCTCTCCGGCAGACGCTCCCGTCTCCCCAAGCCCCCGCAGAACAGTCTGAGCCTT
Organism: uncultured Acetatifactor sp.; assembly: GCA_947629645.1. GTDB lineage: Bacteria > Bacillota > Clostridia > Lachnospirales > Lachnospiraceae > Acetatifactor. Next base: position 9,657 of record CANREV010000058.1, on the reverse strand, counting down.
TTCTCCCATCCTCTCCAGGCATTCGCAGACCGCCTGATAATTCCAGGATTCCCCTGAGACCAGTCTCAAAAGTTCCTCTTTTGTCTCCTGATCCCAGGATGCCTCTTCCAACCCTTCTGTGAGCATGCGCACATCCTCTTCCAGCTTGTGCTTCTGCTCCGCCACCTTATTGTAAGCAGCCCTCGCCTTTGCCCCCAAAGCCTGGGTAAAACGCTCGTAAATCCCTGTGTCAAAAATCTCGCGGAAGATCTTTGTCTTATCCTTAGGCGGCGCCACCAGAAGCTTTGCGAACTCGCCCTGCGCGATCATGGAAATCTTTTTAAACTGCTGATGATCCAGACCCAGAATCTCTTTCAGGGCCGCATTTACTTCTCTTACGCCCTCCAGCGCCCTGCCGTCCGGATAATACAGGATGGCTTTCTCCTTCTCTCTGGTAAAGGCATCTCCTCCGGCGCTGCGTTTCTTTGGCCTCAGATATTCAGGATTACGGTAAATCCGGTAAGTTTTCCCTCCATGCTCCATAACCAGCTCAACATAAGTAGGAGTAGCCGCCTCCGCAAAATCGCTGCGCACACCGCTCTTTTCTTTGTCTCTTTCCTCCCCGCTCAAGGCTCCGTACAACGCATAAGAAATAGCGTCAAAAATAGTGGTCTTTCCCGCGCCGGTGGCTCCGGTGATCAGAAAGATCCCTGTTTCCTCAAAAACCGTAAAATCGGCTTTTTCTTCCTTTTTGTAGGGTCCCCACCCGCAAAGCGTCAGTGTTTTCGGTATCATCTTTCCTCCGCCTCTTTGTATGCCTCCCGGGCAATCTTAAGCCGCTTTTCATCCAGAGATTCTCCCCGCAGCATTTCATAAAAATCTTCAAAAAGCTGCACCGGACTTTTCCTTTGACCGGATAGACGACTGACATATTCCGTATCCTCATTTCCCAGATTCTTTTCCATCCGGATAAAAAGCACATTGGGATAAACGCTGCGCAGCGTTCCCATAGGATCAATCAATTCTTCCGTATCCGTAAGATCCGCCTGCAGATAATCCCTGATCCGCTCCCCTTCTGCGGCAATCCGCTCCGGTCTCATCAAATCCCGGAGATTTCCCCGTATCACCCGCATATCACGAAGAGGAGTAAGCGGGACTTTCCGTACCGTCACGTTCCCCGGACGGGCCAGTTCCACCAGATTCACCGACTTTTCCCACTTTGCCTCGCCGAAAGAGTATTTCAGCGGGGACCCCGCATAATAGGCATGTCCCTTTCCAATATGCTGAGGCTTATGAATGTGCCCCAGCGCCACATAATCAAAGTTTTGAAAAAGCGTTACCGGGACACAGTCCAGACCGCCCACCTGAAGGTCTGTTTCCGAATCAGAGGTTTCCGGCGCTTCCCCGTTTTCGCCTGTGACAAAAAAATGCGCCACAAGTACATTACGCTGATTCGCCGACAGATTCACAGGATGCCTTCCCAGGATCTCTTCCACAGCCCCTTTACTGTCACAGGCTCCCACGGCGGAAGGCCTTACAAAGGGCATGCATACAAAATTCACCGGTCCATAGTCATCCCGCAGTGTAACCGTCTTTAAAGATTCTCCCACCGTACCCGAAATATACAGTCCCTGATTCTCCAGAATCCGGTCTGCAAAAGAGATCCTCTCCGCCGAATCATGGTTTCCGGCGATCGCTATCACCGGAATCCGCCTCTCAGTCAGTCTGGTCAGAAAATGATCCAGCAGCACCACCGCCTCCGCAGACGGAATGGCCCGATCATAGATATCTCCCGCTATAACTACCGCATCCACCCGTTCTTCCAGCGCAATCTGGTATATGCTGTCCAATATATAGGACTGATCTTCGATCAGAGACCGCTCAAAAATCCTTTTGCCGATATGCAGATCGGCGGTATGCAGAAATTTCATAACTCCCCCGCTGTCATCCCACTCAAATATGATCAGATTTTCTGGCAACCTTTCGTTTCTAATTTTAACATGTGTGCCAGCCGTTTTACAAGGCAGGAAGACATAAAAAACGCAGAGCGTGGACATCAAAAAGTCCATCCGCTCTGCGCGCTTATCCGTCTCTACGCTTCCGGCGCCGCCTCTGCCTTTGCAGACGCAATTCCTTCCGGCAGGGCGATATCTATCTCAGAATTCTCAGCCATTTCCCGAGGGTCGCACTGATTAGGCGCTTCCTCCTCATCCTCCCAGAGGGAATCATATTTTTCTCCCTTTTCACGCATTTTAGCCAGCATAGCCATGTTTTTCGCAGACAGGTAAAGCTCCATACTGTAATCCATCAGCTTCTGCTCATCCTGAGGGGGAACCGCTCCACCCTGCGCAATACGCCTTGCCACCTCCATGATCTTCGCCATATCAATGGCATACTCTTTCATGGCGTCCGCCTGCTGCCTGCCGGATTCCGCATTGCAGATGGCCGCTTCCCTCTCCACCAGATTATCCAGTATCTTCTGGTTTTCCTCAAATTGTTCTTTATTGAGACGAATGGAAAGTTCCAACGTAGCGGCTTCTTCCGCAAAGCACTCCTTTCCCTCCGCAGCAATGTTTTGCTTCTGCTCCAGCGATTTCCTGCGGCTCAAAAGATCTTTCCGCTGATCGATGAGTGCCTGCCTCTGGGCTCGATACGCCCTCTTAGCTTCCACTAACTTCATATACTCACATCCTTATGGCTGATTTCCAAGGGTACAGGATCAACTTTGCTCTGCAGCTGATTTCCAAGGACACAGCACCGACATTTCTCTGCCGCTGATCATCAGGGACACAGAACCGTCATTGCTCTGCAGCTGATTTTCAGGGACACAGGAGCGTCATTGCTCTGCCGCTGATCATCAGGGACACAGGAAACCATCGCATTCCTGCGGATGCCTCCCAAAAAGACACAGGAGCGTCACATTCCTGTATCTCTGACAAGGCCTCACTCGATCACATGAATCCAGCCTTCGGGCGCTTTGATCCTTCCCATCTGGATACCGGTCAGAGTGTCATACAGCTTTTTGGTAACAGGACCCATCTCAGTCATACCGCTGGGCAGACAGATCTCTTTTCCGTGATCCACAATCCGGCCTACAGGAGAGATCACCGCAGCCGTACCGCAAAGGCCGCACTCTGCGAAGTCTTTTACTTCCTCTAAAAACACTTCTCTCTCCTCAACTTCCAGACCCAGATATTCCTTAGCCACATGAACCAGAGAACGGCGGGTGATGGAAGGAAGAATGCTGTCGGACTTAGGCGTTACAACCTTGTTGTCCTTTGTGATAAACAAAAAGTTTGCGCCGCCGGTCTCCTCCACTTTGGTGCGGGTTCCGGGATCAAGGTACATATTCTCATCAAAGCCTTCCTCATGAGCGCTCACAATGGCATGCAGACTCATGGCGTAATTCAATCCGGCTTTGATATGGCCGGTCCCGTGAGGCGCCGCGCGGTCAAAATCACTGACGCGGATAGTCAAAGGCTTTACGCCGCCCTTAAAGTAAGGGCCTACAGGCGTACAGAAGATACGGAACTGATACTCCGAAGCAGGTTTTACGCCGATAACGGGATTGGAACCAAACATATAGGGACGCAGATACAAAGTCGCCCCGCTTCCGTAAGGGGGAACATACGATGCGTTTGCCGCAACGACTTTCGTGACAGCCTCCACAAAACGCTCCTTAGGGAATATGGGCATCTCCAGCCTCGCGGCGGACGATTCCATACGTTCTGCATTCAGGTCAGGGCGGAAGGTAACGATATGTCCGTCTTCGGTAGTATAGGCTTTTAATCCCTCAAAGACTGTCTGGGCATACTGCAGAACACCGGCGCACTCGTTCAGCACCACGCTTGCATCCTCGGTAAGGACTCCCTCGTCCCATGCGCCATCCTTAAAATTAGACACATATCTGTAATCTGTCTGGACATAGCCAAATCCCAGATTACCCCAATCGATATTTTTCTTCTCCATTGGTATTACCTTCTTTCCTTAGATTGTTGGTATTAGTATTTTTCTGGTAACATTATTATACTTTTGCAGAGAAAAGTCAATGCTTTTCCTTTCACTTTCACTTCCTGCGTTCATACTTCAAAAAAGTATACGCAATATCAAAATAAGTCTGTTCTTCGCTGTCCGCCGTAATCTCCCATTCCGGATCCCGGTCCAGATCGGGAAAATAGGCATCCGCCTCGTAAGTATGATCGATCCTGGTCACATGGGCCGTATCGCAGTAGGGCAGCATCTGTCTGTAAATACTCTCTCCTCCAATGATATAGATATCCTCCGATGCGTACGCTTTCAGCCGATTGAGCAGTTCTTCCACCGAGTACACTACAATGGCATCTTTCACATGATAGCTCTTATTTCTGGAAAGGACAATATTCGTGCGGTTTTTCAGCGGCTGCCCCTGAGGAAAAGATTCCAGAGTCTTTCTTCCCATCACCACCACTCTGCCCATGGTCTCTCTCTGAAACTGTTTCATATCATTGGGAATACTGACGAGAAGCCTGTTCCGCAAACCGATTGCCCAGTTGTTGTCTGCCGCCACGATAAGATTCATTCTGTCCTCCTACTTATATTTGTCACACAGCGAGTTGATCTGATCCGCAAATTTCGCCATCTCTTTGTTTGGCATTCCATCGCTTTTCTGGACTAATGCCAAAAGACGCCCGGCCGCAGCGAGAAGCCGCGCGTAAACGCCGGCAATCGCCGCCTTTGTTTTCTTCTGCACAGGAATAGGCGCTGCCTCATACTCAAACCGGTCAGACAGCAGATTGAACACCGTACCGCTGTAAGGTGCGTAAGAGTGATAACCATACTCCACCTTTAAACATTCTGCAAAGCCTTTACAGACACTGTCCTCGCCATGCACCACAAAAACTCTTCTGGGTTTTTCTTTAAAACCGTTGATCCACTCCAGCAGGCCGTCTTTGTCTGCATGACCGCTCATACCCGCCAGCTTTTTGATCTGGGCTCTCACCCGGATGGGCTCTCCAAACAGCTTTACCTCGTCAATCCCCTCCACAAGAACTCTTCCCAGCGTACCTGCCGCCTGATACCCCACAAACAGGATGGTACACTCCGGCCTCCAGAGATTATGCTTTAAATGGTGTCTTATACGGCCCGCCTCGCACATACCGGAAGCAGAAATAATCACCTTTGGCGTATCATTGAAATTGATTTCCTTCGACTCATCGCTGGTAATGGTAAGCTTTAACCCCGCAAAAGCAATGGGATTGATCCCCTCCCTCACCAGTTCCAGCGCTTCCTTATCAAAACATTCCAGCCGGTTTTCCTGGAAGATCTGGGTCGCCTCCACTGCCAGCGGACTGTCCACATAGACGGGAAAATTCTCGTGTCCTTCCACCATGCGGTCCACTTTGATCTTCCGGAGGAAATAGAGGATTTCCTGCGTGCGCCCTACGGCAAAGGAAGGGATCACCACATTGCCGCCCCTGTCGAAAGTCTCCTTTAAAATCGATGCCAGCTCCTTTACATAATCCACTTTCTCCTGCGAATGATACCTGTCTCCGTATGTGGACTCCATCACTACATAATCCGCTTCCTCCGTCTTGGCAGGATCCTTTATGAGCGGCTGGTTTTTGTTTCCGATATCGCCGGAAAATACGACTTTTTTCGTCTTTCCTTCCTCCGTCAGCCACACTTCGATACTGGCGGAGCCCAACAGATGTCCGATATCCGTAAATCGTATCTTTACTCCCTCGCAAACCTCCACTATAGTACTGTAATGACAGGGAACGATCCTCTTGATAATACCGTCCGCATCCTCCATCGTATACAGCGGCTCTGATGCCACAATGGACTCGCTTCTCTTTGCTTTACGTTTTTTCCACTCAGATTCCATCATCTGAATGTGAGCGCAGTCACGGAGCATGATACTGCAAAGATCCGCCGTTGCCTCCGTCATGAATACCTGCCCCCTGAAACCTCTCGCATACAGCAGGGGAAGCAGGCCGGAATGATCCACATGAGCATGGGTCAGGAACACATAATCTATCAAAGGTTCCTCCACCGGAAGCGGAGCGTTTTCAAACACATTGGCTCCCTGCTCCATTCCATAATCCACCAAAATATGTCTGCCGCCAACCTCAAGATAATGACAGCTCCCCGTCACTTCGTGGTCCGCACCCAGAAATATCATCTTCATAACCCATACCTCCTTATTTCAGCGCGTTGGCCGTCTCATAAAAATGATAATAAATGCCCTTTTTCTCTATCAGCTGATCGTGGCTGCCCTCCTCCACGATGCCTTCCTCCGTCAACACCAGAATCCTGTCAGAATTCCGGATACTGGAAAGCCTGTGGGCGATCGTCAGTGTAGTCCTGCCTTCCGACAACTTTGCCAATGACTTCGCCACCTCAAATTCGCTCTCATTATCTAAAGCCGAAGTAGCTTCATCCAAAATGATAATGGGGGGATTTTTCAAAAATACCCGCGCGATACTGATCCTCTGTTTTTGCCCGCCGGAAAGCTTCACGCCGCGTTCGCCCACATAGGTCTCATACCCGTCCTTCAACGATATGATAAAATCATGGGCGCCGGCGCGTTTCGCCGCCTCTGTCACCTCTTCACAGGAGGCATCCGGCCTCCCGTACAGAATATTTTCGCGGATAGTCCCCGAAAAGAGATAAACATCCTGCTGCACAATGCCTATGCAGCTCCTGAGACTCTTCAAAGTAAACCGTTTCACATCCTGTCCATCCAAAAGGATCCTGCCCCCCGATACATCATAAAACCTGGGGATCAGATTACACAGCGTGGTTTTTCCTCCGCCGGAAGGTCCCACGATCGCCACCTTCTCGCCGGAATGGATCTCCAGATTCAGATTGGAAAAAACCTGATTATGGTCATCGGGATATTCAAAACTGACATCTTCAAAAACAATATTCCCTTTGGGATCTTTCAATTCCACCGCATCCGGCTCGTCAAAGATTTCGATATCCGCATCCAGAATCTGCAAAAACCGTTCTATCCCTGTAACGCCTCTCTGGAACTGCTCCGCAAATTCTATGATGCGGCGTATGGTTGCGATCAGTGTAGAGACATACAGCATATACGCCACCAGATCCCCCGGCTCGATCAGGCCTTTTATCATAAAGATACCACCTGCCACAAGCACCAGAAGGTACATCAGTCCGTCAAACATCTTTACCGCCGTCTGAAAAGCCGCCATATAGCGGTAAGTCAGCTTCTTGATATCCAGGAACACACCGTTGTCCTTCTCGAATTTGGCTTCCTCAATATCTTCATTGGTAAACGCTTTAACCACTTTATGGCCCAGCAGGCTGTCTTCGATCCTGGCATTCAACTCGCCGATCTGATTCCTCTGCTTGCGAAACGCCGCCCTCTGCCGGAAATTCAACAGCATACACACGATCAGCATCAAGGGAACGCACAGAAAAATAATCACAGTCAGCAATAAATTAATATTTGCCAGTATCACAAAGGAAATCACCGTCTTGATCCCCGCGATAAAAAATTCCTCAGGACAGTGGTGGGCAAATTCCGTCACATCAAACAGGTCGTTAGTGATACGACCCATGATCTGCCCTACCTTCGTATTATTATAATATGTATTGGAAAGTTTTTGAAGATGGCTGTAGGCATCCCTGCGCATGTCTGTCTCTATCTTTGCCCCCATCACATGTCCCATGTCCGCCATATAATAACTGGCAAAGCAGTCAACAATCCGCAGGCCAAAATAAAGCAGGCCCAGACCGCCGATCGTCCTGATCGAAAGAGCGGCAAGATCACGGATGCCCTCGTTTGTGATATAACGCATGATCATAGGCAGCACCAGTTCGCAGACCGTTGTCAGCGCAGCGCAAAACAGATCCATAAACAGCGTTCCCTTATATTTTCCAAAATAAGGCGCAAACCGCCGCAATAATTCTTTTGTACCATACTGTTTTGGTTCCATAGATTTTCTCCCGTATTATACTGCTGCGGCCGCCCGCGAAACGAAATCTGGCCGGATCATGCCGCAAAAAACAATTCTTTAATTCATAAAACATCATCACTGAAGCAAAAACCGATTTCCGCTTCAGCCGTTACCGCAAAGCCCTGAAAGCGCTGTTTTGCTCCTATCCAAAGCGGCCGCAACCACCTGATCCATATCATAATACCTATACTCGGCGAGCCTCCCGCCGAAAATGACGTTTTCCTCGGCATTGGCAAGCTTTTTATACTCAGCATACAGAGCGCCATTTTTCTCGTTGTTGACTGGATAATACGGCTCATCGCCCAGCTTCCATTCGTTGCTGTACTCACGGCTGATGACCGTTTTCGGCAGGTCATTTCCCTGCTCGTCTTTGCCAAACTCGAACCACTTGTGCTCGATAATCCTCGTCCACGGTGTCTCACGGTCGGTGTAGTTGACCGCGGCATTGCCCTGAAAATTCGGCTTGTCCAGCAACTCAGTTTCAAAGCGCACGGAGCGATATTCCAAATAGCCGAGCCTGTAATCAAAGTAGGCGTCTATAGGGCCGGTGTAAACAATGGTTTCAGCCAGAGCATCAAGTTCCTCTTTGTGATCCAGATAATCTACACCAAGTTGCACTTCGATGCCGCTTAACATGCGCTCAACCATCTTCGTATAGCCGCCGACCGGAATCCCTTGATATAGCGCATTAAAGTAGTTGTTGTCGAAGGTCAGCCGCACCGGCAGACGCTTGATAATGAAAGCCGGCAGTTCCCTGCAGTCTCGTCCCCACTGTTTTTCTGTGTATCCCTTAACTAATTTTTGATAGATGTCTATTCCGACAAGAGAAATCGCCTGCTCCTCCAGATTCTGCGGATTTGTAACACCTGCCGCTTTGCGCTGTTCTTCAATCTTCGCAGCAGCCTCTTCGGGAGTTGTAACGCCCCACATGCGATTGAAGGTATACATGTTAAACGGCAGGGAGTACAACTCCCCCTTGTAATTCGCAACCGGACTATTGGTAAAACGATTAAACTCCGCAAATTGATTCAAATAGTTCCATACCGTTTTGTTATTGGTGTGGAAAATGTGCGCACCATATTTGTGAACGTTGACGCCCTTTACCCGCTCGGTATAGACATTACCGGCGATGTGGGAGCGCTTATCTACAACGAGGACAGTTTTGCCCGCCGCTTTAGCCTGCCGGGCAAAGGTGGCGCCGTAAAGACCGGAGCCTATGATTAAATAGTCGTATTTCATGTGACCTCCTGAATTCTCACCAAATTGTACTAAAAAGCAATCTGGAAATACTTTGAAAATCGATAATTTTCAGCAAAGGAATAGCATAAAAATCTTCTGGTCTGAAAGAAATGAATTGTCTAAAAGCAACCAGAAACCCACCGCTCATATTATGAATAACAGTATAACACAGGACAGCAGGAATGATAAGCAAATTTCTAAATCCGGCAGAAGATTTTCACTTTTTTCATCTCTCTTCTGTCCTAAAGACTGCATATACTTACAATTTTGCGAGATATACAGGCGCCAAAACACATTTCTTGTGCGTTTTGTGTGCATTAGCGCAACAGTTGAGCCAAAAACCGAACTGCTTCCTTTATTATTGTGAAATGGTACAGGAACAGTTGACATACCGTCATAATCTCAAGTTTTGAAGCAAAAACGGCGCAATCCCGATAAATACTGGATTGCGCCGATCTTTCTGTATAGCTCAACAGGA
>CANREV010000057.1 GCA_947629645.1 uncultured Acetatifactor sp. | reverse complement strand
GGATAACGCTTGCCCCCTACGTATTACCGCGGCTGCTGGCACGTAGTTAGCCGGGGCTTCTTGGTCAGGTACCGTCCGGGCGTCCGAAGGACGCCTTTTTCTTCCCTGCTGACAGAGCTTTACGTCACGAATGACTTCTTCACTCACGCGGCGTCGCTGCATCAGGGTTTCCCCCATTGTGCAATATCCCCCACTGCTGCCTCCCGCAGGAGTCTGGGCCGTGTCTCAGTCCCAATGTGGCCGTCCGCCCTCTCAGGCCGGCTACCGATCGTCGCCTTGGTGGGCCGTTACCCCGCCAACAAGCTAATCGGACGCGGGTCCATCCCGCACCAAAAAGGGTCGCCCCTTATCTTTTCACACGGATGCATGCGCTCCCGTGCGCTTATGCGGTATTAGCAGCCGTTTCCGGCTGTTATCCCCCGGTGCGGGGCAGGTTCCCCACGCGTTACTCACCCGTCCGCCACTGACGCATGCTTCCGCCGAGGCTTCCGCATGCGTCCGTTCGACTTGCATGTGTTAGGCACGCCGCCAGCGTTCATCCTGAGCCAGGATCAAACTCTCATGTTGATCGTTTCTCTTCCCGCTCAGATCCTTTTCCGATCTGGCGTATCTCTTGTTTACTGTTTTTCCGGTTCCCTTTCCCGGATTTCCGGGACCGGGAACGTCCTCTGAATGATTCTCTTTTTCCGGAATCTTTTCAGGGCTGCATTACTGTTTATTTGTCAAGGTGCTTCTGCCGCCACCTCCGGCGGCAGCTTATTTAGAATAGCATAACCTGTGGCACTTGTCAACAGGTTTTTTCATTTTATTTTAAAAAGTTGCAGCAGTTTTGCCGGCGACATTCGCAAAGTCAGGCTGTAACAGTGATGCAGAATTTATACTCCATGAAATACAGTAGAATCCGAAATAATCCTTTCGATTCCATACGCCAGCCAGTTATGCTGGTAGATCCAGCTCAGGATCCTGCTGCCCGCTGTATAATTGTTTATGATACCGCCAATCACGCCAACGTTTCCCAGCATAAGAAACGTATAAACAGTCCAAAGGATCAATACCACCTCAAATACGCCAAACACGCTTCCCAGAAGCTTATCTGCAAAATGAATTACCGGCAGTTTGGTAACAGCCTTTGCAGAAAAAAACACGACTCCCAAAAAATGATGTATTATTCCGATCAGGAAAAGCAGCAGAACTGACAGGATGATCCCGCCGATGTTTCTCTCCATGTAACCCTTAGCGCCAAGGGCGATCAGTCCGGCCACCACGCAGAGTACGATCATGGAGATCAGCGAGATGATCTCTCTGACCATCCCCTTTTTATATCCGTCCACAAATTTATATAAAAAAGCTATTGCCGCAATAATCAACAGGATATTCATAGTTACTCCTTTGTTTACCAGTTTCTATTTTAGCTGAATGGTATCGATCGAGGTATCGGTTACGACCACATATCTGTACGCGCTGTTCGTAGGAGTCATCAGCCTGACCGTCTTGGTAAAATTCCCGTTAAATTTTTCTGTTCCCCCCATGGTCATAATGACGCATTCCGTTTCATTATAAACTACAAAGTTATCTTTTCCAAAAAAGATTTCCGCATATTCCGTATCAAAATAGTAACTTCCCACTTTATTACCGTCCGCACCATATACATCCATACGATATTTTCTGGTTCCGTCTTCTCCCAAAAATACCAGTCCGATATACTGATCACTGTAAAATACCGATTGAATCTCTTCGTCATCATAAAGATACTCTGCAATGGAAACCGGTTTTTGTCCGTCTCCGCCATAGATCATCAGGCGGCTGTCCCCAACCGCAAAAGCCGTCTGATTGTTCATAAATCTGATATAAGGCACCAACAGATCCGTGTAAGAATAGGCGCTAACGATATAGTCGCTGTTATTTGCGCCAACAGGGCCAAAATTGTAAAACACCACATTGGTTTTCAGCACGCCCGCATCCACATATACATAAGCAACGCTCAGCAATTCCCCGCTTGGAGACAGACTGATGGCTGCGGGATACCCGGAATCGTCCATGTGCGTCTGACCATTATAAATGTTGTCGCCGCTGCTGTTATATGTGTTGATCCAGGTGATGTCGGTATCCGCCAGCACTGCCGTGACCGTTCCATTCTCCGCCACGGAAATATCCCTGACCGGAAGATTCGTAGTGATCTCGCATAGCAGTTCCTCCGAATTCTGCACATAGATATTTCTGCCATTATAGCTCGCAATAGCGGCTGTACCTCCACAGACCGCCGCTTTGATATCCTGAATCTGATAGGTCCGATTCCATGCCACATTGCCCCTGGCATCGGTACAGTGGGCGCCGTCCTTACTGTAAGTAAGAATACTGCTCCCCATTCCTACATCAACAGCTCCCGTAACAGATTCCTTCGGAACAGAGGCGATGATATCATAAGCCGTATATACATGACGCTTATATTGCACAACCATCAAAATGATAACTGCCACTGCCGCCGCTGCAAGGAGAAGGGTACGGTATACCGATGCCAGTTTATGCTTTCGAATTTTATTTTTATAATCTTCCTGATTTTGTTCTCTTTTTTCTCTTTCCTTTATGTAACTTCTAATATCAGCCATGGTGCCTCCATATACCGTCATTTATCTGGATTTTGGAGTATATTATGGAATGGATGTTTTTCATCCACGGTACAAATGGCCATTCGGCCTTGAATAAGGTTAATTATACCATAAGGTATCCTTCTATGGTAATAAAATTTTTTGTCCTATCTTAATGTCATCGGGATTCTTAATTCCGTTGAAATTGCATACTTCCTGAAGTCTTTCATCGCTTCCATAAAACAACATGCAGATCTCTATCAGGGTATCTCCTCTTTTTATAACATAAGATACAGGTTCCGAAGTAGGTTCCGGCGTAGGATCAGGATCAGATTCCGGTTCGGGAACAGGCTCCGGGGTCGGAGTCGGCGTTTCAGTTACCGCCGGAGTTGCGGAAGGCATTGCGGAAGGACTGGGTGGAGCCGATGCTTCCGGCGCTGACGCAGCGACAGTTTCCTTTGGTGCTATAGAGGCCGCATCATTTTCCTGTTTCACAGCGTCCGTCAGTTTATCCTCCGCCACAATCGTTCCTGCCTCCGCAGAGAGATTCGACACTTCCATTGCATCGGGAATTTGCTTTTCTGAAAGATTTTGAAGCATTTGTTTCACTGTGGCCTGAATTCCTTTCAGACCCTCTCCGCTGTTCAGGGATACCAATCCTACCACGCATAAAAATGCAAAAACAACCGCCGCCGAATATTTCATTCTGCGGAAGCGTTCCTCTGTTCCCTTTTCTTTCATATTTCTGACACGGCTGCTCTCATGCCTCTTTTCCAGTTCTGCCTGAAGGCGTCTCTCCTCCTGCCTTTTTTTCACCATGTCGTACTTTTCCTGTTCCACCTGCTCCGGTACCGCATCATCCTGTCTCTCTTCCAGCATGTAGGCCAGCATTCCATCGTTCTTCTCATAAAACTGCGCATATCCCGATATGTATCTGCATACGCCCTGTTCGCAAATCTGAAAGCCCTCGATCATATCTCCGTTCAATACTTTGTACCCCAGGAAACTATATTCTCTGAAAAAGCGCTGTCTCTGTCTTTCCGCTTCCTGCTGTACTGCCTGTGACAGATGCCTGCTGTCCCGCTGGAGAAAATTAAGTTTTGCCGCGCCATAGATAAAAAGGTAACTGATACCCGCCTCTTCCTTACGCACGCCATATAAAGCGGCCGCAAGATTTTTATCTCCCGCTACTCTGTTCAGCTGCTTTAAATAAGAAATGACGTAATCCTCCACATAGATCTTACAAGATCTGTCCGATTCTCCGATCTGTGTAATATTCTTCGGTAATTCCATAAAAACACCTCCCACACCGTTTTTTGTTAATCATAGCATTGGCGTGCGAGGTATTTTAGCATTCTTTGTCGCGTTGTTAAAAAAAACGCTCGACATTATTTTTACGGTTCCTTAATACTCAAATTGATAAACCGTCACCGAATCATATTCTTTTCCTTCCCCAAACAGACATGAAGGAAATCCGGCGTGATGAATCGTATCAGGAAAATACTGCGTTTCCAGACAGAAGCCCATACGGGGACCGTAAACAGCCCCGCCTTTTCCTCGCTGTTCATCTATACAATTACCGGCATAGAACTGTACTCCAGGCAATGTGGTGTAAGCTTTCATCACTCTGCCACTCTCAGGCGCTTTCACGGTAGCAAAATGGCGGAGACTTCCATCCCATCCATCGATGACCCAATTGTGATCGTAACCGCCGGTCAGTTCAAGCTGCCCGAAAGCTTTCCCGATGTCTTGCCCCACCCTCTTAGGTCTCGTAAAGTCCATAGGCGTTCCCGCCACCTGTGCAATTTCCCCGGTAGGAATAGCCCCGGCCACCACGGGAGTATAATGAGATGCATTCAGCCATAACTCATGATCCTCCATGCTGCCGCTGTCATGTCCTTCCAAATTAAAATAGGTATGATTGGTCAGATTCAGGATCGTTTTCCGGTCACTGGTTCCGTGATAATGAATTTTAAGCTCATTTGCCTCTGTCAGAGTATAACATACACTCACCTTTTTATTTCCGGGAAATCCGAGGGCCCCATCTTCCTCCTGAAGCGAAAACGTGACACATCCGTCAGAAGTTTCCGCCTGCCAAAGGCGTTTATGAAATCCCTTCTCCTTGTGACTATGTAAATTATTTTCTCCGTCATTGCGGTCTGTCTGATATGTTTGTCCATCGATTTCAAACGAAGCGCCCGCGATCCTGTTTGCATTCGGCCCGATCACAACGCCAAAAAAGCTGCCGTTATTCATGTATTCTTCCGCCCTGTCAAACCCCAAAACCACGTCTGCAGCGTTTCCTTTTCCATCGGGGACTATCACTTTTACCAACGCGGCTCCCAGATCGCTCACAGAGATGCTCATACCGTTCGCATTTTTCATGGTAAACAACCTGACAGTTCTGTCATCCGTGTATTTTCCAAATACGCTTTCTTCCACTGTAATGCCCATCTATCCTTCCTCCTTACATCTCTACTCTGCCTTCCAGCGCCCGCAAAAGCGTCACTTCGTCAATGTATTCCAAATCTCCTCCCACCGGCACCCCGCTGGCAATGCGGGTAACTTTAATACCGGCGGGCTTGATCATCTTGCTGATATACATCGCAGTGGTCTCTCCCTCCAGGCTGGAGTTGGTGGCAATGATAACCTCCTCTACCTCTCCCTGAAGCCGCTCGATCAGTTCTTTCAGTCTGATATCGCCGGGGCCGATCCCTAACATGGGGGAAATGGCGCCGTGAAGCACATGATAGACGCCCTCATACCGGCCGGTTTTTTCATATGCGGCCAAATCCCTGGTATTTTCCACCACCATGATCATCTTATGATTACGGTTTTTATTGGCACAGACCGGACAGATTTCCCGATCCGTCAATGTGTAGCACTCTCTGCAGTACCTGACGTTTTCCTTCGCATCTACAATAGCTTCCGCTAACCTCGTTACCTTGTCTTTGGGCATATTGATCAGATGAAACGCCAGCCGCTGTGCGGATTTGTTTCCAATCCCCGGAAGAGCCGCCAATTCTTCTATTAACTTGTTGATATATCCGCTGTAGAGATCCATCAGAAAGGAAGACCTCCGCCAAGTCCGCCCGTCATCTTTCCCATCAGCTGAGAACCGGCCTCATCTGCTTTTCGCAACGCCTCATTGGAAGCGGCTACTATCAGATCCTGCAGCATCTCGATATCTTCCGGGTCAACCACTTCCCTGGACAGCGTCACATTTAAAATTTCTTTTTTGCCACTGACTGTCACTTCCACAGCCCCGCCTCCCGCTGCCGCCGTGAATTCCTTTGTTTCCAGTTCCTTTTGACCTTCCTCCATCTGACGCTGCATCCGCTGTGCCTGTTTCATCAGATTACTCATATTTCCCGGTATTCCTCCGCTGGGGAAACCACCATGTTTAGCCATTTTATTCCTCCTCTTCAATATCCATATTGACCAACTGAGAGAGATCAACAAAGCTTTCTTCAAATTCCTGCTGCCCTTTGACAGCCTGCAATGTCACTTCGATCTCTTTTCCTGAAAAATCCGTAAGAAGCGCTTCCAATTGTTCTTTATTTTCAGCGTGTTGTGTAAAATAGTCGGAAGCCACGCCATCCTCCAGCACAATCATCAGCCTGTTATCGCCGCCAAGACTGAGTCTGGCTCCCTTCAGATAAATCTTCATGGGATTCTCCGCACTGCCAACGATCATGGGCCATTTTGCCACAATCTGACGGATATCATCCGGTATTGCCTTAGGAAGGGGCGGCCATTCCTTTTTCTCTCTGCCCGCAGGCTGACCCGTCCCACCGGGGGCTGTGGCGATGACTCCGTTTTCCACCTTGTCTTCCACCTGACGGATCCTGTCTAAAAGCGCCTCCTGGTCAGTCTCCATCTCAGGCCTGCAGAGTTTGATCAGTGCGATCTCCACCAAAATACGCTTCTGCGCCGCATAACGGATCTGCCCCGAAAGTTCCGAAAAAATTCTGATATAGCGAACGATCCTGTCCATATCCGCCATCTGAGACTCCTCTTTGAGCCGTTTCAGATTATCGGTGGACATATCGATCACATCTTCCAGTTTATCCGATGCCTGTACCAGCATAAGGTTGCGCAGATACCAGGTAAAGTCTGTCACAAACTGGCTCAGTTCTCGCCCCTGCATGACGATCTCTTCCAGAAGTTCCACGCAGCTTAGCACATCCCGGTCCAAAACAAACCGCAAAAGCCGGCTGAACACTTCCGTATCCACCGCCCCCAAAACATCCAGTACCTTATCATACGTCAATTCCTGCCCAAGGTGAAAGGAAATACATTGGTCCAACAGGCTCAGAGCGTCCCTCATGGAACCGTCCGCTGTCTTTGCGATGTAGCGCAGGGCTTTTTCCTCCACCCGCACATCTTCCGCCAACGTCAGTTCCCTCATACGGTCAACGATAGTATCAATGGTAATCCTTTTAAAATCATAGCGCTGACAGCGGGACAAAATCGTGACGGGCAGCTTATGTACCTCTGTCGTAGCCAAAATAAAAATCACATAGGAAGGCGGCTCCTCCAGAGTTTTCAACAGCGCATTGAAAGCGCCTATAGAAAGCATATGCACCTCGTCTATGATATAAACTTTGTATTTGCCTTCCGCCGGCGAATAAGAAACTTCCTCCACGATTTCACGAATGTTGTCCACGCCGTTGTTAGAAGCGGCATCGATCTCGATTACGTTCATACTGGCTCCCGCGGCAATCGCCTTGCAGATGCGGCACTCACCGCAGGGTCCATCCTCGGAAGGATTCTCGCAATTCACCACGCGGGCAAAAATTTTTGCCACGGTAGTCTTTCCCGTTCCTCTGGTCCCGGTAAACAGATATGCATGGCCAACGCGGTTGGCTTTCAACTGGTTTTTCAAGGTAGTCACAATATGGTCCTGACCTTTTACATCCGCAAACGTATTTGGTCGAAACTTTCGGTATAGCGCTGTATATGACATTTGTGTCACCTTTCCGTTTTTGACATTCAGGTTTTCTACCTGGCAATGACCGTTCCGAAGCTTATTTTCTGCTTAATCTCCGAAAGATATACCCAGCAGCTTTGCCTCCTGAATGATGGTCGCATCGGGCTCGATCATCTTCAGCTTGCCGGCCACATCCTCCAGCGGCACACGAACGATCTCCCGATTCTTATATCCAACCATGAACCCATAGTGACCCTCAAGAATAAGCTTGCCGGCCTCAGCTCCAAGACGGCTCGCAAACACTCTGTCGTAAGGACAGGGACTGCCGCCTCGCTGGGTATGTCCCGGAACCGTCACGCGGACTTCCCTGCCGGTTTTTTCCTGAATTGCCGCTGCCACTTCATAGGATACGGAAGGATGAACCCTCTTCTCCAGTTTCTTTTTGTAATCTTTCTTAGGCAGCTTCGCATCTTCCTTGGAGATGGCGCCTTCCGCTACCGCGATAATGGTAAAGCGGCAGCCTTTTCTGTCCCGGTCTTCTATCTTTTCAATCACTTTATCAATATCATAAGGAATCTCAGGCAGAAGGATAATATCCGCGCCGCCTGCCATGCCCGCATTTAAAGTCAGCCAGCCCACCTTATGACCCATAACCTCCACAATGAACACCCGCCCATGGGACGCGGCTGTGGTATGAATACAGTCGATGGCGTCTGTGGCAATATTGACTGCGCTCTGGAAACCAAACGTCATATCGGTACCCCAGAGATCATTGTCAATCGTTTTGGGCAGCGTGATAATATTCAGCCCTTCCTGCCGCAGCAGATTAGCGGTCTTATGGGTGCCGTTCCCGCCGAGAATCACCAGACAGTCCAGCTGAAGCTTATAATAATTCTGCTTCATGGCCTCTACCTTATTTAATCCATTCTCGTCAGGATCCTGAATCGTCTTGAAAGGCGTTCTGGAAGTTCCTAAAATGGTACCTCCCTTAGTCAGGATACCGGAGAAGTCCTTGCCGGTAAGCATCTGAAATTTCCCGTAGATCAGCCCCTTATAGCCGTCCAGGAAACCGTAGATCTCAACCTCCTCTTTGCTGTAATCCAGAGTCTTCACAACACCCCGCATAGCCGCGTTTAAAGCCTGACAATCTCCGCCGCTGGTCAACATTCCGATCCGTCTCATCCGCAATCCCTCCTGTATATTTTCTATGTATCTGTTTACCGCCGAGTGTAAACATCCTATATAAAATATTACCTTGTCTGGAACAAATTTGCAACCATTACCTGTCAGTTGTTCACCCGCGTCCCTGTGACAGTTTAAGCCTCTGGTCAAACTGTTGCACGCCCTTTGTAACACAGCCATACGGCGCCGCGAAGCGGGATACAGGCGCCAAAACGCAATTCTTTCGCGTTTTGTGCGCATCAGCCGCAAAAATCCTTGCAAATTATATCGCAATAAGATAAAATAAGATTTGGCTTTACCATTCGCTGGAGATGTACCCAAGCGGCTGAAGGGTCCGGATTCGAAATCCGGTAGGTCGGCTTTGCCGGCGCGAGGGTTCAAATCCCTCCATCTCCGCTGAAGGGCCGCTGCAGGAGCAGAATTTTTTCCGCATTTGCAGCGGCTTTTTTAAAACTTTTTCCACTTTCTGACAAATTTTAACCTGTAACAGTTTCGCCTGAGGCCGATCTGTCGCTTTTATCTTGAAAACTCATCCGGAAGATACTTTACTTTAACGCCAGGATAATTTAAACTGGAAGCAGATATTGAACTGAGCTCAATGCAAAGCATTTTACGGCTGTCAGGAAAGTAGTAACGATGGGAGGTAACGATTATGCTGCATGATTCCAACAAAGAAAGCAGACTGCAGGAACTTTTGACCAAATTAGCATCCCGCATTTCCGCCCTGTATCTCCTCAACACAGATACCTGCACATATGAAGAGATCTTTGCCGATCACGTTTTCCATTCCCGCCTGGCCGAAAAGGGAACCTTTAAAGATGTCTATCACCTCTTATTTACTACCAGCAAATCGGGAGAGGAGCTGACCGCGGACAATTATCAGGCTTTTGCCAATGACAATATTTTTAAACAGGATAACTACACCAGCCGCCTGGACTTTCGTATGGAAAATAACAGGAGGAAAAGATATGACTACCGTATCCTCAGGATTTCCGAGAGCGAAAGCCTGCTTATTTTTATAGAAAGCGCCCTGAGTGTTGAGGCCGAACGCTATGAACAAATGAAAATGGACGCCATGCAGGAAAACTTTCTGTTCTCAATGATCGTTGATCTGAAAAGCGACAGCTGCCGCAATTTTACTACTACGGAGATCACTGCGGACAGGCCGGACTATATTGATCTAAAATACTCCCAATGGAGATATATCATCGCCAACATGTTTCTGCCGGATGACAAGAGCATGTTCTTCATGATTACGGAACCGGAATACATAATCCACCGTCTGGAACAGGAACCTGTTTTTAAATTTGAAATTCAAATGCAGAATATGGTGGGAAAATATATCTGGGTCCGGCTGATGTTCCACCGGATGCATGGTTTTTCACGGGAAATGCCCGTATTTGTCTACACCGTACAGGACATCCACCAGGATATCCTGCGGCTTTTGCAGCAGGAAAATATCATTTCCGCCATAGAGGAACAAAATAACCATCTGGACAATATCAACAAAGCGAAAAGCGTCTTTATTTCCAACATGTCCCACGAGATCCGCACTCCGATCAATGCAGTTCTGGGTATGAATGAGATGATTATTCGTGAGACCAAAGACGACAATATCCGCGCTTATGCTTATGATATCAGAAGCGCGGGAAAAATGCTCCTCAGCATCATCAATGATATTTTGGACTTTTCCAAGATCGAATCCGGGAAAATGGAGATCGTCCCGTTGGAATATTCCACAGAGACAATGATCCGCGATATCAATAATCTGCTCTCCACCAAGATCAAAGAGAAGGATCTGGTCTTAAAGACTGAGATCTCGCCCAGACTGCCTTCCGAACTTTTGGGCGATGAACTCCGTATCAAGCAGATTATCGTTAATCTTTTAACCAATGCGGTAAAATATACGGAAAAGGGAACCATTACCTTTTCAATGGAGCCCATTCCTCAGGAGGAGGGCATCATCGGACTTTCCGTCAAAGTCGCGGACACAGGAATCGGAATGCGGCAGGAAGAGATGGACCGGCTCTTCACAGACTTTGAACGTTTGGACGAAAAAAGAAATCATAACATCGAAGGCAGCGGTCTTGGAATGGGGATCGCCATGCGGCTGCTGGAACAGATGGGCAGCAGGCTGAAGGTGGAAAGCGAGTACGGAAAAGGATCCGTTTTCTCCTTTGTACTTTCCCAAAAGGTGGTAGATCCCACGCCAATGGGCGAACTGCAGCTCTCTTCAAAGAAATCCGCAATGAAAGAGGAAAGCCATCTGCCTTTCTACGCGCCGAACGCCAAAGTACTGATCGTGGACGACACTAAAATTAACTTATCCGTGGCCAAGGGACTGCTGAAACGCACGGGTGTGCAGCTGGAGTGCGCTCAAAGCGGCAGGGAATGCCTGCAGATACTGGCGCAAAAAGACTTCGACCTGATCTTTCTGGATCATCTTATGCCGGAAATGGATGGCATTGAAACCCTGACCCACATCCGGGAAATGGGCGAAAAATATAAAACGCTGCCTGTTATCGCGCTGACTGCAAATGTCATGTCCGGCGCCAGAGAACGCTACTTAAATGCGGGATTTACCGATTTTCTGGAAAAACCGATCAACGCGGCCAGACTGGATGAGATGCTGCTGACATACCTTCCCGCGGAATATATCGGTCTGCCCGACTAATCTGGTCCGATATGCATTTTTTTCAGCGTTTTGCATATTCTAAATCTATCTTTTTAAAATGTTTGCCTGAAAGTGGAGACTAAAATGAAAATTTTATTTTATGACACTAAAAGTTATGATCAGGAGTCCTTTGAAGCTGCGCGGACTTCCTTTTCTTCCATAGAAATCGAATATACCAGATCGGACCTCGACCCAAGAACAGCCGCACTGGCAGAAGGCTTTGACGCCGTGTGCGCTTTTGTCAGCTCTGATGTGGGAAAACAGACTTTAGATATCCTGCACCGCAAGGGGATCCGGTTGATTCTGATGCGATGCGCCGGATTTAACAACGTGGACTTGGAGACCGCCAAAGGATATGACATTCGTGTCATGTGTGTGCCCGGCTACTCTCCGGAGGCCGTTGCGGAACACGCTATGGCTTTGGCGCTGGCTTGTAACCGCCGCCTTTATAAAGCATACAACAAAGTACGGGAAAATGATTTCAGCCTGAACGGACTGATGGGCTTTAATTTTTACCAAAAAACTGCCGGGATTATCGGAACAGGCAGAATCGGAGCCGCCATGTGCCGGATCTGCCACGGTTTTGGTATGAAAGTCATCGCTTACGACATCTATGAAAACGATTCCCTGAAGGGATTTGCAGAATATGTTTCTTTGGAAAAGCTGCTGTCGGAAAGCGACCTGATCTCCCTTCACTGCCCCCTGACGGATTCCACTTATCACATGATAAACATTGATACCATCCGGCAGATGAAAGACGGATTAATCTTTGTAAACACTTCCCGCGGCGCTCTCGTAAAGACGGACGACCTGATCGAAGGCATTCGAATGCACAAATTTGCGGGCGTAGGGTTAGATGTATATGAAGAAGAGACAAACAACGTGTTTGAAGACCGCTCCGATGAAATTTTGGAGCACTCTACCACATCGCGTCTGCTCTCCTTTCCCAACGTCATGATCACCTCACATCAGGGATTCTTCACACAGGAGGCAATGCAGGCGATTGCTAATACAACGCTGCAGAACGCTCTGGATTACGCCGCCGGTAAGAAGAGCAAAAACGATGTCGCTTAAAAAAGGATAAACATCAATCCAAATGGAATACTGTCTTTAAATCAATGCTCACAGGGCTGTTATCGGGATTTGTCTCCATGATATCAGCCATGAAATCCCACCATTTGCGGTTGATGGCCGTATCCGCCCCCTTTGCCCACAATTCTTCGTTTTCGATCTCAATGTAGCCAAACAGAGTCAGTGTCTCTTTATCCAAAAAAATCGTATAATTTTTTCCGCCGTGCTCATGGATCATATCCTGCATTTCCGGCCATAACTCATTGTGCCTTTTTTCGTACTCCGCCTCCTGTCCGGGGTAAAGTTTCATTTTAAATCCTTTGATCATTGTAAGTAACCTCCTGATTATTATTTATAATGATGCCGCGCAGAACGCTGGTTTTTCTTACGCGCCTATTATATTAGTTCCTTTTCGGAATTGCGGGTCTGGTCGAAGCCCTGCCCGATATGGTGAGCACCTCGATAGGCATGGTCAATTTAATTTAAGATTTTTCATTGCCAGAGTTCAGTAAACTTTCGACCGTTTCCTGTCCGGAATAAGGTCATTATATCATGGACTGGCATGCGCCAGCAAGTCCGCACTTCCCATACCGAGGTGTAATGGAAATTATTTTGTCACCGAAATTTCACGAAACGTCATCTGGATTTCCTGATAGCTGGCCATATCTCCGATATCATAACGCTTACCCGGCATAGGATAAGCATAAACCGCAGCTTTTTGGCAGAACCATGCAATAAAACTACCGGGAGCGTCCATGCTGCATTCCCCGGATGCGATTCCTTCCAGAATATATTCCAGATCGCTGCCGGGGTAAATATAAAAGGGGGGAACCGCCCAGTGGCTTTGAGGCTCTGCAGGCTTCTCCTGCATCAGCAGCACTCTGTTGTCCTGATCCAGTATCGCCACGCCGGTACGATGGAGCTTCTCCACGGAAGGCTCATAATGACACATGATACAGGCTGCTTTCTTTTGTAAATAAAAATCCACAAACCCTTTTACGGAAAAATCCAGCAGATTATCCCCCGCCATGACAAGAATGTCTTCTTTTATATTCTGATTCTCTATGGCAAAAGCGATATCTTTCACAGCTCCAAGCCGATTATCATTGTCTGTGGAACCATCGTCTATTACCGTCAATCGAAAAGGGGCTTCCACCGACTCTTTCCACTGCAGAAAATGATGATAAAACTTGTGATTGGAAACTACTATCATTTCTTCTATCTGAGGCACATTTTTCAGATCATCTGTCAAACGATCCAATATACTCCTGCCCTGCACTTCCAAAAGAGGCTTTGGGAAATTTTCAGTTACAGGATATAACCGGGTCGCATAGCCAGCCGCTAAAATAATGCATTTCATAACGTTCTCCATTCCAGCCAATCCAGGCAGATTTTATCAAAGTTCTCCGCAGTCCATTCTTTTGATCCAATTTATTTAATACCATCTGCCGTTTTGCAAAAATTTACGGAAAATTTTCTCTTTAATTCCGGAAATTTGTGCAGATACCGCTCTGTCACCTTTCCGGCTATCTCATCTCTTCGGGCCGGATCGATCAGCGCAATGCTGGAACCATTAAATCCGGCGCCGGAAAAACGACCGCCATAGATTCCCTCCGTGCTCTCCATGATCTCATGCAAGGCGATCAGCTCTCGGGATCCTGTCTCATAATTCTCAATGGAACTGCGCCCCGACTCGAACATCAGCCTGCCGAACCGTACCAGATCCCCTTTCCTCCATGCTTCCACGCCTTCCCTGACGCGCCGTTTCTCCCCGTAAAAATGTTCGGCTCTCTTACGCCAGCCTGTGGGAAGATAATCCTGATATTCGCTGAAAATACCATAAGGCACATTCCGCAGGAAAGCATCCTGGAATTTGCCGGACTCCATACCGCTGTGCGCCATCAGGCAGTAGGCCGCCGCCTTACATTCGTCCACCCGCGCATTATACAAAGATCCGGCCAGGCTCCGCTCCAGACCGGAGAACACAACCATGATCTCAAAAGGAGGCATATCGCTGTTTAAGGGGATGATCTCGGTGGAATCATCCTTCGTATCCAGGTAAAGAAGGCTGTCTTTTTTACAGTACACCTCACAGCTCTGGTCCAGTTTTCCCACCCTCACGCCGATATAATTGTGCTCCGCCCACATAGCTGTAGATACGATTTCCGGTTTGGTGAGGCAGATTCCGTTCGCGATACATAAGGCATTGATGTAAGTGATAATAACCGCAGCGGATGAAGAAAGCCCTCCCACCGGCAGCGTCCCTTCCACCACACCGTGAATACCATGGCGCAGACAGTATTTTCTGGAAAGGGAGATTACAGCCCCTCTGGCGAAATCTCCCCAGTTCAGTTCCCGTTCCGGAGAATCCGCAACATTAAAATGTATGCTGCCTGCATAATTCCGGCTCACAAGATCCACATCCCCGCTGTCTGAAACATCAAATTCCAAAGATACGCCCTTATCAATGGCAAACCCCGTAACAGGCCCGTGCTGATGATCCACATGGGCGCCGAGGGGACAAACCCTGTACGGAGTAAAAACTCTGTTTTTCATATCATTTGCGTCCCTTTACATAAGTTTACAGGTTGAGTATAGCAGATTTTAAAAGCAGGGGCAACGGGGAGAAGGAAACAGGTCAGGCAAGTCAAAAATGACATGAATGTTTAAACTTATCCGTCAAATTATTATGGATATGGTATATAATGTAAAAAGAGACCAGCTCCCAGCCAAATATTTTAGTTAACGTAACAGCATCATCTTAAAATGCTCCAGCATCCATGCTAACATATTATTGTCCCTGTAAACGCTTATCATAAACTGCGGCCCAAAATATGAAGTATGATCGGATATATTTCATAAAAGTTAATGATGAGCCTTTAGCGCAGACGGCACTTTCTCCAGGCTGTCATATACAGGCATGTCAGTCAGATAAGACTCTAAATCGGAAGTAGTACCTATGATAAAATCCCCATAATAA
>CANREV010000056.1 GCA_947629645.1 uncultured Acetatifactor sp. | reverse complement strand
AAAAGTAACCAAAAGAAAACCCCCACCCCTCAAGATTGAGGGGCAGGGGAGCTGAATAGGCGAAGCCTATTTTTTATCCCATGGAACGAAGAATTTTCCCGCAGGCTTTGCGCTGCGCCACAGCCTGTTTTCTTTTTTAACAAAAGTCGCAGCGAGGAGGATAAAAGATGAATGGATTATTGGAAAGTGTAACTCAAAACCTTGCTTATGTGATCAGCTTTCTGGCTATCATAGCAGTACTGTTTGCGGTGGCTGTGCTTTTGGAGAAAGCGGCTCAGAAGAAGAACGGCCTGAGCGGTCCTGTCTTCAACACCAGAAAAGTGGCTATGATCGGTATGTTTTCCGCCATTGCCATGATCCTGCATTTGTTTGACTTCCCTCTGCCCTTTGCCCCTGATTTTTATAAGCTGGATTTCAGTGAGCTTCCCATACTGATCGGCACCTTCGCTTTCGGTCCCGCGGCGGGCGTGATGATGGAGTTTGTGAAGATTTTGCTGAAACTGCTGATCAAAGGCACCAGCACAGCTTTTGTGGGGGATCTGGCAAATTTTGCGGTGGGCTGCAGCTTCATTCTGCCCGCTTCCGTCATGTATGCTTTTAGAAAGAATAAGAAAAGCGCGATCTTAGCCTGCATTACAGGCACACTGATCATGACTGTATTCGGGACTGCCCTGAATGCCATCTATCTGTTGCCCGCCTTTTCCAGACTATATGGTCTGCCGCTGGATCAGCTTCTGGCTATGGGCACGGCGGTAAACCCGTTAGCGCGGGAGGGAAGCATCATCAGTTTCGTGGCAGCCTGCGTGGCGCCCCTGAACCTGATCAAAGGCGCCAGCGTATCCTTAGTAACGCTGCTGATCTATAAACCTTTAAGTCCGATCATCAAGTCGGGAAGAAAAGATTGAAAAAGGAAAAAGAAAAAATCCTATGTCGGGAAAACTGTCCTCATCTGCGGCGGATCGCGTTTTGAGGGCAGTTTTTTTGTGCGCAATCTGCGGAAATCGCCTTTCGACTATAGAAAATCTTTAGATTTTTTTGTATATATTTTTAAAATTCGCCTGCTAAACTCACAGGTTGAGGGTTGACAACCACAGGAAACTGCTGTATTATGCAAACGATACAATAATACAATCTGCAAGACGGTTTGGAGGAGGATCATGAGTTCATTAGTGGAGATCAGGGATGTGTGCAAAATTTATAATCCCGGAGAAAACGAGGTCAGAGCCCTGGATCATGTCAGCGTGGACATTGAGGAAGGCGAGTATGTGGCTATCATCGGGCAGTCGGGAAGCGGCAAATCCACGCTGATGAATGTGCTGGGATGTCTGGATGTGCCTACCAGCGGCACCTATCGGCTGCACGGACAGAATGTTTCGGACATGGACGACAATGCGCTGTCGGACATCAGAAACAGGGAGATCGGTTTTATCTTTCAGGGATTTAACCTGATCCCCAACCTGACCGCTCTGGAAAATGTAGAGCTTCCCCTGATCTATCGGGGCGTGGGAAAAGCGCAGCGGGTGGAGTTATCGAAAAAAGCGCTGGAAAAAGTAGGATTGAAAAACCGAATGGACCATAAGCCCGCGGAAATGTCCGGCGGGCAGCAGCAGCGGGTCGCCATTGCCAGAGCCATCGCCCAGGCGCCGCCCATTATTTTAGCCGATGAGCCCACGGGAAATCTGGATTCTCATTCTACGCAGGAGATCATGGGGATCCTGAAAGAGCTGTATGAAGAGGGCAGAACGGTGATACTGATCACCCATGACAATGAGATCGCTTCTAAGGCCAGACGTGTGATCCGGATCAAAGACGGACATATTGAGGCGGATATTACAACGGATGCTGTCACAGATATTGCAGCGGAAACGGACGCATAACATATCGTATGGCGGCTGTCGGGAAGAGACAGACGCAGGATCGTCACCCGCGCGGACCGCGGGAGGGGTCTGGTCTGACAGTAAATTTTCAAATATTGAAGGAATATAGGCTTGAAACACACAGGAGGTATTATGATGAAGCGGATGAAAGGCACAAAGAGTCAGGAGACTGCCGCGATAGAAAACAGCGCGGTAACGCATCCTGCAAAGAGCGGGAAGAAGAGAAAAAAAGCACTTGTTATTATTGCGGTTGTCCTTGTGCTCCTGCTGATCGTCAGGATCGCAGGCTGTTCTTTGGGCGGTGAGGAAGGCGCCATGGTGACTACCGGCCATGCGGTCAGAGGCGACCTTCAGGAGAGCATCAGCACAAGCGGTACGGTGGAGAGCGAGGAAGTGTTAGCGGTCTTTGCTCCCATAAGCGGTATTCTGGATACTGTGAATGTGGCGGCGGGAGACGCCGTGCAGGCCGGAGATCTTCTGGTCAGCTATGACATGGCGCGATTGGAGAGCAGTATGCGCCAGTCCGAACTGCAGTATGAAAAAAGCAATGCAAACTATGACGGCGTGATGGCGGATAATGCGCAGAATCAGGCAAAACTGAATGAGGCCAACGTGAATCTGGATGTGCTCAACCAGCAGATTGCAGACACAAAGGCGTACCTTAAGGATCTTGAGAACGAACTAAGCGAAAGCCAGAGGCATACCAGTAATGCGCTGGCGGAGGAGAGCATGAACCTGACCAATTCTCTGAGGGCGCGGGAAAGCGAGTTGGCGGCCCTGAGAGCTCAATTGGAATCCCTGCTGACATCGTCTGAGAACGCGGCTGGCACAGATAACGCTTCACCAACGGAGGGCGCTGTACCGGAAAACAGCGAGGGTTCGTCAGACGGGTCCGACCTGCCCGAGAATCCGGTGGAAAATGAAGATCCGGTGTCGGTATTGCAGACAAAGATTGCTGAGAAAGAAAAGGAAATCTCGGATATCAATGAGGCCATCACCCGCAACGGGTATGCCACTACTACCGCAGGCAATTCCGATTATATCGCCGAACTGCAGCAGAAAATAGGGGATGCCCAGGAACAGCTGGAATCCTATGAGACTTATAAATCGGAAATGCAGGGTCAGAAAAGTTCCACGGAGAACGCTGTGCTGGATTCTTACGACAAAACTTCCTACAGCGCGGATAAGGAGATTGCAGGCCTTACCTATCAGGAGACGGAGGAAGATTACAATCTGGCCAGGGACGGCATACGCGCCCGGTTTACGGGCATCATCACGGAGTGCAGCGCCATATCCGGAAGCGGCGTGAGCTCCGGCGCACAGTTGATGACGCTGGAGAGCAGTGAAAATGTAAAGGTGGTCTTTTCTGCATCCAAATATGATATCGAAAAATTGGAGATCGGACAGAAAGCGGACGTGACGATCTCAGGTCATGTATATGAAGGAGCAGTCAGCAAGATCAACCGTATGGCCCAGACCAACGCCTCCAACACGCCAATGGTGGGGGTGGAGGTACATCTGACGTCTCCCGATGACAATATTATTCTTGGCATGGACGCCAAGCTGACCGTATACACCCGAAAGGCGGAAAATACACTGATGATACCTGTGGAAGCCGTCAATGCGGATAAGGATGGAGATTTTCTGTATGTGGCGGAGGAAGGCCGCGTGGTGAGAAAACCCATTGTCTGCGGGATATCTACGGATACCTACACGGAAGTACTGGAGGGGATCACGGAGGAAGACGAAGTCATTCTGATGTCCTACACAAATCTGGAGGAAGGAATGCCCGTGACGGTCATGCCGGCACAGTAAGGAAAAGTTTGTGCCGCTAAGGCATGGAGGAACGAAATGACACAAATATGGGAATATATTAAAATTGCCCTGATGAACATACGCAGTAATAAAGGGCGGTCCTTTTTGACGATGCTTGGCATTATTATCGGTATTTCTTCCGTTATCATGATTATTTCTATCGGCAACGGCGTCAAGGGGGGCATCAATGATGAATTAAATAACATGGCAGGAGGCCAGATCTATATTTATTCTTATGGGGACAATGACGAGGGGATCAGTCTGGTCTTTACTGATGAGGATGCGGAAGCCATTTTGGAAAAGGTGCCTCACGTCAGGGCGGTCACGCCCAACTGGGCGTGGAGCGGCACCGCTTCCGGCAGGAAAGGCATTTTTTCAGCTACGGCGACTTTCGGTATGCCCGGTCTGGAATATTCCAGTAATGATCCCATTGTCAAAGGTCGCTATTTTGATGATAACGACTATTATTCCGCCAATAAAGTCTGCGTCATCACGGAAAGCAGCGCAAAAACGCTGTTCGGCACCACCAATGTCATAGGGATGACCCTGGATTTTTCTCTCTACGGAGCGGAGCAGGAGTTTACCATCATCGGGATCCGGCAGGATAACGCGTCTCTCCTCGGCGGACTGACAGGCGCAAATACCGTGAGTATGGAGGCGCCGCTTACAGTGATCAGTACCGTCTATGGATACTGGGTGGAGAATAATGACCTGCTGATTGTCTCGGATGGCGCAGAATACGCCAATCAGGTGGCGCAGGATACGGTACGTCTGATGGAAAATCGCCATAATGTCCGGGGAAAAGGCGCCATACAGGTGGAAAACTTCAATGACTATATGAGTCAAATGGATGAGATCCTGAGCTATATCACTATTTTTGTGGTATTTGTGGCGGCAATCTCGCTGTTGGTGGGAGGGATCGGCGTTATGAATATCATGCTGGTATCCGTCACCGAGCGCACCAGAGAGATCGGTATCCGCAAGTCTCTTGGCGCAAGGACCAACTCGATTCTGCTGCAGTTTTTGTCGGAGTCGGCGATCATCACGCTGCTGGGCGGCGTTATAGGGATCCTTCTGGGCGTGGCGGGTGCGTTCGGCGTCTGCTCCCTGATGGGATTTGCCGCGAAAGTGAAGATCAGTACCGTGCTGGGGGCCAGCCTGTTCTCCTCCGGCGTGGGGATTTTCTTCGGTATTTATCCCGCCAGAAAGGCGGCAAGGCTCAGCCCTATTGAGGCGCTGCGCCATGAGTAATTAAGACTTGCTTTTTCAGTCTTTTTAGAGTAAAATTGCAACAGAAACGAAATGCAGAAAGCACCTACTTGCTAGGTGCTTTTTCAAGCGGAAAGGTAATGCCATATGATAGAGCTTGATATTAAGATCACTGCGGGAGACTTGTATGATTATATGCTGCGCCATTCTTACAACAGCCCTTCCGGGATCATGGGAAGCGCACTGGGGGCGGTGATGATCCTGGTGGCGCTGGTAAAAAGCCAGTGGATCTTCCTGATCGGAGGAGCGGCGCTTCTTTTGTATCTGCCCTGGATCCTGTTTATCAAGAGCAGGCAGCAGATCCTGAACAATCCGGCTTTTAAAGAGGTTCTCCATTACCGGCTGGACGAGGAGGGTCTGACCATCACACAGGGCGAGGCTCAGGCAAAACAGAGCTGGGATGACATGTATCGGGCGGTATCTACCGGAAGAAGCATCATTCTCTACACCTCCAGAGTCAATGCGACCATCTTTCCCAAGGGACAGCTTGGTGACAGCAAGGCTGCGGTGGTGGAGATGATTTCCACTCACATGCCGGCAGCCAAAGTAAAGATCCGCAGCTGAGCCGAAGGACAAATGGTATGAAAATTTTAAAAACAACTGTTATTGAAAGCCGCAGCCCACAGGAGACTTTTGCGTTTGGGCGCAAATTGGGGAAGGAGAGCCTTCCGGGACAGGTTTATACGCTGGTCGGTGATCTGGGAGCGGGTAAAACGGTGTTGACCCAGGGATTCGCAAATGGTCTGGGCGTGAAGGAGCCGGTGAACAGCCCTACCTTTACCATTCTTCAGATCTATGAGGAGGGGCGGCTTCCCTTTTACCATTTTGATGTGTATCGGATCGCCGACATAGAAGAAATGGAGGAAATCGGGTACGAGGACTGCTTTTACGGGGATGGCGTGTGTCTGGTGGAGTGGGGGAATCTGATCGGAGAGATTCTTCCTGCGAAGCGTCACCGTATTACCCTGGAGAAAGATTTGGAGAAAGGATTTGACTACCGCCGTATTACTGTGGAAGAGTTGGGCTGAGGTATTGCGGGTACACGGTGGAAGATTGTTTAGTCCGGCAGGATTTGCGCTGCGCCAAAGCCTTACGCCGCTGTTTTAAACTA
Source organism: uncultured Acetatifactor sp. (assembly GCA_947629645.1). Taxonomy (GTDB): domain Bacteria; phylum Bacillota; class Clostridia; order Lachnospirales; family Lachnospiraceae; genus Acetatifactor. The sequence continues at coordinate 9,449 of CANREV010000056.1, read as the reverse complement.
TAGTCGCAGCATGGAGACAAAGATGAAAATATTAGGTCTGGACAGTTCCGGCCTGGTGGCAGGCGTGGCCGTTGTGGAGGATGATGTGCTGCTGGCGGAATATACTACGGATTACAAAAAGACACATTCCCAGACGCTGCTTCCTATGCTGGATGAGCTGCGGAACATGATAGAACTGGATCTGAACACGATAGACGCTATTGCTGTTGCGTCCGGTCCGGGCTCTTTTACAGGGTTGAGGATTGGTTCCGCCACAGCGAAAGGACTGGGACTGGCGCTGCATAAACCGATCGTTGAAGTGCCAACGTTAGAGGGACTGGCGTGGAATCTGTGGGGAACGGACCAGGCAGTTTGTCCTTTGATGGATGCCCGCAGAAATCAGGTGTATACGGCGGTTTATGAATTCAAACCAAAAGAGGAAGGATATCTTTTGTCCGCCTTGGTAAAACAGGCTCCTATGGACATTGATGACATAGTGGAGCAGCTGAACGCTCTGTGCAGGTCGGTGATCTTTTTGGGAGATGGGGTGGCGGTTTATCTGCCCGTTTTGCGGGAGCGGATGAAAGTGCCTTTCCGGCTGGCTGTAGCCGGCTGCAACAGACAGCGGGCCGCCAGTGTGGCGTCTCTTGGAGCTATATATTACAGCCAGGGAAGGACGGTAACGGCGGAAGAACATCAGCCGGAGTATCTGAGAAAAAGTCAGGCGGAGAGGGAGGCTCATCAATGAGCCGGAGCAATTTGCAAAATCATGCTTTAAAACAAAGTATTACGGTGCGCGCACTGCGGGATGAAGACATCGAAGCGCTCAGCAATATCGAATCGGAGTCCTTCAGCATGCCATGGTCGGCAGATGATTTTCGCGCCCTCTTAACGAGAGATTACTGCAGATATCTGACCGCAATAGCGGATGGCGAAGTCGCGGGATGCTGCGGCATGACTGTCATTTGCGGGGAGGGCAACATAGACAATGTTGTGGTTGCCGAACGTTTTCGCGGACGCGGTATCGCCTCCGCCATGCTCAGTAAACTTTTGGCGGAAGGAGAAGAGGCTGGCGTGGAGGCATTTACGTTGGAAGTGCGGGTCAGTAACCGCGCGGCCATCCATATTTATGAAAAACTCGGCTTTGTGTCCGAAGGCATACGCCCGCGGTTTTACGAGAAACCTACGGAAGATGCCAACATTATGTGGCGCAGAAAATGAGAGCTGAATGGTTGTAACATCATTTACCATCAAAATTTTGAAAAAAATCATGTAAAATGAAGATGCAACCGTTGACTTAATCGTGCACAAAGGAGAGGAAAATGCGTAAATACAGGAATGGACAGGAGCGGCAGTTGGAACAGGTCGTATGCAATCTGTGCGGCAGGGAACTGAAGATGGAGGACGGTTACCTGAAGGAAGGCTGTTTTGAAGCGGACGCTGTATTTGGATATTTCAGCAAAAAGGATGGGGTCCGCCATCATTTTGATCTTTGTGAAGAGTGCTATGACAGGATGATTTCACAGTTTGCGCTGCCTGTGGAAACGAAAGAAGAGACAGAATTATTATAAAAACATTATTATAATGAAAGAATTGGAGTAGCGACATGTTGGATGTAAGTCTGCTGGGAACGGGCGGTATGATGCCCCTTCCGCGCCGATGGCTCACTTCGCTGATGCTTCGGTACAACGGAAAAAGTATATTGATCGACTGCGGGGAGGGGACGCAGATTGCGCTCAGGGAGAAAGGCTGGAGTCCCAATCCCATTTCCGTAATCTGTTTTACCCATTTCCATGCCGACCATATCAGCGGACTTCCCGGCATGCTGCTCACCATGGGGAACGCGGAACGCAAAGATCCGCTCCTTCTGATCGGTCCCAAAGGGTTGATCAAAGTGGTCAATTCGCTGCGGATCATTGCGCCGGAGCTCCCGTTTGAGATAAAATGCGTGGAGATAGGAGGGAGCGGGCAGACATTTTCTTTTGAAGGATTTCACATTAAGGCTTTCAAGGTAAACCATAATGTGTTATGCTATGGGTATAGCATGATCGTGGAACGGAGCGGAAGGTTTGATAAGGACCGTGCTCAGGAACTTGGGATCCCGCTTAAATTCTGGAACAGGCTTCAAAAGGGAGAGACCATTGAGGAGGACGGCAGGATTTTTACGCCGGACATGGTCCTGGGTCAGAAGAGAAAGGGATTAAAGGTGACTTACAGCACGGATACCCGCCCTGCCAATTCCATCAGCGAGAACGCTGTAGGATCGGATCTGCTGATCCTGGAAGGGATGTACGGAGAGGCGGAAAAGCTGGCAAAAGCGAAAGAACATAAACATATGACTATGTATGAGGCGGCGAAGATCGCGCGGGCGGCCAACGTGCCGGAGCTGTGGCTGACCCATTACAGTCCTTCCCTGCTGAATCCTGAAGAATATATGTCGGAAGTCAGAAAGATTTTTCCGGCGGCCGTTGCCGCAAGAGACGGCAGGACAAAAGAACTCAATTTTGAAGAGGATAAATGAGAGGTTCCCAGATGAAAAAGTCCACAACGCGTATCACATTATTATTGATTCTGATCCTGCTGGCCGTAGTGGGATATTATACATATCTGTCCAGCCGTTCCAGGGCAATAGCCGATGAGGCTGCCATGACCGCTGTGCAGAAAGTGCTGAATCGCGATCTGCAGTATGATTATCCTTCTACGCCCAGAGAAGTGATGAAATATTACAGTGAGATTCAGAAATGTTTTTATAATGAAGACTGCACTGAGGAAGAGATTGAAGCGCTGGGAAACAGGGCGAGGGAGTTGTATGACGCGGATCTTTTGACCAACAACCAGATCGATTCGTATATGGAGCGTCTGAAGAAAGAGATTCAGGAGTACAAGGACAATAAGCGGACTATCACCGGCGCGTCTGTGGCGGCCAGCACTAATGTGGATACCTTTAAAGAGGACGGGTATGAGTTCGCCAGACTCTACTGCGGATACAATGTGGTGGACGGCTCGGGAACGAAGCAGGTCAGAGAAGTGTTTCTGCTCCGCAGAGACTCGGACAGACGCTGGAAAATCTACGGCTGGGAAGATGCCGATAATGTGCATGTGGGTGAATGACCCGGGAAATGTGAGGAATGGATTTTGGAACAACAAAATAAAGAGGATATCCTGATACTGGCTATCGAGAGTTCCTGTGATGAGACAGCAGCTTCCGTGGTAAAAAACGGCAGGGAGGTGCTGTCAAATATTATATATTCCCAGATCGCGCTGCATACGAAATACGGAGGTGTGGTGCCTGAGATCGCATCCAGAAAGCATATCGAGAAGATCAATCAGGTCATAGAAAGCGCGCTGGAAGAAGCGGAAACGCCCCTTGAGAAGATGTCGGCCATCGCCGTCACCTACGGTCCGGGATTGGTGGGAGCATTATTGGTAGGGGTGGCGGAGGCAAAAGCCATCAGTTTCGCGTCAGGGATCCCGTTGGTGGGAGTGCACCATATCAGCGGCCATATCAGCGCTAATTATATTGAACATCAAGAGCTGGAGCCGCCTTTTATCTGTCTGGTGGCGTCCGGCGGGCATTCTCATCTGGTCGTGGTGAAAGACTACGGGGAATATGAGATTATCGGAAGGACGAGAGATGATGCGGCGGGAGAGGCTTTTGACAAGGTGGCGAGGGCCATCGGGCTGGGCTATCCCGGAGGACCCAAGATCGACAAGCTGTCCCGTCAGGGCAATCCCGATGCGATCCCTTTTCCAAGGGCCAAAGTGGCGGAGAATGAATATGATTTCAGCTTCAGCGGTCTGAAATCGGCGGTGCTTAATTATCTGAACGGCTGCCGGATGAAAGGGGAGGAGATCAGACAGGCGGATGTGGCGGCGTCTTTTCAAAAGGCGGTGATCGATGTGCTGGTGGAACACTCCCTCCATGCGGTGAAAGAGTTTGGGTTTGACAAGTTCGCCATTGCAGGCGGCGTTGCTTCCAATTCTTCCCTGCGGGAGGCTTTTGCGCAGGAGTGTGCAAAGAACGGTATCGCTTTTTATCACCCTTCGCCGATTTATTGCACGGACAACGCGGCAATGATCGGCGTGGCGGGATATTATGAGTTTATGAAAGGCGTGCGCCACGGCTATGACCTCAATGCTGTGCCCAATCTGAAACTTTCCTGATCTTTGGCAGAGGTAAACGGTGGAGGAGCGGTTTATGGGAACGGGTAAAAAACATTGTACGGCGGTGGTACTGGCCGCTGGAAGCGGCAGACGTATGCATTCCGATACGGCAAAGCAATTTATGGCGCTATTGGGGAAACCGCTAATCTGGTATTCCCTGCAGGCAATGGAAGAGTCGGATATCATTGACGATTGTATTTTGGTCACAGGCAGGCCGGACCTTGATTATGTCAGGACAGAAATTGTAAAAAAATACGGATTTAATAAAGTAACGGCTGTTATTTCCGGAGGCGGCGAACGCTATGATTCCGTTTCCAACGCTATGAAATATATTGCCGCCGAAGATCTTCCCGTGTTCCGGGAGGACGGTTATATCTTTATCCATGATGGGGCCAGGCCGCTTCTTTCCGGGGAAATCCTGCAAAATACATATGAGGAAGTAAAAAGATATGACGCCTGTGTGGCGGCGGTGCCTTCCAAGGACACCATAAAGATAGCGGACGAGGCGGGTTTTGCCGTGTCCACGCCGGACAGAAATCTCGTCTGGAATATCCAGACGCCGCAGGTCTTTCGCGCGAAGCTGATTATTGAGGCGTATGCGGCGCTGGAGAGAGAACTGCCCGGATTAAAGAAGCGGGGGATCGCTGTGACTGATGACGCCGGCGTGGTGGAGTTGTTTACGGATCAAAAGGTGAAACTTGCCATGGGGGCTTATGAAAATATCAAAGTTACCACGCCTGAGGATATCCGGACGGCGGAAGGTTTTTTGAAACAATCTTTATAATCAGGAAAGGAAGAGAGCGATGAACAAAATTTTTTGGGCGGGAGATTCAACGGTACAGACCAATGATTACACTACTTATCCCCAGCATGGCATCGGCCAGGCGTTTCCCATTTTTTTAAAGGAAGGATACACCGTTGAAAACCATGCCAGGAACGGCAGAAGCACCAAGAGTTTTATGGACGAAGGAAGACTGGCGGTGATCGAAGAGCGGATCGGGGAGGGAGATTTTCTTTTTATCCAGTTTGGCCATAATGATGAAAAGATCAATGATCCCACCCGTTATACGGAGCCTTTCGGCTCCTATCAGGAAAATTTGAAGATCTATATTAAAGTGGCCAGAGATCATAAGGCCTATCCTGTGCTTATCACGCCGCTGGAGCGCAGGTGCTATGTGGAAGAAAAGAAGCTGGGTCCCGGAGAGCATGGCGATTATGTGGCAGGGATGAAACAGGTGGCCAGAGAGTGCGATGTCCCCTTGGTAGACCTCTATTCCATGAGCCGCGCGGCCCTGGAGGAAGCCGGAGAAGTGGAGAGCCGCAAGTGGCACATGTATTTTGATGCGGGCGTCTATCCCCAGCATCCTGAGGAATCCCGGGACAATACGCATCTGCGCTATGAGGGCGCTGTCAAATATTCTTCCCTGATCGCCAAAGGGTTAAAAGAGCTGGGCGGTATTTACGCGGCCATGATACTGGACGGAATAGAGTGAACTGTTACGCCGATGCACACAAACGCAAAAGAAAGTAATAATATTTCCAAAACCTATTGACAAAAACAAACGGGGGGGGGGTAAAATCTGTTTGTAATTGCGCTAAGCAAAAAAACTCAATAGGAGGAAATATTATTATGAGAATCAAGACGAAACATGTTGTATGTGCATTTTTATTGGCGGCAGCGCTGATGGTGGCGCCGACTGGCAATGCAGCGTCCATGTCCGGTGTGGTTACGGCCTCCAGCAATAACGAGAACGCAGCGCTTCCCGGAACCAGGGTTGCGGTATCCTTAGACGGCCCTGCAAGTCAGGCGATATCTTCTTGCGAAGCGTCAACGGTAGGCGGTAAAGCGGTTGGCATTATCGTATCGATCCCTGACGGAAATGTGGAAGCGGCAACCACCGGTACGCAGCTTACCTTTAATCTTGATCTGGCTGACGGTACACACTCCAACGGCGGAACCGTTTACATCAGAATGGCCGTGCCTTCCAACCTTTATGTTGGCGACATGACTGTGCTCCATTATCTCAATGGTCTTGACGAAGAACCTGAATACCTGGCTACCCAGGATAATGGGGACGGCACTTTCACCTTTGCGGTAACATCCTTCAGTACGTTCAAAGTGGTGGCGGGACATTACGATGCGGAACATCCTTATGGCGTTGAAAGTGAGACAGAAGAATCCGACAGCAGTGATGATGACGCAAATAATAATGAGACAAGCAGTGACGCGGCAGCAGCGGAGAATACAGCAGCAGCGCAGGGCGCAAAGGACTCCGTACCTAAGACCGGGGACAGCACCGTGCCTGTAATGCCTTTCGCTTTGGTTGGCGCAGCATGTGCGGCAGCAGCTTATGGTTTGAAAAAGAGAGAGCAGGCATAAAAGATAATCAGGAGAAGCGGAGGCGGTTTCGCCCCCGCTTTTTCAATGAAAATATCTTTAGATTCTTTGCAGAGATCCGGAAAATGTGCAGACAAAAGGAGAAGCATATCAAATGTGGATGAATGAATGTCTGAATAAAATCAAAAAATTTTTTAATATAGAAGAAAAAAAGCAGTGGAAGGAAGAGGTTGCCAAATTGCAGACGGATCATAAGAAAGAGCAGTCGCCTGAAAGCGGTCCTTATGACAGAATGCGCAGACGGACGGCCTTTATCCTTGTCATCGGGGCGATAGTCTGTGTCGGGGTCACGGCTTTTTTATTGTATGATTATTTTAAAACCAGCGCGGAGACGGAACAGGCGCTGGAACAGTTAAGGCAGGAAAGCGAAGCCATGGGGATACCGCTTGCACAGGAAGAAGAGGATGCGTTATCCGGCCCTTCCGCTTCCGCGACCGGCGCATCGGCCTCCGCAGCTTCCGTCATGGAAAACGTACAGTATGTCAGCCCCTATGCGGAAGCCTTTTCGGAGTATCCCGATATCCAGGGATGGCTCTGTGTGGAGGGAATGCCCATCGACTATCCAATCTTACAGAGGGAGGGGGACGATGAATACTATCTGTACCGTAACTTTCAGGGCAAAGATGATAAAAAAGGCAGTCTGATCCTTGATGAGGACAGTTCCGTAAAAGAGGGAAATTTTACGACCAATCTGCTGATCCATGGCCATAATATGAAAGATGGAAGCATGTTCGGAGATCTGGATCAGTACAGTTCCAAAGACTATTTTGAGGAACACCGGTATATGGATCTGTATACAAGGGATGGGGAACATCACTACGAGGTATTGGCAGTCTTTAAGAGCCAGGTTTTCTATGTCACGGACAAGGTGTTTAAGTATTATCAGTTTTTTCAGGCGGATACGGAGGAAGAATTTAACGACTTTTACGATAATATCAAAGAGATGTCCCTGTATGACACCGGTGTGACGGCAGAGTTTGGAGATAAGTTTCTGACGCTGTCCACCTGCGCATACCATGTGGAAGACGGCAGGTTTGTCGTGGTGGCAAAAGAGATATACCAGTAGTTTTGTTATGAAAAGATCAAAAGGAGAAAACGTTTTAAAAGGAGAAAACAAGACAAGAGATATGGGGAGACAGCAAAAAACAGAGGGATATATCAGCACGGCGGCGGGAGTATACGGTCTGCTGCTGTTTTTCGTACTGCCGCTGTATATGCCGTATGGTTTTTGGAAACTGGGAGATTTTAAATATCAGTTCTTTCGGAATGTGACGCTTTTGTTTGTGGGAGTGTCTTTTGTTCTGTGGTTTATGTCCCGCTGTGATCAAAGAAAAGAGAAAACGGCTGCGGACAGTGTCCGGAGGATGTCATGGACGGATCTTTTTGTACTGGCATATCTGGTGTTTTCCGTGATTTCCGCCTGCTTTGCCATGGATCCGGAAACGGGATTTTGGGGATTTTCAGAGTGGCATATGGGGCTTTTTTGTCAAATGCTGTTTGTCTGGATCTATTTTTTTATGTCCCGCTGGCAGCGAAAACCGGAGAATGCCTGTATCGTTTGTTTCCTGGGCGCGGTGGCAGTTATGGCCCTGGGAATTTTGAACCGTTATGGCTATGATCCCTTAGGGACATTTCAAGGGATAGAACAGGGAAGCTGGGAGAGCGAACATCTGCTTTCCACTATTGGAAATCAGAATTGGTACTGCTGTTATCTCAGCGTGGCCGCGTCTTCCTGTTTCTATCTGGGATATCTGGGAGAGGGAGTTTTGCGGGCGGCCGGACTCTGCGGCTGCGTTGTGACATTTTTAACTGTGCTGACGCAGGGCAATGAAAGCGGCTATCTGATTCCCATTGCGATGCTGGGGATTATGTTTGTGGATGCGCTGGAAAGTCGGAAAAAGCTGATAAAGGCGTGGGAAATCATGATCTGTTGTCCTGCGGCGGCGATTGTTGGAAAGTTTGGGATGGAGCATCTCAGAGGGCTGAAGCTTGTGGAAGATGGTTCTTTGCGATGGATTCTGCTGTGGAAAAGATGGCCCTTGTTCCTGCTTCTGTCTGCGGCAATGTGGGCCTTTTTATATATTAGGGAAAAGAAAGGCGCGCCTGACAGGTTACGAAGCGGCAAGATTAGAAAGATGGCGCTGATAACGCTGGCTCTTCTGCTTGGGGCGGGGATTGTGATATTTGCCCTGTGTCAGGTTTCGGAAAGATTTTGGATAGCGCTGGGAGAAGAGCCTCTTTTGCGTTTTGCGGATTATTGGGGAAATGGAAGAGGGGCTTTGTGGCGTATGGGCTGGGGGACTTTTTGGCAGAGTCCCTGGTGGAGAAAACTGGTGGGCGCAGGACCGGACTGTTTTTATTATGCCGCATATGCCGTATATGCCGTGAATGACCTGATTCATCCCACAGGACAGTGGGAGACGGCCGTATATGCCAATGTCCACAATGAATGGCTGAATATGCTGATTACGCAGGGGATCTTCGGACTGATAAGCTATGGCGGTATTTTTGCCGTTTCTTTTGTAAGACTCTGGAGAGCGCGGAAATGGCAAAAGGAAGTTTACTGGGGGATTTTGGCACTGGCCGGATATTGTCTGCATAATGCGGTCAGTTTTCAGCAGACAGTATCCACGCCATTGATATTTGCGGTGCTTGGAATTTCGGAATCCCTGCTGCGGAGGGAAGGCGGGCAGGAGAGCCAAAAAATTTGGCCAAAAAATTTGCAAAGAAAATGAAAAAAAGCTGTTGACATCATAAATCCTTTTTGATAGAATAATTTTTGCCGCTAAGTTAGCGGTCTGCTTGGAGAGATATCGAAGAGGTCATAACGAGGCGGTCTTGAAAACCGTTTGTCCGCAAGGGCGCGTGGGTTCGAATCCCACTCTCTCCGTTGGGGATAAATGGTAAG
>CANREV010000055.1 GCA_947629645.1 uncultured Acetatifactor sp. | reverse complement strand
TATGTGATTCCTCTATACCATAAAAAGAATAAGCCCAGACCCTGTTTATCTGGGGTATAGGCTTATTATACGAGGAGGATGATTATGAAAAAATTGTTACAGACAGCGTTAGCGGCGGTGATGGTGCTGGCGCTTGCAGGGTGCGGCAGTCAGGGACAGGATGGTTCCCAATCCCAAGGGAGCGGCGATGCTTCTGCGAAAGAGCAGACGATCGATCCGGCAGGTCTGCATCATGTGGAGATCACGGTAAAGGATTATGGTACGATCTCCGTGGAATTAAACGGAGATGCGGCGCCTGTCACGGTGGAAAATTTTCTGAAGCTCGCTTCGGAAGGTTTTTACGATGGTTTGACATTTCATCGCATTATGAGCGGCTTTATGATTCAGGGGGGAGATCCTGAAGGCAACGGGACGGGAGGATCCGGTGAGACGATTAAAGGGGAATTTTCTTTAAACGGCGTAAAGAACGATCTTTCCCATACGCGGGGAGCTATCTCCATGGCGCGTTCCAATCTGATGGACAGCGCCAGCAGCCAGTTTTTTATCGTTCATGAAGACAGTACTTTCCTGGATGGTCAATACGCCTGCTTCGGTTATGTGACGGAGGGGATGGAAGTCGTGGACGCCATCTGCGAGGCAACGCCTGTGACGGACAACAACGGTACGGTGGCAGCGGAGAATCAGCCTGTGATCGAGAGCATTAAAGTCATAGATTAATGACAGCCGGGCAACAGAAAATCCGGAGAAGAGATTTCCGGGTAAAAGATCCGATAAAAGGTTCCGGGTAAAAGGTTCTGAGTAAAAGATCCGATAAAAGATTCCGGGTAAAAAATCCGATAAAAGGTTCCGGGTAAAAGATCCGATAAAAGATTCCAGGTAAAAGGTTCCGGGTAAAAGATTCCAATCAAAAAGTTAAAAGAAACAGGATAGTGATTCTGACGGGAAAATAGCGGAGTGGCAAAGTGCACAAACTGCCACTCTGTTTTTGTGCGCTATTTTCACAAAAATCAAATTGTAAATCATAACTTTTTGACAATTCGAGGTTTATTCTGTTAAAATAAGGATATAACAATAGAGAGGAATGTGTTATAACGGTTCAGAAAGCCTGATGGCGGAAAGGAGATTTTTGTGTTTAGTGTCGGCGAATATGTAATATGCGGCAACAAGGGAGTTTGCAGAGTGGAAGATATTACCACGCTGGATATTATGGGAGTTGACAAGGAACGGAAATACTATATTCTGAAGCCGGTGTATGTTTCGGGGAGCACTGTCTATATACCGGTGGATACCTCGAAGGAATCCATGCGTAAAGTACTGCAGCCTGAAGAGGCGAAGAATCTGATCAATCATATTCCGGAGATACCGCTTCTGACGTTTGCTGATGACAAGCTGTCGGAGCAGGCATATAAGGAATGTATGCGGTCTAATAACTGCGAGGAACTGGTCAGGATCATCAAGACAATTTATATCCGCAGGCAGAAGCGTATTCAGGCGGGAAGGAAAGTTACGGCAGTGGATGCAAAGTATTTCCATCTGGCGGAGGAAAGTCTATACGGGGAACTTGCCGTGTCTTTGGGGATTGCCCGCGATGAAGTGGAGACGTTTATCAGAAACGAGATCGATCACGAATGACCGGTCATAAAAAGTACTTTACTTTTTAAATGAAAAGTATTATGATGTAATATATTAGTTAAAACGATGACGAGAACAGTAGCCTGGCGGAGCGCATCAGAGAGAACCGTCCGTTCTAAAACAAGAGAACGGTGCTGGAAACGGTTTGGCGCAAGTCCATGTGAAGACCATCTCCGAGCGGCTTTAATACAGTCCGGCAGCTCCCGTTACGAGCACATGAAAGCGGCGGATCATGTGATATTGATGATCTGCAACAAGGGTGGAACCGCGTGTAGAGAATATGCGTCCCTTGCAATGAAAATTGCAGGGGGCGTTTTTGTCGTCTGGAAATGACGTCCCCCGCGAAGCACCGGAATGCGCGTAAGAGTGTCTTTGCGGACGGCGCGTTTAAACGGTGCCGGAAATGGATTGGAAATTTCATTTTCAGTCTCGGGATTTGTGTCTGCGCCGCAGGGCGGTGCCGCCGCCTGTCACAAACCCGTTACGCGTAAAAAGCGGCGTGGAAAAGAGGTAAAGTAAAGATGAAGATCACATTGAAAGACGGCTCCGTAAGGGAGTATGCAGAGAGTAAGAGCGTGTATGATATCGCTTTGGATATCAGCGAGGGCCTTGCTAGGGCGGCCTGCTGCGGCAAGGTTGACGGCCGGACGGTAGATCTGAGGACAGTCCTGGACCGGGATTGTGAATTGAGCATCTGTACCGCCAGCGATCCGGAAGGTCTGGCTACCATCCGTCATACCACTTCCCATGTGCTGGCGGAGGCGGTGAAGCATCTCTTCCCCGATGCCAGACTTGCCATCGGACCCAGTATTGACACCGGATTCTATTATGACTTTGACCATGAAGCCTTTTCCAGAGAGGATCTGGACGCGCTGGAAGCGGAGATGAAAAAGATTATAAAGCAGGGAGCGAAACTGGAAAGATTTACGCTGCCCCGGGACGAGGCTGTCCGTTTCATGGAGGAAAAAGGCGAGCCGTATAAAGTGGAACTGATTCAGGATCTGCCGGAGGATGCGGAAATTTCATTCTACAGTCAGGGCGAGTTTGTGGATCTGTGTGCCGGGCCGCATCTGATGAGTACCAAATCCATCAAAGCTTTTAAGCTGATCTCATCTTCCATGGCATACTGGAGAGGAGATTCCGATAAAGCGCGCCTGCAGCGTATTTACGGTACCGCTTACAGCAGGAAAGAGGAGCTGGCGGAGCATCTGGAGAAGATGGAAGAGGCAAAACGCAGAGATCACAATAAGCTGGGACGCGAAATGGGACTTTTTACCACAGTTGATGTGATCGGGCAGGGATTGCCGCTGTTTACGCCTAAGGGAACCAAGATGATCATGAAGCTCCAGAGATGGATTGAGGATCTGGAGGATAACGAGTGGGGTTATGTGCGCACCCGTACTCCCCTGATGGCAAAATCCGATCTGTATAAGATATCCGGTCATTGGGATCATTACAAAGACGGTATGTTTGTGCTGGGAGACGAGGAAAAAGACAAAGAAGTATTTGCGCTGCGCCCTATGACCTGTCCTTTCCAGTATTATGTATATAAGAGCGAGCAGCATTCATACCGGGATCTGCCTATCCGGATGGGAGAGACTTCCACGCTGTTTCGCGCGGAGGATTCCGGTGAAATGCACGGCCTGACCCGCGTCAGACAGTTTACCATTTCCGAGGGTCATCTGATCGTGCGCCCGGATCAGATGGTGGAGGAATTCAAAGGATGTCTGGCGCTGGCGAAGTATTGCCTGCAGACGCTGGGTATTGAGGAGGATGTGACATATCATCTTTCCAAATGGGATCCAAAGGATCGTGAGAAATATATCGGCGAGCCGGAAGTCTGGGAAAAGACCCAGCAGAGTATGCGGGATATCTTAAACGAGCTGCACATTAATTTTGTGGAGGACGTAGGGGAAGCTGCCTTTTACGGGCCTAAAGTGGATATCAATGCCAGAAATGTATATGGCAAAGACGATACCATGATTACCATCCAGTGGGACGCGCTGCTGGCGGAGCAGTTTGACATGTATTTTATCGACCAGAACGGCGACAAGGTGCGGCCTTATATCATTCACAGGACTTCGATCGGGTGTTATGAGAGAACGCTGGCGTGGCTGATCGAGAAATACGCAGGAAAGTTCCCCACATGGCTCTGTCCCGAACAGGTGCGCGTCCTGCCGATCTCTGAGAAGTATGCGGATTATGCCCAGGAAGTGCGCAGACAGTTAAAGGAGCGGGGAGTGGATGTGACGGTAGATAACCGTTCCGAGAAGATCGGCTTTAAGATCCGCGAGACCAGACTGGCAAAGGTGCCCTACATGCTGATCGTGGGCGAACAGGAAGCCCAAAATGGGCTTGTGTCTGTCAGAAGCCGTTTCGCGGGGGATGAGGGGCAGAAGCCGCTTGCGGAGTTTATGGATCAGATCTGCGAGGAGATCCGCACGAAACAGATCCGGAAGGAAACGGTTCAGGAAGATCAGAAATAATTGAAAAAAACGTATATTTTCTCTTTTGATAAGCCATACTGACAGTAGGTCTGTGAATGGACCTGACACATGGAGAAGTATGGAAAAGAAGGAGGAAATCATATGGCAGATTTGAAATGTTCCGTTGAAAACTGTATTTACAATGAACAGCATCTCTGCAGCAAAGGTGACATCATGGTGGGAGGCAGGCATGCCAGCTGCTGTGACGACACCTGCTGCGAGAGCTTTATCCAAAGAAGAGAAGGGCAGGATTCCTTTAAAAATTCAACCGCTCATCCCAGTCATATCATCAGCATCGATTGTGAGGCGGCAAACTGCGGATACAATGAGGACTATAAGTGCACCGCAGGACATGTGGACATCTGTGGATGCGGGGCATGCGAATGTGAAGGAACCGCCTGTGCCACTTTTACGGATAGATAGAAGAAGTAAGAAAACAAGGAACAAAATAGTAAAATTATGTATTGACAAATAGATTATCGTGTGTTAGTCTATTTCCTGTGTCGATGACACATGTTAGAGACGCAACAGCAAGCAGAGTATCCACTCTCACCTTACGGCGATCAGGCTGGTAAGAGTTCACATTCGGGTAGGGATTTTCCGTGGCATCACGGATGTATCCTGTGCAGGTGCGATCAGGTGGATAGCTGTGCTGTCCACCTTTTTTATAATTTTCTTATGTATGGAGGTATACGGCCATTAGCGACTTAATGATTAACGAACAGATTAGGGACAAAGAAGTACGTCTGATTGGAGAAAACGGCGAACAGCTTGGTATCATGTCTTCCAGGGAAGCGATGCGGCTGGCCGAGGAAGCGGAGCTGGATTTGGTGAAGATCGCACCTACGGCAAAACCTCCGGTCTGCAAGATCGTTGATTACGGCAAGTATAAGTACGAGCAGGTCAGGAAAGAGAAAGAGGCAAAGAAAAAGCAGAAGATTATCGAGATCAAGGAGATCCGCCTGTCCCCTAATATCGATACCAACGATCTGAATACCAAGGTCAACGCGGCCAGAAAATTTCTGACCAAGGGCGATAAGGTGAAAGTAACGCTGCGTTTCCGTGGCCGCGAAATGGCACATATGAATAACAGCAAACATATTCTGGATGATTTTGCGGAAATTCTGTCCGATATTTCTGTAGTAGAGAAAGCGCCCAAGGTGGAGGGCAGAAGTATGACAATGTTTTTAACTGAGAAGCGTTGAGCGCTGAAAGTTAAGATAAATAAATTTAGTTTAGGAGGAACCCGTTATGCCAAAAATGAAGACAAGCAGAGCAGCTGCAAAGCGTTTTAAACTGACCGGAACAGGTAAATTAAAGAGAAATAAGGCTTACAGGCGCCATATTCTGACCAAGAAGACCAGAAAAAATAAGCGCAATCTTAGAAAACCTGCTATGACCGATGTAACAAACGTAAAGAATATGAAGAAGATTTTACCCTATTTATAATTCTGGTAAGGAGGAAATGAGATATGGCAAGAATTAAAGGCGGCATGAATGCCAGGAAGAAACATAATAGAGTTTTAAAGCTTGCAAAGGGCTACAGAGGAGCGCGAAGCAAGCAGTACAGAGTAGCAAAGCAGTCCGTTATGAGAGCTCTCGCAAGCTCTTACGCGGGCAGAAAAGAGAGAAAACGTCAGTTCAGACAGCTTTGGATCGCCCGTATCAACGCGGCTGCGAGATTGAACGGACTTTCCTACAGTAAGTTCATGTATGGCCTGAAACTGGCAGGCGTGGACATCAACAGAAAGATGCTTGCCGAGATGGCGGTGAATGATGCGGACGGCTTTAAGACTCTGGCGGAGCTTGCCAAGACCAAGATCGCTTAAGAAAACGATTGCATGCATTTTCGCATCCTGATTTTCTTATAGGAAAGACTTTCGCGCTTTGATGCGATAAGCTCTTTTCTATAAGAAATTTCAAAGAAAATTTACAGGTCATAAAGCGATGGTCCGGCTGTTTTCATCAAAATTTCCAAGAAGGATTTTTGGATGATCCTGACGGAAATTTTCTGGAAAAATCACTATTCAAACCGGACGGAATATGTTATAATGATTTTGGTGTTTATAAGAGATGCAGATATAGTTCATTGGTAGAATGCCAGCTTCCCAAGCTGGAGAGGCGGGTTCGATTCCCGTTATCTGCTTATATTTTATTAAATATTTTTTTGCCTTTCAAATAACAAGCAGAAGATTTGTTCTTTCGCTTGTTTTTTTGTGCCCTTATTCAGGGGTGCGGCGCATGATGTCCGGCGCCTGCGGGGTCGTATGATGGATGAGCGAAGCGCCAGGCGGAAATGGATACAAAATCAGTACAAAATGGATACAAAACCGATACACCAGACAAGTAAGATGCGGTATAAAGACCGAAAGACGTTTGCGGTATCAAAAAAGTATGAGGTGTAAAGGGAAAATGACAGGAAAAAACATGGGAAAATGGATGAAAAAATGCGGGAAGATCATCTGCGCCATGCTGTGCATAGCCTTATCGCTGCCAGGCTGCGGGAGAGGTGGCGTCAGCAATGATGGCAGCGCGGGCGAGAATGGCAACGCGGAAAGCGGGGACAACAGGGCGGCAGATGGGCTTTTGGCCGCAAACGCCGGAACAGAAAAGAAGTGGGTCTATGTACCCGAGAGAATTGAAATCGGGGACAGTCGGGCAGATTACGAGGATATGCAGCTAATCGGCGATACGGTATGTTATATCTCTATGGCGGGCGAATCCAAAGAGGAAGACGATTTACAGCAGATCTGCCGGTATTCTCTCGCAGACAAAAAGCTGGCCAGAGTTTCCATCGACTGGCCTGTGGAAGAAAAAGACCGACAGATCATCGCTTATGTTTTTTGCGCGGATTACAGTGTATGGCTGATTGAAACGGTTTATTCCGAAGATTACAGCCAAATCAGCCGTTTCCTGTGTAAGTTTGACGCGGAAGGCAGGAATATCCTTTCGCAGGAAATCACGGGAGAACTGGAGAAAGAAATCAGCATCAGCGGTATGGCCACCGACCAACAGGGGCATGTCTATATTTTTACCGCGGCGGAAGGCGTCTGGATGTATGGGGATGATGGAAGTTACGCAGGATTTTCCGCTTATGGCGATGCCAAAAATTTTCAGATAAAGGGAACAGCCAACGGGCCGGACGGGGTATCTTATGTCTGTTTGAGCAAAGGGGAGGATCCGGATTGCAGCATACTGATGGAAGCGGAGTTTGACAATAAGCGGACGAGTGAGCTGACGGCGGATCTTCCTGCAGATATCAGCGGATTTTGCACGGGTAAATGTGTTTTTGGGACATACTCTTCCGAAGATCCACCGGCGCAGGCTACCGAAGGGATAAAAGGATATGATTTCTTGTTGTATGATACCATTTACGCTTACGGATACGATCTTGCCGAAAAAGAGAAAGAGACGCTGTTTGCGTGGGGGGACAGCAATATCAACGGATATTTCGTAAAAGATCTGTGCCTGTTGGAAGACGGCAGATATTACGCGGTGGTAGACGATTGGGAGAGCGAAGACAGGAGTATCGTATTGCTGACTAAAACAAAATATGAGGATGCGCCCCGGAGAGAAGAGATCACCCTTGCCGCCGTAAACGGGGGAAGCGGCCTGTACGGCAGCCTGTATGGTATGGCGGCGCGTTTTAACAGAAGCAGCAGCCGATATCATTTGAGCGTACAAAATTATGAATCTTTGACGGATCTATACAACGCCATATTGAAGAAGGATCCGATAGATCTCATTGACCTGTCGGGAATCGATGTGGAGAAGTTGGTTCGACAAGGCGTTTTTGCGGATCTTACTCCTTTTTTGGAGGCATCGGAAATCTTTAGCCCTTCCGATTTTCTGGACGGTATACTGGACGTTTATACCTTCAATGGAACTCTGGCGGGCATTCCGGAAAGCTTTTCGCTGCGGACGGTTGTGGGCGATGGAACACGGCTGGAAGACGGCAGGGGATTGTCTCTGTACGAACTGCTTGCAATCGCCGGACGCAATCCTAAGGCACTGCCTGTGGCAAACGTTACAAGGGAAGAGATGCTGCAGTATATCATGATGTTTAACGAGGAAGCGTTTATAGATTGGGAAACAGGAGAGTGTTATTTTGATTCGGAACGGTTTCGGGCGGTGCTAGAATTTGTGAACCGTTTTCCAGAGAAGGTGGAATCGGATCCGAAAGAGGGGCCTTCCCTGCAGGACAGAATCCGAAATGGCGAGATATTGTTTGATGTGGCGGATATCTATGAGTTGCATGATTTTCGGAGAAAGGCGAAATTTTTCGAGGATAATGCGGCAGGCATCGGTTTTCCTACCATGGATGGGACAGGAGGGACGCTGCTGTTTGCCAACAATGCCTTCGGAATCATGGCTCTCTCAGAACACCAAAGCGGGGCATGGGAATTTATAGAGGGTGTTCTGGGGCGAACCAGTGCGGGTACGATGGAGCCGGAAGAAATTTACATGCAGTACCGCGGCGGGTGGATGTTCAATCTTCCTTCCACGAAAGAAATCTTTCAGATATTGGCGGAATACGCCATAAAGGAAGACGAGGACTGGGCTGCCAGAGGCCACCAGACCAGTATTTTATCGCAGGAAGAGATCAATGCAATCTTGGAATTGGTGAGGGAAGCAAAACCGGCATTTTCTATGGAAGATAATGAGATGATACGGATCGTTGAAGAGGAGGCGCAAGGCTATTACAGCGGTCAGAAGTCTCTGGAAGATGTGACGGGCGTGATACAAAACCGTGCGCAGATTTATGTAAACGAAAACTTATGAGGGCCCAATTCGGAATTTTGACCGCAGGAGAGATGGAAAAGAAGATTCAGAACCGGATATAGTGGTATTGAAATGAGTGAAAATAGAAATTGCATTTTTTGATTCTTCTGGTATATTTGATATGGATTGGGATATAATGTCCTATATAGGGTTCTGCCCTATGTTCCTCGATAGCTCAATGGTAGAGCACTCGGCTGTTAACCGAGTTGTTGCAGGTTCGAGCCCTGCTCGGGGAGTGAGGCGTCAAAGGAACAACGCTTGAAAAGGCCCGTAAACATCAGGCTTAATAGTGATAGGGAACTAATCATTGCAGTGGACGATACGACCTAGCGGTTGTATCGTCTTTTTGCATTGTTGGGATATCTTGTAGTATTATTTTATCCTGTAGCTTGCCAGAAAGTAGTGCTTTAGATAAATGGAGTCTGCTGCCGCAGTTGGCACAGTACACAAGTCCTGAGAATGCCAGTGAAAAAATTGTGCGCCGGATGGGAAGACTGACGGCTGCGTTTCAGAGTCCGATTTTTCAAAATAGAGATTAAGTATTGTTTGATGAAGATACCGGGAGGGCGAGGTTTTTTGAATTATCCGCAGACTTCTTTACGCAAGTTCCAATGGAGGATTCAAGGATTGAGTTGTGGCATCTGGGCGGAGGAAATCCGCAGACAGAATGTGCAGCTGTTTACGATTCCTTCTATTCGATGATTGCCTATTATGCAAATCGGCTGGCTGACTGGGTTTTGAAATTTTGTAAATGTAAGGTCTGTGGGAATATTTTTTTAGCAGGAAGTCTTCGTTAAGAACTCTGTAGTGGGAAATGCCGCAAGGCACAGGCATTCCAAAATAAGCGTGAGTTTGATGCGAGAGCCAGAGAGAATAATTACGATTTGCTTTATAAAAATGAATGCCAGAGTTGGCGTAATAAGATTAAGCAGGCAGAGCACACGGAAGGATTTCCTGCGGATAGGCTGCTGAAGATGCAGGAGGCGTTTGAGGCATTTAAGAAAGTACAGAAGAAAAAACTGGTCAAGGAACATAAGATGCTGCCACAGGAATTTATGGACTGGCTGTATCAGCAGAGTAGTGTTATAATGGAACTTGGATCATAGAAAGCTGTTCTTGCTTTCTATGATAGAATTGGTCGAAGAACGTTCAGAACAGTAATTGTTATTTTAGGAATCTATGTTGCAGGCATTGTCGGCAGCTAATTTGTATTTTTTGTAAGCGACAAGGGTGCATTTTAGCCGGGGCTTGGGGTGTCCCAGCAAGCAAGTTCCAAGGGAGTATGCCATAATGAAACGCATTAAATGAAAACCCTAATCCCCCAGCTATGCTGAGGAGAATAGAGTAAGCGAGGGCGTTAAAGACAATAATAAAAAGCCTCCTGTGATAAAGGCAAATAAATTTGCCTGTGAGTAAGGTGTTGCAAACCAAACTCAAAGAATAGGAGGCGCCCACGTGGACAAGAACAGTTTATCACACACTACGTGGAAATGCCAGGTTAGCGTAGCTAACCTTTACCATTATAGTTTTCATTCCCAAATATATATAGGAAAAAGAGTTTATATGGTCAGGTAAGAGCCGATGTACGGGAAATCATTCAAACGTTGTGCAGATATAAAGGAGTTGAGATAATCGAAGGGGCTGTGTGCATAGATCATGTACATCTTTGTGTAAGCATACCGCCAAAGATGAGCATCCCGACTTTCATGGGATATCTAAAGGGGAAAAGTACTCTGATGATATATGACAGGCATCCGAACCTGCAGAATAAGTGGAACAAAGCATTCTGGGCAAGGGGCTGCTATGTTGCAACAATAGGCAATGTGACAGAAGAAGCCATCAAGAAATATATAACAGAGCAATTAGAAGAAACAAAAAAAGAAGATAGTGAGGAGCCGCTTTTTAGCGGCGGCCAGTAACAAAGCTTGCAGCACTCGCCTTTCAGGCGTGCAAGTAATAAAGGCCCCTAGGGGGGCCAAATCCAACCACCACTTGAAGTGGTGGTTGGTGACTGGATATGAAAGCAGGGTCGCGTGGGAATTGTCTGCCTTGTCCAATATCAGATGGTGGCACCGTAACATATCCAAAAGGGGCTTTGCTATCAATGGGGCTGTAACAGCATATCCTGACTTGATTGTAATGACAGAAAAAGGGAAAGTACTCTTGGTAGAAACAAAAGGTGATCATCTGAAGAATGACGAATCGAAAGAAAAGGCAGAAATCGGATCAACCTGGGCGGCAAAGGCTTCCCAGCTGGGCAGGGTATATAAGTATTTTATGGTATATGAGACGAAGAAGCTGGAATATGTAGGGGCATACTCGCATGAGAGTTTTATGGAGATTGTGAGAGGGCTGTAAAATTCAATCTTGCTGAAGGTAAATGGCGAATTTAATGGAGGATAAGGCATGGCAGTAATTGACGGTAAAGAAGTTGATACAAATGCATCGGCATCTGCTTATGGATGGGTCTTTCAAGTCGGAGCAGGTATAACTTTGATGTTGGATAAAATAAAAGAACTAACAGCAATAAAAATGGAGGGAATCTCTGATGATATTGAATTAACATTAAGGGATGGTAAAATATATGCCCAGGCTAAGTCGGTAACACGCATCGGAGATCAAAGAAATGCATCTAAAAATTTGAAAGATTCTCTAAAATTGTTGGAATCTGACGGAAAAAATGGAGATGCAGTAAAATTGATTTATATTACAAATATAGTTAATCCGCTTTCAAGTAAAATACCTTCTGCTTATGAGTACGGACATACCTATGATTTTTCTGTTTTACCTTTGGAAGATCAAAATAAGATTAAAAATTTAGTCAGTTCAGATTTTGCAACAGAAAAATTTCAAGTGCATATTCTTAATTTTTTTGGTGAAGGAGATAATAAGTTTGCATCTGTGAAAGTGAAAATTGAAAAATTTCTGAGGGAGGCTATAAATGATCCATCTTATAGCCAGCGGTTATTGAATAGTTGGTTTGAAACATTTATGGTTAATTGCTCAGACAAACCAGAT
Organism: uncultured Acetatifactor sp.; assembly: GCA_947629645.1. GTDB lineage: Bacteria > Bacillota > Clostridia > Lachnospirales > Lachnospiraceae > Acetatifactor. Next base: position 3,953 of record CANREV010000055.1, on the reverse strand, counting down.
AAGGAAAAGAGCATAGATTTGACCAAAGACCAGATTATGATGCCAGTAATTGTTTTGGTCATTGATCCGCCATTAGAGGAAGATGAGTTTAATAAAGTTTGTGATTATGATGATTACACCGAAATTGAACAAGAATTTCGAAATATAATAAATTTGCATACATATGATTATGAATTTGTTGCGGAAGTGGCAGGGGACTATCTACACAAAAGAGAATTACAAAAGGAAAAGACAAATTATAAATACGAGTATGTGAAAAATGAGTGGCAGAATTATAAGAGTACTTTTTCTGAAATTGATAATGAAGAGAAAAAAGAAGCTATAATAAAACTTATTTTATTAACAATTATAACTAGAAAGTCAAAAATTAATAGAATAAGGGAGGCAGCAAATTTATGATAATTGAGAATTTTCGGTTGCGAAAAATATTGGATTTTAATTGGAAAGAAACAGGATTAAATAATAAAGTATGTGTTTTTTTTAGCAAAGAAAATTCTACCGGAAAGACCACAATAATGCGAGCCATTTTATACACACTGGGTTTTGCTGTTCCAAATACTGAATTAATTAAATTTGAAGAATACGAATTTGCTTTAAATATTATACGAAATGGGCAAAGATATAATGTGTACCGTAAAAAAAATTTATTGAAATTAAATGAAACAGAATTTGATTTACCAGTTGATGAAATAGCAGCGCATGCATTTTTGTTTGGAATAAAAAATGTTGAATTGATAAATAATTTACTCGGAACGATTTACTTTGATCAAGAAAAAGGGTGGACATTATTAAATCGAGGAACAATAATTGGAAAAAATAGATTTTCAATAGAAAGTTTTTTTAGGGGTTTGAAGGAAGACGAAAGTCAAGAAAGTTATGAAATAGTAGAAAAAATAAGAGCATTAGATAAAAAAATCGAACAGTATAAATTATTGCTTAATGTTGCAGAATATCAGGCTGCTATTAATCAATCAATTGATTCAAAACTAGATTTTCAATCATATGATCAGGAGTTGGAAGCGGATTTGGCTGAAAAAAAAATGCAGCTTTCGAAAATTGAACGAGAATTAGCAAGAGTTAATGATATTATTTCTGCAAATAATAATTTTGTAAACTACATAGAAAAGAAAAAAATATTTATTAAAAATCCTATTGATGGTTCAGCAATTTTGGTTTCTAAAGATACATTATTAGAGTATCAAGATGTAACTGAAATAAATATTGCACGTCAAAGTATGCTGATAGCCAATAGAAATACTTTGAAACGACAAATTGCACAAATCGAATCACAACAGGAAAAACAAATTGCTTTTACTGAAATACCTGCTTTAGATGAAGAATTGACCAGAAGGTTGGCGGATATTAAAGGTATAAGTGCTATTCAGGTCAATTCCATTTTGAATGATATGAAAAAACAAAAAAAGGAACTAACAAATTTGTTAGATTACAGAGCAAAGAGCAATAATCCATGGGTTGCAGATGCACATAAATTGATTGAAAAATATACTAAAGAATTACAGATACCATTTGATTATAAAATAGATATTTTTACAAGAAACCTTAAGGAAAAATCAGGAGCAATTCTTCATAAAATGGTATTTGCACATAAGATGGCATATATCGAGTTGCTTAGTAAGAAGATAGGATATCCGATTCCTATATTCTGTGATTCGCCTAGTGGAAGAGAGGTTGAAAAAAGCACAGTAGATGATATAATGAAAATTCTGTTCCGTGATTTTTCGGAACACCAGATTTTTATTGCGTCAATATATAAGTATGATGAAGTGTTTGCGGATGAATTAGTAATTAAAATGGATGGGACATTATTTAACGACCAAAAGATAATTGAAAGATAATTTTATGTGATAAGCGATTTATCCTTGTTATTGCAATACTTTTTAGGGCTGCGTGAACAAGTTGGTTGTTGATAAATGAGGTGCAATACAATAAATGACTGAATCGGAGTGATTATAAAAATGGAACAAATATCAGCTGAATGGGAATATTATATTAGTCTAGTCGAGCGGCTGCGTCATAGTCCTTTCGAAACAGAATGGCTTGAATATAAAGTGAATAATGATACTCCAGAATTAATTGGGGAATATATTTCTGCTTTAAGCAATGCCGCGTCCATATGTGATAAAGAGAAAGCATATTTGTTGTGGGGAATTAGTGATAAAACACATGAAATAGTAGGAACTGACTTTTCTCCCAAACAAGCTAAAGTGGGAAATGAAGAACTTGAAAACTGGCTATTGAGATTATTAAATCCCAAGGTTGATTTCAAATTTATTGAAGTGCCTACAGATAAGGGGAAAGTAGTTGTTTTGGAGATACCTGCGGCAACAACTAAACCTACTGGTTTTAAAGATGTGGAATATATCCGCATTGGCTCCTATAAGAAAAAATTGAAAGATTATCCAGAAAAAGAACGTAAGTTATGGCTTTCGTTTGAGACAACCCCCTTTGAATTACGTATAGCAATGCAGAATGTAACTCCTGCAAAGGTTACGGAGCTATTGGATTGTGCGGCTTATTATACCTTGATGAAGTTGCCACTTCCGAGCAATCGAGATGGGATTATTCACAATATGTGTGATGAGCAGTTTCTTAGGCAGATGGATAATGGAAACTATGAAATTACCAATATGGGAGCATTGCTTTTCGCAAAGGATTTAACGGTTTTTGGGCATCTTAAGAGAAAAGCAATTCGTGTAATACGTTATAAGGGAAGTGGGCGTACTAATGCAGTTAGAGAACAGATTTTTACAAAAGGATATGCTATTCAATTTGACGATATTACCGATTACATTATGACCTTGATTCCGCAAGAGGAAGAAATTGATGGTGGACGCAGGCAAGAGCATATTATGTTCCCACGCAAGGCAGTTCGTGAGATGGTTGGTAACATTATGATCCATCAAGACTTGACGGTACATGGAGCGGGACCCATGATGGAAGTTTTTGATACACGAGTGGAATCTTCGAATCCAGGTATCTTGCTTGTGGATGTGAATAGAGTAATTGATACTGCTCCGCATTCCAGAAATGAAAATATTGCTTCCTTTTTAAGAATTGTTCATATTTGTGAGGAACGAGGCAGTGGCTTTGACCGCATGGAAGAAGGAATGGGAGAATTGAGAATCCCGGCACCTAAAGTAGAAACTGCTGAAGACTTCTGCAGGGTCAAATTATACTGGTATCAATCTTTGAATGATTGGAGCAAAGAAGATAAAATCAGGACATGTTATCTGGCTACATGCTATTTCTATGTGAATGAGATTGAAGTGTCTAATGCTGTGCTGAGAGATCGCTTCGGAGTTGATGTTAAAAATATGGCAATTATTTCAAGAATTATCAAAGCAACTTTGACGGCTGGATTCATTAAGTTGGCAGACGAAAATGCTGCACTGAAGAGTAGACGGTATGTTCCATATTGGGCATAAAATTTGTTTGATGGGTATTTGATAATCGCTTTAAATTTTGGTTGAATCAGAACAAATAAATTCTAAGAATCAACGTTTTAGGCGGATACAATCAAAAGATTTTATTTGATGAGTATTTGATGCACAGACTATAAAAAACGTTGTCTGGCTACAAATTGGCTACAGAAGATTTGAAAATACAGAGAATATTCCGAATTGTTTTGTGGCTTGTGATAATTGGCATCGAACATCAGCTAAGCGGGCAATAGGCTATGAGATTTTGGAGCAGAAGTTTTTGCTTTCTTTTGGAAGTTGATAATTTGGAACTTACAGGTGCCAAAAGAATTAAATTTTTCAATGGAAGAACTGAAAAAAGCACTGCCTGACATAGAGAAACTGAAAAATGTTGGAAAATGAAGAGAAATAGAATAATCATAGAAGAAAGATAAGTGCCAATGAACATAGAAGCATATAATCTTGATTCTCTTCGGAAATTAGTGCGGGACTTGCAGAAAGAGAATCGAAAGC
>CANREV010000054.1 GCA_947629645.1 uncultured Acetatifactor sp. | reverse complement strand
ACCATTGAGGAGATGTTTTAATTTATAACAAAAAGAGTCCCGCATTTATGCGGGGGCTGGCGTTTCGCAAACGCCTATTTAAGAGGCTGTAGAAAGAAAGGAGATCCGGCATCGATAAAACAGACTGTAAAGATGTCTGGACTGGAAGGATGTCCGGCCTGGAAGGATGTCCGGACTGGAAAGATGTCCGGACTGGAAAGATGTCCGGACTGGAAGGATGTCCGGAATAAAAGGATGTTTGAATAAAAAGAAAAGCGTCTGCATAAAATAACCATGACAGGGCAGGACCGTCCGGGAGGCGAAAAGATATCGCGCAGGGATCGCCGCACATCTTTTTGCCTAACCTGCAGCCGTTGGCCGGGCGGTGTGCAAGCCCCAGAATATGGCCGCAGGCAGAGGTTTGCGGTTGATAGAAAGGCATGGTTTAAATATGAAAGAAGAAACGTATCCATTTGTTGTCAGACCGCTGCCATATGAATATGACGCGCTGGTTCCTGTGTTGGACGAGGAAACGCTGCATTTTCATCATGACAGGCATTATAAAACTTATGTGGACAATCTCAATGCCGCGCTTTCGGATTATCCTGAATTGCAGCAGCTGGGACTGTCCGATCTGCTGGGCCGGATCGATACGCTTCCGGCTGCCATACAGACTGCCGTGCGCAACAACGGCGGCGGAGTTTACAACCATGAACTCTATTTTGACGCTATGAAAAGCCCCATAGGGCAGGAACCTTCCGGACTGCTTCTGGAGGCCATCGTCAGGGACTTCGGTTCCCTGAAACAGTGGAAGGAACAGATGAAGCAGGCGGCGGTGGGGAAATTCGGTTCCGGATGGGCCTGGCTGGTGACAGACAGCGATGGGAACCTCTCTATTTTGCAGACCGCCAATCAGGATGTGCCGGATCTGGAAAAGTATACCCCCGTTTTTCTGGTGGATGTGTGGGAACACGCCTATTATCTGCAGTACCAGAACAGAAGGGCGGACTATGTGGACGGCTGGTTCAGCCTGATCAACTGGCGCAAGGCGGAGAAGCGCTTTGAGGAAGCGGTGGGGCAGTAGGAAATTCCCCGGAGAGTAAATATTTGTTGCCAAAGGTGTGGTATTTTATAGTTTTTAATGCCACACCTTTGCGAAACTGTCAGAGTGTGATTATAAAAATATTGTAATACTGAAAACTGATTCTCCGGATCTCAAAGAAAGAACTGGAATTTTTTATATGGATGGAAAGATAAATTGTTTTCCTTTACGATTGAAGAAAATACCAATCCTGGAAAAGAGAGATAACGAGATTATTACATAGAAGTTAAATCAGATTGGTTTGGAGGATAAAACGGATTCACCCTATAAGAACATGAACGCAATAAACTATCAGAAAGAACTGGACAAAATCCTGGACGGGCTGGAGAAACAAAAAAACGCAAACGGACGGGACATATCGGCGGGGGCAGAAAGCCCGCGGGATGTGCCGCGCCTGTTTCTTCACAGCTGCTGCGCGCCCTGCAGCAGCTATGTGCTGGAATATCTGTGCCCCTATTTTGAGATCACGGTTTTTTATTATAACCCCAATATCTCGTCCACGGAGGAATATCAAAAAAGAGCAAGGGAACAAAAGCGGCTGATCGGCGATTATAATGAAGAGATGGCACAGAGGCTTCGTCAGGGATATCCCATAAAAATCGTGGAGGGAGATCATGAGCCGGGGAGATTTTATGAGGCGGTCAAAGGATATGAGGACTGTCCGGAGGGCGGGCAGAGATGTTTTCGCTGTTTTGACCTGCGGCTGCGGGAGACGGCAAAGCGGGCGAAAGAGGGAGCGTTTGATTATTTTGCCACTACCCTCACCATCAGTCCCCTGAAAAACGCGCGGAAATTAAACGAGATCGGAATGGCGCTTTCCGAGGAGTACAAAGTGCCATGGCTTCCTTCCGATTTTAAAAAGCGGGAGGGCTACAAACGCTCCATTCAATTGTCCCTGCAGTACGGACTTTACCGACAAAACTACTGCGGCTGCGGATATTCCTTGCGCAGCAGCGGAAAGTAAGGTATAATGACCTTATTCGAGGTCAGAGACGGCCGGATGGCCATCCATAGCGTGAATGCGGAGCAGGCAGCTGCCTGCACAATGGGGCCTCTTGAGACGGACAAGCCGCGGAAAGGGATCCGCGTAAAAGGATCCGCATGAAAAGCGGCCGGGTGCAAAACGGCATGATAGAAAGGCACGATCATCAATATGAAGAAATTGTTGGATTTGTTATCGGAAGAAATGGAAAAGGCTTTTGAGGCCGCAGGCTACGGAGGCGCGCTGGGAAAGGTGACGGTTTCCAACCGCCCCGATCTGTGCGAATATCAATGTAACGGCGCTATGGCCGGAGCGAAGCAGTATCATAAGGCTCCCCTCTCTATCGCCGGGGAAGTAGCCGAAAAGTTAAAAGACAGCGAAGTGTTTACGGAAGCGGCGGCGGTGGCTCCCGGTTTTTTAAATTTGAAAGTATCGGAGGATTTTCTGTTAAAGTATCTTCAGGGCATGGCGGCGGATGAAAAATTCGGTCTGGAGATGCCGGGCAAGCCCAAAAAGATCATTGTGGACTACGGCGGAGCAAACGTGGCAAAGCCTCTCCATGTAGGACATCTGCGTTCCGCCATCATCGGGGAGAGCGTAAAGAGGATCTGCCGTTACGTTGGCCATGAGGTGATCGGGGACGTGCATCTGGGCGACTGGGGATTGCAGATGGGTCTGGTTATTACGGGACTGAAAGACCAAAAGCCCGATCTTGTCTATTTCGATGAGAACTATCAGGGCGAATACCCTAAGGAGGCGCCCTTCACCATTTCGGAACTGGAGGAGATCTACCCTGCCGCCAGCGCGAAATCCAAAGAAGATCCGGAATATAAGGCAAGGGCGATGGAAGCCACTTATAAGCTGCAGAGCGGCGATCGGGGATACCGTGCCCTCTGGAGACATATGATGGATGTTTCCGTGGCGGATCTTAAGAAAAATTATGACAGTCTGAATGTGGAGTTTGATCTCTGGAAGGGAGAGAGCGATGTGCATGATCTGATCCCTGAGATGGTCGCATACATGAAGGACAACGGTTACGCCTATATCAGCGAGGGGGCGCTGGTAGTGGATGTAAAGGAGGAGACGGATACAAAGGAAATTCCTCCCTGCATGATTTTGAAATCAGACGGCGCTTCGCTTTACAATACTACGGATCTTGCTACGATCATGGAGCGAATGAGGCTGTATCATCCCGATGAGATCATTTATCTGACGGATAAGCGTCAGGAGCTGTATTTTGAGCAGGTGTTCCGCTGCGCCAGAAAGACGAAGCTGGTGACGCCTGAAACCGAACTGAGATTCTTAGGCTTCGGCACTATGAACGGCAGCGATGGAAAGCCCTTTAAGACAAGGGACGGGGGCGTTATGCGTCTGGAAAACCTGATTCGCGAGACGAAGGAAGAGATGCTCCGAAAGATTAAGGAAGGACGCCGGATGCCGGAGGAGGAAGCGCGAAAGCTGGCGGATATCATTGCTGTTGCGGCCCTGAAATACGGGGATCTGTCCAATCAGGCTTCCAAGGATTATATATTTGATATCGATCGGTTTACCTCCTTTGAGGGAGACACCGGCCCCTATATCCTTTATACGGTAGTGCGCATTAAGTCGATCCTGAACAAATACAGAGAGCAGGGGGGCGACCCCGAGAAAACGGCGCTTACAAAGCCTGACAATGCGTCTGAGAAAGCGTTAGTGATGGAACTGTGCGGATTTAACGCCATGATGCAGAGCGCGGCGGAGGAGATTGCGCCCCACAAAGTATGCGCTTATATTTATGATCTGGCCAACGCGTTCAATCACTTTTACCATGAGACAAAGATTTTAAGCGAGGAAGACGCTGCGAAGAAAGAAGGGCTGATCGCTCTGCTGACACTGACCAGGGACGTGCTGGAGACCTGCGTGGACGTATTGGGCTTTTCCGCGCCGGAGAGGATGTAGCGATGATGCGGCAGGCTGAACTGTTACAAACGCGTAAGATTAATAAAATAAAAGGTTGACAAATAAATTTGTCCATTGTATACTAAACAAGTCGGTTGTGAAAACGGCTGATAAAATGGAAGTTTAGCTCAGCTGGGAGAGCATCTGCCTTACAAGCAGAGGGTCATAGGTTCGAGCCCTATAACTTCCATTGTGGCGAGGTAGCTCAGTTGGCAAGAGCACACGGTTCATACCCGTGGTGTCGAGGGTTCAAATCCCCCTCTCGCTATTTTGCATGAAGAAACCCCGATAAGCGGGGTTCTTTTTTGTCTTTATGGAGGCTTTGGTTTGGTGAGATACAGTTGATTGAAATCTGCATCTTGCTGTGGTTTTGGTGTGCCGGGGATGATAAGGTTCAGGCGGTCGGGAGTGGTACGTCTAAGAGGCACACAGGGAGGAATGTACGATGGAAGAATTGGTAGAAAATTTGTTGGAGGAATTTCTGGACGAGCGCGTTGCCCGTGCCGTGCGGGAAATGGGATTTGAAAAGCTCTCGCCTATTCAAAGTGAAGCTATCCCTTATCTTTTGGAAGGGGATGACATCATTGGACAGGCTCAGACGGGAACCGGGAAAACGGCGGCTTTCGGAATTCCTATTCTGCAGAAGGTAGATTCTGATTCCAAAAAGCTTCAGGCTATCATACTCTGCCCTACCCGCGAACTTGCTATGCAGGCATCGGAAGAGCTGCGGAAGATGGCAAAATATATGCATGGTATCAAAATCCTGCCTATTTACGGCGGGCAGGAGATCTCAAAGCAGATCAAGAATCTTAAAGGCGTACAGATCATAGTGGGTACGCCCGGCCGCGTTATGGATCATATGCGCCGTCATACCATTAAGCTGGACGATGTGAGCATGGTAGTGCTGGATGAGGCTGATGAGATGCTGAATATGGGATTCCGGGAAGATATGGAGACGATTCTCGGACAGATCCCCAATGCACATCAGACCGCGCTGTTTTCCGCTACCATGCCAAAACCTATTCTGGAGATTACGAATCAGTTCCAGAACAATGCAAGAATGGTCAAGGTGGCGTCCAAGGAACTGACCATTCCGCTGGTATCCCAGAGATATTACAGGCTGCGCAGTCAGGATAAGGATGCGGCCTGTGTGCGTCTGCTGGAATATTATCAGCCTAAATTGTGTCTGATTTTCTGTAATACCAAGCGGAAGGTGGATGAACTGGCCGAAGTATTGAAAAAGGCAGGGTTCCAGGCGGAGGGCCTGCACGGGGATATGTCCCAGCACCAGAGGGATGTGGCTATGAACCGGTTTAGGAACGGGAGCACCAATATACTGATCGCCACCGATGTGGCGGCCAGAGGCATTGATGTGGATAACGTGGAAGTGGTTATCAATTACGATGTCCCGCAGGATAATGAATATTATGTGCACCGTATCGGCAGAACGGGAAGAGCGGGCAAAACGGGACGGTCTTTCACGTTTGTGGGAGGCAGGGAGCTCTATCGTATCCGCGAGATTGAGAGAGTCTGCAATACTACCATTGAGGAGAAAAAGCTTCCGGGGGCCTCTAAGGTTTTGAAGGCAAAAGCGGACAAATATCTGAATCTTGCCTGGGAACTGCATGATCATGAAGATATCGAGCTGATGAAAACATTTCTGCAGCGGAAGATGGAGGAAGAAGGCTGCGATGCGCTGGAGCTTGCCGCAGTGATGCTGAAACAGCATGTGGGCGACAAGGGGCCGGAGATCCTGGCCGATGATTCCGGCACACGCCGTGGACTGCGCTTCGGTGGACGCGAAGGCCGTGACGATGGAAAGGGCAGAGGACGTGACGGCAGACGAAGAGATGCCAGAGACGGCGACAGAAAGAGGGATCGGGAAGGCAGAAGAAGAGACGGCGAATACGCAGACAGGCGAAGGGAGCGTGACGGCGGCAGACAAAAGGCTGACAGGAATAGCGACAGGCGCAGGGATTGGGATAGCATCAGAGGAAGATCCGGCGGCAATGGCGATAAAAGAAAGGACTGGGACGGCGCGAGACGAAAGGACGCAAAAGAGACTGACAGGTTGAGAGAGCGCGATATGCGTCGGGACGGCACTCTGCGGCCCAGAGAGAGCCGGAGATCGCAGGATATCGCAAACAGGCCTCCCAAAAGAAGCAGGAGTTAAAGATTGCAATGAGGATTGGAATGGGATATGACGTTCACCGTCTGACTAAGGACAGAGACCTGATCATAGGCGGTGTGAAGATTCCTTATGAGAAAGGGCTGTTGGGGCATTCCGATGCGGATGTGCTGCTGCATGCCATTATGGATGCGCTTCTTGGAGCTGCGGCATTGGGAGATATCGGGAAACATTTTCCGGATTCGGATCCGGCCTATGAGGGTATCTGTTCCGTGGAACTTTTGAAGAAAGTAGGGGAAATGCTGCTGGAGAAGGGGTTCCTGATTGAGAACATAGATGCGACCATCATTGCGCAGGCGCCGAAGATGCGTCCCTATATTGACCGCATGCGGGAAAATATTGCGGCGGCGTTAGAGATAGAAGCGGATCAGGTCAATGTCAAAGCTACCACGGAGGAAGGATTGGGCTTTACCGGCGCGGGGGAAGGAATTTCTTCTCAGGCTGTCTGTATGCTCACAAGTCCCTATGATCTGCAGGCAGCCCGGATCCCGCAGGGATGCGAAGGCTGTGGCGGCTGTGCCGGAAAGGGTTGACAAAATTACAATTTTTACATATTCTATAGAAAGCAGAACAGAAAAATGCTGAGAACGGGAAGAGTACTTTTTTGCAACGTGCCAGAGAGAGGCCGCGTCAGGCTGTGAGCGGCTTTCACGGGAGAAAAAGGAAGTGCGTCCGGGAGCAGGTCCGTTAAAATGCGGGCACGCAGGCGTGCGTTAAGCGCAGAGAGGGAAAGGCATATGCCTTTAAATAGAGTGGGACCGCGGATAAATTCGTCTCTAAGACAGAGAGTATCCGTGGTCTTATTTTATTGGCGGAATATGTTTTCAGGAGTTTTTTATGGGAATGATCAGTAATGTAAAAGAAGAAATCAGAATCATTAAAGAGCGGGATCCGGCGATCCATTCCGCGTTGGAAGTGTTTCTCTATCCCAGTTTTAAAGTGATGCTGCATTACCGCGCGGCTCACAGACTGTATGAGAGGGGGCACTATTTCTGGGCCAGATGGCTGTCTCAGAGAGGCGTGAGAAAGACCGGCATAGAGATTCATCCGGGCGCACGGATCGGTAAAGGTTTCTTTATCGACCACGGCAACGGCGTCATTATCGGAGAAACTACCATCATCGGGGACAACGTGACGCTGTATCAGGGGGTGACTCTGGGAGGAACCGGCAAAGAGCATGGGAAACGCCACCCTACGCTGGGAAATAATATCATGGTGGGTGCGGGAGCGAAAGTACTGGGATCCTGTACCATCGGAGACAACTGTAAGATCGGCGCCGGAAGCGTTGTGTTGGGGGATGTGCCTTCCAATTCCACGGTGGTGGGCGTGCCGGGCCGGGTAGTGAAAAGGAACAACATGGCATTGCCTCAGGAAACCATGAATCAGACAGATTTTCCTGATCCTGTGAAGGAGGATATTGCACAGCTTCAGCGTACAAATTCGGAATTGATCAACAGAATTCTGGAATTGGAGACACAGGTGAAAAAGATCAAAAAGGAGGAGACATAAATGGAAAATAAATTATACTTTTACAATTCGCTTACCAGAAAGGTTGAACTTTTTGTTCCAAATGAAGACGGAAAGGTGGCTATGTATACCTGCGGTCCCACCGTATATCACTTTGCGCACATAGGCAATCTGAGAAGTTATATTATGGAAGACTTGCTGGAAAAGACGCTTCGCTATCTCGGGTATGACGTGAAGCGTGTCATGAATATCACGGATGTGGGGCATCTGTCCAGCGATGCGGATACCGGAGAAGATAAGATGTTAAAGGGAGCGAAGAGAGAGCATAAGACGGTGATGGAGATCGCCGGATTTTATACGGAGGCTTTCTTTAACGACTGCGCGAAGCTCAACATAAAAACGCCGGATGTGGTGGAACCTGCCACAAACTGCATCCCTGAATTTATCCATATGATCGAGGCGCTTCTTCAGAAAGGGTATGCTTATGAGAGCGGCGGCAATATTTATTTTGACACCTCCAGACTGAAGGATTACTATGTTTTCTCTAATCAGAACGAGAAAGAATTGCTGATCGGTGTCCGGGATGATGTGGACGAGGATGAGAACAAGAGAAATAAGAGCGATTTCGTCCTGTGGTTTACCAAATCCAAGTTTGAGGATCAGGAGTTGAAATGGGAGAGCCCGTGGGGAATGGGATACCCCGGATGGCATATTGAGTGTTCCTGCATCGGCATCAAACATCTGGGAGAATATATGGATATTCATTGCGGCGGTGTGGACAATATTTTCCCCCATCACACCAACGAGATCGCGCAGAGCGAGTCTTACCTGGGGCATAAATGGTGTAATTATTGGTTCCATGTGCACCATCTGAACGATAAGGCGGGCAAGATGAGCAAGTCTAAGGGAGATTTCCTGACTGTGTCCCTGTTGGAGTCTAAGGGGTATGATCCGCTGGTCTACAGGTTATTCTGCCTGCAGTCCCATTACCGCAAGCCCCTGGAGTTTTCTTATGAAAACCTGGACAATATGGGGACCGCATATGAAAAACTGGTAAAGAGAATCGGCAGTCTGAAAAAGGAAGGACAGGTGGACCAGGAGAAATTTGCGGAGTACAGAGAACAGTTTGAGGCGGCGCTGTGTAATGATCTGAATTCTTCCTCAGCGATCACAGTGCTCTACGATATGCTGAAAGCGGATATTTCCGATGCTACCAAGTATGCGCTGGCAGAAAGCTTTGATGAAGTGCTGTCCCTGAACCTGACTGCAGCGCGTGAGGCGAAAAAGGCGGACAACGGCGTGGATCCTGAGATGGAGCGTTATATCCTGGAAAAGATCGAGGAGCGCAGCGCCGCGAAGAAGGAAAAGAATTTCAGCAAGGCGGACGCCATCAGGGAAGAATTGCTTCAAAAGGGTATTGTCCTTGAAGATACCAGGCAGGGAGTGGTCTGGAAAGTCGCGCGGACAGACTGACTTTGGACAAAGAGGGGAGATCACAGGATGATTATGAACGAAGAAGAAAAGAAAGCTTCCGGCCCAGAAACAGATGGAAAAGAGGACGGGGGAGCGGACGGTTTTCTGGCGCGGATTCGGACGCTCTTTGGGGGAAAAGAGCAGGATATCAGAAGCTATTCGCCATTGACCCTGGCTTATATCGGGGACGCGGTTTATGATCTGGTCATCCGCACAGTGATCGTTGCCCGCGCAAACCGTCCGGTCAACGCGCTGCATCGTATCGCGGTGGAATATGTCAGCGCTACTGCCCAGTCCCGAATCGTGGAGACGCTGCTGGAGGATCTGACAGAGGAAGAACATGCGGTGTACCAGAGAGGGAAAAACTCAAAGCCCCATACTACGGCAAAAAACGCGGCTCTTTCAGATTATCTGAAGGCAACCGGCTTTGAGGCGGTGATCGGGTACCTCTATCTGACCGGCCGCATGGAACGGGCCTTGGAACTGGTCAGGCTGGGAGTTGACAGATCCGGTTTTTAGTCCGGCGGGTTTAAAGCGGCAGGACAACGGACGGAAGGATGCGGCTGCAAAAAACAGCGCGGAAACGGAGGGAAACATGGCATACGAAGAATTTACCATAGAAGGGCGAAACGCTGTTCTGGAAGCGTTTCGCTCCGGCAGGACAATAGACAGACTGTATGTGTTGGACGGCTGTCAGGACGGCCCTGTCACAACCATCAAACGGGAGGCGGGAAAGCAGGATACCTTAATAAAGTATGTGACAAAACAGCGACTGGACCAGATGTCGGAAACGGGAAAGCATCAGGGCGTGATCGCGGTGGCCGCCGCTTACCAATATGCGGAAGTGGCGGATATTCTAAAGATCGCCAGACAAAAAGGAGAGGCGCCGTTTCTCTTTTTGCTGGACAATATTGTAGATCCCCATAATCTGGGGGCGATTATCCGCACTGCCAATCTTGTGGGTGCGCACGGCGTCATTATTCCCAAGAACCGTGCGGTGGGCCTGACTGCCGTGGTGGCCAGAACTTCTGCGGGAGCGCTGAACTACACCCCTGTGGCAAAGGTGACAAATCTGGCGAGGACCATAGAAGATCTGAAAAAAGAAGGCCTCTGGTTCGTGTGTGCCGATATGGATGGAACCGTCATGTATGATCTGGATCTGAAGGGTCCTGTCGGATTAGTGATAGGCAGCGAAGGAGAAGGCGTAGGCAGACTGGTGAAGGAAAGCTGCGATATGACAGCCGCGATTCCCATGAGGGGGAATATCGATTCCCTGAATGCTTCCGTGGCGGCGGGAGTGCTTGCATATGAGATTCTGCGCCAGAGGCTTCAGTAGGTTTTCGTGAGACAATAGATGTGAAAGGCCGGAGGGAGGAAGCGCGGTGGCGGACAGATACGCGGAATACGAACATCATACGGACGAGGAATTGATCGACCGTCTGCGCCGGGGGGAAGACTCTATCATGGACTATATCTGTGACAAGTATAAAAATCTGGTTCGCAGTAAGGCGAGATCTATGTTTATCCTCGGCGCGGACAGCGATGATCTGATTCAGGAGGGTATGATCGGGCTTTTTAAGGCGGTCCGCGACTATGACATGGGGCGGGACGCCAGTTTTTTTACTTTTGCGGAACTTTGTATCAACAGGCAGATGTATACGGCGGTGCGGGCGGCAAAGCGACAGAAGCATCTGCCTCTCAATACATATGTTTCGTTAGATTACGGCGGTACGAATCCGGAAGGCAGGGAGGAGAGCACCCTGGCCGAGCTGCTCGCTGACCGTGCGGAGCTCAGTCCCGAGGAACTTGTGCTGGATAAGGAGCGGGTAGACTATCTGGAGAAGGCTATTGAGACAGAACTGAGCGATTTTGAAAAACAGGTCCTGGACCTTTATATGACCGGAATGAGTTACTCTCAGATCGCAAAGGTGCTTGGGCGTGAGGAGAAAGCTACTGACAACGCGCTGCAGAGATTAAAAGCCAAGATCAAAAAAATGTTGTGACCGGTTGACATTCCGAAACGATAGGCATATAATCAACAGCATGAAGAAAACCGACCGACTGGTCGGACGGAATAATAGAGGAGTAAATGGAATGATTTCTAAGTTTAGTGTAAAAAAGCCCTATACCGTGTTGGTAGGCGTTGTTTTGGCGATCATTTTGGGAGTAGTGTCTGTCACCAGGATGACGGCGGATCTTCTTCCAAACATCAGTCTGCCCTATGTCATCATTATGACTACATATGCGGGCGCGAGCCCTGAGACGGTGGAGACGGTGGTGACGCAGCCGGTGGAGGCGGGGATGGCAACCGTCAGCAACATAGAGAGCATCAGCTCGGTCTCCGGTGAGAATTATTCCATGGTGGTTCTGGAATTTTCGCAGACAGCGGATATGAACGCGGTTTCTCTGGAAATACGGGAGAGTCTGGATCAGATTAAGAGCTATTGGGATGATTCCGTGGGGAATCCCATTATCATGAAATTGAATCCCGATATGCTGCCTGTCATGATCGCCGCTGTGGGCGTGGACGGTATGGATCACGGTGAGATCAGCACTTATGTGCAGGAGTCCATCATGCCGGAACTGGAGAGTATCGAGGGCGTGGCAAGCGTCAGCGCTACCGGTCTTTTGGAGGAGAGCGTAAATGTCATCATCCGTCAGGATAAAGTGGATGAGCTGAACGAAAAAGTGTTTGCGGCCATTGATAACAAGATGAAAGATGCCGAAGAAGAGCTGGAAGACGGCCGCAAAGAACTGGAGGACGGCAGGAAGGAAATTGCCGATGGCTGGAAAGAGTTAAATGATGGCCAGAAAGAACTGGAGGATGGAAAACAGGAGCTTGTGGATGGCCAGAAGGAACTGGACGAGAACCGGGATAAGCTGGAGGAGGGCAAATCAGCTCTGGCGGAGGGGAAAGAACAGCTGGAGTCGGCTCAGGACGCCGCAACGGCTGAAATGGCAAAGTTAAAAACGGATCTTCTTACTTCCAAGGAACAGTTGGATAGCATGAAGAGCGCCCTGACATCTGCGCAACAGCTTCAGGACGGCATTGCCCGGATCGATGAAGGAATTGCGCAGATCGATGAAGGCAGCGCACAGTTGGAGAGCGCCGTCAGCGGGCTAAAAGGAGTGGAGCCGGTTTTTGAGGCGGCGGTGCAGGCGGCGGCTTCCGGTAATACCGGCGCCGTAGACGCGCTAAAGCAGAGCCTTTCAACGGCATTGGGCGGAAATGAGAGTATCCTTTCCATGATAGACTGGACGGATGAAAACTCCGTGAGCAGCCTGATCTCCAATCTTGAGGGTCAGGAGGCCGGGTTGGAAAAGCAGAAGGCGGACTTAACCGCTCAGAAGGAAAATATGGAGGCGGCTTTGAATGCCCAGACCGCGGGGCTTGGTTATGAAGGGTATGTTTCCATGGTGAATCAGACGCTGGCCGGTATGGGAATGGCAGACCTTGACACGGCTATCGCCACTGTAAATACCGGACTGACGGAACTGGAAAAGGGACAGATGGAAGCGGCTATCGAATTTGCCAACGGCAAGGCTTCCATCGCTCTGGGCGAATATCAGATGAGTCTGGCGGACGCTCAGCTGGAAGCGGCTCAGACCCAGATCGACACAGGCTGGGACAGTATGGAGGACGCCCAAAAACAGCTCAATGACGCCGCAGATCAGCTGCGGGAAGCGCAGGATCAGATAAAAGAGGGAGAAGATCAGCTTGCGGACGGAGAGAAGGAGCTGGAGGATGCCAGACAAAGTGCATACGATTCCGCGAATTTGAGGGATGTGTTGAGCGTTGAAACGATAGAGGGGCTTCTGGCCGCCCAGAATTTTTCCATGCCCGCCGGATATGTGACGGAAGACGGGATTGATTATATGGTGCGCGTTGGAGATAAACCCTCAACGGTGGAGGAACTTCGGGCGATGCCTCTTCTGGATCTTCACATGGAAGGAGTGCCCGTGATCACCCTTGGTGATGTGGCGGATGTGTTCTATACGGATAATTCCAGCGAGATTTATGCCAATGTCAACGGCAGCGCCGGCGTGATGCTGACGATCCAGAAGCAGACGGGTTATTCTACCGGAGAGGTATCGGATCTTTTGGCGGAGCGGTTTGAGAAATTGATGGAGGAAAATCAGGATCTTTCCCTGATCACATTGATGGATCAGGGGATCTATATCGATCTGGTCATGGATTCCATTGTCAACAATATTCTGTTTGGCGCTCTGCTGGCGATCATCATCCTTCTTCTGTTCTTAAAGGATCTCAGACCGACTATTGTGGTGGCCTTTTCCATTCCCGTCAGTCTGGTGACGGCTATCGTGTGCATGTATTTCAGCGGCGTGACGCTGAATGTGATCTCTCTGTCCGGTCTGGCGCTTGGTATCGGTATGCTGGTGGATAACTCAATCGTGGTCATTGAAAACATTTATCGTATGCGGAGCGAAGGTTATTCGGTAAAGGAAGCGGCTATAGAGGGAACAAGAGAGGTGTCCGGCGCGATTCTGGCTTCCACGCTGACTACCGTCTGCGTATTCCTGCCTATTGTATTCACGGAGGGAATCACCAGACAGCTGTTTGTGGACATGGGATTGACGATCGCGTATTCTTTGCTTGCAAGCCTGGTGATCGCGCTGACGGTTGTACCCGCCATGTCCTCAAAAATCTTAGGCAGGACGAAGGAACAGAGAGACGGCAGATTCTTCAGCGGTCTGGTAAAAGGATATGAGAAATTTTTGAAATTGGCGCTTAAGTTTAAGCCGGTGGTGCTGATCGCAGTACTGTTACTGCTGGCGGCCAGTGTGGCATTGGCATTTTCCAACGGTACCGCGTTTATGTCGGATATGGATTCCAGCCAGCTGACTGTCAACGTGCAGCTGGCCGATGATGCAACGCTGGAGGAAACCGCCGCGCTGACGGATCAGGTGGTGGAGGCTATCCTTTCCATAGAAGATGTGCAGAATGTAGGCGCCATGACCAATAGTTCCACAAGCCAGCTGCTCGGGGGCGCAGATTCCGGCGCTGTGAACAGTACGGCTGTTTATGTGGTCACCAGAGAAGACAAATCCATGAGCAATGAAGAGATTGCGGATATCATTGAGGAGAAGACGGCAGGGTTAGATGCTGAAATTACCATCGACACCTCCAGCATGGATATGAGCGCGCTGGGAGGAAGCGGCATATCCATTCAGGTCCGTGGACGGGATCTGGATACTTTACAGAAAATTTCTGGAGAAGTGGCGGAAATCCTGGAGAGTGTAGATGGAACTGCGGACGTAAACGATGGATTAGAGGAGGCGGATGAGGAGCTGCGCGTGATCATCAACCGCGATGAGGCGGTACATTATGGTCTGACCGTGGCGCAGGTGTTTACCCAGATTTCCTCAAAACTTGCGGAGGCAAGCAGCGCCACTACACTGGTAGCGGCGGATAAGGATTACAGCGTGTATGTGATGAGCGGCAGCGATATTGAATTGACGAGGGCGCTTGTGGAGGAGATTGAGATTACGGGTACGGACGAGGATGGCAATAGTGTGAAAGTGCCGCTGTCCGATCTGGCTTCTTTTGAGCCTGCGTACGCCCTGACCTCCATCAATCGTGCGGACCAGACCAGATATATTGCGGTTTCCGCTTCCATTGCAGAGGGGTATAATGTGGGACTGGTGTCCAATGATGTGGAAAAAGCGCTGGCGGATTATGAGCTGCCGAGCGGCTATCAACTGGTATTTTCCGGCGAGAATGAGACGATAGAAGATGCTATGCAGCAGATGGTGCTGATGCTGATACTTGCCATTGCTTTTATGTATTTGATCATGGTGGCGCAGTTTCAGTCCTTGTTGTCGCCGTTCATTATCATGTTTACGATCCCCCTGGCGTTTACGGGCGGATTTTTGGGATTGTTTATCAGCGGCAGCGAGGTGAGCGTTATCGCTATGATCGGTTTTGTCATGCTGGCCGGTATCATTGTGAATAACGGTATCGTGCTGATCGATTATATGAATCAGCTGCGGGAAAGCGGAATGGAGAAACGGGAGGCGATTCTCACCGCGGGACGCACCAGGCTGCGCCCTGTGCTGATGACGGCCCTGACCACTATACTGGCGCTGTCTACCATGGTATTCAGCAGGGATATGGGTTCCGAGATGGGGCGGCCGATGGCGGTGGTAACGATCGGCGGTCTGCTGTACGGCACGCTGTTGACACTGGTGGTGATCCCTTGTATTTATGATGTGATGATCAGAGACAAGAAGGCGAAAAATGGGGATGCACCGGATGATCCTGATCGGCTTTGAGGGTTGAAATGATGGGTAAAATGACGGGGGTGGAGGAATATGAACAGATTCCTCCTAAGGTACTGAAAATTTATGAAGCTGTCATCGGACTGTTGGAAGATGGCGCGGATGCCTCGGGGCTCCGCGTCTCCGCTATCACGCAGCGGGCTGGGATCGGCAAGGGTACGGCGTACGAATATTTTGATTCAAAAGAGGATATCGTTGCCTGCGCCGTGGTGTTTCATATCCGGCAGATCTTCAGCGCGCTGCAGCGGGAACTTCAGAAGCAGGAAAGCTTTGAAAAGCAGATCGGATGGCTGCTCGATAAACTGGAGAGGGAAACCTTTGACAAGCATTGCTTTATCCGTTTTGTGCATATCCTGACAGATCATTCCGAATTCAGCCGTTCCGTGCGGCAGAAGATGACAACGGAGCCTTTTGCGAAATATCATCCGGTCAATGTGTTTGGGGATATCCTGAAGCGGAGCGCAGAGCGGGGCGAGATCCGAAGCGATCTTCCCGTGGAATTTATGGTATGCACGGTGTTTTCCGGTCTTTTGACTTATATGATGAGCGTCAGCACGCAGGAGTGTTTTCAGATCAGGCCTGAGGAACTAAAGCCTTATGTCTATCAGCAGATTCTCCATGCGCTCAGGTAAAAATTTTTGCTCAAGTAAAAATTTTTACTCATGTAAAAATAATTAAATTTTGTTGACAAACAGAGGCGCGTTTGGTACAATACCTCTTGGTGATTGCCAAAAAGTGTGCAGTCGCGTGATGCTGCTGTGGCTCAGTCGGTAGAGCGTCGCATTGGTAGTGCGGAGGTCACGGGTCCGATTCCCGTCAGCAGCTTAGCGAGAAGTCCTTGATTTTCAAGGGCTTTTTTGTATAATAGGAAATTCCTCCTGCCGGAGAAAACTATAAAAATGCCCGCATAAAAGCGGGCACAAAAACA
>CANREV010000053.1 GCA_947629645.1 uncultured Acetatifactor sp. | reverse complement strand
TCATAATAATACCAGTTTCCGTCCGCTTCCGAGCAGACCAGTCCGGTATACCCTTCCGCTTTTGCTTCCGTTTCCGGTAACAGACACAACAGCGTCAGGAATGCCGCCGTGATTATTCCCGCACATACGCGCAGAAACCATCTGTTTACATGATTTGTTTTCTGGATATCCATTGTTACCTCTCCATCTTTTATTAAATTTGATAATTATTCTACTCTCCTCTGCAAATCATGTCAAGATTATATATGACAGATCAGATAACAAGCCGTAACAGGCCTTAAAATATCAGAAAAAGGCAAAAAAGGCACAATTATATAGTCTGCAGGGCGGTTTCTAAACATTCCCGAAGCATCCGCGGCGTTTTTCCATTTAAGGCCTCCCATATCTGCCGAGGATCATTACATTAACAAAACACATAACTCATATCCACAGCCTTACTTGTATTGAAATTCTGTATCTATCATTAGTGCAATTCGTATCTGCCAAAGTAAGAACGGGCAGTTCACTTCCGCTAACAAAACTGTCCAAAATGGCAGTTTTTTATCTCAGGATTCCTCTGTCTAAAAGATTGATTGTCTGGCCGATTTGGCCTGATATTTGTTACAGATATTGCAGATATTGATTACAGATCCGTTAAAGATTCAAATTCAGAAATGCTCTTTGCCTGAGCGGCTTTTTTCAGAAGCTGTCTCAGCGCTACGGTATCCTTCAAAGAGCAGATGTATTCCCTGAGGTCTGCGGGAACTTCCCCGTAAACCGAAAGCAGTTCCAGGACTGCTTCGGACAAGCCATTGGTCTGACCTTCCACCAGACCCTCCGCCTTACCTTCCGCTCTGCCTTCCGCGCGTTCATCCTTCAGCATTTCCTCAAACAGCATATACCGTTCCCCCATTTCCCTGTCAGATTTGATCCGCCGGATAGAACATTGGAGACGCCTGACATAATCGTCCCCGAAGTCCCCCGTGCTTTCTGTCTCCCCGGCGGAAAGGAATCTTAAAAACCTTACCAGGGCTTCCGGCACTTCTTTCTCGTTCTTTCCCTTCGTGCTTAAGAATACCGTGTGGCTCCCGTCCTCGTAGCGGAAAGAACCGTCCTCCGCAAAGATATGTTTTACCGTGTAGCGGTACTTCCCCAGAAGAAAAGGATCAAAGTCGCACAAAAACACCACATAACTGTCAGGCAGTTCCCCGTAGGGAACGCCTGACAGAAGCAGATCCATGTCCATCTGGCTGTGGTAGTAACGGCACCGCCTTTCCAGCGGTTGGCCCGCGACCTGCATCTCCACATTGAAGCGGGTGCCTCTCCCGTCCCTGGCGAACACGTCAAGGCGTATGCCTTTGTACTGCGGGTGGTACACGATGCTTTTCTCCGCATCCACCTCCACATGGTCAACGGCGATGCCAAGTGTTAATTCCAACAGTTGCTTACAGTTTTCCGTCTCCGACATCACCGCCGCGAAAAGAAAATTGTCTTTTAACGTCAGTTTTTGGAGCGTTTTTCTTTCTGTCATGTTTCCTCCCGTCCCAGAGGAATCCTAAGTTCAGGATAGCATGCCGGTGACGGTATGTCAACTGTTTTTACACAATTTAAGGTACAGAACGTAACAGCTTGGCCAGCAGTTCTATTTACTGCTGGGCCACATCCTTCATAGAGAAGCTCATCCTGCCCATCTTGTCCTTTCCAAGACATACTACGGTAACCTTATCCCCAAGGGTCAGCACATCCTCCACACGGTTGATACGCTCCTTGGCGATCTTGGAAATGTGCACCATTCCCTCTTTTCCGGGAGCAAACTCTACGAAAGCGCCGAACTCCTTGATGCTGACTACTTTACCCTTAAAGATCTGGCCTTCCTCGAAGTCGGTAACGATAATCTTTACCATCTCTTCCGCCTTCTTCATCATCTCCTTATCTGTACCGCAGATAGATACATTGCCATCGTCCGTGATATCAATCTTAACGCCGGTGCGGGCAATGATCTCATTGATGGTCTTGCCCCTCTGTCCTACCACATCGCCGATCTTCTCGGGATCGATCTGAATGGAAATGATCTTAGGCGCATAAGGACCGACTTCCGGTCTGGGCGCGGAGATCGCGGGTTTCATGCAGTTTTCCATAATATACAGTCTCGCATCGCGGCAGCGCGCAATAGCGCCCTCCACGATAGGCCTGGTCAGGCCGTGGATCTTGATATCCATCTGAATAGCGGTGATACCCTCCGTGGTACCCGTCACCTTAAAGTCCATATCTCCAAAGAAATCCTCAAGGCCCTGAATATCGGTCAGCAATACAAAATCATCGTCCGTCTCACCCGTAACAAGTCCGCAGGAAATGCCCGCAACCATCTTTTTGATGGGAACGCCCGCTGCCATCAGCGACATACAGGATGCGCAGGTGGAAGCCATGGAAGTGGAACCGTTAGACTCAAATGTCTCGGAAACGGTACGGATGGCGTAGGGGAATTCCTCCTCGCTGGGAAGGACGGGAAGAAGCGCTCTCTCAGCCAGCGCGCCGTGACCGATCTCTCGCCTTCCGGGCCCTCTGGAGGGCTTTGTCTCACCCACAGAGTAGGAAGGGAAATTGTAATGGTGCATATATCTCTTGCTGACCTCGTTCTCATCCAGCCCATCGATCTTTTGCTGCTCGGAGAGCGGCGCCAGCGTACATACGTTGCAGATCTGCGTCTGCCCGCGGGTGAACATGGCGGAACCATGCACGCGGGGAATGATGTCTACCTCCGCCGCCAGAGGACGGATCTGGGTAATCTCACGTCCATCGGGACGTTTATGATCCTTCAGGATCATCTTCCGCACCGTCTTCTTTTCATACTGGTAAACCGCTTCGCCGAGAATGGCAAGCCACTCTTCATTTTCCGCGAAAGCCTCCTCCAGCTTTTCGGTGATCACGCGGATATTTTCCTCACGGGTCTGTTTGTCATCGGTAAAGACCGCCTTCTCCATCTCCTCAGAAGGGATCAGTCTCATCATCTCATCAAACATTTCCTGAGGCACGGCGCAGCTCGTATAAGTATGCTTCTTTTTACCGCACTCTGCAACGATTTTTTCGATAAAGGCAATGATTGTCTGGTTCACATCATGCGCCTTATAAATCGCCTCAATCATCTTAGCCTCGGGGACTTCATTGGCGCCCGCCTCGATCATGATAACCTTTTCCTTAGTGGAAGCCACCGTCAGATTCAGATCACCCACCTTCCACTGTTCCTGGGAAGGATTGATCACCAGCTCCCCATCGATCATGCCCACCTGCGTCATGGCGCAGGGGCCGTCAAAAGGAATATCGGAAATACAAGTGGCGATAGCGGCGCCCAACATTGCCACCAGTTCAGGACGGCAGGCGGGGTCAACGCTCATTACCATATTGTTCAGGGTCACATCATTTCTGTAATCCTTGGGGAATAAGGGACGCATCGGCCTGTCGATCACACGGCTGGTCAGAACCGCATTTTCGCTTGCCTTTCCCTCTCTTTTATTAAAGCCTCCGGGAATCTTTCCCACTGCGTACAGTTTTTCCTCGTACTCCACGCTGAGCGGGAAGAAATCAATCCCCTCTCTGGGTTTTTCGGATGCGGTTGCCGTGGAGAGTACTACCGTATCGCCGTAATGCATAAATGCACAACCGTTCGCCTGCCTGCCCACGCGGTCGATATCTACCTTGAGAGTACGTCCGGCAAGCTCCATTTCATAAGTCTTATACATATGTCCTCCATTCTGCCGTTTCTACGGCTTGTCTCACTCTGGGAACAGAAGACACCGAAACTACTGAAAAATCCACAGTTTATCCCATACATTTTTCAGCGGTCTCGGGACTTTCTTCTGTTCCGAGGGGCTGTCACAATACGCACAACAAGCGGAAAGTGCCCAAAGAGCGGGCTGCCTTCCGCCTTATGTCATCATCCTGTTTACTTTCTCAAACCAAGTTTCTCGATCAGGGCGCGATATCTTTCAATATCTTTTCTCTTCAGGTACTCCAGAAGGCCGCGTCTCTGACCTACCATCTTAAGCATGCCCCGGCGGGAATGATGATCCTTAGGATTAACTTTCAGATGCTCGGTAAGCTCTTTAATCCTTGCGGTCAGCACTGCCACCTGTACCTCAGGTGAACCGGTGTCTCCGGGTGTTCTCGCATACTCGTTCATGATCGCTGTTTTCTTTTCTTTGGAAATCATTTTTTGTCCTCCATAAACTCTTAAAATTGAATTGTTTCCTGTGCGAACCGCCGGACACTAAGCCCCGGTCGGAGTATCCGAAAACCGAGTGTCGGCCAAATCACACTTTGATATCATATCATATCCTAAAAAAAAAGTAAACCCTAATGTAAAGAAGCTTTGTGAAACGCAATCTCCACAAAGCTTCCCGCTAAGATTTCTTTGAATTTATCCCTGCCGATTTATCAATGAAAAGGTTTCTGCCAGCTCAACGGCCGGAGCCTTTCACAAAATCCTAATCCTGCAATACTCTTACGCATCTGACAGGCGTGCGGTAATTGTACTTGCTGATCTTAATGCCTGTCTTGGGGCTGCTCGCATGGATTACCTGACCGCCGCCGATATAAATCGCCACATGATTGATGTTGCCTGAACTGTTAGCATAGAACACCAGATCTCCGGGTTTTAAATCGGAAGCGCTGATCTTGGTGCCTTCTTTCGCCTGGGTTCCGGAATGATGGCTTAAAGATACGCCGAACTTTTTAAATACGCTCAGTACGAATCCGGAACAGTCGGCGCCTTTCGTCAGACTGGTGCCGCCCCATACATAAGGATTGCCCAGGAACTGTTTCGCATACTCCACCAATTCAACGCGGACATCGGATACTCCCTGGCCATACAAAAGCTCTGTCATGGTGATCGCCGTATCCAGTTTATCCTCCACAGCAACGTAATCGGAAGATACATATGCGTCTTCTCCATCGATAGACACCTTAATCCATCCGTCTAACGCCTCTACATATTCCAGCTCTTCTCCTTTGGGAACCTGTGTCAGGACCGCGCTTTCCGTATTTGCCTCATCGCGCACGTTCAAACCGTCCACATTGACTACCGCTACCGTGTGAACCAGATCGTTGGCCGCAAGCTTTGCCTCAGGACCGGTAAACAGGAATTCGGTGTTCACATAACCTTCCACCTCTCCCGACTTGATATGCGCCCAGCCGTCAGACTCCTCCAATACCTCGCAGGCTGCGTTTTTCGGCAGCTTGCCCACCAGTTTACTGTCGGTGGAAGGCGCTACGCGGACATTTAAATTGCCGCTTTCCACATTGGCGATACCGATATTGGTATACCCCCATGCGGCGCCCTGTGCCTGCTGCGCGATCTCCATATATTCTTCCGAAGTGCGGTCGGCTTCAAACAAAGAACCCACGCCCGCCGACTGCAGAATACTGCTGCTCTCCGCGGCGGCCGCGCCAAGAGGCTGTCCCAGTGCCATACAACACGCGAGCCCCGCTGAAATCACTGTCAGTTTTCTATGATTCTTAAAGTATCTCATAAATGGTATCCTTCTAAAAATGAAATCTACATTACAATATTATTACAAATTTGTTACATCTCATCCAGATTATACCGTCCAAAATGTAATATGTCAACAGATTCAAACAAATTTCTTTTAACTGTTGTAAGAATCGGATTCCGGCTCGCCCTCTCCTTCCGCCGCGAGGATAGCGAATGCAATGTTGGTAGCATGATCCGCCACTCTCTCCAGCCCCGACACGATATCGGAAAAGATCATCCCCGCTTCCGGCGTACACTCTCCTCTTGTAAGGCGCTGCACATGGAAATTCTGGAGTTCTTTTTCCTTCTCGTCCACCTTATCCTCCAGCTCGATGACTTCCTGCATATGGGTTTCATCGCTTCTGGCAAACATATCCATAGAGTACTGGATCAGCTTATTGACCATATCCAGCATCTCGCCCATCTCCCTCTGGGCTTCCCTGCTGAAGGATACGCCTCTGTCCCGGCGCTGTTTTGCCGCATCCGCCACATTCTCCGCATGGTCTCCGATACGCTCGATATCGTTCACCACATGGAACAGCGCGCCCAGACTTTTCAAGTCCTCGATGGGCAGAGTTGTCTGGTTGATCTTCACCAGATAATCGGTGATGGCATGGTTTAAGAAATTGATATTCTTCTCCACCTCATACACCTCTTCGATATCTTCCTCATCCAGGGTGATCAGCGCATTCATGGCGCGGTTCAGATTTTCACTGGCAAGGGAAGCCATACGATCCAGCTCCTTCACCACTTCGATCACGGCTGTGGCGGGGTTGAACACTACCTTGTCGCCGATATACTTCAACTGATAGCTCTCTCTGTAACCCACCTTTTTGTCCTCGCCCCTGACACACCAGACGGAGAGCCTGACAATCCAATTGGAGAAAGGAAACAGCACGATCACCTGGAAAATCTTTATCATAGTGTGGGCGTTTGCCACGAAACGGCCATTGTCAGCCGATATGGTCCAGATCAGCTTCATCACCTGGTCTTCCGCCACAAACAGGATCACATACAGCACGATGGTACCCAGCACATTGAACCAGAAATGGATCAGAGCCGCGCGCTTTGCGTCTTTTTTACCTGCCAAAGATGCCAGAAGCGCCGTTGTGCACGCGCCGATATTACAGCCGAGAATTATGTAAAGCGTGATAGGCAGCGCCAGCAGATCCTGAGATGCTAAAAGCAGCACAATGCTGACCGTCACGGAAGAACTCTGGATGACAGACGTCAGAACCAGTCCCACCAGGGTAGCCATAAACGGATTCCTCAGGGAGCCGAGCAGCTCCACCACCTGAGGCACATCCCGCATGCTGGCCATGGAACCGGACATGGTGCTCAGACCCAGAAACAGTATACCGAAGCCCACAATGATCTCCGCAAAATTTTTTATTTTTTCCTTCTTGCAGAACATCACCACAAGCACCCCGGACAAAAGAATCACCGGAGCGTAGGCCGACAGATTGAAAGACACCAGCTGGGAAGTGATCGTAGTACCGATATTGGCGCCGAAGATAACGCCCGCCGCCTGATACAGATTCATCAGTCCCGCGTTTACAAAACTGACCACCATGGCCGTACAGGCGGAGGAAGACTGAATGATACCCGTAAACACGATACCCACCAGCATACCGGTAAAGCGGTTGGTGGTAAAAATCTCCAGAATATGACGAAGCCTGGCTCCGGCAACCTTTTCAATGGAATCGCTCATCACGCGCATACCGAACAGAAAAAGCCCCAGCCCTGCTGCCATTGATAAAAGAATACTCACGCTCATCTCATAGTTCCCTTCCATACGGTGGATAAGTTTTACGCACTATACTTTGATTCTACGGGAAAAAGCGAAAAGTTACAATAGTAATCTTACATTATTTTACTTATTTTTACCTTTGTAAAGGGATCCCGGCAAACCCGGCCCCCGCTTCAACATCCTCCTGAAGCTGGCGCCTCAGCTCTTCCACGCTGTCAAAACGCTTTTCCGGCCTGCGGAATTTCAACAGATGCACTTCCACAGACTCACCGTATGCATTCTCATTAAAATCATAAAGATAGGATTCAATCCCCAGTACCTGTTCCTTTGTCACGGTGGGCTTGTATCCCACGTTGCTAATAGCGTGATACAGCTTCCCATGGCAGCGTACCTGGGAATAGTAAACGCCATTTGGCGGCAGAAGCTTGCTTTTTGGAGGGATCAGATTCAGAGTGGGGAAACCCAGCGTGCGGCCCAGCTGATGCCCCGGCACCACGGTGCCCGCTGCAAAATAGGGCATTCCCAGAAGTCTCTTTGCCAGTTCCATCTGCCCCTTTTCCACACAGCTTCGGACATAAGTGGAGCTGATCTGCCGACCGTCAAGGCATACCTTGTCAATCACCCTGACCTGGAAACCCAGCTCAGGCGCCATCTTTTTAAGCAGTCCGGGCGTTCCCGCCCCCTTTGCCCCGAAGGAAAGATCGTTGCCCGATGCCACAAACCTGGTCTGCATCCGCTCCGCAAGAATCTCCTCCACAAAAGTTTCGGGAGGGATAGCCGCTGTCTGGGGATTCATGGGAAACTCAATCAGCATGTCCACTCCCATGCGTTCAAATAACAGGTATTTTTCTTCTCTGGTGGTCAGTTCCCTGCCGTCCGACCAGCCAAAAAGGACTGCCGGAGCCGGATCGAAAGTAAAGACACAGGCGCAGAGCCCTTCTTTCTTCTTCTCCAGAATTTCTTCCAGCAGTCTCCTGTGGCCGATATGAATGCCGTCAAACTTGCCGATCGCCACGGCAGTCTCCATGTCCAGATAAAAATCGGTTGTATTCGCTATGATTTCCAATCCTGATTCACTCTTTCTCCAAAAACATTTTCACCGGTTTATACCGCCGCCCCGCCGGATCATACGCATAGATCCCCGCAAAGCTTTCATCGGTCCGATAAAATTTCACCCATTCCCCGGTGCCATAGACCAGCTTTTCCAAAGTCGCCTCCGGCGGCAGGGCGTTTCCATTCTCCAAAAGTCTTTCATATCCGAAAGCCACATGCATTGACGGACAGGACGGGAAACAACTCTCCACAGGACGGAGCGCTTCACAAAGTCTGTCCTCGTCTCTGAGCTTTTGAAGCTGCCCCAACGTGAGCGCCTGTTCCAATGTAAACATACCTGCCCTGGTGCGCCGCAGGCTCTGCATCGTTCCGCCGCAGCCCAGTTTTGCCCCGATGTCGGCGCAGAGTGTGCGGATATAAGTCCCCTTGGAACACACGACCCTGAACTTTACCACGGGCAGCCTGATCTTTAGGATCTCCAGCTCATATATCGTCACGGGACGGGCGCTTCGCTCCACTTCCCTGCCTTCCCTGGCAAGCTCGTACAGCCTTTTGCCGTTCACTTTGAGAGCGGAATACATAGGAGGCACCTGAAGATATTCCCCGATAAAGGAAAGGCAGGCGCCTCTCACCGCCTCTTTGTCAGGACACACACTGTGCTTCGCCAGCACTTTGCCCGTGATATCCTGCGTATCCGTCTCCACTCCCAGCAAAAGTTCAGCCACATATTCTTTCTCTCTGTCAGTAAGCATACCGCAGAGCCTGGTGGCGCTGCCCAGACACACAGGAAGTACGCCTGTAGCCGCGGGATCCAACGTCCCGGTATGTCCGATTTTTCTCTGTCTGCAGATACCGCGCATCTTGGCGACCACATCAGCGGATGTGAAATCCGGCTCTTTATCGATCACTATGATCCCGTTCACGTCAACCCTCACTCTTCAGCTGCGCTTCTATATGTAAAGAAAGATTGTTCACACAGTCGTGGAAGGTGCCGTTCATGGTACATCCGGCGGCGCGGTCATGGCCTCCTCCTCCAAAATGCGAGACCACTTCCGCCGCGTTGACTTTCTCGCTGGTGCGCAGGCTCACCTTGTATTCCAGCACATCCGTCTGGTAAAGGAAGATAGCGCAGTCGATCCCTTCTATATTGCGCAGCTGGTTTACGATACCGCCCAGGTCCTTCGGCTCCACATTATAAAACTCCATGGTCTTGCGGTCCACGCCGCTGACGATACATCTGCCGTTCATAAACCGGATGCTCTCCATCAGCGCTCTGCCCATGATCTGCGTCTGGACATAGGTTTTCTGATAAAAAGTTTCCCGAATCAGCCTGGGGAAATCAAATCCATAGCCGATCAGCTTAGCCCCGATCTCCATCGTGCGGGGCGTGGTATTAGAATACTGGAAGATCCCGGTATCGTGAATAATGCCGGTATAAAGCGCCTGCGCCATATTTCTGTCCAGTCTCTCCTCCTCAAGCAGATCGTAAACCACCTCGCAGGTAGAACCGATCCGGGGTCTGATAACGTTGAAATCGCCGCAGCCTTTGTTGCTGATATGGTGATCGATATTAATCCTTTTGGCCGCCGCCTGAAAATATTTCAAACTATCGCCCAGTCTGTCATCTGCGCAGTCCATCACGAAAAACACATCAAAGGGTTCCTCTTCGCCAAAGCTGCTGTCAATTTCATCAAATCCCGCAAGCTCCCGGAAAATCTCCTCCGGCTTCTCCAAAAAGACCCTGACCTTAGCCTGCGGCAAACATTTTTTCAGATACAGGTACACGGACAGACAGGCGCCAACGCAGTCCCCGTCAGGCCGTATATGCCCGCCGATTCCGATTCTTTTTGCATCTTTACATTCTTCTAATAAGTTCCATTCCATTCCAAAACCTCATTTCCATTTCCAAAGCTTCAACAGGCCTCAGTCCCTGAATCTTTTTACCGGACAGTTTACTCTCCATTTTGGAGCGCTTGCGCAACGGGACGATGAGAAATTCGCGCATACGATTTCTCATCTGCCATCAGGGGAATTTTTAACCCTCCGGATCCGGCTCCTCATCGGAAACCGCGCTGCCTTTGGAATTCACACGATCCTTTGCGATCACTTCATCAATTTTGTACGACATGTTGACGCCATACTCGATAGACTGATCCATAACAAATGTTATTTCCGGCGTGTTGCGGAGATTGACCGTTTTCGCCAGCTGTCTTTTGATGAATCCCTCCGCGCTTCTAAGCCCCTGCAGAGTGGAGTTTCTGACTTCCTCGTCTCCCAACACACTGATCCATGCCTTACAGCTCTTTAAATCGGGGGCCACTTCCACAGACACCACACTTGTCCAGGGACTGATGCGGGGGTCTTTGATTTCCCCCCGGATAATCTCAGCCATTACGCGCTGCACTTCCGTGTTGATACGGGTATTCTTTAAACTGTTCTTTCTCATTCTGACTTACATTCCTTTCGCCGCGGTGAAGGCGCTTTCCAGACGCTTTGGCACAAATGCCCTGCAACATCCTCTATCTGGGCACCTCCACCATGATATACGCCTCCACGATATCAAGCTCCTGCATCTGGTCAAAGCCTTCAAATACCAGACCGCACTCAAAACCGGCACGGACTTCCTTCACATCGTCTTTATAACGTTTCAAAGACGCAAGCTCTCCCTCATAGATCTGCTCTCCCTCTCTGGTGATGCGGATCTTACATCCCCGCTGGAACACGCCGTCCAGCACATAGGAACCGGCGATATTTCCAATCGCGGATGCACGGAAGATCTGACGAACCTCAGCGTGGCCGATGACTTTTTCCTCAAAGACAGGATCCAGCATACCCTTCATGGCGGCCTCCACATCCTCTATCGCCTGATAGATGACCTTATACAGTCTCACATCTACGCCTTCCCGTTCGGCCGTTGCCTTAGCGGTAGCGTCAAGACGCACGTTAAAGCCAATGATGATAGCGTTGGACGCGCTGGCCAGCACCACATCGGACTCGTTGATCGTTCCCACGCCTCCATGGATACATTTTACGACCACTTCCTCGTTGGAAAGTTTTAACAGCGACTGCCTTACCGCCTCCACGCTGCCCTGGACATCGGCCTTTACAATCAGGTTCAGCTCTTTTAAGCTGCCCTCCTGTATCTGGGAGAAAAGATCGTCCAGAGACATCTTGGTCTTAGTATCCTCAAGCATTTTCTCTTTATTCTGCGCAAGATAAGTTTCCGCGTAAGATTTCGCGGTTTTATCGTTCTCATGCGCCAAAAATACTTCTCCGGCGCTGGGAACATCGGAAAGGCCCAGGATCTCCACAGGAGTGGAAGGGCCCGCTTCCTTCACTCTCTTACCCTTATCATCGACCATGGCGCGGACTTTGCCGTAACAAGCCCCTGCGGAGACAAAATCTCCCACATGAAGCGTTCCCTTCTGTACTAAAACGGTAGCCACGGGACCGCGTCCTTTGTCCAGTTCCGCCTCGATCACCAGCCCTCTGGCGCGCCTGTTGGGATTCGCTTTCAGCTCCAGGATATCCGCCGTCAGCAGAATGGTCTCCAGCAGATTTTCAATGCCTTCGCCGGTCTTTGCGGAAACCGGCACAAACTCCGTGGTTCCGCCCCAGTCCACAGGGATCAGCTCATACTCCGTCAGCTCCTGCTTCACCCTGTCGATGTTTGCGGAAGGTTTATCGATCTTGTTTACAGCCACGATAATCTCAATTCCGGCAGCCTTTGCATGGCTGATCGCCTCTATGGTCTGAGGCATTACGCCATCGTCCGCGGCTACCACAAGAATAGCGATATCGGTAGAGTTGGCGCCGCGCATACGCATCGCCGTAAAAGCTTCATGTCCGGGTGTATCGAGGAAAGTGATACTCCTGCCCTTGATATTGACGGTATACGCACCGATATGCTGGGTAATGCCGCCGGCCTCCTTGTCAGTGACATTCGTCTTTCTGATAGAATCCAAAAGAGAAGTCTTACCGTGGTCTACATGGCCCATAACACAGATGACAGGAGGTCTCTCCGCCAGATTTTCCGCCGCTTCCTCTTCCTCTTTGAGCAGTTCCTCAATGACATCGACCTTGACTTCCTTCTCGCAGAGGATGTCGTATTCCATAGCGATATTTTCCGCGTCCTCATAGGAGATTTCCTGATTTACGGTCACGACTTTGCCTTCCAGGAAAAGCTTTTTTACAATGACGGAAGGCTGCAATTTCATCTTATCCGCCAGATCCTTAATCGTGATCGTTTCAGGCAGCGTGATGACTTTGATCACTTCCTCCACCACTTCGGCTTTTTTCTTTTCAGGCTTGATAAACCGGCCGGGCTTGTTCCTTAAAGCCTCGTCCTCCTCATAAATATGGTCTTTCTTCGACCTCTTGTCCCTCTCCTGATTATTTGCGCGGCGCTTATCTTCCTCGCGCCTCTTTTCCATATCTTTCGGCGAAGTTTCCGCCGCAAATCCTTTACCGCCCCGCACGTCTCTGGATCCGGCACCCTGCCCTCCAGCGCCTCTGCCGTCTTTCGCGCCGCCGCCAAAGCCGCGGCCGCCGCCTGCGCCAGCAGCCGGACCGCGCCGATCGCCCTGGCTGCCTTCAAAACCCGGCCTGCCATTTCTCTGAAATCCGTTCTGCCTGTCGCCCTGAGGTCTGCCATTTGCTCCTGCGCCTCCTTTGCCCCGGTACTGTCCATGATCCGATTTCCCGTCACGATGGTTCTCCTGACCGCCGCGGTTTTCCTGTGCGGATACATCTCTGGCAGGTCTGTCCTGTCTCTCCGGTCTGTTCTGAAGCTTCTCCGTCTCCTTTGCGGGATCTGAGGGTCTGTTATGCCTGCCCTGCTGCACAGGTCTGGAGGAAACCATCTGTACGCTGGGCGTAGGAGAAGGAGGGGTCAGAGGCTTGATGGGCCGCGTATAAGTCTGTTGTGCCCTACGGTCGCCGTAATTGCTTTGAGGCCTGTTCTGCCCCCTGCCTCCCTGGCCAGACATCTTGGAATTTTGGGGATTGCTCACAAAAATGATGTTTGATTTTTTCTTTTTGGGCTCTCCGGCTCCTTTTGCGGATTCGGTTTTTCCATCTTTGGAAGGTTCCTTTACAGCTCCTGCCTTTCCCGCTTTTGCCGCTTCCTCTTTCTTTGCGGCGGATGCTTTTACGGAATCCGTTTTCTTCTCTTCTGCCGTTTCCGCTTTGGACGGCGCGGCTTCCTTCACATCTTCCGCCTTTGCTTCCTTTTGTGCTTTGGCGCTGCCAAACGCCTTGCGCACCAGCTCCGCGGCTTCCTCCTCTATAGAGCTTTGAGCTGCTTTGGCTTCTATGCCTTTTTCCTGCAAAAAGCTTAAAATATCTTTGCTTTGTTTATCTAATTCTTTGGCAAGTTCATGTACTTTTATTTTCGCCATTCTTTTTCCTCCATTCCCGTTTCTGCCTCAATCGCACCTGACTCTTCTCTCAATTGGCTGATAACCGCCTCTGCTAAGCCCCTATCGCACACGCAAACCGATGACCTCATGTCTTTTCCGATCGCCCGTCCCAGACTTTCCTTTGTTCCGTACCTGAAAATCGGGACTCCATAAAAAGAACATTTGTCGGAAAACAACTTTTTGGTGTTATCAGAAGCGTCCTGCGCGACAATCATCAGCGCCGCCGCACCTGTCCTGACCGCTTCCAGCGACTGGTATTCGCCGCTGACTAAATTTCGTCCTCTCATGGCGATCCCTAAAAGCGAAAAAATTTTATTCTGCTTCAAGATCCTCAAACTCCTTTTCCAGAGCATCGTAGACTTCCTTCGGAATACTCGTCTTGAAAGAGCGCTCCAATCCTTTATTTTTGCGTGCCTGAAGCAGACATTCCCTGCTCCTGCAAATATATGCGCCTCTTCCGTTCTTTTTGCCTGTAGCGTCCAGACAAAATTCGTTTTCTGCCGTCTTAAGGACTCTCAGCATGTCCTTCTTTCCTTTCATTTCGCCACAGCCAACGCATTGCCTCAAAGGCACTTTCTTCGCCATATATGCTTACTCCTCGTCCCCGGCCGAGCCTTCGCTTTGCTCTGCCTCTTCATCAGCCTCGTACCGGCCCTGCGCGTCCTCGCTCATTTCCTCTCCGGTCTCCTCGTACTCTTCCTCGTCATATTCTTCATCATCGTAATCCAGATAATCTTCATAGCGGAAGCCCGGCGCATCCTTGGCCTGGGTCTCGGACTTGATGTCAATCTTATATCCCGTCAGTCTGGCAGCCAGTCTGGCGTTCTGCCCCTCCTTGCCGATCGCCAGGGACAGCTGGTAGTCGGGCACTACGACCTTTGCCGTCTTTTCATCGGGATCCGCAAACACGGCAACGATCTTTGCGGGGGACAAAGCGTTCTGTATCAGCTGTCCGGGATTCTCATCCCAGTTCACGATATCGATCTTCTCACCGCGCAGTTCCTCCACAATAGCGTTTACTCTGGCGCCGTTCATACCCACGCAGGCGCCGACGGCGTCCACATTGGGATTGTTGCTCCACACCGCGATCTTGGTACGGCTTCCCGCCTCACGGGCAATGCTTTTAATCTCCACCGTGCCGTCCTTGATCTCCGTCACTTCCGATTCAAACAGCCTCTTTACCAGCTCAGGATGAGTCCGGCTGACATTGATGCGGGGACCCTTGGGAGTGTTCTTTACCTCCAGAATGTAAACCTTGATGCGCTCCGTGGGTCTGAACACCTCGCCCTTTACCATCTCGCTTTCGTTTAACATGGCGTCCGCCTTACCCAGATTGATGCTGATATTTTTGCCCACATAACGCTGCACCACGCCGGTGACTACGTCCTTTTCCTTCTCATAATACTGATTATAGATCACGCTTCTTTCTTCCTCGCGGATCTTCTGCAGTATGACGTTTTTTGCGTTCTGGGTGGCGATTCGTCCGAATTCCCTGGACTTGATCTCCACATTCAGGATATCGCCCACTTTTACTTTCCCGGAGAGTTCCCTGGCGTCCTCCAAAGAGATCTGCAGGCAGCTGTCCTCCACATCCTCAGCGGTCTCTACCACTTCCTTCTCCGCGTAGACCATAAAATCGCAAGTCTCACGGTCGATCTCCACTCTTATGTTGTCCGCTTTGCCAAAGTGATTTTTGCATGCCGTCAGCAAAGAATTTTCGATAGCCTCAAACAGCGTATCCTTACTGATCTCCTTCTCTTTCTCCAACATATCAAGCGCTTCCATTAATTCCTTGTTCATCATATCCTCCATTCCGGCCTTTCGCCAAACTTTCTGTTCCCCGTATCGTATCTATCGATTAAAAATCAAAAGCAAGCCGTATCAGTGCGATATCCGTTCGCTGAAAAGTCCTTGCGTTGTCCCCTTCCCGTATGGTGACGGTGTCCTTGTCAAAACGATCCAGAACACCGGAAAACTCCTTACATTGGTCCACCGCCTTAAACAATCTGATCTCCACCTCCTGACCGATGCTGGCCTCAAGGTGCTTATCCTTTTTTAAAGCGCGGCCCAGTCCCGGACTGCTGACTTCCAGAATATACGCATCCGGGATAAAATCTTCCCTGTCCAGCGCATCGGACAAGGCGCGGCTGACATTCTCACAATCCTGAATATTGACCCCTCCCGGCTTATCGATATAGGCTCTCAGATAGTAGTCGCTGCCTTCCTTTACATACTCCACATCATAAACAGATACCTGATTCGCTTCTGCGACAGGCGCAAGCAGCTGCTGCGTCTTTTCTTCATATTCTTCTCTTCGGGACATCAGATGCCTCCTTTTTGCTTACTTTTTGCCCGTCCAAAACGGCTCCCCTTCCGCCGCCGCTGTCTCATTCAGCGCCGCCATTTCAACTGCCGCTGTTTCAGCCGCCGGTTCTTAACGTCTCCTTACAAGCAAGTAAGAGTGGCTTGCCAGCCACTCTTACTCTGATAATCATCATTGATCTAAATAGGAGTATAGACCTGTTTTCAGGAAAAGTCAACACTTCAATAAAAAATAGTTTGTGTCAAGTACTCGTTGGCACTTTTCCTATTTTCTTTATGAGTTCTCGTTTTTATGCAATAAATACTGCCCT
>CANREV010000052.1 GCA_947629645.1 uncultured Acetatifactor sp. | reverse complement strand
TCAGCGGTGGATGAGATACGCAGAAGATTTGGATTTTACAGTATCCAGAGGGGACTCATGTACCGGGACAGGATTCTATCAGCGGTCAATGCAAAAGAAGAACACACAGTACATCCACATGGGTACTTTTCAGGTTAGCAACGAGAAGTGCCAGATAATCAAGGCACAGATGTGTTGTGCTTGCACATAAACATATGGGACTTGGTTATCTGATACGGCGACTGCCGTGAGTGAAATGAAGCGAAGCGGAATTGAGCTGCACTACGAGTAGCGATAGAGTAAAAAAGAGGGAGGCGGAACATGAGCGAAGCAGCAAGAATTGATCTGGTAGACAGAGCACCATTGACGGAGAAGCAGCAGAATGTGTATGAAAGCATTATGCAATATCAGCGTGTGAATGGCTATGCTCCTACTATCAGGGAGATATGCAAGATGGTAGGGGTGGCATCGACTTCAAGTGTTTATGCACATCTGAAAATATTAGAAGAAAAAGGCTATATAGCAAGGAAGATGGATGCTTCCAGAGCAATAGCAATCTTGTAAGGAAGGTGATTACATTGAGCAATAAGGTATATGTTGATGTTCTTGCAGAGTTTTCAAAGGACGGACTGCTCATTCCCAAAGAGATAACATGGGAAGATGGCAGAAAGTATGAGATTACACGAGTAAAAGACAAGCGCAGAGCAGCCAGTACAAGGGCTGGTGGAGTTGGAGAGCGTTATACCTGTGTGGTAGATGGAAAGGAAATATTCCTTTTCTATGAAGATAACAATATGTGGTTTATGGAAAGAGCCGAAGCCTGATGTGATTGTGTACTGACAGCACAATTCATATCAGTTGGCTTTAGATCAGCAAAGCCGGGGAATGTGCAGACATTCATCGGAACTCCCGGCAAAAGGCTTGCAAAGGTGATTTCCCTTTCCTTTACGAGTACAGAATTGTAGATTGATGATTTTGTATGAATAAGGAGCGAACTGAATTGAAAAAAGAGTTAAAAGTTATAGATTTTTATTGTAACAAGTGCAAGAAGAGTATGAAAGTTTCATACATGGTTACAGGTAACAGAAATTATCCGGTACTGCCGAGAGTTATGATGAAATGTCACCATTGTGGTAGAGTAATGACCTTGAAGAATTTCAAGGAAGGTGAGCTGCTGGATAAGGTAGAACAGGATAAGTATTATATCTGATACATACAGTCAGACATCAGATGTTGCGGCAGATATTTGACCGCAACAGGACAAGACAATTAAATTAGTGGTCATCATGATATGGGAGACACCTGCAATAAGCGTAAGCTGATGATACGCAAAGGTGCCATCCTAAGGACGCATGAAAAATTAGAAACCAGTTTGAGGACTGGAACTGTTTTTCATGTGTCCTTTTTTATTTGCAGAAAATTACATATCGAGGAGTATTTATCGGTTCTTAGACGTTTCTAGCCACGACAGAAACGAAAGGACGGATGAGAATATGAGTTTAAATAATTACTTTACCGATGATGCA
Organism: uncultured Acetatifactor sp.; assembly: GCA_947629645.1. Taxonomy (GTDB): domain Bacteria; phylum Bacillota; class Clostridia; order Lachnospirales; family Lachnospiraceae; genus Acetatifactor. The sequence goes on along the minus strand of CANREV010000052.1, from coordinate 15,604 downwards.
ATGAGAAATATGGGAAAGAGAATTCAAGAGGAAAGAAAGAAAAAGGGGTACAAGGCAATTGATTTTGCCGATATAATAGGTATAGGAAAAGATCAACTATCGAGAATTGAAAATGGCAAGGTTCCGTGTAAGATTGAGTATGTATATACTATTGCAAGTACCTTATGTATATCAACAGATTATCTTATATTTGGAACAGGTGTAAAGAAAGAGTTAGATGATATTTTGTGGATTGTAGAAAATGACTCTAATAAAATAAAGAAATTAGTAGAGATTGCAAGAGTAGTATTTGGAGAGTGAAAATGGCTATTATATATGTTGACGTAACGGAAATAGAAAACAGTAAATCGGCGAATATCACATTAAAAGGTGGTAATGAAGAGGAAAAAGTTCAAGAGATTATAAAGTTTTATGAGCAGAGAAATGCTGTTAAATTACAGGGGACGATTATTACTGTTTATAATCAAATAGTGGAAGAAATAAAAAAGCAATTAAATTATGGAGATATCTCTGATTTTGCATATTGGGATATGAAAACTGATAAAAGATATATGGTCATTATGTTAAATGACAATATGACATTGTCGTATGATTATTTTCTTGTTAGAGAAAATGCCGTTGATGAGTATCATTGTTATACAGCATACAATGATGATGACTTTGACTTTAAAATGATATATCAGCATAATCGACCTGCCAAATTGACAAAAAAGGAAATGATAAAAGATGTAGCTTTATTAGAAAGTAATAATATAACAGATGTAGAATATGAATGCGAAGAAAATAGAATTAAGAAAATACTTTTCACCGATAAAGCTGGAATTGCCCAAAAGTTAAAAAATGTCGTTGCAATTGATGAAAAGAAGGTTACTGAGAAAGAGATGTATGATTATTATAAGCTGGTATTTTTGCTTTATTATCTCGATAAACATGGAATTCCTGATAAAGATGTAATGTCATATAAGAAAATTAAGGTATTGGATAATATCTCAAAGCCATGTATACAAATGATACCAAATTATATTGAACATACATATGTGTCAAGTTCTGCAGAGGAAAACGATTTGTTAAAAAATGAAATAATCAAGCATTTATCATTAAAGCAGATTAAGAGAGCAAATCGAATATATGTACAATTACTATACTGTTACACTATGGTATTTGAATATATTGGTAAGCTATTAGATGTTCCTATTGATATGGTGATTGAAGAAAGGGAATTGTGTAATATTGAAAAAAGGTTGGACAACTGTTTTGATGCATTAAAGAGAGTGGAAGATATAGAAGGGGAAAATCCTTATGAGGACTCTGTTTGGGAATTGGCATATCATAGATACAAAGGATATATCCTCAATTGTGAAAGAGAGGATTCATATAATAGTTTAAAATATGCTTTTGAATTAGGAGAGCCTGAGACGCCAAAGCTTTTTGATATTATACCTAATAAATATAAATATGCAGAAATACATCGTGAAAATATAACTGTATTTATTAAAGAAAATGCGGAATGGTTTGCACATACTATATCAAACGGATGTACCAAGCGATGGATAAATGATCATTGTGAAGCTATAACAAAAGCTTGTTTATTAATGGAAAAATTCAATCGGAAATATGAGTTTGATGCGTACCCGTTTACGATAGTAATTTCGGCTGCACAATCGGTATATGAGGTACAAAAGAACAAACTAAAATATGAAAATAGAAGTAAAGGATATAAAGGGAATAAAAAAGTTTCTTTGTATGCAAGTTTAGATGGAATGGATGAAAAGAATGGGGATGTTGTGTCGTTTGAATACGCATGGACTGCGATTATAAAACGCTGGTGTAATTATAATGAAAATAAATATAGCCTTTGGAGACATTCAATCAATATAGATTTAAAGTTTACCGAGTTAATGCGTAGAGTAGTCAAATTAAATTCGATAGATGATATAGACATACTAGTAGAGGGGCTTTTTGCAGAAACAGCTTTACCAGAGAATTCACGGATGACAGGGATTAAGCAAATTGTAGAGGAAGAGTTTTCTGAATTAAAAACAGGATATGAGCTTATGATACAAGATATGCGTGTTCTAAGAGAATTTGAACATGAGCGGGTAAAAGATTATTTCATGCATATTATGAATGAAGTGGTTCCCTTTAACGAACAATATTATTTTGAAGAAGAATTTGAGTTCCATTTAAATATGGAATATATGGCTATAAAATTTCGACAAAACAAAATAGAAAAGCAATTATATCTGATTGATATGAGATATTTAAGGTTGGGAAATCAATATAGTATGTTTAGGCGAGCTATGGAACTAGGTCTTCCGTGGTTTACAGAAGATTTTACTGACTTTTGAGTTAAGATAGATGCAATACATTTTTGTATTGCATCTATTTTTTGTGATTTTTTCCGCCCTAGATTATGAGAATTCTCTGTTGTAAGGTATAAACACAGGAGGTGATAGATATGTCATTATTTGATGAAGATGAAATGGAATGTGAATATTGTGGACACATTGGGCTGATGTTCAATGGTGATTTTGATGTTGAATGTCCGGTATGTGGAGCAGAATATTCGCTAATTAACGAAGATGAAGAGTAGTTAAATCCTAAAATGCTAATGGGAAGGAGGTGGAAATATCGCTGATAGCGTTGTAGAGGTATTGAATGAAGATAAGATTCATGATATTGCCAATAGAATTGCAACTGCGAGAAAAAGCTGTAAGATTTCTTTGCAGGATATGGCGGATTTTGTTGGACTTGGATATGAACAATATCGAAGAATTGAGAGTGGTAAGGTGCTTATAAAAACAGAATATCTTTTTTCGATAGCAAAGAAATTAAAGGTTAGTGTAGATTTCTTACTCTATGGAGATTCAAGCAATGTTATTGGCGATAATGAATTGGCAAATTTGTTGAATGGATTGTCTCCCATGGAGTTGGAAAAAGCAAAAAGCATATTGCAAATAGTATTTATTTAAAGGCGACTTACAAAGTCGTCTTTTTTTATGGAACACGACTTAAGCGGTCGAGATTCAAAATGAAAGACGCGTTATCATATAACTGTGCTCAAGAACAGCACACCACGAGAGTGGAGGCGCCAATACTCTCCAATACAATTCAAAATGTAAAGGAGATTAACAAAATGAACAAAGCAGATTTTAACGTGGTAGACAACAATGATACTCAGGAGCTTGCAAAAGGAATTGCCTTTTTGAAATCACGCAGAGCAGTAGCAAATCTCTCACTGATGTTGGATGAGATGAATGCGAAGACTATTCCAAACGGAGTAGATATCAGATTTGCATATTGCGATCGTTCAAGAACAGCAGATTATGACAGAGGTGATCTTGATGGATTCTTTGCTATGCTGGAAGAATATGATATAGAGGTCGTTGTCGTCAGAAGTCTTAATGATATTACGGATGATATCCTGGATCTTGAGGAGTTTGTAAAAACAATCACGGATAAGGGATTGTGGTTATATTCTTTGGAAGTCGGACCAGTGCCAATCACAGTCTCACATGCCGAGGATTTTGGATGCTAAGAAAATTCTCAGGAGAAGAGAATACAGACAATCTTTATGGTCGGGACAGACAAGTCCCGACTGTGAAGAATTGTAGATTTACACAGACTGCATTTGGAACGGTTGTACATGATTCAAGTGGGAAGTGGCTTGGACAGTATGAGACAGAGGATGCAGCAGTTGAGATGATCAGGGAAATGGCACAAGGCATTGGAGGACACGATAATGAAATATGAAGGCTATAAAATCGGACCGGTGATTCGTGACATTCGTAAGGACAAAGGGCTTCTTATTGAAGAGGTTGCCAGCAAAACAGGAATAAGTGTTTCGACACTTGGACAGGTAGAGCAAGGCGGAAGAAATCTGAGCATGAAAAATTTGTATAAGCTTATGGATTTGTACGAAACAGATGCCAATACCTTGTTGGCAATAGAAACCACATCGGATTCGTTAGAATCAAAACTTAACAGATTACCTGTGGATAAGCAGAAGTATCTGAAGGATACATTCAACTATATGATAGAGCAGGCATTGAAGTCTGCATAGGAGGCGTAATATGAGAAGAAAGATAAAAAGGATTGACTGCATAGAATATCTTTCAGTGCAGGCTCCATTGGAAAAAGTAAATATGCTTGAAGATAAGCAGAGCAGATATATACATGATCATGTCAAGAAGAGTGGATATGCTATTGTTGGAAAGATAAGGCGCAATGGCTTTTCACAGAGAGATGTTGATCGTCAGTGGATGCAAATTGTGAATATGATTCGTAAAAAGCAGATTGATGGTGTTGTTGTGGCAAATATGGCAGCAGTTTCTAGTAGCATTGCAGATGCTTATTACAAGGTCGGTTTGATAGTTGAAGCTGGTGGCATTGTAGTCACTGTGGATGAGGGCAGATTAGAGATGCATATAAAGGAGGTGGCTTAGTTATGAGAAGGAAAAGAGATGTGCATAAGAGAAGATATGGAAAATACAACAAATTTGATGTCGTATATGCAGATTTTGGCAGAAATCCACATGGTATACAAGGCGGAATAAGACCAGGAGTTATTATTTCATGTGATGCCAGTAATCATGACGGAGCACCGCAGGTATCAGTAGTTCCATTAAGTACAAAGTTAAAAGATATACCAGTGCATGTCATTCTTAATCCCAAAGACGTGAGTGGATTTGGAATAAGTGAAATGTCGGATTTTATGCCTGAAGATGCACAAACTATATCAAAGAGCTGTATTAGAGCTAAAAGCGGTTCTGTTATAGAAGATTCGGGGATAAGAGAAGAAATAGACAGAGCTTTAATAAGACAGTTTGATCTGTTACCTGTAGCTCGTAAGATGGTAATGGAGGAATTGGCAAATGGACAGTAGAACTAAAAAGACAAATAATAAAAGATTTGTCAGATACTCGGAAGGTGCAGAAATGTATTCAATGAGCACATCTAAGTTCATGCAGCTGGCAAAAGATGCAAAAGCCTGCTATAAGGTAAATCAGCTTGTACTTGTGAATTTAGATATCATTGATGAATATCTGGAGACATTTCATATCGTAGATGACGAGTTTTATAAGTAACTATAGAAAATGACGTATTTATATAGAAGAAATACGAACAAGTATGGAGAAAAATGAGCCTGAAAAGAAAAAATGTATTGACTTTAGGTCAGACCAAAAGTATAATATAGACAAGATATGAAGGAGGCATACAGATGGCAAGAACTGGAAGACCAAAAGCAGAAAAACCTTTCGATCATAAGGTTACTGTTAAATTCAAAGAAGAGGAATACCAGATAATGGTTGAGTATGCTGAATCTCATAATCTATCCATTTCGCAATTGATTAGATTAGGTGTTGAGTTACAGATGAAACATCAGTCTGAAAAGTAGTACAGGCTCTTTTCTCCAGAAAGGAGAGAAAGATGGCTTGTAGAAAAGATGGTAAAGGTAGAGTATTAAGAAAGGGTGAGGGTTACAGAAAAGGCGACGGAAGATACTCTTATGTATATGTTGATCCGTTAGGCAAGAAGAGAACAATTTATGCTAAGTCCTTAGTCAAGCTTCGTGAAAGAGAAGAACAACTAAAAAAGGACCAGTTAGATGGACTCGATGTCTATGTTGCAGGAAAGGCGGATGTGAATTTTCTGTTTGATAGGTACATATCGACTAAAACAGAATTGCGTAGCACTACTTACAGTAATTATTTATATACATGGAATCATTTTATTCGTGATACATTTGGCAAGAAGAAGGTCAAAGATGTGAAGTATTCAGATGTATTATTCTTTTATACAGACCTGATTAATAATCAAGGCTTACAGATTAATACGCTGGAGACAATTAATACAGTATTAAGACCAACATTTCAGCTTGCTGTGCGTGACGATATAATAAGGAAGAATCCAGTAGATGGTGCATACTGTGAAGTGAAAAAACGTAATGGAGGCTCAAGAAAGAGTCGTAGAGCATTGACTGTGGATCAGCAGAGAAAGTTCATGGAGTATGTTGCAAAGAATCCGTTCTTCTATCATTGGTATCCGTTCTTTGTGTTTTTGCTTGGAACCGGATGCAGAATAGGAGAGGCAATAGGAATACGCTGGGATGATATTGATTTGGAGAATCGTATTATAGATATTAATCACAGCTTAACTTATTATCAGAGAGCGGATGATTCATACAAATGTGAGTTCAGAGTTTCGTTGCCAAAAACAGAAGCAGGAAATCGTAGAATACCAATGATGCAACAGGTATATGATGTGCTTCAGGAAGAATATGAGAGACAGAAGCAAGAAGGCTTTTGTGTTGAGAATGTGGATGGAATGACCAATTTTGTATTTACAAACCGATTTGGGATGCCACATAACCCAGCAGCAGTAAACCGGGCAATCAAGAGAATTGTGGATACACATAATTCAGAAGAAGAGGTGGCTGCTAAAAAGGAGAGGAGAGAACCTGTAATGATTCCGAGATTCTCCTGCCATATCTTCAGACATACGTTTGCATCAAGATTTTGCGAGAATGAAACCAACATCAAAGTAATTCAAGAGGTAATGGGACATGCTGATGTATCGACTACCATGAACATATATGCAGAAGCAAACCCAGATGTTACAAAATCAGTAATTGAGAAATTATCAAAAAATATGGATATTTTTTAGAAAAGAGTCCTGCGATTGAACTCTTTGAAGATTGAAAAATATACCTATTCATACTGTGGCAAATATGTTATACTTGCTAAGTATTGTTGTGTTTGACACAGCAGTACATGCATAAAATAAAAAGACGTATTTTAAGGCGAATGACATCTTTTGGACGCACAAAAGTCAAAAAAACGTCCAAGAGTATCCAAGTATATAGAATCCGGGAAAGCCCATTTTCCAAGGGTTTGCAAGGATATAGAAGAGTTAGCTTAGCAATCAAAAAAATTCCCGACGATGAAGAGTTTGGAGAAATAAAAGCATTGATTTTACAGGCTTTCCAAGCATTTTGGAGAGCCTTATTTTTTTGAATTAACCCAAATTTAACCCATTTGAAAATAAAATGAGCACCAAGTATTGGAAATATAAACCTGCTGCCTGGCGCTTTTCTATTATACATCATATAATCCAGGGATGTTGTTATGCTTTCTGTTTTGATTTATATATTCAAGTAATTCATTGTATAGTGTCATAGCATCGGACTGCCTGAGTGTGTGGGGGTCGATTAAAACACGTGAGCTTGAGCCTGAAAAAGGATCCGGAATATCAACAAATGTGCTTATATGACCATAATCTGTTTCACAACAGTGAGCTATATGATTTAGCAAGTTTTCATCTTCTAGGAGAGCCGAAACAGTTTGAATGTATGGATTATCAGATGCGGCAGCAGCCATTAGATTATCAAGTGCTTTAATTGATAACTTGGTTGCACCAAGCATAGAAGCTGATGCAGCTCGCCTAGTTTCATATTCTCCAAGTAAATAGCCAGAATCACATTCAAATATTTCACATAGTCTTTGTAATTCATCTATATCTGGTTTTCTTATATCGTTCTCCCAATGATAAAGCGTATCACGACAAATGTTCATCTGTTCGCTTAATTGCTCTTGTGTCAATCCTTTTTCTTTTCTTGTTTTTCGCAATATGTCTGAAAATACTGACATAATATCACTCCTAACTTTTTAAAATAACTATTTATATCGCTTTTAACAGACATTATATCGTGTTATGCTATGGAAAGCAACAGAAAACTTGATTAAATAACACGAGAGAAGGAAGGAGTAAAGAAAATGAATGCTACAAGTAAAACAGAGAGTATGGCAGAAAGAAGAACTGTAGATACTGCTGGGCTTCAAGCTATGCTTTCATCTGGTCGAAAAACCGCCGTGGAAATTGGAACTGCTGCTGGGGCAAGAATACAAGTAGGGCGCAGGGTATTGTGGAACGTAAGAAAAGTCCAACAGTACATTGACAGTGCAAGCGAATAATGAAATATCGTGAAGGCAATTTCTTCACAGTACCTCGTATTTTGTTTAGAAATTACACAATGGATTCTACAGATAAAGGAAAAGAAAATTATTTGTTGCAAGGTGCTGTTTGGCTCATGGTTGTTTTGTGTCGATTTGAACACAATTTTTGCCAGAGAAATGGAACGGAATGCTTTTATAGAACTGATCGAGATTTAGTCAATGATACGGGAATGAGTTATAACACGTTGCGAAAGTATAAAGACGAATTAAAACAGCATCCGGAGTTAGTGAAAATTTGTACAGAAGCATTTCGGACAAAGCGAGGCTACAGCGAGACACATTCAACACATATATTTCATAATCGTAGCGAATTGTTGTAAAGGAGGGTATTTATCGTGGCTAAGCCGAAAGCTGATGAATGGCTCAGCCATGAAAAACTTATCATCTTGGAAGGCTGGGCCAGGGATGGATTAACTGATGAACAGATAGCCGAAAATATGGGGATAAGTGCCAGAACACTATACCGATGGAAGGACAAGTATTGTCAGATTTGTCAGTCCCTAAAAAAGGGAAAAGATGCTGCAGATCGAGAAATCGAAAACGCTTTATTCAAAAGGGCAAAAGGATATGATTACGAAGAAGTAAAAGAGGAAACACGCAACGGCGTTACCAAGAGGACAGTAATTCATAGACACGTGCCTGGAAATACGACAGCTCAAATATTCTGGCTAAAAAATAGAAAACCGGATTATTGGGGCGGCGGAAAAGAGTTTATAGATAGCGGTCCAGAAGTACAAATATATTTACCAGAGAAGGAGCCAGGAGAATGATGAATGGTGATGAAGTGATTTGCGTAAATCTGCAGGCGGAGAATCCCATATATCTCTGTGTAACGCAAAAAGGAAAGTTTTACACTTGCACAGTAGGTTGCCAAGAAGGCAGTTTTTATAGCGATAATATAATTCCTATATCCTCAGGGGATGCTATGATATTTGTGGCATCAATAACACGAGATGCAATGAAAATAATACAGAGAATTGCTGAGAAGAAAAAAGTATAAATACGGGCGTGTTCTGTATGATTGCAGGAAAATAGATCAGTATATTGACGAACAGGCACAAGATCGGAAATGCACAGGGAGGAAATATGACAAGAAAGAAAAAAACACCATTCGCTCCCTGGGAAACTGGAACAAGCGACGGAATAGAGAAACGATATATCCGACTGGGGAATACCCTGCTTTATTCCCCGGCATTCCTTCAGCTATCGGCAAAAGCAAAGGAAGTATATCTCTATATGCGTATCGAAAGTGCAGGACAAAGGGAATTTACCCTGCCATGCTCGAAATACACGAAATTCTCTAAAAAAGATTCATTCCTAAGGGCCAGGGAAGAATTAGAAAAAGCGGGATTCATTGAAACAGTACAGCATAACGGAAACCTGCGAAAGCCCAATGTGTACCGCTTTTCAGAACTTTGGAAAGAACAGCAATAATTTTATTTGGCTATCGGTTTTTGCGACAAGTAAAGTCCCTATCTTGTCGGTTTTTGCGACAAGTAAAGGGAAAATAGGGATTCAACTTGTCGGCTTTTGCGACAAGTAAAACTACCATTGTTTTTTATCACAAGCCACTATTTATCATTAATTGAGAGCCTTTAAGCCCTTTCGTACGAAAACGCAGCACTTGTCGGTTTTTGCTACCCATATATCTATATATAGCCATATAGGGCAATCTAAAACCGGTACAGAAAGGAATGTACCAGATGGAATGGGATAATGAGTCAATCGTGATACAGATACAGAATGGGAAAGGAAATAGAAATGAACTGCTTGAAAAACTATGGTTGAACAACCTCGGACTGATCCGGAAAATCATACATCAGCTTACGGGCCTACAATATGGGTACCCACCAGACAGAGAAGATTTAGAAGATTTGGAACAGCAGGCATTCCTTGGCATCTTGGAATCTGTCAAACATTACGACAGCACGCGAAAGATAAAATTTTTCACATTTGCACAGGCATATATCCGGACATCCGTTTACAGATATTACGACCGGTCTGGGCAATCGCTCCGCATTCCTGCCTACATGAGAAAGCACATCCGGGACTACCTAAGGGAAATGGACAGGTTAAGGGAAAACGGGCAACCTGCCACAAATGAGATCCTGCAGGAACGGCTCCGGCTCTCTGACAGAGCATTTGACAGTATGCTTCGGACAATTCAGAAATTAAAACTGCAAAGCCTTGACAGCTATCTGAACGAAAGCGACAGGGAATCAGGCACATTGCTTGACATGATCGCCGGAAACGAGAACACTACCGATACAGCCCTTGCCAGCTCCTACGACTCCGACCTAAAAGACCTGCTACGCTCAGCCCTCCAGGAACTTCCGGAAATGGAAAGACAGATATTGATTGCCCGGCACTTTCAGAGAATGAACACCAGGTACATAGCTAGCCTTATGAAATGCACACCGCAATATGTTTCAAAGACGGCAAAGACGGCATACCAGAGAATCCGCACTGGGAAATATGGCAGAGAACTGGCAACTTTCCTTCCGGAATGTGCCAGTCACCGGGCAGAAAGGCTCATCCAGGACGAATTTAAGGAATTAAGCGAACAGGAAAGGAATTTATTAATATGAGCAACTGCACACCAACAATTATAGATTTAAGCGGTAAGGGACCAGGCTGCAGGGAATGGCAGGAATTAGAGCGGTACGTCCGGGAATATGCTATGCAGACTGCAAAGGAAATCATCGCATCCGGGAAAGCACCGACAGTTCCAGGGAAGGAAAGGGAAACCGCATTACCGGGTACCGGCAAGGGAAACCCGACAAGGCAGCGGGAAAGGGAACTGATCCGGCAAGGATTGGAACGTTACCGTACGGAACCGCCGGATAGCAATATCCGGAAATGTATTGACTGGCTCCTGCAAAGGCACGCCCGCTGGGAGAAGTTCATACAGGGCGATCCCCTTTTTCGAAAAAGGCATAATGCCTTAGTTCTGGAATACATCATCAGCCATCCCATGACACACACAGCCATAGAGAAACGGCTTGGAATCAGCGACAACGGCTTTAAGAACCAGCTTGAAAAGGGCATTAGCGAGCTTGCGCAGATACTTTTCAGGTACAGGGAGTAAGCGACGGTGTACTGCTGCCTTCCGGTAAAATAGGGCATTCTGCCCGCCACAAGCACCACTCCGGCAATAGGCTACTGATTCAGCAATTTTGCTTTCTGTGCATTATATTCATCCTCAGTAATGGCTCTGGCATCCAACAGAGACTTGAATTTCAGTAATTCATCAGCCACCGACTGCACCGGCTCAGTCTTACCTTCTGCTCCGTCTTGCTCTCGGACATTGGAAAAAGCAATCTTCCATTCCTCCGGTTTGGTAAAGAAAAATCGGTATTCGGTATCCTGCGTCCGGATCACAAGCACTTTGCTCATGAGCCTTTTGGTTTCTTCAATGTCTGTAATGTCAGTTATGGGAATGTCAAAGTCAAAATCGCCCTTCGTGAGATTTACGAGAGCACCCATTACCGCAATTTTGGCAAAGGAATGTTTCGAGTAAATGAACCTCTGGTTTGTCAGCATAGCGTGACCGTTTTCCACGAAAGCCCCCTTGATACGGTTACATATCCCCTGCAATATAATTGTTTCCTGCATGTTTAATTCTCCCCCTGTTCGATGTCATCAATCGTAAAAGTGATTGTTTGCCCGCCTTTGGTGTGGATTGACATTTCACAATCCAAGAAAGCACAGATTTTTAACAAGTCAGAGATGGAAAAGCTGCCACGACTAAATTTGTTGCGTACCGCCTGTACGGATATACCGAGACACTCTGACAGATCAGCAGGTTTGCGTTCGGTTAGATTTAAAAGCGCTCTGGTTTTATTTGCTACTGACATAATCAATACCTCCTATTTTGTTTTGAATTATGCAACAACTATACCACATTCTATTATGTGTATCAATATTGATTATAAAAGTAACAAATAACGAAATAATATTTTGAAAAACATTATAAAAACTCTTGATATATATAATCAAAAGTAATATAATATAACTGAAAATAAAATATAAAACACAAAAATGAAACAAGCGCAAGCGTAGGTGTACGGGAGTACCGAAAGTATAGCGAGTGACAAAAGGAGGGTTCACTATGAGAAAGACAATCAACAGCACAGAAACAATCGAACAGCTCTTTGAGAGCTATAAGGCAAGCTACAACGAGGAAACACCACAGAGCATAGAACAGGAAAAGGTAATGGATGAACTGGAAAGGGAAACACTCCGAGACATTGACAACAGTAAGACTGCAGCTTTTGACAAAGCGATTGCATTATCTAGGGCATCCGAAAAGGCCGGCTTTGTTCTTGGCTTCAGAATGGCAATGAATTTAATGAGCGAGTGTTTGGGCTAACTGCCCGGCACCGCCCAGAAAGGACAGGGATATGCAAGCAAAAAATCCGGAATATATTGGCAAGATTAGCCAGTACATACTTTACAGAATGAGCAAAGGGAAAACATGGGATGAAAGTTTTAGGGAACTCGGAGAAAAGGCAGGGATAGAAAATTTCAATCCAGAGAATCCGAAGGAAAGTGAAATGGAAGAAATGGCCAGGCATATTTGAAAAGGGGGAATTTGCAGCATGGCAGGAAAGAACGGGAAGGACCACCGGGGGGGCGGGGACTGCCCCAAATGTAAGCTAGAAATCAGATCAGCGGTACATCTGGGGGAAAATGATTGACAGGTGCCAGTATGTGCAGGACAGCCCGCTCGGCAATATGCAGATTGGCAGAATAAAGCGGATGCATCTGGTTGAGCTGTATAAGGAGCTAAGCGAGGAAAGGGAGCTGCCGCGGCCACGGTGCATAATATGCATATCACAATATATGGCTGGCAAGAAAGGGATGATTATATGGCTGAAAAGAGAAAGGATGTCAGAGGGCGTAACCTTAAAGATGGAGAGGATATGATGCCAGATGGTCGCTATAGATATCGTTACATAGATAGAAAAGGAAATAGACAAGCGGTATATAGTTGGTGCTTGGTTCCTACAGATAAAACACCAGCGGGGAAGAGGGAAGGTCTGAGCCTAAGAGAAAAGGAAAAGCAGATAGAGAATGATGCTAGGGATGGAATTGATGGAAAAAGTGCTGAGAAGCTGATATTAAATGATATGTTTGAGCGATATATGGAAGGCAAGCACGAATTAAAACAATCTACCAGGGGTAATTATTTGTATATGTATAAGAACTATGTTTCTGAGGATATAGGGCTGAAACGGATCACTGCAATAAAATATTCGGATATAAAGGCTTTTTATCACTCATTGATAAAGGATAAAGGATTTAAGCCTAACAGTATGGAAATCATAAATACTATACTGCATCCAGTTTTTACCTTAGCTGTTCGTGATGGTTATATTCGAAATAATCCAACGGATGGAGTAATGGCAGAAATTAAAAAGAGTCACAGTTGGGAAAAACCTAAGAGACACGCTCTTACAATCGAAGAGCAGGAAGCCTTTATTAGTTTTATAAGTGAATCAAATGTATATAGGCATTGGTTGCCATTGTTTACTACATTCCTGGGGACCGGTTGCCGTGTGGGAGAAATTATTGGATTGCGCTGGACTGATTGCGATTTTGAAAATAAAACAATAAGTATAAACCATAATTTGATATATCGCCGCCAGGGCAATGGAAAATGTGAAATGCATATTACAACACCTAAAACAAAGACAGGCAGCAGGACCATACCAATGCTTAAGGATGTACGCAAGGCACTTATGGAAGAACGAAAAAGACAAATGGCAGAGGGATTCTGCCAGGCTGAAATTGATGGATATAGTGGTTTTGTATTTGTAAATCGAAATGGGTACGTGCATAACCCACAGACAATAAACAGAGCGATACAGCGAATATATACAGAGTACAATGATCGTGAGCGTGAGAAGGCAGACAAGGAACAGCGTAAGCCTAATCTTATTCGTCATTTTTCAGTGCATAATCTTAGACATACATTTTGTACGAGATTTTGTGAAAATGAAACTAATATTAAGGTTATTCAAGAAATTATGGGTCATTCGGATATAGGTACCACAATGAATATATACGCCGAAGCTACAGAGGCAAAGAAAAGAGAATCCTTTGACAACCTGGAAGGAAAAATTAAAATATCGTAGAATGGAAGCTCCTGGAGAAGCGGGAACTTTGATTTGTTAAAAAAGTATGAAATATTTGTAAAAAAGTATGAAATGACTGTAAATCTATTGACTTATTAGCCCAAATTGGATATACTATTTTTGCAGGTAGTAATACGCTGTATAATCGTGTAACCGAATTTACGTTTAAGTGTCATAGTTATGGCACCGGCCACGATGCCGCCGTAAGGCGGCTTTTTACGTTAAGGAGAAATATTATGGATTTGTTTATTTATTCGGATGAATCTGGAGTATTTGATAAAGATCATAATGAAATTTACGTATACGGTGGCTTGATATTTCTAGGAAAAGAGCAAAAGGATGATTACTTCAGGAAATATATTGCTGCAGAAAAGGTCTTGAGAGGTCAAAAGTATGCAGATGATGAAGAACTTAAGGCTTGCAGGATATCAAACAAGGAAAAGGGTAAATTGTATCGTTCTATGAATGGTGCTATCCGTTTTGGTGTAATCGTAAATCAGAAGAATGTCTTGGCACGCATATTTCAAAGCAAGAAGGATAAGCAGAGATATTTGGATTATGCTTACAAAATAGGTCTGAAAAAGGATCTTCAGAAAATGATCGCAGATGGTATTATTGATAAAAATAGCATAAATGGTATTCGTATTTTTACCGATGAGCATACAACAGCGACAAATGGCAGATATGAGTTGAGAGAGGGCTTGGAGCAGGAGCTTAAGAATGGAACCTACAATATGCAGTATGATAAGTTCTTTCCGCCGGTATTCGAGTCAATGGGTGGCATAGAACTATTTTATTGTGATTCGAGTAAAGTTACCCTGGTTAGAGCAGCTGATATAGTAGCAAATCGTATATATTATATGGCGCTGAATCGTAATATCGAGAAGCTGAAAGGGATTTATCTTACAACCTTGCCATAGTATGGGTTATTTTCAGATTTAACCCAATTTGTAACCCATTTCAAAATAATTTGATGAAATCAGACGAAACGAAAAAAGGTTATGATGCTGAAAAATAGGTTGAGTTGTTCGGTTGATGAAATTAGACGAAAAATGATAAAATTCGGGCTGAATTGTTCCCGACGATGAAGAGTTTGGATAAGTAGAAATGCTTGAAACGCTGATAAACACAGTGTTTCTTGAATGTGAGGAAAGCGCATAAGACCTACAATTCCATATTTTTTTCCATAAATATGGAATGGTAATGGAGA
Organism: uncultured Acetatifactor sp.; assembly: GCA_947629645.1. Classification (GTDB taxonomy): domain Bacteria; phylum Bacillota; class Clostridia; order Lachnospirales; family Lachnospiraceae; genus Acetatifactor. The sequence continues at coordinate 239 of CANREV010000052.1, read as the reverse complement.
AGATTTCTTTCTTGAAAAAATGGGAGAAGTATGTTATAACCCGAGTTTGCCACTTGTAAATGCAAAAATGGAGCCTTCTTTCGGCTCCATTTCCTTGCTTTATAGGAAACTCCTCGTTTCCTATAAAGTAAAAAAAGACAACAAAAAATACCCACCGTAAATAAGGTGGACATGGCAAATAGATGATAGAATATTAGAAGATATAAAAACCTTCTTCTCCAAAATCATCATCAAGGTCA
>CANREV010000051.1 GCA_947629645.1 uncultured Acetatifactor sp. | reverse complement strand
TGTTTTTGTGCCCGCTTTTATGCGGGCATTTTTATAGTTTTCTCCGGCAGGAGGAATTTCCTATTATACAAAAAAGCTTACCACAATAAATTAGTATATTGCAGTAAGCTCAAACACATATTAATGTATCTCAATTAGTCATAAACTCCAAGATAAATCCATTCTCCAACCCAATTACCGGTAGAATAATTATAAAGACGTTTATAAATTTTACCATTCTCAATTTTTAAACGCCATTGAATAATATCAGAGCAGGGCATAATCTCATTCTCTGCTGCCGCCTTAGCTGATACGGTTGTTGCAGGGCAGGCGAAGATTCCCAAGGAAAGCATTGCAGCTCCCATAAGGCCAACCAGTTTCCCAATTTTTTTCCTTTTCATTGTTTTTCCTCCATTTTTGCTTTTGTATTGTTTTGATAAACGGCGCATGCCGGTCTATCCCTCTTAATATATCATTTAAAATTTTCTTTCTATAAATATAGATGATATATTAATTGTTTATTTACATCAAGGAGATATGTCGTAATCAGGTATCTTGTATTTTCAAAAATCATTCCCTGCGTAACAGGGAATGATTTGAAACTATTTGTTTTTCTTTTCAAAGTCGGCCAAAATAGCTTTCAATTTCTTAATCTCTTCCTTAGACTTGTCAGGATTTTCATCCATCTCCAAAATTGCTGCGCACAAGGAAGATTTAGGAATAACATTGCTGAAATTACGATAGTCATTTTGGAAATTCTGCAAAATCACACTACGGGAAGCCTCTGTAGGACGATAAGTTCTACTGAGTACCTTACCACTATGAGTCACACCTGCAATTTCAACAAGACCGTCTTTCAAAAGTTTGCGAAGAACAGCAATCACAGTACTTTGGGTCAGTCCTCTCTGCTCATTCACAATATCCGTAGATGTCAAGGGTTTGTCATTTTTCCACAAAACATTCAAGACATCCAGTTCTCTTGGATTCATCTGCGTCATCGCAACTTACCTCCTTAGACTACTGTTTCATACTATAACACTTAGTTACCGATAAGTCAATAAAAAACTACTTTTGTCGATTAATATTTTGTAACGGTGAAGTGAAAAGTTAACTTCCACTTCTAAGGGGTGCAAGTGGAAATTAGTCTTTCCCCAACTTCCACTTGAAATCAAGTGGCACTTTGTTTTACTCTTTCCCTGTCGGCAGATGCCTCCCCTGATTGGAGGTAACACTATGGAAAATACAAATGCCTATTTCCACCTGACACTGGAAGAACGACGCATCATCCTCAAAGGCATCACCAACGGCTCCACCAAGACCGCCATTGCACAGACCATCGGCAAGGACAAATCTACCGTCGGCAAGGAAATCAGGACGCACCGGGTTCTGGTAAAGAAATGCCCTCTGCCACTGGAATGCTCCGCTTACAGAAAGTGCCCCTTCGACAGGCAGTGCTCTCCTGGCTGCCCGGATTATGTGCCTTTCCGCTGCTCCCGGCGTGACCGCTCCCCAGGTGCCTGCAACGGTTGCCCAGGCCGCAGCAGGTGCCGCTTCGACAAGTATGATTACAACCCTGAAAAGGCGCAGGCTTCCTATCGGGAAACCCTTGTGGATTCCAGGGCCGGCATCAACCTGACATCATCGGAGGCCAAAGCCATGGCTGACATCATCGGGCCCCTCCTCCGGCAGGGGCTCTCCCCTTACCAGATCCTTCAGGCACACCCGGAACTCGGGGTCTGTGAAAAGACCATCTATAACTACATTGAATCTGATGTGTTCCATGAAGTGGCTGGCATAACGGTCATGGATCTGCGCAGGCAGGTCTCAGGAAAGCTTCCAAAGGCCAGGGCTGTCACCTACAGGAAACGGCAGGACAGGCGTTACCTCCAGGGCCGTACTTATAGGGACTACAACGCCTACCTTTCCCAAAACCCGGGCGTCTTCGTTACCCAGATGGACACCGTATACAATGATGAGTCTCACGGCCCTTTCATCCAGACCTTTAAGTTTGTAAAAGCCGGGCTGCTCTTTGCCTTCCTCCAGGAAGAAAAAACAGCGCCCGCCATGCTCCATGGCGTCAGCCGCCTTGAAGAGATCCTCGGCCCCCGGCTCTTCCGCAGGTACGTCCACATCCTGCTCACTGACCGGGGAAGTGAATTCAGCGCCGCCCAGGCAATGGAGACTGCCGCAGACGGCTCCCGCCGCACAAGGGTGTTCTTTTGTGACCCCATGCAGTCCGGGCAGAAAGGCACGCTGGAGAACAAACACGTTGAGCTGCGCTATATCCTCCCAAAGCAGACGGACCTGCGGGGCCTCGGGCTGGTTGACCAGAACGCCCTCAACCTTGTGCTGAGCCATGTGAACTCCGCACCCCTGGAATCCCTGGGCGGGAAAAGCCCCCTGGAATTGACCGAATTCCTCTACCCGGATCTTTACGAAAGGCTTCAGGCATTCGGCATCCGCAAGATTGAAAGCGACAGCGTCATATTAAAACCATATCTTTTAAAGAAACGATAAATACAGAGACATGTTAGGCATCTGCCGGGAATGGAACAGGATCCTGCCGTTACTATGTGGAAGTTAGTCTTACACTCCAAGAAAGTGCCTAAATTCCGCATGGTATCGTATGCCCAAAAAACAGGGTCTTTTACACTGCAGAAGACCACTCCGGCTCCGACTGTAACAGTAATTTCCATTTCGTAACAGATCTTTCTCTTAAATACACTGTCCCTGTAACAGTAACTTCTACTTCGCTACCAAGGGCTTTAGAAGTGGAAGTTAACTTTTCACTTCACCAATATTTTGTAACCGTTCCCTCAGCCAGGCTCAAATAAGTGACATTCACGCAGGCAAGATGTTACTCATTCAATCTCTGTCGGCTGAACTGTTGCAATATTTTCTGGTTTCGTTGACTGAATTTTTTGCATTCCAAAATAATAAATGATAAAAAACAGCGCCAGGGTGATCTGCCCCGTTGTCACTGCCATTTCCGAACATCCATATACCAGGATTGCAGACAAAAAAACAGCACAGACAATTCCGGTCATATCCTTTCTTCTAAGAAGCCGGATCAGACACCATAAATTCCAGACAAGAAACAATACACCCGCCAGGATGCCGTAATCATAAGCAATCTGCAGGAACATATTATGCGCATGACCGTAATAATTACCATCCGCCATGTAAAAACCGGCGTTTTTCCTGCTATGGCCCGTAAGATTTAAATGTGAGGCATAGTAATAATAAATCGTTCTCCGTATACTGATAGAGCTGGTAAAATCCGTATTTTCAAAGACAAAGGGATGATCGGGACTGCTGCCTGCTTCTTCATAGTCTTCTGCGGACAAAGCATCCGGACCGTCTTCTCCCAGCCCTTTAACAGTATCTGCCACCATACCATCCGCCATTTCCGTATTATCGCCAGTCCCTATAAAAATAATCTTTGCCATCTGTAAAATTCTGCCAAAATTATCCCTGAAGGCTGTCTGCAAAGGAATATATTTGTCACTGTTCCACGGATCATAGGAATGCACGCTGGTATTCTCATTATATTCTCCCTCAAACCAGACAGGATGATGCAGCAGCGTAGGAAAATATCTTACACATCCGTATACAATCGGAAACAGCATAATAACGCATACGCCCAGTGCCATTCCCTGCACAATCCAATGCCGGAAACTATGGCACATCACGATGTCGTACGCCATGTACCCCAGCACTGCCGCCGCTCCGATCCCAAGCAGGGAAGACCGGCCCCCAGTGAGCATCTGGAACCCAACGCATCCCGCCGAAAGGAGAAAACATAAAAGACGCCGGGACCACACCGCATCCTTTTTCTTTAGGAAAAGCCACAGGCCTGTAAAAGCGCAAAACGCTATCATATAAAAAAGACCGTTCTGGGTTTCTCCGGAATACAGCCCGCGGTAACGCACATAATCATAAGGCCGGAAACCAAACGCCAGGATCTGCTGCACAAAAAACCATATGATAATACCAATCAGCATCCCCTGCAGAAAAAGTTCCTCTTTTTCTTTTGGAATTTTAATCAGATAAAAACAGCCGAAAAGGAACATAAACCACAAAGGCCACAAAACCTCGTGAACAGATAGCTGCATCAACACCAGCATGACCATGACCATCACGAAACAGCTTTTGCAAAGTATGTTTCCCCGCAGGATTTCCCTTCGGTTCCAGAAAATATATAACGCCAGATAACTTATGACTACTACATTCAACACCGCCGTATACCATTGTCCCGGATACATCCAGACCTTACGGCCCAGAATGAAGCCAGCCACTGCTACCGGAATACAAACAAGCGTCCCTATTTTGCACATCTTCGTGCGCCAGAATTCCCGTCTCAGAGAAGGAAGCAACATCATTCCCACGACAACACCTGTCAGATTGACAACAGTCATCTGTAACGTTCCTTCCGCGCTGCCCCGCCGCTGGTCGATGAATCCTAATAAAACAAAGCAGACGGCATACCACATTCTATAAGCTTGTCTGCTTTTCAAATAATCCCTCAGACTTTTCATCACCTTTTTCTATTTCTCCAAATCCACCGTTTTCAACAGTTCCCTGATCTCCTCCACGCCGAGCCATTCCGTGTTTGTACCGGAGCTGTAAGAAAATCCTTCCGGAACAAGTTTGCCTGTAGGCTTTGCCTTTCTGCTCTCGCTCCACACCATCTGCGGATATATTATAAAATGTTTATCGTATTCGTAGGTATAAGGGGAATCCTCTACCGTCACCATAACCTCGTGAAGCTTCTCTCCTTCCCGGATTCCTACTTCCGTCATTTTGCAGCCGGGCAACATTGCTTCCGCCAGGTCCGTGATTTTAAAAGAAGGGATCCTGGAAATGAACGTCTCTCCCCCCTTTGCTTCCTCCAAGGCTTTAATCACAAGCTCCACGCCCTGACGCAGGCTGATCCAGAAACGGGTCATCCGAAAATCTGTAATTGGCAGCTGTGTCCCCCCATTTTTAATGATATTGTAGAAGAAAGGGATCACAGAGCCACGGCTTCCCGCAACGTTTCCATAACGCACAATGGAAAAACAGATATCTTTACTGCCCGCATAAGCGTTTGCTGCGATAAAAAGTTTATCCGATACCAGCTTGGTTCCGCCGTACAGATTGACCGGATTTACCGCCTTGTCCGTAGACAGCGCAACCACCTTTTTCACTCCTGTATCCAGTGCCGCGTCTATCACATTCTGGGCGCCGTTGATATTGGTTTTGATCGCTTCCGCGGGATTGTATTCACATGCCGGCACCTGTTTCAGAGCAGCCGCGTGAATCACATAATCCACGCCTTCAAAAGCACGCATCAATCGTTCTTTATCCCGCACATCTCCGATAAAAAAGCGCAGTTTATCAGTATATTCACTGAATTCATTCCGCATCATGAACTGTTTAAATTCATCTCTGGAATAGATAATGATCTTTCTGGGGTCATAATTTTCAAGGACATACCTGGTAAACGTTTTACCAAAGCTTCCCGTTCCACCGGTGATCAAAATGGATTTATTATTTAACATAACAGCCTCTTTTCCACATTTGTATTCTTATTTTCCTGTTTACAGTCAGTTTGGATACGGATGTCCATCCGGCCGTCTCCCTGCTTTGAATATAATATTATATTATATTATGAATGCCATACATTCATGATTCTAATGACTGTACGACCATTTTTTCTCTGAATATGGTTTATTGTTTCCTAAATGCTCCGCATCCATGATTCTGATAACCGTCCGGTCGTTTTCTCCACAGAATACGGTTATTATTTCCTAAAATGCTCTGCATCCATAATTCTGATGACTATCCGGTCGATTTCTTTACAGAATACGGTTATTATATCATAAGAACCATGGAAACGCAAATAAATCCGGCAGGATCTCCCCCTGCTACAATCCAACAGGAACTCCCCCGCAATCATAACATCCAGCCTTCAGCTAAACTGTTGCGATAATGTGCACCAAGCGCACAAGAAATACGTTTTAACGCCTGCACCCTTTGCAAAATCGCATAGAGGCTTGATCATGGTTTCACGGCGCCGTATAGATGAACCGCCGTATGGATGAACCGTTACCTGCTAACCAAATCCAACCAAAATGTAAAGAACATGCCCGTTGTACTTTACCATTAAAAGTAAACCTGCTTCTGAAGCAATCCGCTTTCAGAGCAGACGCATTTCCAAAGCAAACGAGTCTGCATGAGAACAGGGCTTAAAATGAAAAGAGGCAGTTTCCCACCCGCCCCTTTTCATTCGATAATCCGTTTATTCTACTATCACTCCGCCCAAGACCGGAATGCCCTGACGTGAGGCTAACTCCAGTTCCCGTTGAATTTCATCGTACAGCGTGGACAGAACCTTCTCTACCAATACAATACCTTTGACACTCTCCAGTTTCGCCAATGCTTCCGCGTCATAAAGCACATTGTCCAAAATTTTAACTTTAAGATGCTCTTTCTCCAACCGCTCCTTAAATTCCTGACACACAGCATCCGCTCCCGCCTTCAAGTCGCAGCCCATCAGGCAAACCTCATCCAATGCCTGCTTACCTGCCGAGATCCTGATAGCCGCTGCCGCCAGTTCCAGAGACTGTTCCCTAGTAAACTGTCGTTTATGCCAATTCTTCAGCGCTGCAACCCACCTGTCAAGGAAAAATTGCTTCTTCCCTTCATTTTTCACGATCAGGCCTAACTGGGAAATATTATACAACTCCTGCAATTCGTCCGAGGTGCGGATTTTACCGTTTAAAATATACAGCACAAAAATAACTCCCGCATAGAGAAACGCGAACAAAACCGCTCCTATTACCACATATTTTTTATTGATTACCGGTCTGCCATTTTCTTCATCCTGCGCTGCAGTTCCCGGTATGTTCGGTATCAGTTCCGGGTACTCTTCCAGAAGTTCCTCCCCTTGTTTCAGTCGGCTATAATAACTGGCGGTTGCAGGCTTCAGATTTTCTTCATCCCGCGCTGCCGCTCCCGCCACTCCAGATACCGGTTCTGTGCGCTCTTCCAGACGCTTCTCTCCCTCTTTCAACAAGTCATAATACGCTTTCTGACTTGCTGTAAAAGCTTCTTTGGCTTTTGCACAGTTTGTCAGATTTTCAATAGCATTACTGGAATACTGCTGCTGTGTAGCGCGTACCGTCATATCCATGACAACGCCCTGGGATTCTGACACCAAAATCATTTCATGCGCTCCGAATTCCCGCACCAACTGCTCATGCTGTTGCTCAAGATAATCTTTTACACATTGCGTTAATTTTTTGCACTCATTTTCATCAGAATGGGTCACTACCACCTTCAGGCAATCGTTCCCTATATCGATAGATTCCGCTTCCTGTGCTCCACCCAGCACAACAAGATTGGACTTCCCCAAGGCAGAAATCAATTCATCTGCACTGGCAGCAGATATTCCCGTCTGTTTTTCTACCCATTGGAGCAAATCTACCCCATTCAACAGATCCTCATAAACTGATCTCAACATGTAACTCTGTCTCATATCGTCCATCTGAATTTTATAAAGAAGCACCGATCTGGGAATATGATAAGGATCCATCTGCATGACAACCGAAGCATTCACATATTGTTGATCAATAAGATATTCCTGCTCATCGTTCAACACCGCATATACCGCCATTTTTTCTGCTTCCGTCAACCTGCCGGTTTCCGCCTCGTTGGCGTCTTCACTCACTTTTGACCCGCCTTGCAATTGCCTCAAATCCCAATAAGATTTTGCATAGCTGAAACCTCCCAGCAAAACAGCTCCAATCAGCATAAAAGCCAGAATCCCCCGCCAATGGGACAAAACATCCGCCAGCAAATCAATCAGATCGATTTCTCTTTCATTCATGGTAAGTATTCGCCTTTCCCTTAATATAATTTTTCCTTATCCATAGTTCCAACAGCAAACCTGTCGATATACATAATATAATACTATAGATGGCAGACACAATTCAATACTTTTTTATGACATGCCGATTGCCTGTCTGGGAATATTCTTCTTATGTCAAGATTCAGTTTAATCGGAAATGGAATTAACCGTTGATTTGTATCACATATTTTATTAAAATACAAATATAAGGGATAACTATGCGACAAGAGAGCAATCGATTACATACATGAACTTTTTAGCCTGTTTTCTGAGCATCGTTGACAATTTCAAGCTGCCACTTCCGGAAATACATACCCTTACAGAGATTGCAGCTATCGGGAGGGAGAAGATTTCCGCCGCGAAACGGTCTGGCACAATGATCGTGATACACACAGAGGAGGAACGTAAATGTTCAATCTTAGTTTAACCGCATGCAGCTTTCATTTACGAAGAACAAATTCAAAGGGAAATACAAAAATTTTTAATCTCAATATGCCGTTAACCTTACAAAAAAGCGATGGCACGAAAGAAACGATTCAAGATTTATCTGAAATTTTTATTCAGTTTTTTGAGAAATATAAAATTCTTGTTAAAGACAATGCCAGGCAGCAATCATTTCAATGCGAATACAATGAAGGGAACTCTTTGGAAACCCCTGATTTTCGTATGTTCTATGCAAAAATTTACTCTGGTATATATGGCAGTTCATCTGATATTATTGACGGGAACACGCAAAGAATAAAGTATAAAAAGAAATTGTCGGATATAGATATACGGCCGTTTTATCTGATGGTGGTTTTTCCAAAGGACAACGCGTCTGTCACAGTCCAAAAAGGATTATTTATTTTTCAGAATGTGGGACAATTTGGAATCAAAACAATAACCACCACTTTAATGCAAGACTTTTTTTCTAATGAATTCAGGATAACCTTAAAATGCAATACGATCGCGCCGGATCTGTTTGTCAAAAAAATTATACGGAAAGACAATATAAAAAAATTAATAATGATCAAGAATGTCCGATCAGGAGATATCGCAGATAACATAAATTTAGGATATGGCTCCGAAGTTCGGGAGATTGCCGATTTCCATTTCAACGAGAAAATGTGGAGCCGTTTAATGGATCAGATCCGCCATGTTGCAGGGAGTCGTTTTAATCTGTTTGAATTTGAACAGACAGAATATGACAATTTAAAAGTTGTTGTTGATATTGGCGGGCGCAACAGAATCATAAATCTGCACAATCTTGAACATCTGAGTATTATAGAAGCAATCCCGGATGAAATAAAAATGGCTGACGGACATCCCAATCTGCCAATGCTTCTTGAGCATTTTACAAAGGTAGCAGCTGAGTATTTAGAAGAAATGGTATTGCAGATCAGCCAGACAGGAGGGAATGCCTTTGAATAACATATCTGCGATTTTATTCTTAATCGGAGCCGTTATTTTGATTTTTAGCTTTTCGCTTAAAATGAGTAATTTTCTTGATATACGCAAAATATTTTCGGATCATTTCAGTGTGTTTAAAGGCAATCCTCTGCAGCTTATCAGTATTTTTATTGTTCCTATTTCGTTTTCCATCGGGATTGTAAAGATACGCTGTGTAGACGCGGAAATACTCAATAACCTGAATATTGTTTTATCAATTCTGATTGCTATGTTTTTTTCTACGCTTAGTATTCTATGCGCATTTGAAGACAAAAATAATAAAAACTCCGCATATAAACAACTGTTAAAGGAAACTTTTAACGCGACAATTTTTGAGGCAATTCTATGTTTGCTTTTACTTTTTATTTCTTTCATTTCGTTATTTATCAGGGAGTTTGAACAATCGCTTTACTTACAGATTATCAGCGGCAGTATTTACTATCTGACCATTGTAGTTGTCCTGAATATCTTAGTAATTTTAAAACGGCTTAAAGTTCTCTTCGAGCATAAATGATTTAAGGCCTGTTCCCCTGGCAAGACAATCTTCCTGCAGACTGCGGGAAGTGAATTTCTAATGAAAAAAATGTGATTTGATGAAACATGGGAAGAATACCCTGACTGGCAGGCGCGGGACAAGAAAACCATGAAACGGATCAATGCTCTCATAGGAAATATGGAAAGAGCGAATTTGGGTGGTATAGGCAGGGCAGCTTCTTTTTTGTGCCTATGCCGCCAAGTACTTCTGCCAATAGCTTAAAATAACCTTTATAAGCTTCAAATTTCCCACCTTAACTAACTGTTATTTTTATGCCATACTCCGAAAATCTCACGAGCTTTTTGAGATGCAAAAGCTCCGATAAGGGAAAAACCGGCAGCCTTTACTTAACAGATAAATAATCTGTATGTAAACCGAAGCAGCGATCGTGTTGCAAAGGTGTGTTACCAGCAGCTTGGACTTGCTGTGGATGATAAGATGGAGAAGTATATCCACAGAATTCAAAAAGTAAATATTTTATAAATCTTGAAAAATATCCATTTATAAGGCATACTAAAAGTGCTTTTAATAAAAACGCAAATATTTTACAGGAGCGGTCGGATATGATATATGGCATCCCTGAAAGGGTAGTACGGGAGATTTCTGTCCTGTCCCGGAGAAACGGTGTTCAAAAGGTGATTCTGTTTGGCTCTCGGGCAAGAGGGACCCACACAGACAGAAGCGATATTGATATTGCTGTGACAGGCGGGGATTTTGATGCGTTTTATTGGGACATAAAGGAAAAAATTCATTCCCTTCTGACGTTTGATGTAATCAGTCTGGATTCGGGAGTGTCCGATGAATTAAAAAAAGAAATTGAAAAAGACGGGGTAACAATATATGAAGAAACTTGACAATTTTACAAACTGCCTGGATGTTCTGAAAAAAGCGGACTTTGAAATGGCATATGATAATGAAATATATCGGACGGGCGTGATCGGACAGTTCTGCCTGACTTTTGAGCTTGCCTGGAAGGTGCTGCAGGCGATACTGCGGATACACGGCGCGGAGGAAGCCGGTACGGGTTCTCCTAGGGAAATCCTGCAGCTTGGATATCGGTTCGGCTTTGTAGAGGATTCCGCAGTCTGGCTCGCAATGTTAAAAAAACACAATACCGCCGCGCATCTTTATAATGAAGATGAAATTGATGAAATGATCCTGTTGATTCGTGACAGTTTTCTTCCCGCTCTTTTGGGATTGGAGAACACCTTGCGGGAGAAACTGAGAGAAGTGGGAGAAGATCAGGAATAACATTTTGGGGACGACCTGACCCCAAAGGGGGATTCAATGCCCATATCAGTATGAACTTCTAATCAACGTCTTTATGAACCCATTTTGTATGTCATGAAATAGCGGCAGCGATTTTTTTATTTACATCAAAGAAGTTTTATGTAATAATCCTCTCGGTAAAACCATTAAAAAATTAAAGAAACCCAAAATTTGAAATAAGAAAATATATTTTTCATATAGCATAGTGATGCGAACTTTCGCGTATCCGTCCGGTTTGCGCCTGGCGTTGTCGGAATGAATGCTCCGTTTATATTCGGTTACCGCCCGAATGCCGCCGGACATATATTTTGCAATCGTATTTGTAATGTTGAACATACAGACGCCATTGAACCGGGCACTTTGCTCATGGATAAGGATATCCTCATGAGATTCATCCAGATCGATCAGAATCTGGTATCTGCTCCGGATCATTTTGGAAGGATCTTTTTGGGTTAGTAGATTTACATAAATATTTTATTAATGTCGAACTTAGAAGATTCCACATCATAATCTTTATAGCGCTTTCCTATATCCTGTCTTTTTTGCCTCCACTCTCTCCATATATCCGTTTCCTAAAAAAGATATGTTCTTCTCCACCACTATTTCGCTCACTCCCAGTATAGTATGAAGTTCCGTAGTTTTAATGTTCGGATTGTTCCTCATTTCCAAAATACTTTTTTACTTCATGAGTTTAAAGCTTTTTACTTCCAATCTTTCCCAACTTTATTTCCAACCTTATTTACTCTTTCAAACGGAATTGTCACAACACTCATGATAACACATTGGGAATAAAGCCATGAATAAAGTCGGGAATAAATTTCAGATAATTCTAAAGAAAATAATCCATAGTAAGTTAAAATCAGACAGCAACCTTTACTAACAGAGAAAATTGCGTCTGCCTGACCAATGGAAATGTGCTGATACAGGGTTTAAAATCAATATACGCATTTAAAAAAACAAAGGAGCTTCAATTTATGAATAACGTGAAAGATTACATCAAAAATTATTTGGAATACTGCAAACTGCAAAAATGCCTTGATGAAAAAACATTAAAGGCATACCGGATCGATTTACGCCAGTTTTCTGAAAAGATTACCAATCTCACTATTTCGGAGATTACTCCCAAGACATTGGAACAGTATATTGCCCAACTACATGAGTTATATAAACCCAAAACTGTCAAACGCAAAATAGCGTCCCTAAAAGCCCTATTCCATTACCTTGAATACAGGGACATCATTGACCATAATCCATTCAATAAAACACTGATACACTTCCGAGAGCCCGTAATACTGCCAAAAACCATACCTCTGCATACTATTGAAACATTTTTATCCACAATATACAGGCAGCGCGAAACCGCAAAAACTCCTTATCAAAAGGAGAATGCTCTTCGAGATGCAGCAGTTGTGGAGATGCTATTTGCTACCGGTATGAGAATATCCGAACTTTGTTCCTTAAAAGTTAATGATGTGAATTTGTACGATGGAACCATCCTCATCTATGGAAAAGGCAGCAAAGAGCGGCGGATCCAAATAGGCAATGAATCAGTTATCCATATCCTGACGGAATACAACGATCACTTTCGTTCTAAGAGGCAATCCTGCAAGAATTTTTTCATAAATCAACTTGGAAAAGCACTGTCAGATCAATCAGTTCGCAGAATGATTAACAAATATACGTCTCTGGCATCCATAGACCAGCATATCACCCCGCATATGTTTCGACACACCTTCGCGACAAGCCTGTTAGAAGCAGATGTTGATATTCGCTATATTCAGGAGATGTTAGGACACAGCTCAATTAATGTTACAGAAATATATACGCATGTAACAGTTTCCAAACAACGAAGCATTCTTGCCACAAAGCACCCCAGAAAAGATTTCCGCTTATAATGAGTATGGAAAGTTCGATTAATTTGGAATTGCCCACTTTAAAAATATCAGATAATTAAATGTTATCCGTTGAATGTGACTTATAGGAGAATTCGGGATTATGTTCAAATGATTGGTAAATAGGAATGAATAGTAGGATTCAAAAAGTCATTTATTGAGAGACCTTGGCATTTTCATTGTTTGATTTACACTAATTTATAACATTTTTACGAGGTACTTGATATGCATAGTATAGAGATGTCTTATTACAATTTTATTATGGGTGATTCTAACGGCTCTATGAATATATTATTTAACAAAAAATGGCTTACTTTTTTAGATGAATTGGAAAAACCGTACAATAAGGCAGTTCAACTTAGAATCGGTAATCATTTGCGCCCACTCCTTGTTTATTGGGGGGCTGCTATCGGTGCGGAATCTATTGATACAATTTGTGTAGATGCTGCCACGGAAATAGCGCTTTGTGTTGAAATAATACATAAAACATCAATTATAATAGACGATTTAATTGATGCAGATGAAAAACGTCATAATCATGCTGCTTTTCATAAACAATATTCGCCAGAAGAAACTATTATTTTTGCTATATATTTTTTAGGAAAGGCTTTTTACAAAATAAATGAGATGTCTGCTCATTATCCTGCTCTTGGTAATTTTTCTATGAATATACTTTCAAAAACATTATATATAATGGCAAATGGGTGTTTGCAAGAGTTAACACTTACATCGAATTCACGTTATGATATCCAAAAAATAACTAATATTATATCCATGGAAACTTCTACTTTAATTAAAAATAGCATTTTACTAGGTTTTTTATTAAATAAAACTCCTAACGATAAACAAATGAATTTATTAAATGATATAGGAGATAAAGTTGGTTATTTATTTCAGGCAATGAACGATTTAGAACCCTTTAGTTCATATGAAAATATATCCTTACATAAGGGGCATTTCAATATTGATTTTGAACGTTCAAGAAAAAATTTGATTGTAGCATATATTTACGGCATGTGTAGCACTAAAGAAAAACAACATTTGAGCGAATTAAACAAAACACCAGAATCAATATCATATATGCTGCAATTATATAAAAAATATAACATATTTAATATAGTCCAAAGCGATTTGAAAGTAATAGAAAATCAAGTTGAATCATCAATAAACCAATTTTCAAATCAGCAAGTTAATAAACAATGTCTTGATGAATTTTATGTTTTTTTTACAGAAATCATGAAAATTGCAAAAGAAAAACTTTTTTCATATAATACCATTAAAATTGACTAATTAAATTATGAATTTGTGGTAATAGAGACAATAAGTTTGCAGTATGCAACATAAAAGTAGCAACTGATATCAGTGCCGGCCCAAAACGCTGGGCCTTTATAGGATAATCACTGCTAGACACTATATTTGTCATCATGGAATTGCACATATATGCTTGTTCTATTGTTTCATTAGATAAATATTTATTTGTGATATTAAAACAAAGCGAAAGGACTTGTATTTGCTCTTGTTTCAAATTATCAATTATTCGAGTCATCAGTGTTTCTTGCAGAATAACAATGACAGGGAATGCCAAAACAAGCACAATTAATAAGAAAATCCATGTTATAATAAATGATAAGTTATCAGGCATTTGAATTTCTTTTATAGATAAATTTTCCCGTGGGATCAAAATAAAATACTCAAATATATATATAAAACTTTCTACCAAGAAAAACCATTTAGCATAGTTGGTAATATTTGCTATATAAATAAGAAACGGTGTCTGGGAAGGATTGCATTTATTATAGCAAAAATGTTTACAATGCGCTATTCGATATAGCAGCCAAAGCATCCACATATACTCAACATACCCAAGAATGCTCATAAAAAGAGTAATACTAATGATAAAAATTCCATAAAATCCAACTATATCAAATGATAAATAGTTTTGCTTGAAAATACTCCAAAAGAAGATACAAGGAATTACAATGCCAAAAAGGATATTTAACCTATGGAATGCATAATTTTTGAAACACGTGTAAATGGTTCTTAGTTCAGTGTTCTCACTTGTATTTTTTTTCCCAATTTCTATATCTAATAGAGAGATTACATTTATATACTTTCGTCCAATAATTATTGTCAAGGACATACAAATTGTTATACAAACTACATGTATCCCAAATTTTTCAAAAAGATGATGGAGATATAATATAAAAAATCCAATTACGCAATTAACTGCTAACGCAAGAAAAATCCATTTTGGTGACATTTTTGAAAGGACAATAAACCCCTTTTTAAGTGGCTGTTTTTTCATTTCTTTTATTTTTAATTCAAAAACCATTTTTCTTATATATCTTATTTTATTTAATAAATTTAATAAAAAACTTTTAAGTAATGTAATTATTTTAAACAAAAAATTCTTTATATAATTCTTACTTCTTCTATTGCAACGATTTGCCATTTTATAACCTCATTTATGAAAGGAGAATTATCTATGTATTACGATATTGTAATTGTCGGGGGTGGTCCAGCAGGAACTGCAGCAGGACTTGTTCTTTCAACCTTTAATAAATCAATCTGTATAATAGATAAATCATTTTTCCCGCGTCCCAAACTCTGTGCCGGAATTATCACACAAAAAACAATCCAAATGATTAAAAAAATATTACCTAGTTTTAATTTTGACAAGTATGTAAACACAAATAAAATATGTTTATTTTCGCAACATAACACAAAGTGTGAAATTACTTTAGAATATCCTCTTATATTAGTCGAAAGGGAACAGTTTGACTACGAACTTCTTTTAGCTTGTAAGAAAGCCGGGGTACATATTTTTGAACAAACCACTTTTTCGGAGTTTATTCCTGAGCATAATAATCTTATTTTAATGAACGGAGACATATTATCTTATAATGTCCTTATCGCGGCCGATGGGATTTTTAGTCCAATACGGAAAAAAATTGGTGTTGCAGATATCAAAAAAGGATTTTGTTTGCAAAACTCAATTAATATATATCCTAATAATTCATCTCTTGCATGCTTGGATAAAATATATTTTGACTTTGCCAACATACCCTTTGGCTATAACTGGATATTGTCCAACAAAAATAGTACTATTATAGGTACT
The DNA here is from genome assembly GCA_947629645.1 of uncultured Acetatifactor sp. GTDB lineage: Bacteria > Bacillota > Clostridia > Lachnospirales > Lachnospiraceae > Acetatifactor. The sequence goes on along the minus strand of CANREV010000051.1, from coordinate 1,719 downwards.
GGAGTCTTAGCTGAAAATACTGCATATAAACAAGCATTTACAGAACACTCAAAGTTATGTACAAAATTGGGCATTTCCAGTTCCTTGGGGCTACGAGGCGCTTTTCTGCCAATTGGCGATATTGCCAACCAATTAATGCATCCATATAATAATATTATTTTAATTGGTGATGCAGCCGGTTATGCAAATCCAATAACAGGTGAAGGAATATATTATGCAATTTTAGCTGGTTATTATGCTGGCCAAGCATATCAAATGGATAATAAACATTTTAAAGATTCGTTCCTTTCATTAATTTCAGTAACTGAAAACGACATAAAAGAAATTGCAAAGTTATCTCATCACTTTTATAGCGAAAAAATGATAAACAATATAATTTATCAACTAAAAAATTGTCCTGACTATATCTCGAACATATGCGATGAGGTTTTCAACTTGGGACGATGCAGTTATCAATATTTTTTTGAGGAACTTACACAATTATTTCGTTGATTCTTTGTCTACGCCCAAGGATACCATAGATACAGTGGATATAAAGTAAAATCCACTGTATCTATGCTGTTAAAAACTTAACTACCACTTTTTGAATTCTATCATCAACCTTTGTTGACCAATCATTTGAACATAATCCCGAATTCTCCTATAAGTCACATTCAACGGATAACATTTAATTATCCATTACTGATTTTTTAGGTATCTTATCCTCTCGACTGCTTTATCAAGTTTAATGTCACCGCATCAATATTAAAGGCAGTCTGTTTTCCATCATACCACCGATCCCAAAAATCAATAGTTGCACTCTTAGGTTTTCTTTCGGTTTATCAAGCATCATCTTCGATGGTAACACAATTACATCGCCTGCGACAACACATTTATCTCCGGTTCATCACAAATCTTTATCTGGTCTGCGTAAGATAACTTATTATATTTCCCATGTAATTCAAAAACAATCATATTAGCATATGGTAATTGATCCGCTTTCTCTAAAATATCTGCAATCGTATAAGATTTTCCACTACCTGTACTTCCTACAATGCAGGCGTATCTTTGAAAGAAACGATTACCGTCTAATATTGCTGTCACACTCTTATTACTAGCAAAATGTCCAATGTCCAAGCTTTTGCAATCTGTCGCGTTACTGCTTACCGCACTCACAATCATCTGCATGCAGTCTCATTAGCCTGATATACTTTATTATTAATCTCCAAATATGTATTATTGCCCTTTTGAATTTATTTTCTTTTCTGGCTCCATATTTATAATAAGTTTTGCATACTATTTCTTGAAAGATTCCTTTGTTTAATATCTTCCACTGCATCGTCAAAAGCATCTGAATGTATTTCTAAATGTTCTATATTCATATTTTCTGATGTAAATCGTCATTTTTAAAAATTGCTTTGTGCAGTTTCTGCTGTAATTTTTAATCACAGTCAAATACTGTATGTAAAAACTATACCACATATTTTTAAAAAAATCATCAAATTTCAAAAATATTTTTATTTATTTCATAGATTATTTTTTTATTTGTGCATATATCAAAAATATTTCTTATAAATTACCCTACCGCGTGATTGTTTCGTGGAGTCGGTTCCGCCAATACGCATTTGAAATCCACCTGTTAATGCTTTAGATGCACATTTATAGTAAGCGCCTAATTTCGGGGTGGATTCCTTCCACCAACAATTATCTCTATAATTGTTAGCAGGAAATGTGTGCATT
>CANREV010000050.1 GCA_947629645.1 uncultured Acetatifactor sp. | reverse complement strand
AATATCTGCATTTTTCAAGGTTCATCAGAGCCTGTTTTTTTTAGCTCAGTTTTTCATATATCACTTGACACTACCTTCCATTTCTCATATACTGCTTTTTACATCAAAAGCCGCACCTGCCGCCGCGATCCTATTTTAGCAGGATATAAACGCTCTCCTGCGCCTGTGTGGTATCCACGCTGCCGTCTTCCGCAACGGAAGCGCCTTCGCTGATATATTCCACCTTTCCGGGGCAGTATACATACACGCCCGCCGGAGCAATAATAAGATATTGATCTGTAGCCTGTTCCAACTGCTTCTCCTCGGCGGATCCATTCTCCCTGACGCTTTTGAGTGCGACATTGACGGAATAACCCTTTAACGCCGCCTGCCCCACAGTGCCGTAAAAGAGGCTGTCATCGTTAAAGCCCGTGTAACTGTCCGCGTTATCGTATCGGTAGACCACGCGGATGCGGTCCGATCCATCGTCCAGCTTTTCCACCGCCTCCACCGTCACGGGAACGTCTTTCCCTTTCTGGTTTTCCGTATTATACTGCGCCGCTTCTTCCACAGCCATAGCGCGCAGTTCCGTGACAGCATACCATGGCTTTTCAAAAAAGTCCGTCACAAGATACTCTGTGACCTCACCGGACTTCGCGATGGCAATCGCAGGCTTATCTACCGCGTCAGGTACTTTTGCCGCTCCGCAGCCTGTCATCATCAGTGTCATAAGCGCAATACACCACGCCGTTTTTCCGATTTTTCTCATATCATTCCCCACTCCGACACGCCACATTTCAACACGTTTCCGCCTGGTAAACTGCCTCAGGCAAATCCTGCTGTGCTAAGTAATTGTATCAAAAACCCATATTTTTTTCAACACAGAGTTTGCAGAACTTCAAGGCTTTTGAATTCTTTTCCCACAAACCTCTTCATATACTGCGCCGCCACCTGCTGCAGCTGCTTTAATACCGTTTCTGTTACAGTGAATGTGTAAAGTTTCTCAATGGAACTGGCTGCTATGTACTGCAGGGCATAGACCGTGGATTCCTCCAGGCTCTGATCCGCGGGGGCTCCCGGAAATTCCCCGTTTACCGCGATTGCCTTGCACTCGTAAATACAACGGACCAGCGGGTCCGGAAGAGAAGGGGCAATGAGAGCGCGGAGGGTCTGATACAAAAGTTTCAACATTTCCCGCTCATCGTTGTTCTCTCTGGTATAAAAATCCGCGATCTCCGCAAAATACATACCGTAGTACGCCCCGATGTAATCCGTTCTAAGCTCCTCGAAATAATTCTGTATCTCCGCCTCCGCCACGGTATAAGAACTTTTCCCCTCGTAGAGCTTAAAAATCCCAAAAGCGAAAGGATTGGTAGCCGCAGCCAGGCGGCTTCCGGATTTTCTGGCGCCTCTGGCAAAGGCGGAGATCTTTCCCTTCTCTTTTGTCAGCAGACTAATATGTCTGTCGTATTCCCCCACAGGGGTCTGCTTTAATACGATCCCTGTTACGCTGATATATCCCTGCATCGGTGTCCTCTCCCGCCCCGCCGTCATTTCCCGCATTTTTCCATTCGCTGTCCCGCTTGCTGCCGCAGGCCTTGAATGTCAGATAATCCTCGATCTTTCCGCTGTGTTCAAATTGCTTCCAGTATTTTAAATCCATTTTCCGCATCCCCCTGATCGTAACTTTTCCTGCCATGTTAGGGTCTGCATTTTTCCTTTTTCTATTCGCCGGATTTCCTCTCCCGTTTAACGATCCTTTGAGTGATATCCGAAATTTTTTAACAAAATGTCACTGTCCCTCCAGTCTTTTCTCACCTTTACCCAAAGCTTCAGATTTACCTGCATTTCCAGCATTTTCTCAATTTCAATGCGGGCGGCGGTACCGATCTGTTTGAGCATCTGGCCGCCTTTGCCGATAATGATCCCCTTATGGGATTCCCGCTCGCAGATCAAAGTAGCCTCAATATGGCAGATCTTTCCTTTCTCTTTCATACTTTCCACGGTTACTGCCACGCCGTGCGGGATCTCGTCCTCCAAAAGCCTCAGCGCCTTTTCCCTGACCAGCTCCGCAACGATCTGGCGCATGGGCTGATCGGTCACAGTATCCTCATCATAAAATGCCGGACCGTAAGGCAGATATTTCAGGATACACTTGACCAGCTCAGCCGTATTGTTCCCTTTAAGAGCCGACACCGGAACGATCTCCTGAAACTCCAGTTCCTGCCGATAGGCGTTGATCGAGGTCAGAACCTCTTCCTTCTTTACCGTGTCCGTCTTATTAATCACAAGGATGACCGGCGTCCTCGTCTTTTTAAGCCGTTCAATGATATGCCGCTCTCCCGCCCCGATGTAGTCGGTGGGCTCCACCAGCCACAGGATCACATCCACTTCCTCCAGCGTTTTTTCCGCCGCGTTGACCATATAATCCCCCAGCTTATTTTTGGCCTTGTGGATGCCGGGGGTATCTAAGAACACGATCTGCCCCTCCTCAAGCGTCAGCACCGTCTGAATCCTGTTTCTGGTTGTCTGGGGCTTGCGGGAAGTGATAGCGATCTTCTGCCCGATCAGCCTGTTCATCAAAGTGGATTTCCCCACGTTCGGTCTGCCGATCAATGTCACGAAACCTGATTTAAAGTCCTGCTTTTCTTTCATGTATCTCCCCGTTTCTTTCCGCAATATTGTTTTAACGGATTATAAACTTCCGCGCGGCGTCAATGCCCAGCTTATACGGAAGGGGCCTTAGGGCGCGGTCGGCTTCCTTCAGTTTCTCACGGATATTGATATGCTGAGGGCAATGCTGTTCGCACTTTCCGCATCCGATGCACAGAGACGCAAAACCGGGTTCTTTGCGCAGTCCCATATTCTGCGCGAACTCGAAACGCGCGGAGGATTTTTTCTCCATAGACATCAGATTGTAATAATAGAAATTGCCCGGAATATCCACTCCCCGCGGACACGGCATACAGTACCGGCACCCGGTACAGCCGACCTTTTCCCGCTCGCGGATCATCTGCCTGATCTGATCGATGATCTCAAGATCTTTCTGGTCCAGATGGCCCGGTTCCGCCTCGGACGCGATACGGGCATTTTCCTCCACCATGGCCTCGGAATTCATACCGGAGAGCACACAGGTGACTTCCGGCTGGTTCCACAGCCAGCGCAGTCCCAGTTCAGCGGCGGTATAGCCCTTCGGATCAGAGGCGAGGACCTTTTTCGCCTGATCCGGAAGATTGACCAGTTTTCCTCCCCGCAGGGGCTCCATAATGATGACCGGGATCCCTTTTTCCGCCGCCGCTTTCAGACCCTTTTGTCCCGCCTGAGTATGTTCGTCCAGATAATTATACTGGATCTGGCAGAAATCCCAGTCGTAAGCGTCCAGAATTTTTAAGAACATTTCCGTGTCGCCGTGATAGGAAAATCCGATATTCCGGATACTGCCTTCCGACTTGCGCCGCCTAATCCAGTCCTCGATCCCAAAAGCCTTCAGTCGCTCCCATTCCGCGTAATCCGTAAACATATGCATCAGGTAATAATCGATGTGATCCGTGCGAAGACGGGAAAGCTCCTCCGTAAAAATTTTGTCGATCCCGCCAGAGGAACGCAGAAGGTACTGGGGAAGCTTGGTCGCGATATAGACCTTATCGCGGCAGTTGTTTTCCGCCAGAATCCGGCCGAGACATTCCTCGCTGCCGGGATAAATATAGGCGGTGTCAAAATAATTGACGCCCTTTTCAATGGCCAGAAGAACTTCCTTTTCCGCCTTCTCGTAATCGATGCCGCTTCCCTTTTTACTGAATCTCATACAGCCATAGCCAAGCTGAGAGATTTGATTATGATATCGGTCGAATCTGTATTTCATATCTATTCTATACCTCTCGCATATCGCGGGCAAACCTTCACCTCACGCTGCTCCTCTGTCCGCGTCCAGCAGCTTTTCAAAATCCGTCCTGCACACTGGTCTGGAATAATAGTAGCCCTGCAGCAGCGTTGCGTTCATCTCACCCACAATGGCCGCCACCTTATCGTTCTCCACACCCTCCACGATGGAATCATAACCCAGCCGCTTGCACATCTCAAGCAGATTATCGATGATAACATAATCGATATCGTGCCCCGGCTCGGACAATTCCCTGACAAAGGAATGTTCGATCTTGATGTAGTCCACATGCAGACATTTGAGCATTTCCAGGGAAGCGTACGCTGTTCCGAAATCATCCAGCGCTATCTTAAAGCCCCTCGCGCGCAGCCTGTCAAAGGTTGCCGAAAGCTCCTCCGGATTGTCCACCTGGCAGCTCTCCGTCAATTCAATAATGATATATTCCGGATTCACCCCATACTTCTCTGCGCAGGCAGCCAGCCTGCTCTCGAAAGTTTCATCCAGAAACTGCTGGTAGGATACGTTAAAACTCACGCGCAATTCCCCATAAGTATCGCGCCATGATACCTGCTGCCTGATGGCCTGTTCCATGACCCAGTAACCCACTTCCCTGATATCGCCGTAATCCTCCAGCACTTTGATAAACTCCATGGGATAAGAATCCCTGACTTTTTCACCTTTCCAGCGAAGCAGACATTCACAGCCCGTAATGGTGTTTGTCCCCGACATGACAAAAGGCTGAAAATACAGCTCGAAGCCTTTATAACTCTGCCTGATGCACTGTTTCAAATCCTCCCGCAGCGCCAAGCCTCTCTCGTGTTTTCTGGCGATCTCCTCCGAGAAAAACACAAGCGTGCCCCTCTGGTTATTCTTCGCATGCTCCAGCGAGTGCTCCAGCTTATTGATAAGTTCCTCCCTGGAAGACGCATCCTGCGGAAAAAGCGCGCCGCCCGCCGATGCGGAAAGATTGATCCGCTGCTTATTCTTTAACTCGATCGTCTCTGTCTCCCTGCACAAATTCTCATAGTACGCCGTCATTTTCGCCTTATCCGCGCCGAAAGCGACCACCATGAACTCATCGCCGCTGAACCGAAACACTTTCCACTCCGGTTCACACAATTCCTTGATCCGTTGGGCAAATTCGATCAGGATCTCGTCCGCCGTATTGTAGCCGTAATTGCCCACAACCTTCCGAAAACCGTCCAGCCCGATCAGCAGCGCCGTCCCGGACAATACCGAAAAATCAAAATGGCGCAGCTCCGGCGTTGTCAAAAGCCCTGTAAGGGTGTCATATTTACTCTGCCCGTCGATCCTCGTCATCAGCCCGGCAAAGATTTTCGGATTCCCATCTGAATCCCTGATAACGCTGCCCTTGCACTCCACCCACACATACTCGCCCAGACGGTTTCGCGCCCTGTACTGGCAGTCATGGTAGCGCTTTGCACCCGAGAACACACTGCTGATGTCCTCCATATAGACATCCAGATCCTCCGGATGAACATGCTCCGCCCAGACATTCGCCGCGTCTTTAATATACTCGCCCTCAAGGCCAAAGTATTCCACAGACGCTTTTGACCACCTGGAAACGTCAATCTCCATATCGCACACATAGATGTATACATTGTCCGATGCCGAAGCAAACGCTTCAAATAATTCATTGTTAAAAATATCGCTCATTCCCCCACCATGCCTTTCTCATTACTCACAGTATCGCCACCATTTAAAACAGATTCTCCACGCGCATAAACTTATCCTCTTTTGCCCTGATCTTCTGGGCATTTCCCACAACGCACATAAGATCCTCTTCCATAAACGCCCTGATATAATCCGCCAGGCTCCGGATGGTTTCCGGAGTTGCGGCGAGGATCTGGTCCCGCTCTTTCTGCATCATCTGTTCCGTGATGCCGGTCATGTACGCGCTCAGAGACTGCAGACCCTTAGCCGCCGGATTCACGGGCATATCCAAAGCGCTGATAGCGCCGATAATATACTGGGCCATGGTGCGCTCGTCCGCTTCAAACGCCGCGATGGCGTCAGCCGCCTTCTCAAAGACCTCCAGCGTCTTTCCCAGATGGGGATCCCGATAGGACACAAAGTAACACTCGCCGGTCCTTCCGAAGGTGCACATGCATCCATAGGCCCCGCCCTTTACACGGACATTCATCCACAGATACTCGTATCCCTCGATGACCTTCAGCACGCGAAGCGCCCCCTGATAAGGCAGGCCCTTTTTTCTAAAGTTCCCGGCGCGGCACACATACTGCACCTGTCCCGATGTCATAAAACCTTCGTTTTTGCGGCTCACTTCCGGAATATAATCTTCCTTCTGAACCTGGCAGGTATATAATCTCTCCTTCAGGGCCGCCACAGGCTCCTTGAGCAATTCCACAGCCTGTTTTTCCGCCACAAGGTCCACCATAAGGTTCTCCGGTCTGAAAATCATCCGGCTAAGCGTCTGCAGCCGTTCTGTCAGCATTTCCTTCTTCGCCTCAAAATCCTGATCCAGCTGAGACGTCAGACGATAGAGCGGGATGCCGGATACGATCTCGCTTACCGCGCCGGATACGCTGCCATATGACAATGCCCTGCCGGCGGCTACATTGTGCCCTCCGGAGATCATCTGGGCCTGCATCCTCGATTTGCCCTCCGCCAAGATCTCACGCAGCCGTTTGGCATCCCCGAAATCGCTGGTCAGAATAATCTCTCCCATCAGCTCCACAGCCTGGGCCAGATTTTCGTAGAGCGCTTTCGTTTTGATCTCCAATGTGAGCGTGCACTGGTCGGGATCCTCCACTCTGGCATAGGCGTTGTTCACCGCGGCCATCCCGCCCGTTACCAGATTCATCTCATTAAACAGATCGCCATATGAGAAATGCTCCGTGTTTAAAAGCCCCAGGCAACCCTTTAAAAGCCCGATATAGGGGAAGTACGCCTCCGGTATCTGCTGACAGCGAAAGATGAGCCGCAGATAACCGATGCCGTTGGTATCGATATCATGATACAGAAGAGGCGTACCGGCAACCGTCCGCTCCTCATTGACAAAACCGGCTGCCTCCTTCTTCATGTCCTCTCTGGTTAAAAGAGGAATCTTCGCCAGTTCCTCCGGCGTCTCCTCATACTCCTGAAAGGCTCTCAGCGCTTCAAAGGTTTTTTTCACCTGCGCCAGTTCTTCTCCGCTCATGGCCTCCCTGATCCCTGCCAGTTTCGCGTCAAGCGCTTCCTCCCGCTTTTTAAGAAGGCCCGCCTGCGGCTTTAAGATGACCACTGCGCAGTGAGAATTATCCAAAAGATACTTTTGTACCAGATTCTCAAAATACCCCGTTTTAGTCTGCTTTCTCAAAAAACTGAAGGTATCGTTCGCCGCAATGTGGATAAAGGGCTGTCTGTCATCGTAAAGCCAGCTGTCCAGTATCTGCAAGCCGTACATCAAGCCCTTGGGATAAGAACCGAAATCCGCCTCTCTGTATTTAAATTCGTAATAATTGATGCCCGCTAAAAGCGCTTTTTTGTCAAACCCTTTCTCCGCCAGCTGGGAGAGCACCTTCCGGATGATCTCCACAAACTGCCCTTCTTTTTCCACCGAAGCGCCTTTCGCCACCACGCTGAAATAGGGTTGTCTGATGCCGTTTTCAAAAATGCTGTATACGTCCTTGCCAACGCCGGCTTCCACCAAAGCCTGTTTTAACGGCGCGCCGGGAGCGGAACAAAGGGCGTAATCCAAAATCTGAAAAGCCACATAAAGCTCTCTGTCCAGGCTGTTTCCCACAGACACATTAAAGGAAAGGAAAGTGTTCTCCTCCTCATCCTCCCCCTCGTTTATGGGATACTCCTCCAAACGCCTGACGGGAGCCGAAAACGCTTTTTCCTCCCCGATGGCGGAATCGATTTCCATCGGTTCAAAGGCGGAGAGATAATGCTCATCGATAAAGGCGAGCTTCTGCGCCATATCCATATTGCCGTAGAGATAAATGTAGCTGTTGGAGGGATGATAATAACGCCTGTGAAAATCCAGAAACTGCTCATAGGTAAGATCCGGTATCACATTCGGATCTCCGCCCGACTCCCACCCGTAGGCAGTGTGAGGATAAAGCGAGCTGATGATCTCCCTTTCCAGCACATCGTCAGGAGAGGAAAAAGCCCCTTTCATCTCGTTGTAGACCACACCGTTATAGGAAAGCTTTCCCTCATCATCCAGCTCGTAATGCCATCCCTCCTGGCGGAAAATAGACTCGTTCTTGTAAATATTCGGATAGAACACCGCATCCAGATAAACATACATCAGGTTCTGAAAATCTTTGTCATGACAGCTGGCAACGGGATATACCGTCTTATCCGGATAAGTCATGGCGTTGAGGAATGTATTGAGCGACCCCTTCACCAGCTCCACAAAGGGATCCTTCAGCGGAAACTCTTTAGAACCGCAGAGTACGGAATGCTCTAAGATATGAGCCGTGCCCGTGGAATCTTTGGGCGGCGTGCGAAACCCCACATAGAACACCTTGTTCTCATCATCGTTCTCCAGCAATACTACTCTTGCGCCTGTCTTTTTGTGGCGCACCAGATAGCCGGTACTTTTGATATCCGTGATCTCCTTCTTCTCGATCACTTCATAAGCGGACAATTCTTCTATTTTCATTCTTTATAACCTCCTGTGCGCTTTAGCGTACATTTTTTAAGTCAGCCTGTATTCCCGTCTTTGGCCCCGCAGCCGCGCTCACAAACCGGTGAGGGCCAGCTTACTGACGGAAAGTTCCTGTATTACCATTCCTCTGCGCTCTTTCTCCGAAACAGGCATCGATACCAGTTCGTCCATGGTAAGCACTTTGGTCACATATTCTTTTTTAGTCTTTCCGAACAGGCTTTTTCTTTCTTCGATCACATTGACCCTGACTTTCGCTTTCATCTGCTTATAAGTCTGTACCAGGAACTTATCCTTTTCCAGATAATACAGATGGGTCTCCAGCGTATCGTCCCTGTCCGCCTCCGGCAGGACATAGCGTTCCACGATCATGCGGAATTTAAACAGGATATCCTCCGCCAAAAGGATCTCTCCGATCGTATATCTGCTCCCGATATAAATCCTGCTCACATCCTGCATACTGTACTTTCGGTCTTCATAAACTGTCTGCTGCATCTACAATATCCTCGATCTTAAATCCGCTCACCCGCATGGCATCCCGGATACTCTTTATGGAAAGCCCTGTTTCATCCGCCAGTTCCTCCGGCGTCACTTTCCGGTTCAGTTCCTCAGCCAGCTGCCTTGCTTTATCCGCCACGCGGTTCACCTGAGCCGCCGCCTTTTTATCCGTCTTCTCATTAACCTCATTCTCACGGATATGCGCCTCCATGGCGTCCATGATCATCCTTGCCAGCATCCCCTGCGCCTCCTTGTGGCTCTCCAGGCTGCCCAGCATACCGGTTCCAAAGGAAAGCGCCAGATTTCCCTCACCGATCAGGTCTTCCAGCGGCACTCCCTGTCCCGTATAAAGTTTTGCGATATCCACCACATCTTTCAGATAGATCTCCGTCAGCTTCTTTCGGGCATCCTCCTCGCCTGCCATAGCCGCTATGGTGTAAGCTTCTATCTGTCCCTGGTTATAGACAGGCAGCGCACTGATCTCGTCCAGATAATCCTGCAGATAACTGCGCTCCTGCTCCGTCAGATCATCATCCGCATCTATCGGCGCCCCGATACCTATCTTTCGCTGCACCAGATAGTCCAACACCATTTTGATCTGTTCCTCGGAGAGTTCCTGCTCCTTATATGCATCCCTCACCTGCGCTTCGCTGACATAGCCCCCCTGGTCTTTTGCCAGTCTGCGCACCTGCTCCAGCGTGCGGGCAAACAATACTTCTCTGTCCATAAACCTCTCCCTTTGTCACTTCACATGAGTATGCGTAAAGAGATGCTCCTGACAATACTCATAATTTCCATTGCATTTAGAACAGAATCGAAATTCCAGCGCGGGATCATCCTCGTCCGTTCTACCGCAGATAGCGCATTTGTGAACGGTGATCTTCGGGTTTCGCCTGATATCCTGTTTGAATTCCGCCCTGCGCTTCACCTGCTTTGGCGACATATGGATATGACTTCTGGCGGTGAAGAAAAATATCACGAAATTGAGCAGCGAAGAGAGAATTGCGATCCGGACCATCAGATTGCCCGCAAACACAAACTCCCAGACAAGAAGAACCCCGTAGATGATCCCCAGCCATTTCACCTTGACGGGAATCACAAACATCAGCAGGACCTGCACATTGGGAAAGGTCGCCGCAAACGCTAAAAAGATGGACATGTTAATGTAATATGTGCTAAAGTACAGCGATGCGTAGCTGGAAATATAAGACGCGGCCTGGCCGCTTAGCCCTCCGGCAGAGATGATCTGAATCCCAAACCAGACAAAACTGCCGATCACCGTAAATAACATGCCGGACAACAGATACACGTTATAGCGCCATGTGCCCCATGTCCGCTCCAGAGACGTGCCCAGGTTGTAATAAAAGAGCAGCATGATGATGGTAAAGAGATTCGGGGAACCGGGAGGCACAATGATCCATGTAAAGATCCTCCAGATCTGACCGTGCAGGATCGCATAGGGATTCAGGGTCAGATACAGCAGGAACTGTTCATTAATCAAATGGATCACATATCCCACGACATAACACAGGATCAAAACCAGAGACAGATTCCTGATAGCATATTTTCCAAATTTCTTTTCCCATTTGCTCATAAGATCATTGTTCCTTTCGCGCGATACAGGTTGTCATTTTCAAAAAACTTTATGAATACATTTTATCATTCCCGCTCCCATAAGGCAACCAGCCATTTCCAAGTTTATAGAAAAATCAGGTTTTTAAGAAATATTTAACAGGTATTGTTCGTTGCATTTTGATGGTTTGTGTACTATAATGTCAGGGAATGTCGAATTTCTAACCACAGGAAGGGTGAGTTTCATGGAAAATAACGGCAAAACTGCTGCTCTTGGCATTGATATCGGTTCCACCACCGTCAAGGTTGCAATTTTGGACAAGAATCACAATATCCTGTTTTCCGATTATGAGCGTCACTATGCCAATATCAGGGAAACGCTTTCCTCTTTGTTGAATAAAGCGTATGCGCGGCTTGGAGATCTGTCGTTAAACCCTGTGATCACGGGTTCCGGCGGCCTTGCGCTGGCAAATCATCTGGGAGTCCCTTTCACGCAGGAAGTCATCGCCGTTGCCACCTCTTTAAAGGAGCTGGCTCCCAAAACCGATGTCGCTATCGAACTGGGCGGCGAGGATGCAAAAATCATTTATTTTGAGGGCGGCAATGTAGAACAGCGCATGAACGGGATCTGTGCCGGCGGCACGGGTTCTTTTATCGACCAGATGGCGTCCCTTTTGCAGACGGATGCCTCCGGTCTGAACGAGTATGCCAAAAATTACCGTTCTCTCTATTCCATTGCGGCGCGCTGCGGCGTGTTTGCAAAGACTGATATCCAGCCTCTGATCAACGAGGGCGCCACCAAGGAAGATCTGTCCGCTTCCATCTTCCAGGCGGTGGTAAACCAGACGATCTCCGGGCTGGCCTGCGGCAAACCTATCCGCGGACATGTCGCCTTTTTAGGCGGTCCTTTGCACTTTCTGTCGGAACTGAAGGCCGCTTTTATCCGCACGTTAAAGCTGGACGAGGAACATGTGATCGATGCCAATAACTCTCACCTCTTCGCGGCTATCGGCTCCGCCCTGAACGCAAAAGATACCGTAACTTATTCCATGAAGGAGATGACGGACAAACTTTCCTCTCACATCAAAATGGAATTTGAGGTGGAGCGGATGGAACCTTTGTTCACAGACCAGGAGGACTACGATCGCTTCAAAGCGCGCCATGGCAGACATCACGTTGGCACGGCGAAGCTTTCCGAATACAAAGGCAACGCTTTTCTGGGCATTGACGCCGGTTCTACCACCACGAAGATCGCTCTGGTGGGGGAAGACGGCTCCCTGCTCTACTCTTTCTACAGCAGCAACGATGGCAGCCCTTTAAAAACCGCGATCCGCTCTTTAAAAGATATCTACGAGCGCCTCCCTGAGGATGTGCGCATTGTGCGCTCCTGTTCCACCGGCTATGGGGAGGCTTTGATGAAAGCGGCGTTTTTACTGGACGACGGGGAAGTTGAGACAGTGGCTCACTACTACGCCGCCGCGTTTTTTGATCCCGATGTGGACTGCATTCTGGACATCGGCGGCCAGGACATGAAGTGCATCAAGATCAGGAACCGGACGGTGGACAGCGTACAGCTGAATGAGGCCTGTTCCTCGGGCTGCGGCTCTTTCATAGAAACCTTTGCGAAATCCTTAAATTACAGCGTACAGGATTTTGCCAACGCGGCGCTTTTTGCCGAACATCCCATCGATCTGGGAACCCGCTGCACTGTGTTTATGAATTCCAAGGTAAAGCAGGCGCAGAAAGAGGGCGCCAGCGTGGCGGATATCTCAGCGGGACTGGCTTACTCTGTGATCAAGAACGCCCTCTTTAAGGTCATCAAAGTTTCCGATGCCGCAGAGCTGGGCAAAAATATCGTGGTGCAGGGCGGAACCTTCTACAATGACGCGGTTCTCAGAAGCTTTGAAAAGATCGCGGGATGCGAGGCAATACGCCCGGACATCGCCGGTATCATGGGCGCATTCGGCGCGGCGCTGATCGCCAGAGAACGCTATGAAGAGGGAAGCGATACGACTATGCTCTCCTACCGCAGGCTCTGCGAGCTGCAATACGAAACCAGCATGTCAAAATGCCGGGGCTGCACCAACAGCTGCCGCCTCACCATCAATAAATTTTCCGGCGGACGCACTTACATCTCGGGGAACCGCTGCGAGCGGGGCATCGGCGGTCAGAAAAACGCAGGCAACGTGCCCAATCTGTTTGAATATAAATTAAAACGTCTCTTCTCCTACCCTTCTCTGGAGGCGGATGAAGCGCCCAGGGGCACTGTGGGAATTCCCAGAGTGCTGAATATGTATGAAAACTATCCTTTCTGGCATACTTTTTTCACCAGGTTAGGGTACCGCGTGATCCTTTCCCCCAGTTCCAACCGTAAGATCTACGAGCTGGGCATTGAATCCATCCCCAGCGAATCCGAATGCTATCCGGCCAAGCTGGCGCACGGCCATGTGACGTGGCTCATCCATCAGAAGGTGGATTTTATTTTCTATCCCGCGCTGTTCTATGAGCGCGATGAAGTGGAAGGCGCAAATAACCATTATAACTGCCCCATCGTCACCTCTTACTCCGAGAATATAAAAAACAACGTGGAGGCGATCAGCGAGGGCAAAATGCGCCTGCGCAATCCCTTTCTCTCCTTCCGTGACCTGGACACTGTTACACAGGCGCTCCTTCGGGAGTTTACAGAACTGCCCGTAGAAGAAGTAAAGGCAGCAGCCAGGGCCGGCTGGGAAGAGCTTGACAATACGCGCAAAGACATGCAGAGGCAGGGAGAAGAAGTACTCGCCTACCTCAAAAAGACTGGGAAACGCGGCATCGTTCTGGCAGGCCGTCCTTACCATGTGGACCCCGAGATCAACCACGGCATTCCAGAACTTATCACTTCCTTTGACATTGCGGTGCTGACGGAGGATTCCGTATCCCATCTGGGCCATCCGGAAAGGCCGCTGATCGTATCGGACCAGTGGATGTACCATTCCCGCCTCTACGCCGCGGCAAGTTTCGTAAAGACGGTGGACAATCTGGATCTGATCCAGTTAAACTCTTTCGGATGCGGTCTGGACGCCGTTACCACGGATCAGGTCAATGATATTTTATCCGGTTCCGGCAAGATTTATACTTGTTTAAAGATCGATGAAGTAAATAATCTGGGCGCCGCAAGGATCCGCGTGCGATCCCTGCTCTCCGCCATCAGGGTGCGTGAAAAAATGCATCAACAGCGCACTCTGCGTTCCGCTGCCATCGAAAAGGCAGCCTTTACAGAAAAGATGCGCCGGGACTATACCATCATTTGTCCCCAGATGTCTCCCATACACTTTGAGATTATGGAGCCCGCTTTCAACGCCTGCGGCTATCACTTTGAGGTGCTTAACAACGACAATAAACATTCCGTGGATGTGGGACTGAAATATGTCAACAACGATGCCTGCTATCCTTCTCTTCTGGTGGTGGGTCAGATCATGGAGGCGCTTTTGTCGGGCAAATACGACCTGAACAAAACCGCCATCATTATGACTCAGACTGGCGGCGGCTGCCGCGCCACCAACTATGTGGGATTCATCAGGCGCGCCCTGCAAAAGGCCGGTATGGCCCAGATTCCCGTGATCTCGCTGAATCTGGCCGGCATTGAGAGCAATCCGGGATTCCATCTGAACGCGGATCTGCTGCTGCGAGCCGCAGTGGCCGCCGAGTTCGGCGACATTTTTATGCGCTGCGTTTACCGCATGCGTCCTTATGAGAAAGTGGCCGGCAGCGTGGACGCCCTGCACCAAAAATGGCTGAAACCAGTACAACAATTCGTGTCCGCCAAACATATCAGTCTGTTGAAATTTCAAAAAATGTGCAAACAGATCATTCGGGATTTTGACCGGATTGAGATCCGTGACGAGAAAAAGCCAAGAGTCGGCATAGTAGGTGAGATTCTTGTAAAATTCTCCCCCGTGGGGAACAATCATCTGGTTGAACTTCTGGAATCGGAAGGGGCGGAAGCCGTAGTGCCCGATCTGATCGACTTCATGCTCTACTGCTTTTACAATCAGATCTATAAGGCAAAATACCTGGGCACCAGCAAACGGGCCGCAAGGCTGTCCTCTCTGGGCATCTGGGCCATCGAGCATGTGCTGCGGGGCGCCGCCGTAAAAGAATTCAAGGCCAGCAGACATTTTACGCCCCCCACTCCCATTCAGGAAATCGCAGAGTTTGCCAAACCTATCGTCTCCATCGGCAACCAGACCGGAGAAGGCTGGTTTTTAACCGGAGAGATGGTGGAGCTGATTCATGACGGCGTCCCTAATATCGTGTGCACACAACCCTTTGGCTGCCTGCCCAACCATGTGGTGGGCAAAGGCGTGATCAAAGCGCTGAGGAAAGCCTATCCCCAGTCCAATATCGTTGCCATTGACTATGATCCGGGCGCCAGTGAAGTCAATCAGCTAAACCGGATCAAGCTGATGCTCTCCACCGCCCAAAAAGCCCTGGAACCGGCATAAGAGCAGACTAATTCCGCGCATACCGCATTAATCGCAAAGCACATATACCGTGCCCGGTGTGGTTTGCGCCGGAATGCTTCTGGTAGAGGTACTGTATACTACCACAAGGTTGTGGTTGGCGGGACTGCCTTGAAAATATTGATTATTGGTGGTCCTGACATCCACAGACCCATCCAGATTCAACTGCAGCGTCTGATCTTCATTCACCATGGAAGTATTGTAGTATCCCACATTCACAAATCGTCCGTTTTTCACCTGTGCCGCTGCCACCGCATTATACTGCGGCGGATAGATCAAAGGCGCCGGAGCGTCCGCGGCATACCAGAATGTGCAGTTCATGCCAACGGACAGAGTCTCAAAATCCACCACAAAAGTGGACGGCGTCATCACAAAATTCACCGTATTTCCGTCCGTGTCCTCCAATGTAACAAAAATGATACAGCCGTTAGCGCGGCGGCCGCCGATCCTTGTGGGCACCATATCAACAATCGTTCCCGTCACCGCCTCAAACCGGTTTCTCCTCAGAGTAGGCATTCCAAAATTAAAATCCATAGTTTACTCCAACAATCACTGCTTCCTGTTACACTATGCTTTCGTACCTGAAATGGTTCCTCCCGCCAGCACATATTCCCCATCGTAAAATACCGCCGCCTGCCCCGCCGTTGCCGCGCGCACCGGACGCTCAAATGTGGCAAGCAGCCTTCCGTCCGGCAGTTTCTCCAGCAGACAGCGCTCGCCGGAATGATTGTAGCGGATCTTGCCCCATACCCTGACAGGCCGCTCCAAATCTTTTACCGCCATATAATTTACCCTGTCGCAGACTACGGTATCCGTAAAAATGTCTTCATTTTTTCCGATTACCACCTCATTGGTTTCGGGACGGATCTCCGTCACAAAAACACGTTCTCCCAGGGCTAATTCCAGCCCTCTGCGCTGACCGATGGTATAGTGGATGATACCTTTATGGGTTCCTAAGTATCTGCCCTCAGCGTCCACGAATCTGCCCTCTCCTTTCAGCCGGCCTTTTGCCTCTCTCTCAATAAAAGCGGCGTAATCGTTGTCCGGCACAAAGCAGATCTCCTGACTGTCCGGCTTATGAGCAACCGGAAGCCCCGCCTGCTTTGCAATATCCCTGATCTCCTCTTTCGTGTGGCTTCCCACCGGCAGCAGCGTACGGGACAACTGTTCCTGTGTCAAAGCGTATAACGCATAAGTCTGATCTTTCGCCGCCGTCACAGAATTGCAGAGGGCGTATCTGCCGTTTGGCAGCATCCCGATCCTCGCGTAATGTCCTGTGGCAATATAGTCCGCCCCGATCTCCAGGCTGCGGTGCAGAAGCGCCTCCCACTTCACATACCGATTGCAGGCGATACAGGGATTTGGCGTGCGTCCGCGCAGGTACTCTTCCACAAAATAGTCGATCACGCAGCGCCTGAACTCCTCTTTAAAATTCATTACATAATAAGGGATCTCAAGCTTTTGCGCCACACGTCTGGCATCCTCCACCGCGGACAACCCGCAGCAACCTCCGTTTCGAGCACTCTGCTGATTATCCTCATCCTGCCAGATCTGCATAGTGACGCCGATGACCTCATATCCCTGTTCCCTGAGCAGATACGCCGCCACGGAAGAATCCACGCCGCCGGACATACCCACCACTACTCTCTCTTTCATCCTGCTCTCCATTCCAAAACATTCGTAAATATGACAAAAACTTTGCCACCTCTTTTTTTAGAGAAGATAAGCAAAGTTTTTTGGTTCTCACTCGATAATAACGCTGGCGCAGCTGATATCGTTGGCAAGATCGTACACTTTTCCGGTCTTTAAGCTGACCACCTTAGGACGCAGAGGATACTGGGGCGTGTTCTGGACCACTTTGGCCCGTTCCCCGTTGCTTAAAGTCACTACGCTGTCCACAGGATACAAAATCACAGTATTGATGAAACTGCGCATATAGTTGACATCCAGCTCCTCCGTCATTGCCATGATCATCTCCAGCGCATCCTGCGGCGAAAATCCTTTTTTATAAGGCCGCTCCGTCACAAGGGCGTCATAGATATCGGCCACAGACAATACCTTGGCATAAGGAGATATCTGATTCTCCGTCAGCTTTAAGGGATACCCCTTTCCGTTGATTTTTTCATGATGCTGAAGCACACCCGCCACGACTTCGGAAGGGATCTCAGACTTTTCTTTCAGGATCTGATATCCGAAAAGTGTATGCTTTTTCATGATGGAAAATTCTTCTTCCGTCAGCTTTCCCGCCTTATTCAGGATCTCGTTGGGGATCTGTGACTTCCCCACATCGTGCAGCAGGCCCGCCACGCCGATCTGATAAATATCCTTCTCCGCAAGTCCGCTCTGTCTGCCGATGATCATGGCCATAGTCGCCACATCCACACTGTGCTTAAACGTGTACTCATCGCTGATCTTCAAAGCGTCAATGTTCATCGCTACGGCATCATTTTCCGAGATCGCCTGCATCAGGCTCTGGGTAATATTGCTGGCAGTGCTGGTAAAATTAGGGGAATTGGTATCACTATACAGATACTGGATTCCTTCCGTTACCCGTTCCTTGACCTCCGCAGACAGCGTCACCTTCGCCCGGTCCGCCACTTTGAGTTTTTCGATCTTCTCTAACGTCTCGGGGGCTACCGCGATCTCCTCATCGGGATCCTCTTCGCCCTCGCGGATATACACGCCGGGCACACCCATCTTCCGCAGCGCGTCCAGCAGAAACTGATCCAGGACTGTCTTTCTCGCAATCAAAATACGCCCCGATCGATCAATGATCGACTGATCGATGATCATGCCTTCGTCCAGCAATCTTGTACTTGTGTACCTTCTTTTAACCACTTTTATCCACCATATATTTCCATTCAGGTTACATTACAATCTCCTTTATTATAACCTATCCCTGTCAACTTTTCCACTGAAAAATGAAAGGAATCAATACACTTCTTTCGGTTCTTCCTCATTGATATCCGCCTTAGGCTTTTTTAGGCCCGGAAGTTTGACAGCTTAACCACATAAAAAACCTTACAAAGCCTTTATTGGCTTAATTTTTTTGTCAAATTTTAA
>CANREV010000049.1 GCA_947629645.1 uncultured Acetatifactor sp. | reverse complement strand
GGTGAGTTCGGGATTCTTAGAAGTGTTATGAACCTGCCTCGGCATAGCGAGCGCATTATCAGAGAGCCAGGTTTTTTGTGCAGGCTCATATTTTCAGGCTGTGACCGATAGGATCAATGACAGGATGTTTTATATGAAAGGCATCGACCATAGCTATTATTATGAAGGGTATTCCGTTTTTAAGGTGGAAGAATTGTAAATGACTGGTTCAGACTCAGGTCAGCCTCTCCAACACAAGATGCCATGTCCGAAAGGAGCAACTGCATCTTTCTTTATTGTCGAAAATCAATTCTCTCGTGGACGGATCCGCCTCAATTACATGCAAAGGATTTACAAGACAGCCGCGTTTGCAGAGGATAAAGTTTCCGCCAAGCTGCCGTTCCATTTCTTTTAACGGGACGGAAGCCGTGAAGATTTCTGATTTCATATGGATAAAAAGTTTGTGTTGATTCTTCTGAGATTCGATAAAATAAATATCATCTCCGGTTAAAAAATGGTAGGAACTGCCGGTGTTGATCCGTATACGGGGTATAAACGCTTTCGCGGAGGCGCTGTGGCGCGATTCCACGGCGCTCAGAGTATCGAAGATCTGCGACCGGATATTGCCGCTGTCTTTTAAAATATAATCCGTTGCCTGTAATTTCAGCCGAAAAGTATCCATCACCATTTCCTCATGGACTGTGACGAAAACGAGAGTGGCGTCCGGATCCAGTTTACGTATTTGAGCGCCTAACTCTATGCCGTTTGAATCTGACTTAAAACCAATGTCCAAAAAGTAGATTCCGCCGCGGGTTTCATTGCGAACCAACTGTTCCAAAAGCGATTGGGGAGAAGAAGCTCTGCAGACAATGGAAAGCTTCCAATCACAGCTGATTATAAAATCCGATACGGCTTGTTCCATCTGTGTAATCCAGACAGGTTCATCATCGCACAGGTATATTTCAGTCATTTGTTATGTGCCTTTCTGTTTATTGTTTCTCTTTGCGGTTTATTTTCGTATTTCTAAATCCTGATAGAAAATAGTGTCATCGCATTTCACAGACAAGTTTGCATAGGGCATGGAGTCAAGCAGTTGAGCTACAACAGACAGGCCGATGCCGTCATGGTTCTCCTTTGAACTGTATCCCCGCTCGAATAAAGCGCTTACGGGAACGGAAAGAGGCTGCGTGCTGTTGGTAATCATAAATGTGACAGCCGTTTCCGCAGAGACAACGGATAAGCGCAATTTCTTTTCTTCACTGTCGGCGGCTGCTTCCAGCGCGTTGTCCAGCAGGATGCCCAGTATGCGGCACAGCGTCAGGCTGTCCATGGGGAGAACAGGTATGGGATCCGCTATTTCCACATCCAGGTTTATGTTACGGTTTAATATCGCTATCAGTTTTGTATACAACAAACTTTTTACGGCCATATCTTCCAGCTGGTGCAGTTTGCCGAGAACGAAGCCGTTGTCAGAAAAAGTTATTGAATTCTGCAGGATATGTTGATGAAAATAATCTTTTAATTCTTCGATACGGTCATTGTCAATATAGTTCTGCATGGTAGACAGTATGTTTTTGTAATCATGCCGAAAGACGCGAAGCTCCTCATATAAGCTTTCCATGCGCTGCGTATAGTCCTGCATTACCGCGGATTGTGCCTGCTGAAGGCTGAGTTCATGGTTTTTTTCCAAGATATCATACATATTATAAAAAATCAATGCGGTGGATAATACGAAAACAGATATGATCGTTCCGTTCCAGGATAAAACCTCCGCGGGATAGGAGACGGAATCTCCATAAATAAAATTGGCGGCAAGCAGCGCAATGCCCAGGTAGATCTCCGCAAGAAAGAATTTTTGTAATTTTTTCGGGCAGGAATACAAAACAGGGAGCTTAGGCAGGATCAAAAACCGGCGGATCAGGCGCAGAACCGGAATTGTTGAAAATATTAATATGAAATAAACCGTGATTTCCAGATACGCATATTCATATATATATGGTATGGACCTGCCTGACAGAGTCAGCGGAATGGTAAGAATATGATCGATCAGCACCATGACAAGGTATCCTGCCAAAGCCAGTATCAGGTCAAATAAATTTTTACGGCAGGAAAGGTAGATGATAATGCTGCCGCCGACGATCAGCGGGACGGTGAGCCATTGCCTGAAATAAGCGCCAAGCCAGTAATATAAAGAAAAATAGTAAACCCATAGCAGGAGATAATTTACGCATTTCATCTTTTTCGGCAGTAATCCGGTGATGCCTGCAGTAAAAAAGACACTGGACAGAACGGAAATGAATATTTTCATATAAGGCGTTTCTCCTTTGTACCTTTGTAAAAATTACGTTCATGTATTATTTTTGTCATTTCATGCAAAAAATGGTTATCTGCGCTGAAATATGGTAGAGTATGCTGTATAGAACAGTATAACAGAAAAAAATCATTTTGCAATATCTGTAAATAGTGAAAGGGAAGAAAATGATTTCTTCGTATCAAAATGTAAATTATGAAAAAGATTGTCAGAAAAATTATAAAGATAGCCAAAAAAGCAGCTTATCAATCCGTTGGGAAAAGCATTCCATGGGGTGTGCACGAAATCAAGCCCCCGGCAGAACTTCTTTCTCAGAAGAAGTGTGATAAATAATGGACTTACTGTGTAGGAGCATAGCGGAATGGTGCAGGAAAAATGGCGATGTATCAGAAGCGGATTATCCGATTGTCCTTTATGGGATCCAGACGCTTTTTAACACATCGTTAAAAGTAATGGGAATATTGATGGCCGGATTGGCGCTACATCGTTTTTGGGCCGTTTTAGTCTGCACAACGGTTTTTTGCAGTATGCGGCATTGGACAGGAGGATGGCATAGTAAGTCTCATTTGGGATGTTTCTGCACTATGTTCATTGTTTGTGTGGGTTCCACGTTTTTTATAGGTCTGGAAGAAAAGTGGGTATCTGGGGTGTTAAGCTGTATGATGCTTTACTCGGTTTATAAAATACTGAAGTATGCGCCTTGTAATTCAAAGGTAAATCCGATAAGCGATGCTGGAATCATGAGAATAAGGCGGACCGGAAGTGTGGCGGAGGCGCTTGTGTTAAGTGTAATAACAGTGCTGCTAAGGAATACAGAATTTAGATTACTTATTATAATGCCGTTGTTTATAGATGCGTTATTGCTGAAAGCTTAGGGGGAATATTTGGAAATTAGCAGACAGCTGTTTTTACATTAGAAAAATTATGGGGAGTGATTTTATTATGGTAAACAATGTGGTCAGAAAGTAAACTCTGTAAAATATCGGGAGTCTTTACAAAACCATCAAGTGGCAGAAGCAAAAAATCAGTACAAAGTATTTCCAATAGTATATCATAGCATAGCATACAGTCCTTGGAGAGGGACTATAAAAAATACTACTATATAATATGATAATGAGAGGAATGCGATGAAAGAAGACGAGAAGTTATTATTGCTAAGTTCTATTTTTGACGATGAGGATATCGGGGAAGAATTGAAAAAGATTCAGTATGATAAACTGGTGGGCAGTTATCTCCTGAAAAAATTAAAAGGAGATAACTATAAGATAAGAAGTTTATTTATTTACAATATGGAAAAATACGGACTATATAATAATCTCCCGTTGGAAATACAAGATTTCATGAATACTGGAAAAATCAATCTGTCTGATCTTTCTAGAAAAAAAAAAGAAATCCAGTTGATTAGTGAGCAATTAGCGGAGGCAGAATATAGCGTTGTGTTGTTAAAAGGTATTGGTATGGCAGAAACCGTATATAGAAGCCGACCGGATGTCCGAGATTTTAATGATATTGATATATTGGTTCGCAGAGAAGAGGCGGATGAGGTTTATGCATTTTTGCAAAATAAAATGCAATATCAATGCAGTGCTGGTTCTGCAGAACAAAAAATATACAAGGTACATTTTCAACACTATGCACCGATACAGCGAGATGGTATTTATGTTGAAATGCACCATAGGTTGACCCAAAAGGATGATCCATATACCATTAATGAAGATAGGATTATAAATAATGCAGTTACGATTCTGCTTGACGGTATACCCGTAAAAATCCCAGACAGGGTGGATATGCTGATTAGTTTAACCTATCACATGTTCCAGCATGAGTATAGGGAAGCACGGTTTATGCTGAAGCCATATTCGGATATCTATAACTTTGTGTATCATTATAAAAACGCGTTTGACTGGAACCTCTTTATTGAAAGAGTAAAAGAAGATAACATACAATTTCCTGTCACATACAGTCTTTATTTTGTGGACGAATTATTCAGTCAAATATTGGGCAGACACATTATTCCTGAGAATATTTTTCAGAATTTAATGCCAAAAGATTTTCACGAACAAAAGGACTTGATAGTCAGCAGACATCTGCATAATCAGGATACAGCAATAGGGATGTGGCCGTTTACACATACAGAAAGAGTGTTCATGGAATTAAAGGCATTGCGGAGAGAGTTATGCAAACAGTTTTTCTTTTTTTACAGTGAGGAAAAGTGGAGAAAGGAGTGTAAGGAACTGGGAATAGAATTTTGTGACAGTTTTGAGTTTTCGCCAAGAATATGGGATAAATATGGGAGAGTGTAGGAAATGTAATCAGTGTACTACTTAATTTCCATATTTTCGATTTGATATCTTTCAAGATTGCACAAATTTAGTATTTTCTATAAAAATGCAATTATGGGTAACATATGCTTACAGGCTCATGTTTATGTGTTTTTAGTGGAAAATTAGAAAAATCGGGAAACGAAAGTGAATTAAGTACAGACTATATATGTATATATGATTGATACGGAGGAGAATGTTAATTGTACGGTTTGGAACAAAAGCGTGAACCTCTATTTAAAATAATAGAGAAAGCCAAGACACTAGGCTATGAATATATTAGAATGGACTCAAATGCGCAGTTTGAAACTGAACTGCTAGACCATCCATCAATGAAGAAATTAGATGAAATTACATTTAGTCTTGATGGTCCATCAGAGGAAATCAATGATATAGTAAGAGGAAAAGGATCTTTTAAAAATATAGTGCTTAACATTAGGCATGCTATAGAGCTGAACTATAACGTGAATATAACATGTTGTATACATAAAATGTTGGTTGAAAGAAATATTCAAAATGAGTTATATATAGTTGAAATGATTAAGTTTGTCCAAAATCTTGGGGTGAAAAAAATAAATTTTCACGATTTATTTAAGGGAGGAATTCCGCGTGATTTTTACACAGGGCATCATGATATCACGATTGAAAAATGGTTTGATGTCTGGAAAGAACTCCAAAGAAAAATAGAAAATCAGGAATTTAGGATATCCATCAGGGTACCGCAGTCATTTGTATCACAAGATGAGTTTGATTTGAATCCTCAGTATTATGGATATTGTTCTGCTAAGACGGCTGATAGAATTTTAGTTCATCCAAATGGAATAATGAGGGTATGTTCTCTCATGATAGGAACTCCATATGGTGTTGCCCGATATTATGATAATAAAATTGTGTGGGACGATGGGTATACAAATGAATTGGGGGCGCATGATATGGGAAAATGTACGGCATGCACCAATCAGGCAAAAGCAAACAAGAGCAACAAGTTTCTTCCTCTTTGTGTCTCTTTTAAACCAAAGCAAAACGAATTTATATGGAAATACAAATTAAAGTGGGAGACACAGAGAAAATGACAGGAAAGTTTATTGTAATTGAAGGAATTGATGGAAGTGGAAAAACTACTATTGCCAATTTACTTTGCGACAAACTTAATCAAAAATTTAAAGCAATTTATGTGAGTAAAAAAAGTATAGAAGCAGATTCACAATATGTCAAACAATTTATGAAAAACATAAAAAAAAGTTTATGGGAATCATCATCCACAGATCCAGTTAGCCAAATTGATGAAGAGAGTTGGTTGTATTTACATATATTGTGGTATCACCTGTTGCAAAAACAAATAATCGAAAAAAAGTTGATGGATTATAATTATGTTGTTACAGACGGATGGTTTTATAAATTTTGGGCAAGGCATCTGACCAACATGTTAAACGGTGATACGGATTTTTCAAAGGGGTTAATACAGCGTTTGATGTCAGGAGATGAACGTATATTACTGGATGTAAGTCCGCAGGAATGTTTTCGCAGAAAGCAAAATGTTAAACCATCAGAAATGGGTATACATGGTGTTGTTTCTGGGAAAACAAATTATGAGAAATTTGTGTCTTATCAAAGTAATGTGCAGCAAAAGTATTATGAAATAGCGGATGAATATAATTTTAGAAGGATTGACGCCAGTCCGCCGCCTGAAAAAATAGTCGATAAATTGTGGCGCATGGTTATATAGTGTGTCCACACTTTGTTATTTGCGCAGTATCCTCCCTATCTTAGCGTTTTCCGCAGAAAGGCAGCTAATCAATATGAGAGTAATCACCTGGAACATGAATGGATATCGTTCGTCTCAAGGAAACGGCAGTTTAAATAAACTTTTTGAGTTGGATGCAGATATTATTTGTCTTCAGGAAACAAAGTTATCTGAGCCGGCACAATTGACAGATGTGCCGGAAGAATACTCGGTATATCAGCATTTATCACATGTCAGAGGAAGAAACGGGGTGTGTATTATGACAAAATATAAACCCAGTAACGTAATGACACAGATTGGTGATGATATTTTTGACCGACAGGGCAGATTTATCAGATGCGATTTTGGAAAGTCCTTCAGTGTTGTAAACGTATATATGCCTCATGGAGGGCGTGACCAAAGAGACTTACCCTATAAGTTAAGTATAGGGGAGACTCTTATAAAATACATGTCAGATATTAAGTGCTCCAGGAAGATGCTGTGTGGTGATTTTAATGTTGCTCATAAAAAAGCGGATGTTGCAAGAGCAAAATATAATGAAAAAAATACGATGTTTACACGGGAGGAAAGAGCGCTGATAGATCATCTTTTGGCAAGTGGATTGGCAGACAGTTTTAGAAGTATCAATCCTGAAGAGCAGGCTTATTCATGGTGGCCGTATAGTTATGAAGCAAGGAAAAGGAATATTGGGTGGCGTATTGATTATATTTTCTTATCTTCCAATATGGTTTCCCAAATAATTGATGCAAAATTGTCATATGAATTTGAGGGTTCAGATCATTGTCCAATGGTACTTGATATTGCCGTTGATTCACAATTGTAACTTTAGAATCTATAGCTTGGAAATAGACGAGTTGTTGAATAAAAGAGTACTTTATAAGCCCGGCTGCAGTCAGTTCGTGTATAAGTTGGCTGGGATTTTATGGTATATAACAAAATAGCCGAAAGAATAATAGTATTTGAAGAGATGTGTTTTAATATAATATTTAACAATGCTAAATCAATGAAGGGGATGTGATATTGTCATTCGTGCATATATCACACAAGTGGAGGACATGAGAAAACCTGAAATCATAGCAACGATAGGGGTACTTTATAATTATGATGATTGTAGCTTGTATGAAGAACTATTACATGAAGGGATTTGTCAGATTAGATACAATCTCGGAAAGTTTTGGGACAATCCCACGGAGCTGAAACTTCGATTGGATCAAATTCAAAAAATATATGAAAGATATGGAAAAGAAATGCGTATCATGCTTGATTTGCCATATCCTGGGAAAAAGCAGAGACTTCATTTGCGTGACGAAAAAATGTATGTAAAAAAAGACGAATTAGTGGTGATATCTTCTTGTAAAGACAGGGCCTCCTATAATGGGTATAAATTTATATACGTGAAAACAGACAGAATTGGCACAAAGAAAATCAATGAAAATAAGGTAATATATTCTGATGGGGAGTGTTCATTTGATGTAATAAGTCAGATCGATGAGGATACATTGCTGGTGAGAGCGTGTATGGATGGAGTTATTTATAGTAAAAAAGCAATTACTATTGGATCTTTTGAAAAAGCAGCATACATGGAAGAAGAAAAAATAGACCTTATTAGTCGTGTTGAGGCGGACAGTATCGCATTATCTTTTGTATCAGATGACTGCGAGGTAGATACTGCTCGACAGTTTTTTCCTGGTAAAGAGATTATTAGTAAGATTGAATGTCAGGAAGGAATTGATAACGTGGATAGGATTTCAAAAAAATCAAATATCATGTTAGGAAGAGGCGATTTGTGTATTTACTCTAACTACCATGATCTATATCATAACCAGATAGAAGTAGCGGATGCATGTAGAAGAAACGGATGTAAACTGTATTTTGCCACAGGTATCCTCACTTCCCTTATTCATCATTCAAGGCCTGCGCAAGCAGATATCATAGACGTAACAAATACCTTGCTTTTAGAGCCGCATTATATGGTATTGAATTATGGAGTGGTAGAAGAAAATTGTGCGTTAGCGGTAGACACAATAAATCGCATTTATGAAAGGATTAGATAATTGCCATATTGATGGGTTGTTCGAGCTGTATGCATCAGGATTCGCAGCTATTATAATGTTTAGATATGTGAGGGAGGGAAGATGTTTACATTAGAGAAGAGAAAGTATACTTGGATAGATATGTACCGTATCCCGTTCAGCTGTGCTCCGGTGAGTACGGTAATGGTGACCTTGCAGAAAATCACAACAGCTCTGGTAAATGTGTTTCAGGTCATTGTGGTGGCAAAATTTCTGGACAGGGCTGTTGCCGTAGTGACAGAGCAGCAATGGGATGGAAGACTGATTTTTTGGTTTGTGCTGATGTTATTGATCGCCTGCTGGAAGCGTGTATCCTATAACATCGGCAGGTTATTTACCAGACATCTGGTGCTGACGGGGAATAGACAGGTGCTGGAGGAGTTTACGGAGAAACGCAACCGGCTTGAGTACTGCCTGCTGGAGGACTCGGAGACGGAAGATCTTACAAACCGTGTGACGGATAAGCTGGAGATGAATCTGAGTGAGATGCTCCAGCGTTTTTTAAATTTCTTTGCCATATACATACCCAGAATAGTTGGCGTGCTGCTGATCATTGCCTCGCAGGTATGGTGGCTTGCCATTGTTGTGATGCTTATGACGGTTCCCCTGATCTTTCTCTCACTGAAAGGCGGAAGAAAGGTATACCGCGCCAACCAGGAGGCGGCTGTCTATGAGAGACGGCATAAATATCTGTCTGAGGTGTTGACAGGCCGAGAAACAGCGGAGGAGAGAAGCTTATTTGGGTATACGCCCAGAGTCAGTGCGCAGTGGCATGGACAGTTTGAGGCGGCAAGGAGAATCAACATGAAAGCGGAGGCGGCATTTACCGTCAGCATGCAGGGCGGAAGCATCGTTACCAGTATTCTGGCATCGGCTGTCTGTCTGATCATGATTCCTCTTACCGTGTCCGGCGCGTTAAGCATCGGCCTGTTCATTTCCCTGGCTACGGCCATCTATGATCTGGTAAACCTGATGGGCTGGGAGATGACAAGGGCAGTTTCCCAGATTGCCAGATTCCGGGAGTACATGCGGGATCTGACAGCTTTTGCAGCACTGCCAGAGAGAGAGGAAAGCGTTCCGGAGGATACTGCGGTTCCAGTGTTTGAGAGATTGGAGTTCCGGAATGTGACTTTCCGCTACCCCGGTTCCGAGGTCGATATTCTGAAGAACTTTTCCATGGAGCTGGAGAGGGGAAAACACTATGCCATTGTGGGAGAGAATGGCGCAGGGAAATCCACTCTGATTAAACTGATGCTGGGGCTTTACAGGGATTATGAAGGAGAAATCCTTTATAACGGGGTGGAATTGCGGAAGTTTCCGCGGAAAAAGTGGTTTGCGATTTTCTCATGCGTCTTTCAGGACTTTGCAAGATATTATCTCTCCGTGGAGGAAAATATCTGCTTGGGCACAGGAGAGATGGAAACGCAGACGGCGGAACGGATGCAGGCGGCGGCTGAGAAGCTGGGGCTTCATGAAGCGATCAAGTCCTTGAACTACGGTTATCAGACAAGGCTTGGAAAACTGGATGAGGAAAGCGTGGATCTGTCCGGCGGACAGTGGCAGCGGCTGGCTATGGCGCGCGCCCTGATGAGCGATGGGGCGGTGCTTTTGTTGGACGAGCCTACGGCGGCATTGGATCCCATCAGCGAGAGCGCACTTTATGAGGAATTCGGTGAGATCAGCAGAGGAAGAACCACTGTCTTCATCAGTCACAGGCTGGGATCTACGAAGCTTTCCGATCATATTTTTGTGCTTAAGGACGGGCGGGTGATCGAGCAGGGCGGACATGAAGAGCTTATGGCCGGACAGGGCATCTATGCGGCTATGTATGAAACACAGCAGAGCTGGTACGCCGGAGAGGGGGAAACGTAGATGAAGAGAAATGGCGGCGAAAGAAAGCAGAGAACACTTCTCTATATGTTATGTCATCTGATAAAGCTGGCGGTCGGGAACAGTCCCGGAATGTCTTTGCTGTTCTTTTTGAGTCTGATGGGAACCGGCGTCTGTACGGCGGGCAATGTTTTCTTCAAGCAGAACTTTTTCGACAGAGTGGAAGAGCTTGTCCGGGGTAGCACTACCATAGGTCTGGCGGTGGGAAGCGGAATTGCCATGGCACTGTTTTTGATCCTTACCTTGATCGTACAGGCGATCAGCGAGTTGATACAGAATAATTTCAGTCTGCTGGTCAGGGGACAGATGGGAAAACTTTTGAATGAGAAAGCTGCCCGGATATCTCCTGTGGTGTTTGAGGACAACCGCTTTCTTGATCATGTCAACAAGGCGTATACAGGAATGGAAGCGGGTGTAGAGGTAATGTGTTCCACTCTTTCGGTCTGCATTGGAGAGATTGCATACTTTGTTTTTATGGGCAGTTATTTTTTTTCCATAAAACCGGCGCTTCTTCTAATGTTCGGGTTGTCCTTTGCGCCATCCATTGTCAGCTCTGTGCTCCGAAGGCGCATGTATGCACAGCTGGAAACCCGGTCGGCGCCCTATCGCAGAAAATATGAATATTTTGAGCGGTGCATCTGCGCAAGAGAGTATGTGAAGGAGACAAGGCTTTGGAGGGCGGAAGGATTCTTTGGAAAGCTGTATCGGGGAAATCTGGGACAATATACGCAGCTGCAGTGGAGAACGGAAAAACACTCGGAACTGACGGAGGTGGCGTTGCGCTTTTTCCTGCTGACAGGGTATGTGGGAACCGTTGCCATGCTGTTTTACTATGTGTTCCAAGGGGAGGTTACTGTGGGTGCTTTTGCAGCTGTGTTTGCGTCTCTGGATCAGCTTTTTGACCGCATGGAGAATGTGTTCAACTACCGGGTCGGCGGTATTATGAGATGCTTTGGCGCGGCACAGAATTTTTATGCTTTTCTGGATCTGGAAGAAAGGGGTGGGACGGACAGGACGCCGTTACAGAGGGAGCTAATTGAACTGAAAGATTTGTCTTTCACTTACCCGAACAGTACAGAAAGCGCTCTGAAAGAGATTAACCTTACAGTGAACAAGGGGGAGACAGTGGCGATCGTGGGAGTAAACGGCTCCGGCAAGTCCACCCTCACCAGGCTGCTGCTGGGACTGTTCCTTCCTACAAAGGGACAGCTTCTGATAGACGGAAAAGACGTAAAAGAGATTGCACCCGAAGCGCTATATAGAGGCAATTCAGTGGTATTTCAGCGGTATCAGTGCTACAAGATGACGGTGGAAGAGAATACACGGCTGTCCGATATTGACAGTGATAAGCAGGTAAAAGATGTGCTAAAAAAAGCTGACTTTCCGTTGGACAATGGTAAGTTCACGGAAGGACTTGATACTATGCTGGGGAAGGATTTTGGTGGTATTGATCTGTCTGGTGGACAGTGGCAACGGCTAGCCATTGCCAGAGGGTTGTACAGAGAGCATGATATGATTGTGCTGGATGAACCAACGGCAGCCATTGATCCTTTGGAAGAGGCGGAAATTTACCGGAAATTCGCGGAGATATCAAAGGATAAAACTGCGTTTATCGTGACCCACAGACTGGGATCCGCAAAGATAGCCGACAGGATCATTGTCATGGAGAGGGGACGCATTGTTGAGGCAGGCAACCATGAGGAACTGATGGAAATGGGCGGCAGATATCGTGAATTATATGAGGCACAGGCAAAGTGGTATGCGTAGCGGCAACCACGGAAGGAGATTATTATCAGTCAGGTGCCGGAAATTCTCAAGAGAAGTAACTCCGGATCTTTGTAAGCGTTTGACTCGTTTGCCTTGACTTTCGTGCGGCGGCAGGAAGATATAGCAATTTTCCACAAGATAACGGAAACAGCAGATTTTGCGTGTAAGTTGACGGCTGTAGCGAATCAGCTTTACTTCGTCCGGTGGAACCGGTCTGAGCAGAAGTGCTATTCATGTACTTTTGAGAAGAACCACAAAAATCTAATAATGAAGCCAGATAAATCAACTATATTATTTTCCTTTGTAAATTAATCAAAAGATATAAAAGCGATTAATGATGATTTTGTAATGTGCGGTAAAGAATTTGATAATATTACTATAAATTCCTTGCCCATTAAGTGTGCTATTAGAAAAGGTAGTTTAAAGCATTTAAGAATAAGAAATGATAATATTTTTGAAGAAAAAAATTACTTGGAAAATGGCGATCAATATAATATTGATATCAGAGGTGCTTTTAGAATATCATATTTAACAACAGCTAAATTAAAATATATATTTTTTAGCACAACATTTGATGATAGTAAGTTTAAGTTGAACTCCTTTTGGAAATCAATTTCCGTGAAAAACTGCAAGGGAAATCATTTGTTTATTTTAAAATTCTTGCAATTATTGTACCATGAATGTTCCGCATTCATGGTATGGATGGTCATTCGGTCATCTCAGACCTCGAATAAGGTTATTATACCATGATCATGACCCAAAGTCAGTAAAATCAGGCTATTTAGCTTAATCAGTAGGCACTATTTAAATAAATCTTTTTTTCTAATGATAATTATAGCGAGTTGATGTCGTTATTGGGTGTAGGAGATACATCGTTTGTTACAGAGATATATGAGACTAAAATACATAGTATGATGAGCAGAAGTGAGTCATTTGTAGAGCGTGCATTTGGAGAAATTTGATATTATAGAGGTTAAATGAATTTATGTATCCATATACACATATCTCATATGAGAAGATAATGTGTATATGGATGTTGGTTAGCTTCATAAGAAGAACTGCTAAGAGTTTATTTCGTGTACAAACTAGGTAAAATGAACAAGGGAAAATGGAATGAAGAAGCCTAAAATAATTGCTACTGTGAATAGCAATGTATTAGATGAAGTTGAATGGAGAATTCAGAATATGATGAAGCAAGGTATTACTGATTTCAGATTCAATCTTTCTAAAATGATGACAAGTGACGAAATCGACAGACAAGTTGATAATATTATTGGTTTTAAAACTAAGTATTGTGATGTGGTTAATATAATGCTCGATTTACCTTATCCTCAAAGAAAGGTACGTATATTACTGCAAAATAAGGATAATAAAATTGTTGTAAATAAGGGGGAGTGTATTTGCTTGTGTAGTCAAAATACTGCATATATAGGTAGAGAGAAAACTATTTTTGCAGATGATGCAAGGATTTTTCAGAATAGATATGTTGGCGAACGCGTTGTTTATGGTGATTTAGAAGGTGAATTCACAGTTGTTGATATATGTGATTATGAAAGTGTTATTTTAGAAGCGAAAGCAGATGTTACTCTTACAAATATAAAATCACTTGTTTTTGAAACTCAGATTGATACGGTTTTTGATTTGCAAATGTATGTAAAATGTATAAAAAGAATAAAATCGGAAAGCATAGCACTTTCTTTTGTTGAGGATGTGGCTGCTATACGTCTTTTAAAAGAAGAACTTCTTAAGGAGGGAATAGATACCAAAATTATTAGTAAAGTAGAATCTAAGAAAGGGATGAATATTCTTGATTCCATACTTCAAGAAACTGAAGTAATGCTTGGGAGAGGGGATTATTGTAATATTGATCCGCTTTCTGATTTGATTAGCGTTGAAAAAACAATGATTAATTGTGCAGAACGTGATTGTAGAGAGGTCTATATAGCCACGGGAATAATGAATTCATTGATCAGTGCCGATTATCCTTCTCAAGCTGACTTGATAGATTTGTTGTTGATGTTGAAACTAGGCGTGTCAGGAATTGTATTAAATGGAGGATTGACAATGTCAGATCATTTTTCGAATGCCTATGAAATAATAATGGATGTTGTATCGAAAAATTATTTTGAATAGATTCTTATATGTATATAGGATCGGATAAGGGGGATATAGATTTGGATAGAATAACGAGAGATGTAAGTGATTTGTATGTTAAGTGGGAAGGTACGGGTTTTCAAGCGCTTGAAATAGTTGTGTATATCTATATTGGGGATATTAAGTATGAAATTGTTTTACCAAACGGGAATCCAATGAGTCAACAAATGCAAAATGTTTTGAGGGTATTGAAAGAGAATAATGCCAATAGTATTAGCAAATCCCATTGTGAATTTTTTGTGAGAACTCGAAAAAAACCATATATTTGCATAGGTAAATTACTTGAATTGGAATGTTCAACGATAGACTGTTTATCATGGATGGGATGGGGAAGAACATTCGACTTTGATGCTTATGTTTCCATTAATGATAGATTAGAATATATGAATAATGATTATTGGTTGATAGAGTTATTGGCTAAGAAGATGGGGGTAAAAGATTTCATTAAGGGAGAGTGCCCAAGGATAGATCTTAGTTATGTAGGACTGTCAATTATCATTCCTGGTTTTGGAATTCATGAAACTATTGACATTGTTGTTGAATCCATAATTCGAGCAATAAGCTTCAGCAAGTTGAAAGATTGGGAATGTATTATTGTGGATGATGCTAATATTGTTCCTTTGACAATTAAACAGAAAAATGAAAACGTTAGAGTGGTGCGCAGTGATTCAAAAATTTATTGCGGTGGAGCACGAAATAAAGGTATAGAACTTGCAAAGTATAACAATATTATGTTCTTGGATGGAGATACTATACTGCAAGAAAACTTTATATATGAGCATTTGTTCCGACAGTTACTTGCTCCCAATATATTGACGGTTTCATTTAGGGAATATTTACCAGAAGGAAAAGGCATTCAAAGTAGACAAGCGAATATTGAACAAGATACACGTATGAAAACTTTATATTCATCTGGAAGATTAGGATTATTGCCTGTGAATAAGGAGATGGAGGTTTGTGCTTTTGATGAAACAGATGCATTCAAACGTTTTGGATATGGAAGGAGAATAGGTCCTGTTGATTTGGCTTTTATGGTAAAAGGTAATAATATGTTTATGCAAGATAAATATGCTAAAATTAAGTTTCCCCCTACTTTTGTGGGGTACGGACCTGAAGATGGAACTTTTGCTGCGAAAGCGATAGCAAGAGGTGATATGGTAGTTCCTGTGTTGTCAACGGGAGTATTTCATGTTAATCATGCATTTCGCTCAGGAAGTGAAGAAGAAAGAAATAAGGAATTGCGTTTTAATTTGATTCAACAGGAGCAGTGTTTGAACACTAGTGTGTGGAATGAGTGGGAAGAATAATGGAAAGTAAATTGATTATTACAAACGGATGGCATCCGACATTAAATGCTTCTTCTAGAATGCCAATACATCATTTGCGATATGTGGTACTTCTAGGAAGTGGATACATTGGTGTATTAAATTAACTGCCACGTCAATATGGTGGAAGTGCTATTAGATTAATGCGAATTAGAGATGGTGGTCGCATTAGGATTGTACCTATTGCAGTTGAGCAAGAATGGATGCCATGGTGGATTAGTGGAAATAGTAGTCGTGCAATAAATATAATGTTTAGCATATTTGAAAATGCGTCTAAACATAAATATTGTGATATATGTCAGGAAAAACAATACGGTAAGTATTTGAAACAATATTTGGAATATATGGAAATTTTTCCTGAATATACAATGGGAGAAATAGTTCACAAGGTAAATAATTATTTATATAAAGAGATATTTATTAAATTGCCAGATATAGATTTGATTTTTTTGAAAAACATGCTTTATTGAAAGATTTATCAAATGCTTTTAATATCATTTGCAAGGATATGGAAGCATTGTTATCTGATGTTTCTAAGAGAACGCATCCAGAATTGAATTGTTCTTTAGGAATTGTCACGGATTATTTTGGAAGAGAGTGCTATGTCGAGTTTATTAGTGGGGAAAATGCCTTTTATGGAAAGGAACTATCTGACCCATTAAATACTGTAAAGATTGGTGTGAATGAATTCCTAATTAACTATACAAATAGATTTGCTATGTTATCATAGAGGTATCGATTGAAAGAGAGGTACCTCCATGAATTTTTCATTAGAACCAACACACAAAGCAGAACTCAAAAAATTGTTAAGTCCGGAATGTCTCCGGTTATCGTTGCCCAACGCGCAAAAATGTTGTTGCCTAAAGACGATGGAAAATCGGGTGAATCCATAGCTGAAGAACTTGGTATCAATCGCTATACCGTTAATCTCTGGATAAAAAAATACCGCTAGAAAAAACCTGAAAACAGCATTATGGAACTCATCAGTGTTTCTGAAGGCAGAGAACGCAAAGAGGAAATCAGCGGAGAGGCAAAGACGTGGCTTATCAGTGTGGCATGCCAAAAACCTACTGATCTTGGATATGCTGCTGAAACATGGACCACTTCGGCACTAACTAGGTACATCAGACAGCATGTGGAAGAGGCTGGGTATGGGAGGTTTTCCACAATCTCGGAAAGTGGTGTATTTGACATGTTGAATAAAAGAAATATTAAACCTTTTCATATCCGTTACTATTGTGAACGCAGGGATCCCGATTTCGTTGCAAAATGCATTAAGTATTCTGGTTTACAAGCAGGTTTTCTTCAATTTGATAATGATGGAAATACTCTTCCTGTTGAAGGCGACAAAGCAACAGATGTGTTTTCCTACGATGAACAACCCGGTATTCAGGTAGTTGCAGATAAATCCGATGATCTTATGTCAAATGAAAATAACGGCGTAATCATGCGTGATTACAAGTACAGGCATCTGGGAACAGTATTCTTACTGGCAGGTATAGATCTTCAAATCGGTGAAGCAATCCCGCTTGTAAGTGATACGCATACAAGTGATGATTATTACATTGCATTTCTTAAAATATTTGATGAAAAGTATCTGAAAGGCGATAAGATAAGGCTTGTTTCTGATAACTTAAAAGTTCATTCATCTGTCAGGGTTCAGGAGTATTTTAATACATTTTGGAATGTCGTGACCGTGACCTCATCATTTGAATCAATCTCATCACGTCCAGTGATGGACTACAGGAACTTCATTGACTTCTTCAAAATACCTGTAAATACGGTTACACAGTTCCGCCTAGAATTAACACGGATCCCTTTAAGCATTTGTTTCGTCATTTTACTAAAAAAGCCTTCGACAAGATTTAACCAGGAAGCATGCCTAGGTGTAAACACAAATTCAAACCGTCTCTGAATCGTATAATTTATTGGTGAATGTATACTAGTTTGGATTTGTTGGTTATTTTCAAATTAGTTTTGATGTCGAATGGCTATGAGTTAACTCATTTTGGCAATGGCATTGAAAAGTTTGAAAAGTATTTGAATGTTATGAAAGTTGATATTACTTTAGTAAACTAAGATATTGGGAGGATGAACAAGAATCTTGAAATGTTGCAAGAATATGTGGTGCAAACAGTACGGATTATCCGTTACATTTGTTAGACTTAATGGCTATAAAAGATAGGGGATTCGAACATTGTTCTGAGTATATCAAACAAAGTTTAGTGAAGAAAAGAACTATTGACATAATACTTGGGCAAGAAGATTATAGAAAATATTTGAACTGAAATAAAGACACTTGATTTGCGAACAAGGAAATGATAATTATGAGTAGTGAAACAATCATTATGATTAAGCCTGATGGCGTTTTGTTAAATTCAAATATGAAGGTTGCAAATTCATTATATCGAAATCTGGCAGTTTATATTAATTCACAGATTGAAATGACTAAAGCTGATTTTGATGCTGATGCTGCAGTTTTGGCAGCAAAGCATATTGGCGAAAGAGCGATACTAGAAAAGGAATTTGTTGGAAATTACAATAATGTGTCG
The DNA here is from genome assembly GCA_947629645.1 of uncultured Acetatifactor sp. Lineage (GTDB taxonomy): Bacteria > Bacillota > Clostridia > Lachnospirales > Lachnospiraceae > Acetatifactor. The sequence continues at coordinate 1,651 of CANREV010000049.1, read as the reverse complement.
AGAGATATTGTAAAGGCGTTGGAAGAACTTGCAGAAATGTTTAGTGATGATATATTCATTCCGAATACATACATTTTTATTATGGGTATACTACATTTGAAATTTACTATTACATCTGTGAAAGAAATTTTTTTAACTAAAGACGATGTCAAAAAAATATATAAAGATAAGATAAATGGACATGAGAAAGAAATATTTGACTATTTTGAAGGGAAAAAAGTTTTGTTGTTGTGTTGCACAGGAAATGCAAATCTTTTTTTATTGCAACATTTAAAAATATTTTTTAGACGTTTTTTGAAACCACATGGAGTGGATGGCCTAGGAATGCAAAACTTGGTTCATGTGAGTGATGAAAATGATATAGATTATCTTCATTATTTAATGACACGGTAGCTGTGATAACATATTTAAAGAGTAAGAGATTATGAAAAATGAATATATACTCAAAAAAGAGGATTATATACTCTTTACTGATTCTTGGCATCCAACTATCAACCCTTCTTCAAGATTGCCTATTCATCACCTAAGATATAATATGCTATTTCCAAATAGAAAAGGTATTCTTACAGAGGTGCCAAGAAGATATGGTGGATCGACATTACGAGAGATGATGTTTTCAAGAACGGGACTAGACGTTAGAGATATAAACAAACCTATTGAGTGGTTCATGTGGTGGAAAAATTGCAATGATTCACAAGTTTTGAATTATATAGAGAAGATAGTAAAGTTAGGGATGAGTAGTAATGATTGCTACGCTCTGAAAGCATATCAGGATTTTTGGAATCGATATAATGACATATGTTTAGAAAATCCTACCTTTACAGTGGGGGAAACTGTCAATAGGGTTAATAATGATTTTTTATATGAAATAACAGGAATAGTTGCACCAGAACTTGTTTCATATACAAAGCACAACAATTACGAGATGTTAGTAGAATCCTACAGCAGGATAAAATCTGATATATTTACTATATTAGATAAATTGCTTGAGTTGCGCAAACGAGAATTATTGGGAATGATAGGTATTATTACTGAATACAAGAATAAGTCTTGGAATATAAGGTATGCGAGAGGAAAAGAATATTTTACTTTAGTTAATGTGTTAAATCCAAACAATAAAATTCGAATGACAAAGGACATGGTGCATTCTTTATTCTTGGATAAAAAAATTCTTCCAGGGTCGGTTTTATCTTGTGTTTTGGAATGTGTCGTTGCTTGCCAAAAGACTGCTGTTTTTCATTATGGCAATAGTTATGGGTGCTTTGAATTGCTAGAGAGTATTATGAATCTTTCGGTAGATGAACGGAGAAGGATAGGTTATTTTGAAGATAATGAGGATTCATGGAATTATGCAGAATTGATTAAGAGTGATGGGGTCACATACCCTATTCATATACTTGATTCATTGAATAGAAATAAGATTCATGAGAGAATACGAGAATTAATAAAGGAAAGTTGTGATAGTCAAAAGACAATTTTGATTCCAGTAGGAGAGGGTGATTCTTTTGAAAGTGCTATACTTAATAGAAGGGCTTGACTGCTCAGGGAAAAAAACAATAGCTAACAAGGTAGAAAGTAAGCGTCAAATGCCCCGCCTTAACTAACCGTTAGTTTTGTGCCATACTCTAGAAAACCGCAAAAAGCTCGCGAG
>CANREV010000048.1 GCA_947629645.1 uncultured Acetatifactor sp. | reverse complement strand
TTAAAATTTGACAAAAAAATTAAGCCAATAAAGGCTTTGTAAGGTTTTTTATGTGGTTAAGCTGTCAAACTTCCGGGTATTGGGAATTCGGGCTGCAGCTTGCTCATCGGTTAGTTTGCAAAACTATTTCTGCACGGCCGGACTGTAACAATTGTTGGGGTAAAAATATAGTAAAGTATTGTAAATCTCATTTTTTTAAGATATAATTTTTATGTAAGTAAGACAGATGATCGCGGCTGTTTAACAGGTGAGGAAAGTCCGGGCTTCACAGGGCAGGATGCCGGATAACGTCCGGTGGAGGCGACTCCAAGGCTAGTGCAACAGAGAGATACAGCCGGCAGCAGCCGCTGTCGGTGATGGTGGAAAGGCAGTGTAAGAGACTACCGTCTGCCCGGCAACGGGCGGAGCCATGTAAACCCCATCCGAAGCAAGACCAAGCAGAAAGCGAGAGGGCGGCCCGTCCTGCTTTCAGGTGGGTCGCTTGATGCGGCCGGTAACGGTCGTACTAGATAGATGATCATCCAACGACATAACCCGGCTTATCGTCTTGCTTACCTTGAGGGAATGAAAAAGGTATTGTGCGGCAGGGAGTCTGTCGCCGATGGCTTTTTGAAAGGATATAGATGGAAAAGCAAACCTACAAATTAGAAGACATTTTGGATCTGAAAGCCTTGCACAAGCTGATGAACGCACTGGCCCAGTCTTTTGAAGTGGGACTTGGGGTGCGGACGGTCACGGGAGAGAGGATCATTGAGGATTCCTATTACTGTCATTTTTGCTCGGATGTGATCTGGCCGACCGAAGAAGGCAACAGACAGTGCGAGCTTTCTGACATGGAGATCGTTGCCTCCCCCAACGGCGCGGGTCCCTGTATTTACAGATGCCGCGCTGCCGGTCTGATGGACGCGGGTATCAAGATCATGATAGAGGGGGAGCACATTGCCAGCATTCTTGTGGGTCAGATCCGCCTGGAGGAAGAACAGCTCTCGGAGGAGGAATACCGGGAGATGGCAAGAAAATTCGGGGTGGACGAGGAACTGTACTTAAAACGGCTTCAGGAGGTTCCTCTGAAGACAAGGGATAAATTTGAACATATTGTGGAAGCATTGACGATCATTGCGGATCAGTTGTCAACGCTGGGGTATCTGAACCTGAGACAAAAAAGCCGAATCGGGACGCTGGAGAGTAAGGAATCCATACTGCAGAGCCTGGCGGAAAAGGATGCCCTGACCGGGCTTTGGAACCGCCGCAAGTTTGAGTCCTGTCTGGAGGAATATGGAAACAGGAAAGATATGCAGATCAACCTGATCTCCGGCGATGCCAACAATCTGAAGCTGATGAACGATATTTTCGGACATGAGGCAGGAGATAAGATGCTCCATTCCATTGCCCACAAGATGAGAAATATGGCAAAGGATGAGTGGATCGTGGCAAGGTGCGGCGGAGATGAATTTCATGTGCTGCTTCCGGACGCTACGATGAAGATGGCGAAGAATTACTGTGACCGCGTGACGAATAGCTGTAAAAATGACAGGAGACTGGATTTGCCGCTGTCTATTGCTTTCGGTGTCGCGGAGTGGGACAGCAGTTCGGAGACGCTTCAGGAGTGTTTCCAGCGTGCGGACAGTCAGATGTATGAAAATAAAAAGAGAATGAAACAGCAGGAAAATCTGCTGGATTACATCTTGGAAAAATTATATGACAGATGTTATTTGTTCCGCGGAAATATTGAGGCGGAGATGGAACTTGCCTATAATTTCGCGCGTCATCTCGGCTTTGACGAGACGGGTGCGCAGAATGTCATGACGGCGGTGAAGTATCAGGATATCGGTATGATCAAGCTGCCGGAAAACTTTGTAATGAAAGGCAAAACCAGAACGCCGGAGGAAGACAGGCTGATCCGGGCTCATGTGACAAACGGTTACAACATAGCTCTGCAGTTTGAGAATACATACAAGGTTGCGGAATTTATTCTCTGCAGCCATGAAAACTGGGACGGAAACAGTTATCCCAGAGGACTGAGGGGACAGGCGATCCCTCTGGAATCCAGAATCGTCAGAATGGTGGATAATTATTGCAACTGGGTGGTGCCTAACGCGAAAAAGATAGCCGTTGGCAAAGAGAGAGCTTATGAGAGGCTGAAAGAACACGCTGGGGAGATGTTTGACCCCGATATGGTGGAATGGTTTATTGATTATCTTGAAAAACAGGGAGCCTGACTATGTCAGGCTTTCGGTCTGGGCGGCGCTGTGCACAGGCCGGAGGAAATACAAGCAGCGCAGAAAGAGGTTAGCTATGACAAAAATAGATGTTTTTTCAGGATTTCTGGGAGCTGGTAAGACGACTCTCATCAAAAAGCTGTTGAAAGAGGCTTTGGACGGCAGCAAGACGGTGTTGATCGAGAATGAGTTTGGTGAGATTGGGATCGATGGCGGTTTTCTGAAGGAGGCAGGCATCGAGATCAAGGAGATGAACTCCGGCTGCATCTGTTGCTCTCTGGTAGGTGATTTCGGCGCTTCCTTAAAGGAAGTCATCGAAAAGTACGCGCCGGAGCGCATCCTGATAGAGCCGTCCGGCGTGGGAAAACTCTCCGATGTGTTAAGAGCGGTGGAAAATGTGGCGAAAGATCTGGAGGTGCAGGTCAACAGCGCCGTTGCGGTAGTGGATGCTTCCAAGGCAAAAATGTATCTTAAGAATTTCGGCGAGTTTTTCGTGAATCAGATCGAGTATGCCGGGACCATTATCCTGAGCCGTACTGATAAGGTGACGGGTGATAAATTAAAGCAGTGCGTAGATATGGTTCGCGAACACAATGCGAAGGCAACGATCATCACTACACCGCTGGACCAGCTGGATGGCGCTTCGATTCTGGAGACCATTGAGGGAGCGGATACTCTGGATGAGATGTTAAAAGAGATGCTGGCTCGTGCCAGTGAGGAACATGAACATGAGCATGACCACGAGCATCATCATGATCACGAGCATGAGCATGAGCATCACGAGCATGAGCACGAGCATCATGACCATGAACATGAGCACGATCATCATTACCACGACCATGACCATCACGAGCATGAGCACGATCATCATGAACACGACCATGACCATCATGACCATGATCACGACCACGAGCATCATCACGACCATGACCACCATCATCACCATGCTGATGAAATCTTTACCAGCTGGGGCATGGAGACGCCCGCGGTATATACCAGAGAGAAGATTGAAAGCATTCTGACCGCTTTGGACAGCGGAGCGTACGGCGCGGTGCTTCGGGCAAAGGGTATGGTGCCCGCGGAGGACGGCACCTGGATCTATTATGATTATGTACCGCAGGAGCACGATATCAGAAGCGGTAAGCCGGAAGTCACAGGAAAGATCTGCGTCATCGGTTCCGAATTGAAAGAGGAAAAACTGGAGGAGTTGTTCCGGTAGACCAAGAGCCCGTCCGGGGCAGCATGTTTTCGGCAGGCAAAAGAGCCCGTCTGGGGCAGCATGTTTTCGGCAGGCAAAAGAGCCCGTCCGGGGCAGCATGTTTTCGACAGACAGAAGAGCGTCCGGGGCGGTAAGCCGGACTGAAAAAAGGTCTGCGGCGGCTCTTTGGACGCGGAAATAAAATGTTATGACAGGAAGTGAAACAGAGCATGAAACCCGTATATATGATCAACGGTTTTTTAGAGAGCGGGAAAACCGAGTTTATCAGTTTTACACTGGCACAGCCGTATTTTCAGATCAAGGGAAAGACGCTGCTGATCTTGTGCGAAGAAGGGGAAAATGAATATGACGAGGAACTGCTGAAGAAAAGCCGCACGGTAGTTGAACTGATCGGGGAGGAAACGGCGTTTGAGCCGTCCCATTTGATGGAGCTTGAAAAGAAGCATAAGCCGGAGCGGATTATCGTTGAGTTTAACGGTATGTGGAATTACAAGAATGTAAAGCTTCCCTGGTATTGGAAGATGGAGCAGCAGATCACGATTATTGACGGATCGACTTTCCCCATGTACTATACTAATATGCGTTCTCTGCTGGCGGAGATGATCCGCAAATCGGAGATGATCATCTTTAACCGATGCGATAGCGTGAGAAATGATCTGAATGTTTATAAAAGAAATATCAAGGCTGTCAATCCCTCCGCTGATGTGATCTTTGAGGATTCCAACGGTGAGATCGATGAAATATTTGAGGAAGATCTGCCTTATGATCTGAATCAGGAGCCGATTGTATTGGATAACGAAGGTTACGGAATTTGGTATCTGGATTCCATGGATCACTTAGAGCGCTATGCGGGAAAGAAGATCCAGTTTACCGCCATGGTATTGAAGCCGGAAACATTTCCGGAGGGATATTTCGTTCCCGGACGTATGGCCATGACATGCTGCGCCGATGATATGACATTTCTGGGGTATGCCTGCAAATTTGACGGCGCGAAAGATTTAAAACAAAAGGAATGGGTTAAAGTAACAGCTGTTGTTTCAAAGGAGTATTTTGAGGACTATCAGGGGGAAGGACCGGTGTTGCACGCTGTCAGCGTGGAGAAAACACAGGCGCCCAAAGAGGAGGTTCTCAGCTTTAGCTAGGTTGCAATATGGCGCAGGAGAACGAGAAAGAGATCAAACAGTTACAAAACAGGTTCCGCGATCTTGCAGAGCGGTCCTTTTCCCAAAATATCTACACCTTTACCGGATTTCTGGGATTGAGCGAGCAGGATGTCTTTTTCCGATTGGAAAAGGAACTGTCTTACGCGGGGATCACGGTAAGCGGCGGGTATGAGGGAGCGGACCGCTGTATGGTGCGTTTCGGCAGCGAAGAACAGATGGGGTATGAAGTGCCGTTCCCCATCTGCTGCGTGCACATCAGTCCGCTTTCCGCAAAGTTTGCGGAACAGCTTTCCCATAGGGATTTTCTGGGAGCGCTGATGAATCTTGGAATTGAGCGGAGCACAATCGGAGATATCAGGGTAGGCGAGTCGGAAGCCTGCCTTTTTTGCGTGGATTCTATCGCTCCCTTTCTCTGTGAAAATCTGGAACAGGTCAGGCATACACATGTAGCTTGTGACATAGTGCGGGATATGGCAGCGCTGCCCACGCAGGAGCCGGAGAGGATCAGTGTTAATGTACCTTCTTTGCGCATTGACGCTGTGGTTGCCAGGGTTTATAATATATCGAGGGAAAAAAGCCAGGATCTGTTTCGCTCCGGAAAGATTTATGTGGACGGCAGGCTGTGCGAAAACAATGCCAGACAGATCAGGCTATCCGAGACTGTAAATGCCAGAGGGTACGGAAAATTCCGCATCGAGTCGGAACCGATGCAGACGCGGAAAGGAAAACTTAAGGTGGAGGCGGCCGTCTATAGATAAGGTCTGATGACGTGTATAGGCGGCCTATGCAGATAAAACAGGAGTATCGGAAACATTCAGATAAAATGTGTATATCGAGCGCAGGAGGAAGTTATGTATCACTATTCGGTCATTCAGTGGTTATTCTTTTTTTATTTTTACAGTTTTATCGGCTGGTGCGTAGAGTCCGTCTATGTGTCTGTCAGGACGAGGAAGCTGACGAACCGCGGTTTTATGCGGGGGCCCTTTTTACCTCTTTACGGAAGCGGGGCGCTTATGATGCTGGTAGTGTCCATGCCGTTTCAGGACAATGTCTTTTTGACGTATCTGGCCGGTTGTGTGGGAGCTACGATACTGGAATACATAACGGGCGTTACAATGGAAGCGCTTTTCAAAGTGAGATATTGGGATTACTCCTCGAAAAAATTTAATTTTCAAGGGCAGATTTGTCTTGGCACTACGTTGTCCTGGGGGTTTTTGACCATCCTGATGACGGAAGTGGTGCATGTGCCCGTAGAGAAGTTTATGCTGTCTATTCCTGAAAGGGCCCTGACAATAGTGACAATCATCCTCACGGTATTGATCCTGACGGATTTCCTGCTGGCGTTTAAGACGGCGATCGATCTCCGCAATCTGCTGGTGAAGATGGAGCGCGCGAAGGAGGAGCTGGCGAATATCCAGAAGCGGCTTGATGTGATTTTATCTCATGCCAATGCGGAGTGGGAGAACCGCAGAGAAGAGTGGACAGAGAATATTGTTGCGCGGAAGGACGCTTTTGCGGAAGGGGTCTCCCTGCGGCTGGAGGATCTGAAAGCCGGTGTGGAAGGGAAGCTTATCAGCCTTAAAAATATGGCTCAGACCAAGCCGTCCGCGTATCTGGAAAGCGTAAAGGAAGAACTGTCCGAACTGAGGAAAAAGTACGCGGCGAATGTGGAGGACAAGAGACGGTTTCGCAAATTGAAAAATTTCTTCCAGGCAGATATGATCCGCTCCAATCCCAGTATGACGTCTACAAAGTACAAAGAGACTTTGGAAGAATTGAAATCCAAGGCGCAGAATAAGTAAGAAAAATAAATCAGGGACAAAAAGACAAACAGCGGCTGTTTGAAGGACCTGCACCGGAAGGCGCAGGTCCTTTCTTAAACAATTCTTAAAGATTTCACCTGTTTTTTGTTAAAGATTCTTTTGCTACAATGATTTCTGAGGGAGGGCGGAATCCATGTATCATATTCTGATCTGTGACGATGAGAGAGATATCGTCAACGCACTGAAAATTTATCTGACGGATGCAAATTATATGCTGTATGAGGCTTATAACGGAAAGGAAGCGCTGCGGATTGTAGAAAAAGAGGAAATCCATCTGGTGCTCATGGATATTATGATGCCGGAGATGGACGGTATCGAAGCGATGATAAAGATCCGCGAGAAGAGCAACGTACCGATCATCCTTTTGACTGCAAAATCGGAAGATACGGATAAGGTGCTGGGGCTGACAGTGGGAGCGGACGACTATATCACAAAGCCCTTTAATCCCGTGGAGGTGTCTGCCAGAGTGAAGTCCCAGCTGCGCCGTTATATGCAGCTGGGTGCGGGAAACCAGAAAGATCAAGCGCTCAAGTGCGGCGGTATCGAATTGGACGACAAAGAAAAGCGGGTGTTATTGGATGGCGTGGACGTCTCTCTCACGCCAACGGAGTATGAGATCTTAAAGCTGCTGATGCAGCATCCGGGGCAGGTTTTTTCCCCTAAGGAGATTTATCAAAAGATTTGGAATGACCTGCCATACGGAAGCGAGAACACGGTGGCGGTACATATCAGGCATCTCAGGGAAAAACTGGAGATCAATCCGGCGGAACCGAGATACCTGAAAGTAGTCTGGGGACAGGGTTATAAGATGGAGAAAGGCAGATAAGTTATGGAGAAAAAGAAAAAATTAACGGGTTCTTTTCCGGCAAAGGCAGCGGCTTATTTTTTGCTGGCGGTAAGCGCGTTTATCGTATCGTTTTGCGCGGTGGTGATCATAGTGCTTTTTGAAAAAGGCTATTACACCAGCGATCCGATGAATGTCTTTTTGAGGGAAGCGGAGATATACATTCGGACAGATGCTTATACGGTGCGGGATTATCTGGCAGGAAAGAAATTTGAGTATGCGAAAAGGGTCTGTGAAGGAAAAAACTATGAAATTGCTTTGTTAAACCCGGAGAAAACTGCATGGTCCAATAATGAGGGCATTATCTGGGCTACCTTCGACTATAACAGGCCGGAAGTGACGGTCACCGCGGGGGACGATGCTGATCTGTCCGGCTGGATGTTTTGTGACGAAACGATAACGATTCCTTTGGACCTGTCGGGAGGTTCGCTTTCTATTAACGGTTGTCAGATCGAGGAAGATACCAGATATATATTCCGCTTTTATTTTGATCCGGAGATGAAAGAACATGATAAGATCGCGGAAATTTACACAGAGTGCTGCAATATGCAGCAATGGAAAATAATTTTGCCATGGATATGCGGCATCAGTGTCATTGTAATGCTGCTCTGCTTCCTGTTTTTAATGTGCGGCGCCGGACATCGAAACAATGCGGAGGGAATACAGAGGGGCGTATTTTTTAAAGTGCCTTTTGATCTGTATGCGGCATTTTACGGAACGATTGTTATTTTACTGCTGCTTCTCTGGTTCGAGGTCTGGTCCGCGCAGATTGAGTATGTAGCAATGTTTTCCGGCTTTGTGGCGATGGCTTTTGCAGTAGTAAGCACTTTCTTTTTAACGGAATTTGCAGTCCGGCTGAAAGTGGGCGGATTGTGGACAAATACGGTGATCTGCCGCACGATGCGCTTTGTGGGGAGAGCAATCCGCACTGTTTGGCGCGGCGTCTGCGCAATGTTTCGTGGATTTCCGCTGATCCTGAATACGCTGATCGCTTACTGCGGTATTGTTATCATGGAATTTTTCGGTGTGTGCCTTTTTATGCGAAGTGAATCGGGACTGGGACTTGTCCTGTGGCTGATCGAAAAATTGGTTTTGCTGCTCATTGTGGTTTATACGGCGCTGATGTGTAAGCGGCTGCTTAAAGGGAGCGAAGCCCTTGCAGAGGGCAGACAGGATCAGACGATAGACACCAGTTACATGTTTGGAGACTTGAAAGTGTGCGCCGATCATTTAAACAGTATCGGGCAGGGCATCTCGAAAGCGGTGGAAGAGCGCATGAAGAGCGAACGCATGAAGACGGAGCTGATTACCAACGTTTCTCATGACATTAAGACGCCGCTCACTTCCATCATTAATTATGCCAATCTGATTGCCAAAGAACCTTCCGAAAATGAGGAGATCACGGAGTATGCGGAGGTGCTGGTGCGTCAGTCAGGCCGTCTGAAAAAACTGCTGGAGGATCTGGTGGAAGCTTCAAAGGCAGCATCGGGAAATGTGGATGTGGATCTGCGTCCCTGCGAGGTCAGTGTGATCCTGTCCCAAGCGATCGGCGAGTATCAGCAGAAAATGGAGGAAAAACGTCTGGAACTGATCGTGACTCAGCCGAAAGAGGAGGTCAGTATCATGGCCGATGGAAAACACCTCTGGAGAGTTTTTGATAATCTTCTGAACAATATCTGTAAATATGCGAGAGAGGATTCCCGCGTGTACCTGAACGTGGACACAAGAGGCGGAAGCGTAGACATCATATTTCGCAATATGTCCAAGTACGCGTTAAATGTGGATGGGGAAGAACTTAAAGAGCGGTTTGTCAGGGGCGACAAATCGAGACATATGGAAGGTAACGGGCTGGGGTTGTCCATTGCGAAAAGTCTGACGGAGCTGCAGAATGGCCGTATGGAAGTGGTGACGGACGGAGATTTGTTTAAAGTCATTTTAGGTTTTGCAAAAGTATGATTTGACTTTTCCTTCTATCCCAAGTATCATTAATAGTATATATTTGAAATCCTATCATGGAAATGGAGGGACCTAAGGGATCAGATATTGGAGAGAAGGAGGTAAGATATGAAGAAAAATGAGGGTTATCTGGCGAATTACGCAAATCTTTGCAAAGAGGCGGATCATGTGGAGCCGGATCTGTTTGAACGGTACGAGGTACAACGGGGACTGCGCGATAAGAATGGAAACGGTGTTGTCACCGGACTGACTAATATATCCCGCATTGACGCATTTCAGATGGTGAACGGGATAAAAACGCCATGCGAGGGCAGGCTGTGGTATCGCGGTTATGATTGTATCGAACTGGTGAATGGTTTTAAGGGGAAAAGGTTCGGATTTGAGGAAGTCGCCTATCTTCTTTTGTTTGGAAAGCTTCCAGATGAAGCAAAGCTTAAGGAGTTTCGTGATATTTTAGCGGCCAACAGGACGCTTCCTACCAATTTTACGAGAGATGTTATCATGAAGGCTCCCAGCAGCGATATTATGAACTCGCTGACCAGAAGCGTACTTACGCTGGCCTCTTATGATAAAAACTGCAGCGATACCGGTATTGAAAATGTACTGCGGCAGTGCCTGGGACTGATCAGTGTATTCCCTATGCTGGCAGTCTATGGGTATCATGCGTATAATCATTACGAGAATGATGAGAGCATGTATATCCATCGGCCATCGAAAAAGCTTTCCACCGCTGAAAATCTGCTCATGCTGCTTCGCCCTGACAAGCGTTACACAGAGCTGGAGGCGAGAGTGCTGGATATTGCCCTGGTATTACATATGGAGCACGGCGGCGGCAACAACTCTACCTTTACCACCCGCGTTGTGACATCTTCCGGTTCCGACACCTATTCTGTGATCGCGGCGGCGCTCTGTTCCCTGAAAGGGCCCAAGCACGGCGGAGCCAACATCAAAGTGGTGGAAATGATGCGCGATATCGAGGCAAATGTTTTCGACTGGACAGATGAAGAGGCAGTGAGGGCTTACTTAAAGAAGATCTTAAACAGGGAGGCCTTTGACCGCAAAGGGTTGATTTATGGCATGGGACATGCGGTCTATTCCCTTTCCGACCCCAGAGCGCAGGTGTTTAAAGGGTTTGTGGAACAGCTCGCCGCTGCCAAGGGCAGGCAGAAGGATTTTGCGTTGTATTCCATGATCGAGAGGATCGCGCCTGAGGTCATCTCTGAGAAGGCCAGGATTTATAAGGGTGTCAGTGCCAATGTGGATTTTTACAGCGGCTTTGTCTACAGTATGCTGGAGATTCCGCTTGAGATGTATACGCCGATCTTTGCGATTGCCAGGATCGCGGGCTGGAGCGCCCACAGGATAGAAGAGCTGATCAATATGGATAAGATCATACGTCCTGCCTATAAGAGTGTGATGCAGGAAAAAGAATATGTTCCCATGGAGGAACGGTAGTTTTTAGACAAAACGCTCCGGCGAGAGAAACCGCCGGAGCGTTTTGCTGCTGTAAGGATTGCCGCCGCGAATATTGCCGGAGCGTTTTGCTGCTGTTAAGGATTGCACCGTGAATATCGCGGCGGATGTAAAGGGCCTGTGTCAGATCTTAAACCTTCTCATGTGCTCCGCGAGGGCGAAAGCGGCATCGGAGACATGATCCGCGCCCTGCGCCACTTCTTTGCTGTCCGTGGAAAGCTGCAGGGAAGAGTTGGCCAGAACTTCCGTGGAAGCGAGGATTTCTTCTGTGTTTGCCGACTGCTCCTGGGAAAGCGCGGCAATATTGGTTGCCACATCATCCACATGAGCGATTTGCGCCACGATCTCAGACAGCATACTGCCTGTGGCGTTTACGTTCTGGTAAATATTTTCAAAAATCCGGCAGGAAGAAGTGATCTTTCCGGAGTTGTCCTCGATATATTTCACACTTTGTTCCGTCTGGCTTACCATGTAGGAGACCTGATTATTGATATGCGTGATGATCTCTGAAATCTGAGAGGCGGAGGAAGAACTGATATCCGCAAGTTTTCTGATCTCTTCGGCTACAACGGCAAACCCCTTTCCCGCATCTCCCGCGCTGGCCGCTTCGATGGCGGCATTTAGGGACAAAAGCTCGGTTTGATCGGAAATATCACTGATGACTTCCACCATGGAATTGATCTGTTTGGTAGAATCGCCGACTTTTCGCACGATGTCAGCCAGTTGTTTCATGGATTGCACAATGGATTCCATGGCATGGTTTACCGCTTCCATATCGGTTCTGCCCGCGGAAGCTACATTTACGGTATCCTGCATATTGGCTTTGGCCTGTCCGCCCCGTTCGTTGGTTTCGTTGACTACGCCGGAGAGGGTCGTGGCGTGGAGTGCGAGCTCCTGGATACCGTTAGCTACCTGGTCCAGAGTGACCTGAACATCCCCCATGGAATCCGCCTGACTTTCAGCCGCTTCGTTCAGCGCATTGGAAATACTTTTGCTGGAGGAACTCAATTCACCCAGCTGATTGGAGATATCGCGGATATCGGTGATGATTTCCCGCATGATTGACACAAAACCGTTTAGGGCGCGGCTCATAACGGTAATCTCATCGTTGCCTGTCTCCGGTATGTTGACGGTAAAGTCTCCGTCCGTGATGGTAGTCAGGGCGCTGGTCAGCGTACCGATGGGTTTAAGCGTGCCGCGCAGCACCAGACTGACTACAACAACGACAATGATCAGTACTACAGTAAATACCCCTATGATAAGGAAGGCGAGCCTGGTCAGGTCAGACAGGATATAATCCTGAGACACACAGGATACCAGTATCCAGGGAGTCTTTTTTATGTAAGAAGCAATCACATAATAGCTGTCGGAGCCATCCTGCGCCGTGAACAGTTCCTCGTTCTCTGCGGTAAGCTGGACACCGATGTCGCCAAGGAAAGTCCCTTCAGGGTATTCCGTGATGATGGTGCCGGTCAGGGTTTCATCCTGATGGGCCACAATGGAAAAATCATTGGTATCCACTAAGAAAGCATAACCATCATCCATTACGGAAATACTTTTGACAGAGTCGTAAAGGAATTCCATGGCGCTTGGAATCTGTGAGATTTGGCTGTAGGCGCGCCGGATGTCGCCATCGCCGGTAGCGTTCATGATGGTGATGGTAACGGTCTTGGCATTTGACTCGGATTCCTTTAGGAGAGTGCGTTTTGAAGTGTTCAGAATGGTTTTCATGCTGCTGTAGAATATCAGTACGGCAGTTACCGCAAACGCAAGGATGAACAATGGGACTACGGTAATCAGAAGTTTTTTTCGTATGCCGAAAATCTTTTTCTCTGAGGACGGTTTCTTTTTTGCCATAATAATCTCCGTTTCGATTGTGTTTGATATCAATATAAATCTGTAGTAAGATATACATAAATAAAATATCATAATTATGAGAAAAATACAAGAACTTCAAGGATATTATCGGAAAGAAGGCGGATCCCATGATCGGGACGATCATTGAATATTTGAAGGAGTATGGAGATATTTCTTTTCGGGAGTCTCACATGAATGAAGTGGACAGTCTGGTATTGTGCCAGTTCGCTTATCTGAAATTTGACGGAATGGTGCCGCAGGCGGGTGAAAACGCCCCTTCCGTGAAGCTGAGAGATCTGGCGGAGCATCCGGATCACGAAAAACTTTTTGCGGACGAGCGCTACGAGAAAGTGAACCGGAAACTGATGGCGGCTATGCTGGCGGGGAAACGGTACCGCAATATGAAAATCAACTGTTACGTCAATATCATTGAAAAGGAGTGGGAGACCCAGTTTTCCGCCGTCACATACCTGTTGGATGACGGCACGGTCTATGTGGCTTTCCGCGGTACCGATGAGACTATCGTAGGCTGGAAGGAAGATTTTAACATGGCATTTCTCTCTCCTGTGCCCGGCCAGGCGTACAGCGTGAAATATCTGAATCAGGTCGGGGGAAGACTGCACCGGCCGTTCTATGTGGGCGGGCATTCTAAAGGAGGCAATCTGGCGGTATACAGCGCCATGAATTGCAGGCCGGAGATTCAGGAGCGGATCATCAGGGTCTACAGTATGGACGGACCGGGGTTCAGACCGGAGGTTATGCAGAATTCTGATTATGATATGATTGCCAAGAGGGTGGAAAAGATCCTCCCCCATTCTTCGCTGGTGGGGATGTTGTTTGAGGGAGATATGCGTTTCAGAGTGGTGGAGAGCAGAACCTTTGGACTTTTGCAGCATAATCCTTACACCTGGCTGGTGAAGGATGGAAAATTTGTGGAAGTAAAAGACATTTATGAACAGCGAAAGCGAATGGACAATACTCTCAATGAGTGGATCCTGTCTCTGGATGAACAGCAGCTTAGAACTTTTGTTGACACGCTCTTTCAGGTTATCAATGCCTCCGAGGCGGAGGACCTGATCCAGTTTACCGCGGAATGGAGAAAGAGCATGAACGGCATCATAGCGGCGCTGAAGGAAGTGGATGAGCAGACCGCTGATATACTGAAGGAAGTGATCAGGTCATTGTTTGAAATAGCGGGCGAGAGGATGAAGCAGGAAATGTCTAGCAGCACTGCCCGGCTGAAGCGGAAATTAAGGATACAAAATAAGACAGGACGGCTTCGCCGGAAATCTTAGCGATAGCGCTGTCTATCCGCTCGGGGTGCCACTGGACGCCGATGACGGGCAGCGTTTCATGGGCAAGGGCTTCCACGCCTTGATCTGCGGGACACCACTGTACGGCCTGCAGGCCTCGCCCTAAACGTTTCACCGCCTGATGATGGGCGCTGTTGATAGTGGCGGATGAGCCGTAGAGCATTTCCAGAAAGGATCCCCGCCTGATGGCGGAAGAGTGGTATTTATCGCCGTTCTCATAGCAGTGCAGGGCGCGGGAGGCAGCCGGAAGGTCCTGGATCAGGCTGCCGCCGAAGCCCACATTGATAACCTGCATTCCTTTGCAGATGCCAAGTACGGGCATGGATTTGCGCACAGCAAGCTCCAAAGCCTGAAACTGGATAATATCCAGCTCCGTGTCAATATTTCCGGAGCCATCGTTTTTTTCTCCAAAGAAAGCGGGAGTGATATCGCCGCCGCCGGGCAGGATCAAGCCATTGCATCCTGCGGCTTCTCCCATATTTAAAGTGACCACCGCTTCCGCGGCGGTTTCCGCAAATCTGACATAATTTCCTGTATCGGCAGTTCTGCCGATGATTGCGATCTTCATAGGTTCCCCCTGAAAAAAGCTTTTGCATTAATATATGCTGTGCTCCCGATTTGTAACAATTCCGCGTGTCCACAAACAATTTCAGGCGCAGGTCTTTATCTGCGGGGAAAAATCTGGTAAAATCTATGAGGAATCCCGAAAAATCAGGGCGCATGTTGAGAAACATCCGGATTTGAGGGGCCGCAGGGCAAAATCACAGAGTTAGTGTGGAGGCAGGCATGAAGGTTCACAATTGGCGGAAAGAAGATTATTTGCTTAACGGAAAGGCGGCGTTGGGGCTGGCGTTTATGCTGCCGCTTATCATATTGCTGGTATTGTTTGGGGTCAAAGGGATCTATCCCTTTGGAGACAGGACTTTTCTGTCCGGCGATTTGTATCATCAGTACATGCCGTTTTTCAGCGAACTGATGCGAAAGATCAGAAACGGAGAATCTTTAAGCTTTTCCTGGAATGTGGGCATCGGTTCCAATTTTCTTGCGCTGTATGTTTATTATCTGGCAAGCCCCTCGCACTTTCTTGCGCTGTTGGCGCCAGAGAGCCATCTCATAGAATTTATCAGTTATCTTGCAGTCTGCAAAATGGGGCTGGCGGGATGGAGCTGCTGTTATTATCTGCAAAAGCATTATGACACCCAGAGTCCGGCAACTGTTCTGTTCTCCTGTTTTTACGCGCTTTCAGGATTTATGGCGGCGTACAATTATAATATCATGTGGCTGGACTGCATCGTGCTGCTTCCGCTGATCGTATTAGGGCTGGAGCGGCTGGTGCAGGAGGGAAAGTGGACGCTGTACTGTGTGATGCTGGCGCTTTCCATTTACACGAATTATTATATCTCCATAATGATTTGTATTTTCCTGGTATTGTATTTCGTACTTCTTGTGGCGATGCGGCGGTTTCAAAATTTTTGGCGCAGCGCAGGGTATTTTGCGGCCTTTTCCCTGCTGGCCGGCGGATTGGCCTCCGCTTTGCTGATCCCGGAAGTCTGCGCTATTTTACAGACGGATTTCGGGGATGTGGATTTTCCCCGGCAGGCGGAGAGTTATTTTTCCGTATTGGATATGCTGGCAAGACATTGCATGTGCGTGACAACGGAAAGAGGGCTGGATCATTGGCCGAATATTTACTGCGGCAGCGCGGCGCTGCTGTTTCTGCCTCTGTATGTGCTGAATCGGAAGATTTCCGTCAGGGAGCGTTTTTTAAGGCTTGCGCTGATGGGTTTTCTGCTGCTGAGCTTTGGCACAAACATTCTGGATTTTATGTGGCACGGCATGAATTATCCCGATTCTCTTCCCGCCAGACAGTCTTTTTGCTATATTTTTCTGGTGCTGACGGCCAGTTACGATGCGTTCCGGCATGTAAAAGAATCGGATGAACAGCAGATTTTATACGGTTATATGGCATCGGTGGCATTTTTCCTCTTCTGCCAGAAGTTTGTGGACCAGGAGGATTTCGCGCTGGGCGTCAAGTTCCTGACGCTGGTCTTTGTCAGCGTATATGCCGTTCTTTTGTATCTGTACCGGACGAGGGCGGGGGACAAAATAAAGCAGATTCTGTTTGCCGTGGCTCTGACGGCAGTGGTGGCGGAAAACTGTATCAACACCTATGACACCAGCCTTGCCACGGTGAACCGTTCTGAATATCTGGAGGGACAAAAAGATTACAAGGCGCTGTACGAGTGGGCAGGTAAGCAGGAGGAAGGTTTTTGGAGGGTGGAAAAATTTACAAGAAAGACGAAAAACGATGGGACGCTGACAGGTTATCCCACGGCCAGCGTCTTTTCCTCCACTTTAAATTCTCAGGTCATGGATCTTTATAAAAGGCTGGGTATGCGCCACAGCAAGGTGTTTTACGGATATGACGGCGCAACGGCCTTTACTTCGGCGCTTCTCAATGTAAATTATATGTTCGGCGAGCCGCAACGGTATGAGAGCAGTCTTTATGAGGCGGTTTGCCAGAGCGGCCAGATCTGTCTGTATCGGGCAAGAAATACGCTGCCTTTCGGGTATGTAGCGCCGGTGGGATATGATCTGCCGGGAGGGTATACGAACAATGCGATTGCCCTGCAGAATCAGATGGTGAGAAAATTGGGAGTGGAGGGAAAATTGTTTGAGGAGGCGGACAGCCGTCAGTCAGGAGATGACGTAGTGTTTACGGCGGACCAGACGGGGATTTATTACGCTATGGTCATGGTATCCGGCACATCCAGGATAGATGCTGTGGGAGCTTTTGACGGGGAAGAGAGCTACAATGATCTGAAAGCGGGTTCCGTCCTCTATCTCGGGCAGGTCGTAAAGGACAGCACAGTGACGTTTACCAACGGGGATGAGGACGATGATACCCCTGCTGTGAATGTGACGGTGTACCGCATGGACGAGAGCGTACTGCAGAAAGCATTGGCCCTTTTGGCAAAACAGCATCTTGAGCGGGTAGAATATACAAGCGATCGTCTGTACGGTGAAATCACCTTGGCGGAAGCGGGCAGATTGATTTTGTCCGTCCCGCTGGAAAAAGGCTGGCGGATTCTGATAAACGGCCAGCCCGCGGAAGCGGTCGCCTTCGGAGAAAGTCTGGCGGCTTTTGATCTGGAAGAAGGGCATTATACGATAGAACTGCATTATGTGCCCCAGGGACAGAGCGCGGGGAGGATTGTCACAGCCGTCAGTCTCATTCTCCTGATCCTGCTTCTTTTTCTGCAAAGAAAAAGGCATCGGTCAGCGGCAGTCGGGTGATTTGCGGAATGCTTTCAGACGATGGTACTCTTCATCTGTTATGGCAAGGACCGTTCCGTGTTTAAAGCCATAGGGGAAGAAGAAGGAATCATCGGAACGCACGAAATGGCTTTCCTTCAGGCTGTCTGCCAGAAACGGCACATAACCCTGCCCCTGTGCGCCGCATCCGTAAAAATCAAGCATCAGACACCATTTGCCGTCCGCAGTGATAAAGGCGGTAGGAGCCTCGTATTTTCCCTGTTCCAGATTTTCCATGCACTGATCGAAGGCTTTTACTCTGGTAAAGGTGCCGGTGATGTGGTCCGACTTTACGAGGATCACATGGGAAGGGTTCCCTTCGCTTTTTAAAAAGCAGTAGTAGATACCGTCCTCCTCGTACATGGCGGAATCAATCACAGGGCCGCCGTCCTCTTTGCGGTAGAGAAGTTTTGGCAGGGTGAAAGTCTCAAAGTCTTTGGTACGGCTGTAGTAGATGGCTTTGGGACCGAAATTGTTGCTGGTGTGGGAGGAGGACCAGTGAATGATGTAGTCATTGGATTCTTTGTCAAAAATAATATCCGGCGCCCAGAGGCAGCCGAAATTTTCATCTCCAAGTCTCAACATTTTCTGATCGCTCCAATGGACCAGATCCTCCGACTGCCACATGACCAGACATTTACTTCCGTTTCTTGAAACTTTTTCCCAGGAATTTTCGTATTGGTAAGGCATACCATAGGCAAGACTTAAGTCTGTGGCGAGAATGACAAATTTTCCCTCTCTGGTGCGGGTGATGGTAAAGTCTCTGACACCCTTGTCTCCCTCATAGCTCCACAGCACAGGTTCGGCGTTGTTTACCGTCTCCCAGTGGAAACCGTCCCGGCTTACGCTGAAGTAGACCTGTTCTCCATCGGGAGTTCTTTTTTCTTTAAAATGGACAAATAAGTAAGCGCTCATCTGTGACCTCCAAAATAATGTATGAAGTTTATTATACCATCTTTCCATGAATTGTGGCATGAAAAATGTAAAATCACACATACTACCTCTTGAAAAATGCGAAGCGAAGAAGAGGAACGGTGATGAGAATGAAAATGGACGAGGGAGATGTGATCAAAGGACAGGCAGGCGCAAATATGGTGATTCTGCTGGAGGACTGGAAAAAGAGAGCGCTGCGGTACAGGATTTACAAGAATGCACTCAGAATAGTTCTTGCAATCTGCTGCACCGCTCTTGTGTGGCTTATGTATTACTATTTGGACAGCAGTATTCCTTCTGTGATACATGTCCGTGCAGGAGAGACACAGTCCTTTAATCTGGGCGTTCCCGCAACGGGTGAAATTGCCGCTGTCAGCGAGACCGGAAGCAGCAACATTCCGCGGGGAGCTGTGGATATTGATTTGAGCAGGCCTGTGACTCTCAAGACGGCTGGAAGCGCGGCTTATGAGATGCAGGTGAAGCTGTTTGGAATTCTGCCTTTCAAACAGGTTGGAATAGAGGTCATTGAAGACCAGGAACTGATTCCCGTGGGAATGCCTATCGGGATTTATGTAAAGACAAACGGTGTGTTGGTGGTGGGAACGGGAGAGTTTCAGGGGGAGGACGGGACGGAGTGTTCGCCCAGCAGATACATTTTGAAATCGGGGGATTATGTGCGCCAGATTAATGGCATTACCGTTACCAAAAAGGATGAATTTATCGAATATATCAAAGAAAACGGCAGCCAGGAGGTGGTGCTGAGAGTGGAACGGGGCGGAGAGCTTCTGGACTTTTCCGTCAAGCCGGAAAAAGATTCCGCAGGCGAGTACAAGATCGGAGCATGGGTCCGGGACAGTGCCCAGGGTGTGGGCACTATGACCTATATCGACAGCCAGGGGCATTTTGGGGCGCTGGGGCATGGCATCACGGATGTGGATACGAGCACACTGATGATCATGGAGGATGGGACTTTGTATGAAACAGATATCGTTGACATCAAAAAAGGCGCTATGGGAACGCCGGGAGAAATGACGGGCATGATCGTTTATTCCGATGACCGCATTTTAGGGGATATTACCAGCAACAGCAGCAAAGGCATTTTTGGCGTGTGCAATGAGAGAGCGCTTGCCATGGCTGACAGGGAAGCGCTGCCCATCGGACTGAAGCAGGAAATTTCGCTGGGAGCAGCCCAGATCCTCTGCACGGTGGATGGCAGCGCAAAGTATTATGACGTGGAAATCACGGCGCTGCACCTGGACCATGACAACATTAATCGTGGAATTGAGTTAAAGGTCACAGATCCGGATCTTTTGGCGATCACCGGAGGCATCGTGCAGGGGATGAGCGGCAGCCCCATCATTCAGAACGGCAAATTCATCGGCGCGGTCACACATGTCCTGGTGCAGGACAGCACCAGAGGTTACGGCATTTTTATCGAAAATATGCTTGAGCATTAGGCCGAGCATATTTTCTTTTTGTGAAAAGATTTATCTGAAAGATTATGCAGAAAAAAACGGTATGTTCAACTGCAGGTTTTATGTGAATGATGGCATATCCGGCACAACCTTTGAGCGTGAGGGGCTTCAATCCATGCTTGCGGAAGTGGGAAAGGGAAACATCGGAACCATCATAGTGAAAGGTTGATATGCCGCTCTTGGACAAAAGGCGGGAGAAGAACCTGTTAGGAACGCTCATCAGTGACATTGTGCTTGCGTTGCTTTTCTATGTTGCGGAGAATGAGCGTATGAATATCAGGCAGAGGCAGGCGACAAGGGACTGTAATATGCCGCCGCAGACCTTTTACGGAAAAGCCAGGAAATATGAAAAAGCCAATTAAATAATTAAATAAATCTGTTCTCAAACTTTAAAAGTATACTTTTCCAGATTTTACACATGAAAGTCATTGTATCACTTTTTTCCCCTAAAGTCTATCTTTTTTAGCAAAACACCAAAAATTTTTGTGTAAAAAGATAAATTTTTTTAAAATTTTAGTCTGTAACTTTTTTCCTGGAAAAGTATACTTTTTCAAACTCGCAAAGGAGGGATACAGAATGGTACGGGAAGCGATTGCCATAGCGAAGCCTATTCTGCAGATCATAGCCGCGCTGTCCGGCGCAGGGA
>CANREV010000047.1 GCA_947629645.1 uncultured Acetatifactor sp. | reverse complement strand
CGGATAATCCCAAATTATCCTTTATTCCCCATCACAATTATACTTTATAATATTCCAATATTCAATAATAAAGCAAAAAATTTTTACATTAAAAAACTATTTTTGAAAATGCCAAACCGATATTATGTATAATACTTTGCGTTTCTCTTTACGGTTTTATAAAAAAAAGGTGATATAGAGGCTGAGAATGACGGAGAAAAAAATATGACAATGAATTCAAAATTCAGGCGATAAGGCCGGAAAAGGAAATCGTTTTCAATAAAGCAGCAAAAGAACCGGGAATCAATACAGATACTTTATACGGATGAAATAAGCGCACAAAAGATGTTGGACTAGATCTCGTTCTGGGGCCCCAGACGCTGGAAACCGCGATGAACCTTACGGAAAAGATGCAGAAGCTCCGGCAGCAGAACAGGAACAAGCTAAGGAGATTGCCGTTTAAAAGAAAAGAATAAATTTCCGGAAAAGGTGAGCTCCTTTTTCGCAGCAAGCCATCGGAAGTCTGCAAAAAACTTAGGATGAGGTTTATCGACATCAAGACATATGGCGGCTTGATCAAGGGAAAGATTACATTTTATGATGATGCGCTCCATGTGACAAGACAAAGATTTTACTGGTATCTCAGGCATCTGGATGATCCGAGGAAATATAAGGGAATCGCCGAAAAATGCACGGCATCGTTGCAGAAGACGAATCCCATGACACTTATGGTCGGTGCGGATGTACTAGGCGCTGAAGCTGAAATACCCAGATGAAAATATCCCCAGCGGAAAAACCTTTTACCGAATCATAGCAGAAATTGGACTGAGCCACAGGCCTAAGCGTAAGCCAAATGGAATGACAAAGACTGGCAGGATGCCCGGAAACCAGATGGTCTTTTAGAACGGGATTTCAAGGCGAACAGGCCGCCGAAAAATGTGTGACGGATATAACCGAAATCTCTGCGCGGGATGAAAAATTCTATGTTTCCGCCATCTTTGACTGCCATGCTCTGTGGGCTCGAGCTCGCAACGGCAGACAGCATGAAAGCTGACCTGTGTGTCCACAGTAAAAAATGCTTATCAGACATTTCCGTCCCTCTGCAGCACAATGATTTATAGGGGCCACAAGCCAGTACACGAGCGCCTCCTACAGGGCAGAATCTGGCATATACGGAATCGTTCAAGTCATAAACAGTGACGGGAGAATGCCATGACAGTGCACGCTGTGAGGCAATGGGAGCAAGGATGAAAAAGGGGCTACTGTATGGCCGGTATAATATAAAGGAAATGACGATCAAGAATCGTACACGCTCGGACACCGGCTTAATTTTTAATGCTCAAAGCTCCTATGGCCTGGCTGGGCGCTGAATTGTAACTACTCCAGCAGAGTCCTGTCAGATGCAGACTTACTCTTTAACAATCCGTTCTTCGTGTAAGCATAGCGGTATGTGATCCCTCCTCCCGATGTTTCCCTCAACTTCCCGTCCTGATAATAGGCATATCGGTTGATGACCGGATTCCTACCCTTCCGGTCCTCGAATCTCTGGTAAAGCAGATTGCCGTCCATGTTATAAAGGGTGCGCTCCACATTCCCGTTCCTGTCGATATGTGTTTCCCAGCGTCCCTCCTCGTCATAATAGAAGTACTCATCATTTCCTTCCTGATCCGTAACCTGGTAAACTTGTCCCATACTGTTGTAGCTGTAAGTAATGGTTCCGCCGTTTGCATCGGTGGTACTGGTAACATTGCCTGCATAGTCATAGGTATAGCGCTCTACACCGCCCTCCGGTATATGAATCTCTGCGATTTCGTTATAAGGGGTGTCCCCGCGTCCCTTTGCATTAATCATTCCTTGTAGACTATCAAAAAGATTTCCTGCCAAATCATAGACATGCTCCGTGTAGAAACTACCTATCTAGCATACCAGAATCATGAATATATTCCCGCCCATAAATAGCACTTATGTTACAACTATAAATGGTGGATGTCCCGTCTCTACATTTTGTATTTGACTCGGTCTTCTAAATCTTAAGCTATGTCTTAGTTCAATAACCTTGCTTCTATTGTCATAGATAGAAACCTCTATCCACATTGGATATAATGGACTTAAAGCTGAAAATAAATTTACAACATCTCCTATATTAAATACTCTATCTTTTATATTTTTTTCACTAAAATATATGAGACGCATAAAATCATCTTTTGAGTTATAATTTTTATTTGCTTCAAAGATAGGCGTTATCATAAACTTATATGTAACAACCTCCTCATCTGAATATTTTAATAACTCAATTAAAGATGCAACCAAGTTTTTCTCAAATATATTTTTATTCATCATTCTTAGTTTATCCATAAACTAGTTTCCTTTTATAAATTGATTGTATTCCAAAATAGGGGGGCAATAATGAATCCCATGTCATTGGCCTTGATATTATAATATTGTAGCCATGTGCCATCCAAATTAAATCCCATGCTTGTAAAATAACTTTGATATAGCATCGCCTCTTGAACTGTAGGTCTATAATGTCCTGAAAGATTATCAATTCTTTTTATTTGACCTTGCCCATTTAATTTTAAATGTCCCGCAGCCAATACATCTTGCCCATTAATTCCTTTAATTTTTCCATCTTCATATAATAATCAAGTTTCTTTCCATTGGGTGGCATTGCCTTATCCGGAAATTTGTTCGTTATCAAATTATCTGGATCATAATTTTCTGGCTCCATCTTTGCGTTAAGACACAGTCCCATATGCCCACTCGGATCATAATAGATCACCGGATTATTCGCACAGTGCGCATACAGGTTCAGGCCATCCCCGCGATAGGTATCCTCCTGCATAAACCGCCCGATAACAGGGTTATAGAACCTCGCACACAGATAGTACTGAATTGCAGCGCCGTCATAAATCTGTCCAGTGTATGTCAGACGATTTGGTATATCCCCCGTCTCTTTCAGAAGGTTTCCGAACGCATCATATCGGTAGGTCTTTCGGATTTCATGGTCCTGGTCCAGAAGGAACAGGATACTCCCCATTTCATCTGCACAAAATAATTCCGGTCCTTTCCGCTTCTGCTCAAGGATATGGACTTGTATCCTCTTACATAGCTGATTTCCTCTTCTTCCTGCTTTTCCTGTGCCAGTTCGCCCCTGTCGAATAAGAAACGGATAACCTTGCCATTTTCTTCCGTTTCATAGTGCCGCCCTTCCCCGTCATAACAGTTAGATTGGAACAGTTTTCCTATCGCCCCTTACGCTTCCACTAAAGAAACACTCACCTGGCAGTTTGCGTATCATAGCTATACTTTCTCTGGGGCGCTTTTCCCTGTTCCTCTTGCAGATTCCTCCCACCTTATCCTGTTCTTTTGTTGTAACTACACGTTCAAGGGCATCATACTGCCACTCTCTTTCATATCCTTTTGGAGTCACCATACGCACACAGTTGCCGTTCAGGTCATATTCATACCGGGTAACTGCCCATACCGTACGTTTCTTCCCATCCGGTTTCAGGAAACGTTCTTCAATTCCCTCCCGCTTCGCCGTCAGATTCCCCAATGCATCATACTCATAGCGGATGACCCGATTCACATCATCGCTAATCCGAAAACTCTCGTAAGTTCTCCTGCCCTGGCTGTTATACCGGTACAAAGCTCTGGCCCATGGGCGTCTTCCACGGAGATCAAGCAGTTCAGTGCATCACAGCCAAACCGTATGTCGCCTTTCTGATATATCTACTGGGTATTGCATCTGCCAACCACACTTTTTCACTGCCGAAGTAAAATTTTATTCCTTCATTCCATGCTCTTTTTGCATCAATTATCAATATGCACGGTTTATCATCATGGCGTTTTCCTACATTTTCAGCAGTTTCTAAATCCTGTGACAAATGAACATATTGTCGATTTTGGGGCAACAAACCTTTTTCCATAATTGACTGTATAAATCTTCTTGCTGTGCCATGATACAAAACGTCTGGCGGCATTTTCTCTTCTTTAACAATTTTCATCGGTATAGAATGTCCATAAAACGCTCTGATCTTCCCATTTTTGAGTTCATGCCGCTTCTTTTTTGAACATTCGATCATCTGCTCAATGTCTTTAGTTGTAACACTTTTCCATGCTCGATTTCTATGCAGTGCATCCAGCAACTGCTCAACAGGGACCCAACCTTCTTCATCCATTTCTAACTCATATTCCCATGGAGCATGACGTAACGCATAAGAAATTTCTTTACTCAATTCTTCTGACATATTCATTTTCTATTACCTTATATCCTTGAGCCGCAAATTCAAACATACCAGCTTCATCCAAATATATGATATAGTGTTTCAGATTCCAATAGTTAAATTCCTCTTCGTTAATATTCTTCAATTCTACTAACCATTCAGAATCTACTAATTCAACTATTCTATCGAACGAGTCATATAATTTAGGTGTAAATCTTGCCGCTGTGTGTTTATTGCACAGAACAGTATTGAACATAATTTCAATTTTTTTTAATCGGTTGTTCTCATCCACTCCTATCAGTTCTAATTTCATATTCATGTCCTTAGACTCAATAATAGGATTTTGTTCTAAACTTGATGAAAAAATGGGTAATTCATATTTTATTTCACTTTTCATTATTGTCCTCCACTTGGCCTAACCGTTGATATTCCTTCCAAAGTTAGCTTGTTTCCGGATAATTGTCCTGTAAGCAGTTCTTCAAACAAGGCATCTCCTGTTTTATCAATGGCATTCCATTGACTTCTTGATATTCCAGCCTGCGTTAAAGCCTGTGATGTTCTGGTATTCAAAATCAATGTGTTGCCATCCCTCACAATATATTCAACAGGTAAATCTGCCACATTAACTTTTCCAGAATTAATAGCATTCACCAAATCATCAATTGTATTAATAGGTTCTCCTACCAAGTCTGAGTATTTTTTACTTTCTACTTCATTAAAAGTATTATTGTATGTCTTCTGAGCATAGTTTGCATTATCTAATATTCCTATACCACCCTCGCTATTCCATCATTTGATGGATTTGTTTTCCCATTAAGGCACAACTGTTCAAACCCACTCGAATCATAATAGATCACCGGATTATCCGCACAGTACGCATACAGGTTCAACCCATCTCTGCGGTAGGTATCTTCTTGCATGAACCGCCCGATAACAGGGTTATAGAACTTGGCTCTCAGATAGTACTGGATTGCAGCGCTGTCATAAATCGCCCAGTATATGTCAGACTTGGGTATGTCCCCATATCTTTTTCAGAAAATTCCTGTGCGCAACATAACTGTGCGACTTTCACATTTCATGGCCCTGACCCAAAAGGAAAAAGATATTCTCCATTTCATCCCTGACAAAATACATTTTTATTCAGGATATGCTATGAAGAAAAGTTTTTCTGTTAATTAAAAAACGTGCGGCTCCCATCCTCTTATAAACTCTTCCAAAGACGATGCAATTTTTCGCATTTTCCCTTTATCTTCATCTACGAATTTTACAATCCCTGTTTTTACATCTACTACTATAGAATAGCCCACTTTTCTATCTGTTCCAATAAAAATATGCGTTACCTTTCCATCTTGACCCGTGTATGTATGGATTACTTGCTTTAGAAGTCTGTATTCATCTCTAGGATCCACACCTCTTATCCCCATTTTTCTTTTATTATAGATTATATCAAGACCAAGAAAATGATACGCACTAAAAAACTCAATTATATCCGTGTTCTTTTCAATTCCGTATGTCTCTAATAATTTTATAAAAGTTTCTTCTTTCCCATAAGATATCGGTTTCCATCTACACCATCCAGAATCACTGGGCTCGCCCACAAAAACTGCTGTATCTACATTTTTCCCCCTAGGACATTTGGGTAAACCGTCCTCTGTTTTTTGATATGCTTCTAAAAATCTTTTAAAAAAGCTGTCCAATTCCTTCTTTACTGACATTATTTTATCCTCACTTTCATCCATTTTTTCGCAATGTTATAGATTTAATACATTAAAGAATTACAATTTTCCCGTTTTCTTCCGTTTCATAGCGCAGTTCCTCCCCGTCATAGCGGTTAGACTGGAACAGTTTTCCTATCGCCCCTTCCGCTCCCACTGAAGCAACGCTCACCTGGCAGTTTGCCGTATCATAACTATACTTTCTCTGGGGCACTTTTCTCTGCTCTTCCAGCAAGTTCCCCTGGCTGTCATAAAGGTATCTCAGCGTATTTTCTCCACTTTGGATATGGGTAAGCTGGTTCTTCGCATTATAATGATAGGTTTCTATCCCCTGCACGGATTCCTTTTTCAGGCGGTATCCCACTGGGTCATACCATCGCTAAAAACCTCTAACAAAGTTTTGGTATTGATTAAACCCGTGGCTCCCATCCTCTTATAAACTCTTCCAAAGATGGCGCAATTTTTCTCATTTTCCCACTCTTAAAATTTGCACTCTTCACAATTCCTGTTTTTACTTCCACCACGATGTCAAGATATGCTCCTTCATCAAAGCCAAGCGGAAGATATGGTATCTTACCATCCGGATAGGTAAATGAGGCCATGGATTGTTTCAGCCTCCGATATTCATCTCTGGGATCTACACCTCTTATATTCATTTTTCTTTTATTATAGATTATGTCAAGACCCAGAAAATGATAGGAACTGAAATAATCCACTATATCTGTATTTTTTTCAATGCCATATGTCTTTAATAACTCTAAAAAAACTTCATCCCGTCCATGAGGTATCGGTTTCCACTTACACCATCCAGAATCATTGGGATTGCCCACATAGATTGCTTGATCCACATCTTTTCTCCTAGGGCATTTAGGTAATCCATCCTCTGTTTTTTTATATGCTCCTAAAAATCTTTCAAAAAAGCTGTCCAATTCCTTCTTTACTGACATTATTTTATCCTCACTTTCATCCATTTGTTCGCAATGTTGCAGATTTAATACATTAAGGAATTACAATTTTCCCGTTTTCTTCCGTTTCATAGCGCAGTCCTTCCCCGTCATAGCGGTTTGACTGGAGAAGTTGCCCATCGTGCCGTCCGCTCCCGCTGAAGCAACGCTCACCTGACGGTTTGCCGTATCATAAGCATACTGCTTCCGTTCCGCCTTTCCCCATTCCTCCAGCAGATTCCCCTGTCTGTCATAAAGGTATCTTAGCGTATTTTCTCCACTTTGGATATGGGTAAGCTGGTTCTTCACATTGTAATGATAGGTTTCTATCCCCTGCACGGATTCCTTTTTCAGGCGGTTTCCCACTGGGTCGTAGGTATACTTCTCCTCCTGCCCGTCCTGCACAGCGGCCACAAGGCGGTTCATGCGGTCGTAAGCATACTCGTTCTGATACTGCTCCCCGCTTTTCCGGACGCAGTTGCCGTTTCCGTCATAGGCATAGTCAAAGTTCAGCAGCACCTGACCCTGATCCGTTACCGTCACCAGACTTGATAGTTCCCCGTCATCCCGATAGCTGTATTTAGTCTGCACGCCGTTCCCGTAATGGAGACTCAAACTTTAGGAAATATAGCCAGTTTTCCTGATTTCCCACATAAATCTATCAAAAATTTTTTTTGCATTTTCCTGTAATGCCTCTTCCTTTGTCATACTATTACGCCAATCTACAATATTAAGTATCTTTACCTTTTCGTCCTTTCGCTGAATCAAAAAAACTTCTTTAATAATATCGAAATAACTCTTTTCATTTTCTTCCAAAGAAGAGCAAAACCTCTCTACAAATTCTTTGACTTTGCATATATCCTCAATTAAATAATGATTTCCATCCTTTGGCAAAACAGCTCTTGTTAAATCACAGCCATCTGTAAATAAAGTGTATGAAATAAAAGCCTGTGAAAAATCTGCAATCATAGGATTCCGTTTATATGCTCTTTCTATATCAAGATCTTTGGGAATAACCAAATCCAGTGTGCTACTTTTTCCCCTAAACCAAACATCACTCACTTCACCTACAAATTTAACACCATTGATAAGGGCTCCATTAAAATCCACTCTTTTCAAATTGCAATTTTCAAATATACAATTTTCGAAATCCGGGTAAGCCACCTGTAATCCTCCCAGATTCATTTGTCTAAATACAGTATTCCTGTAATAACTTTCACTATATCCAATTCCCCCTGACATTCTGCCCTTAAAAAAAATACAGTCAATAAACTCACATTGCTTTTCTGTAATATTTGAAAATTTGCAATAATAAAATGCACATTTTATAAATTTACACTTTACAAAAATACACCGTGATAAATCTGCATATGAAAAATCGATTTCATTAAATACTTTCCCCTCTACCAATGGAACATGTCTATCTGTCTTTGCAAACTTTATGCCTCTCAAATCTACCTTTATATAATCTTTTTTGATATTTTTATCTATTATTTCTCTTTGTATCTCTGTTCTTTTATTCATCCACTCTAAATCTGTTTCCCATCGATCTATCAATTCTTTCTTTTTCATCGTGTCTCCCTCTATACTATATTAGCAATCATATATATCAACTAAAATATCTTATTTATAAACTTATCATCACGAGAGGAATAGCTTCTGCCAGGCATATATCTGGCAGAAGCTTGGCAAATACATTCTATCGACAAAATGTTACATAGCCATCTTCTTTGTATAATGAGAAATGCGCACTGGCTTGTCTTTGTGTAGTAATATCGATCCAATACGATGATCTTTCTCCATTTACCATGAAATATAAATCAGCTCCTTTAGTTCCTATAGGAACAATTTCATATGTACCTGTTGGAATCTGTCCCCCAGTCCTAATGAAATCTTTAAATTTTTTATCAATTTCGCTTCCAATGAAAGCATCCCTAAGATATGGCTCACTTTTTAAAACTTCCAATTGCCTTGCAGATAGAAGTTCCTCATCACTCAAACCTTGCACATATGCATATGCCTCTTTTGTATATTTATCTATATATGGTAAATATTCAATATCTGGTCTACTTCCATATCTCCGCAAATATTCCATAGCATCTGCATCACTTATTCCATCTGCAATCCATTTATTATATATTTCTTTTAATTTGGAATCTTCCAATGGATTTTCTTTTTTATATTGATTCACCTTATCAGTTGGACATAACCCTATATAACCGCTCGGATCATAATAGATCACCGGATTATTTGCACAGTACGCATACAGGTTCAACCCATCCCCGCGGTAGGTATCCTCCTGCATAAACCGCCCGATCGCAGGGTTATAGAACCTCGCCCTCAGATAATACTGGATTGCAGCGCTGTCATACATCTGCCCAGTGTAAGTCAGACGATTCGGTACATCCCCCGTCTCTTTCAGAAGGTTCCAAATGCATCATAGCGATAGGTCTTTCGGATTTCATGGTCTTGGTCTAACAGAAACAGGGTACTCCCCATTTCATCCTGCACAAAATAATTCCTGTCCCTTCCGCTTCTGCTCAGGGATATGGGCTTATGTCCTCTTACATAGCTAAACTCCTCTTCTTCCTGCTTTTCCTGTGCCAGTTCGCCCCTGTCGAATACAAAACGATAACCTTGCCATTTTCTTCCGTTTCATAGCGCAGTCCCTCTCCGTCATATCGGTTAGACTGGTGGGAATTATCCTTAATGCTGCCTGAGTTCGCTGAAGCAACGCGCACCTAGCGATTTGCTGTATCATAACTATACTTTTTCCGGTTCGCTTTTCCCTGCTCTTCCAGCAGATTCCCCTGTCTGGCATAAAGGTATCTGAACGTATCCACACCGCTTTGGATATGGATAAGCTGGTTCTTCACATTGTAATGATAGGTTTCTATCCCTTGCACGGATTCCTTTTTCAGGCGGTTTCCCACCGAGTCGTAGGTATACTTCTCCTCCCGCCGCTGCCCTCAGCTTCCCGTCCGGATAATAGGCATATCGGTTGACGACCGGATTCCTGCCCCTCCAATCTCTGGTAAAGCAGATTGCCGTCCAGATTCTAAAGGGTGCGCTCCACATTCCCGTTCCTGTCGATATGTGTTTCCCAGCGTCCCTCCTCGTCATAATAGAAGTACTCGTCATTTCCTTCCTGATCCGTGATCCGGCAGACCTGTCCTATACTGTTGTAGCAGTAGGTGATAGTCCCCCCGTTTGCATCGGTGGTACTGGTAACATTGCCTGCATAGTCATAGGTATAGCGCTCTATATCGCCCTCCAGTGTATGAATCTCTGTGATTCTGCCCCAGTCGTCCAAAAGGAACTCCGTCTGATTATGGTTCCCGTCTTCCGCACTGGCGATGTTGCCCCATGCATCATAGTTCATCCGCTGAGCCGCCCTGCGTTCCTTCGCATTGGTCTGCCCCCTGTAGATTGCCTGAAGGTTCCCTGCCAGGTTATAATCATACTCTGTATAAAGGGTTTGCCCTTCCAACCGCCCTTTCATATTTCCCAGACTGTCATAAGTCTGCTCCTGAAGCACCCCTCCGTCCGGCCCAGTGATTCTGACCACACGGTCACGACAATCGTAAGTATAACCGATACCCTGTCCATTATCCTGTCCGGCATTTCACACCCTTTGGGTGTTACCATGATCACACAATCGCCATTTAAGTCGTATTCATACCGGATCTGTGCATAAACTGTGATTCCACTTTAATCTGTCAAGTTACCTTTTTCAAATCTTTCAAGAATGCTTTTCCTCTCTTCTCTGTCTTCAGATTGAAATCTTTTTCGCAGCCCTATTGTATTATTTGATTCTTCAATGCTGGATCTTTCTTTAATTAGCCCCTTATTATACAAAAGTCCACTAACAGCTGTACTTCTGTTGACTTCATTATTATTATTAATATAAATATCAGAAAGAATTTCATATAACTTTTGACAGGGTTTACAATATGACAATATTGCAACATATTCTATCGTATCAGGAGATGCATCAATATTTCTTTTAATTAGCTCTAAATAATCTTCATCATTCATCGCCTCATATAATACTTTCCCAATTATAACACTTGCGCTACTTGGTATTCGATGCAAATACGGACTTTCTTTTAATGCCTTTAGACCATCATATTTTTGTAATTTAGGCATAAATTGGGCTAAATCAACTTCCTTTTTATTTATAAATGCGTCCCAGATAATGTCCTCTACCTCATCTCTCTCCCAATCATATATTTCGTCCAAGATTCGAGGATAAAACCCATCCTTTTTTTCTGAATAGCTCACTGCATTCAATTGATTAATCAAATAACCATACGCTCTACTATTTTGCATTTAAAAATATCTCCTTAATCATAGCTGCAATATTTTCAAGTATTGGCCTTTCGACATTCTTCCAAACACTTCCTTCATAACCTCTTGGATGAACATATGTAGCCATTCCTTTTACACCCTTCGCATATTGTCTGGATAATGCTTCCCATATCGGTTTTTGGGCTAAGGGTGTGTCCTTATCCCATTCTGGATACATTCCTCCTAAACCTCTCCAATCATCAAATACTTGCCCTCCTGGAGTCTGCTCCATTATAGTCCCCCCCCCAATACTATCCGCATACACAGCAGCTGCTTCTTTGTCTCCACTCCAAAATACTGCGCCATCAACGGGTGATGAAGTTCTCATTCTAATAAAAAGAATGGATTGAATTAGCAACCTCATATGTTAAAATTATTTTTTTAGTAAATAATTTCACCTGTTCCAATTCTTATTATGTTTCCCTGCGTATCAAATCTAATGCCAATGCCACTTTCTTCGTCCCAATCACAAGTAAAGTATAGTCCCACCACAATTTTAGTGCTTAATGGTTGTATAAATAACTCAATTGGAGTCATTAATTGCGAAAACTGACTCGCCTCATCTATTTCAACATATTCACATCCCTGATCTTCCACTGTTTCCTTCACTTCCGTAGAATAATATGTTTTAATGGCCTGCTCTATTTTATCTACATAGTCTTTTATCACGTCCAAGCAGGTTTTTGCAGCCGCAATCATTTCATCAGTAAGTCCTTCAAACCCATAATCAAATACATCAAAACGAATGGTTATCTTATAGTTCTTTGAAAAAAAGCTTGATTGCTTTTTTCATTGTAAAATTCCCTCCAAGTTAGTTTTCAGAATACTCCAAAAAACCAATTTCTGTCATTTTGCTTATCATCATAAACCTTATCCTTCCTCATTATACCGGAATGTCTCTGCATAACCCAGCTGACCGGTACGCTCACTGACTTTGCCAAGGCTGTTGTAACGGTACTGTGCAGAGCCAGCAAACGTATTGACAGAGTTATTGTTCCATCATAATAGAACACTCTGCCCAATTCGGAATACATTCTGAATGTTTCAGCCATTCTAACTGAAATCCAGTAGAAGAATCACCAGAGCCATTAAAGAAGTACTCTGGAGGAAATACACCCTTACCAAGCCAACGCATTTGCTCTCCTGGTATTATGTAAGCAAAACTCCAATTTTGCCAGAACCCTAACATAGAGTTACCATACGGATTGTCATAGTCAGGCCGAGCCAAAAATGGCCCCTCCTCAGTTCGTTCTACAGGTGGCAGAGCAACAAAGATTGGATTCTCCCCACCCAGACCGGCACGGTAGCCCATCAGCCACATGGTTAGGTTCATCAGATCATAAAACCTCCCAGGCCTGGGCCAGCGCAGAAGTGTCCACTTCGCCTCTTCAGGCAAGGCGGCAATCTGAAAGGGAAAGGGGACTCTGTCCTCTGCCGCACAGATACTGGGATACTCTTTCAAAAGCTGAATTGCCTGCTCCACAGGACAGTTGATGATGGAAAAACAGGTGTAACCCGTTATGTCGAAGGGAAAATGCGGCTGTTTACTCATAATATTGCACTTTAAATCTCCTTCATTTTCGTAGTTGGGATTATTTCTTTTATAAAACGGCTTTACCACCGAGATGACCGGCAGCCAGCGCTCTTTCCAAGTACTTAACTTTTCTGGCGCTACACCATATAAATCCTCTCTATTTAAAATAAGGTTTTGCAGAAATAAAGAGTAATTCTTATATTGTTTTAATTCATTTTGCAGTCTGTCCGTATTTAATATATTGGCACCTGATTGGTATAACATTTCTAATACTTCTTCCAATAAAGCCGCAAACATCTTCTCCTGTTCTGTGTCACCTACAGTATCCATTACGTCACAATATCCATTTATTGCCCAATCCCATGCATTCGTACCTCTATTATCCGTTTCATTTGGATCAGCTCCTTTTTCCAGCAAATGAACTATCAATTTCTTGCGTTCCTGAACCCTTTCCTGCCAATTCCGTCCTCCTTTCAATAAGAATCTCACAGCATCAATCAAAACCGGACATGTATAACACTGTGTATATGGCAATCCATGGTCCGGCTCTTGATAATTAATATCTATCCCGCGATCAATTAAGTAATGGGCTATCTCCAGATTGCCGACTTTGTTTGCCACCTGAAGCAGCGATTGATCTGCATCCTTTTTCGGCGGCGCTGTTGCCACACAATTTATTAACTCTGGATTTGCATCCAAAATCCTCTTTATAGTTTCTAAATCATTTTTCCTGACCGCCTGAAACAATTTCTTCATTTCAAACCACCCTTCCGTGAAAAATATATGTTTCTGTCCTTCGATCAAGGCAATAAAATACTATTTTTTGCTGCCTTTGCAGCTGCCTTGCAAATTTTGCTCATTTTGACCATCCTCTTTTTTCCAATTTCCATTCTTCTCCTGCTCTTTTTGATATTTCAACATTTCTTCTTGTAAACTTGTGACATCACTTGAAGTTTCTTCACCAGAATGCCCAATATTATGATTATGTTCTTCAAATTGATAATGCTTGTCCATATCGCTAGCCATGAAATCATCATATTGGGCTTGCGTCCAGCCTAAGCTTTCTGCCGCATTACGGATTCTCCAAAACTCATAATCCTTTTTGTGCCCTATATCAATATTATATCCTGCAGCTCTTGCTTCGTCATAATTATATTCTGATATTCCTTCCACCTTCTTGGAATCTATTTGATCTTTTTCTGAGCGCGATAAATTATTTCTATGGATATAATACCCATTCGCATTTGTTCTTAACAAATCACTGTGGGCCTCATTAATTTGTTTTTCAGAAAAACCTTATCCTCCAACAATATGTTGGAAACTATTCCATGAATTGTTAGTGCCAAATATTTCGAGCGGATTATTATTAGTATGCTGATAAAAATGATCCAAAACATCTTTGATAGTGGCGTGATTATCATACCCACTTGGATCATAATACACCACAGGATTATTACCGCAGTACGCATATAAGTTCAGTCCATCACCCTGGTACACATCCTCCTGCATGAAACGCCCAAGCACAGGATTGTAGTACCTCGCTCGCAACTAATACTGTTCTGTCAGGTCATCATACTGCTGACCTGTATAACGAATGCGATTGGGGAATTGTTCTTCTGTTGCTACTTCAGCGCCAAAGGCATCATACAGGTAGCAGTTCTGAACATTGCCGTCACCGTCCGTAATAAATGCCGTGCTGAGTTGCTCGTCCCTGTGGTAATAGGACAGTTCCCGCCCTCTCTGCAATGCGTCAATCCTCAGCCCAAGGTGGTAGCTGGTCTTCCAATCTTCCCTGCCCTCCTCATGCAGGAGTTCCCCGTTATGGTATACAAAACCGGTTTTCCTTCCGTTCTCCAGCAGTTCAAATCGCAGGCTTTCCGCATCGTAACGGTTTTCCTGTATGCTGCCGTCCTCGGTCTCCACCTTTATCTGCTGATGGCGGCTGCTATAGGAGAAACGCCGGATTCCTATGGGATTTCTTCTACTATACCGCCTTGCCTGTCGTATGTAAACTGATTTTTGCCGTCAGAATTCTCTGCCTCGATGAGCTGGTTCTTCCCGTTGAATCGGTAGAATGTTGCTCCTTTGGCATCCGTCTTCCGGATCCGGTTCCCCGCCTTGTCATAGGCATAGGAAACCAGGCGTTTCCCGCTGGAACGTTTTTCTTTCAGGTTGCCATATGCATCATAAATATATTCATAGGATTGCCCGTCACAGACTGCACGGGTCACCCTTCCCAGGCTGTCATAGTGCTAGGTGCTGATGTTCGGATACTTTCCTTCCGCATCTGTTGCTTTCTCATATACAGGTTTTCCGAACACATTGCAGGCCCGCTGCAGACGTCTGCCGTCTCAGTCGATGTGCAGGAACAAATTACCCTCTTCGTCCTACCGAAAGGTCTCAGTATAGCCCATCTGGTCAGTCCGCTCGCCCATTCTTTTTGTCAATGACCCGCTCTTCAACTAGGTTGCCGTTCGCGTCATAGCTGTATCGAGTAGCAACACTGGTGATCTCTCCGTTCCCTTGGATCTCTTCCGTCTTCTGCACCCGTCAACCGTTCTTATTGTATTCATAATGAACAATGCTTTGGACAGTTTCCTCTATGACACGCTTCTCCAGCGTTACGTTTCCTAAGCAGTTGTAATCATAGCGCATCTGTGCTCCAAAGTTATCCTTCACCAAAATCAGATGATTATTCCGGTCATAGGAGAAGTGTATAACATGCCAGCTTTCCGGCTCCCCGCCTTTTTCCACTTCCTGTTGCCCATAACGTTCTTCTGTCTTGTTGCCCTGAATGTCATAGGTATAGGAAATGGCTCGGTACAGAGACTGGTCGTTTTCTTCCGTGAGACTGCTGGCCGTTTCCACATCAAAAAACACTTTCTGCCCCAAGAATACTTATCGTTGATATTTAAACGTACCAACGAATTTAAAATATCCATACTTTTCATTTTTTACTTCCACCACATCTCCATCATACTTAAAATTGTAAAAAATAATTACGCCATTATAGTTATTATTGATAACTTCTTGATATTTTTCTTTTAGCAGCGGAAGTATACTTTCAACATATGAATGCCCTTTTATAAAATTCCAACTCTTGATATTTTCCTCGAATGATGCCTCAAAGAAATCTTCATCATACCAAGAAATATTAAAATCAAGGCCAAGTTGAAACTTTGTTTCTCCACTATCTTCATATTGTTTCTCTACATATTTAAATAAAATTTCTTCCGATTCTGTTTTACAGAGCCATATAGATAAATAATCTTCCTCTTCATAAGAAGTACTTAAATTGTCTTCACCGTTCATTTCAACGTCCTCCAAAATCATTTTTAATTATTATGTTTTTGCTTTTTTTCCGGATGTTCCTCATACCATTAATCAATATAGTTTATTGCCTCTTGATTTTGTAAGTTACCAGGAATCCTCACTGAGCCAGGATATATCTTACCATCTATCTCAATTTCCGGAAGTCGATAATCAGCCCAACTATGAAGTCTCCTTTTAAAATCGTCATAATCTGTTGGTGATTTATAATTTCTATAAGTTCATTGTGAAAAGTTGTTGACCCGTTACCTCCGTGATGTCCTGTGGGGTTTATAACATCAAGAGTTGCAATGATGTCGCGATTGAACTTGATCTCCTCCATTGGTACTCCCCAATACTTAAAACAATCTGCAAATCCTGCCATATTCCATTCATGCAGACCTCCTGGAGCACGAATTTGATCCTCAATATAATCTTTTACATTTTTGTCTTTCCATATTATAATAAAATCTTCCCAGACCATAGAATCAAACCATTCATTAAATCCATGCGTAGCAGACAGGATTGTTTCCCAATCAAATTCCTTGTCATACCCACTCGGATCACAGTACACCACTGGATTATTCCCACAGTATACATACAGATTCAACCCATCTTCTTGGTACACATCCTCCTGCATAAACGCCCGATCGCAAGGTTATAAAACCTTGCACGCAGATAGCATTAACACGCAGCCCAATCATACATCTGTCTCGTTTAGGTCATCCGGTTGGGAGTATCCCCCCTCTTCTTTCAGAAGATCCTCTTTAATAAGATAAAGCGTACATTTGTCAGGAATTCAAAAAATTATATTTCTTTTGGTATTGCATAATTAAACATTTTGTCCAATATGCTCTCCACTCTATCACTCCATACATTGCAGTCAGACCATGGGCCTACATATAGTAACTGATTATTTTTTGCGGCAATTGTCACCCCTTCATCTCCTGACCATGCACATTCACCCCCTAAATTTATAACAGGGATATTTTCATCAGCTGTGCTATACTTGTCAAATCTATATGTTCCTATATCAATATATTTTAAAATAGATGTTGGGTCTTTTTCAAAGTCTTTTATGATATCTTGAGGAATTTCCTCACATAAGTCAGGTAAAATTTTTTTATAATCTTCGTAATATCTTCTTAATGCAGTACATATCTCTACCAAAAATTCCTTATCAAGATTATTTAAATATTCTATATTTTTTTTAACATATTCTATAGAAATGTCTTTTTTAAACCACACTTCCATTTCATAACCAAAAATATCCGCATAAAATGTACCTACCATATATCCAACTTCATTCTCATAAATATTTTTTATCATTATTTTACTCCTTTTTATGATTATTTTATCCAATTAGGAAACCGGATTGATTGTTTTGGTGAAAATAACTCAAATAATAAATTGATTTCTCCTACACCTCCCATATGCTTAAAGTAACCATTAATTTCTTTAGGAATCATCTGCATTGTTGTCATATTGTTGCACTCATGCCATGTATAACCCAGCCATTCTCTTACATTCTTCATTTCAGCCTCTGTTAATCCATATCGCGCTCCCAAAATTTCATCTGCATTTGGAAAATTATAATTTCTTCCATCTTTTCCACCATACATGTTAAATATTTCTACGGATGCGAATGCAAAAGGAGAAAAGTCTGGAACTCCATTATGATATGTTACCCCCTTTAATCCATATTTTCTTAAAAGTGCCTGCATGTTAGGATCTGACGGAATGAACGTACTTTCTCCTCGTACCCCTGTCCATGTTCCTAATTTAGAATCATAATCAGGGGTCGCCGCAATGCGTTTGTTATATTGCACCTCCTTATATGTCTCACATTGCGCAGCCGTTTTCCCATTTAAGCATAATTGTGCAAACCCACTCGGATCAAAATACATTACTGGGTTATTCGCACAGTACGCATACAGATTCAGTCCGTCCCCGCGGTAGGTATCCTCCTGCATAAACCGCCCAATCGCAAGGTTATAGAACCTCGCCCTCAGATAGTACTGGATCACAACACCGTCATAAATCTGCCCAATATATGTCAGGCGGTTGGGTATGTCCCCCTCTTCTTTCAGAAGATTTCCAAAGGCATCATAGCGTATTCTAAATCTCTAAACGTTTCCCAAAGTCAACAATCCTTTACTTAATAAATCATTACATATTTCTTCACACAGGTTATAACTTTCTTGCTGTTCTTCCGGTTTAAAATCCTCTTGAATTTCTCTATATACATCATTTATGTTTAAAACTCCCATAATTTGGTTTTCTTGTTCCATAAGATGATATTCCAATAATCTCTCTAATAACCTTTTCTCTCCTTTTTTAAGCCTTTCTTTTATATCATTTCTCACATCATCAAGATTTGGAATAAAATAACAGCTTCCATCACTTGGCCAGACTATCATTGACAAGTCACATGCATCACTGATTGTTATATCAGTCAATATAGCTTCTGAAAAATCTGCTTCCATTGGAAGTATTTGATCCCAGCGATCATATTTCTCCCCAAATCGGCTACCTCGTTTGAGATGATCTGGAAGTTTCCCACGAAACCATACTCTATCAACTTTCCCTATAAATTTTACATTTGCGAAATGAGCACCGCCGAAATCCGTACCTCTCAAATTACAATTACTGAAAATACAATCCTCAAAATTCGGCCACCACATTTGAGTTCCATGCAACTTGATATTTTGAAATTGCACATTTTTATAATAGCTTTCTCCTAAACCTAAAGAGCCTCCATAGATTCCTTTTCTAAAAATGCAATCTAAAAATGAACACTGTTCCTCGGTAATACCACGCATTTTAACATTTTCAAAAATGCAGTTTGAAAATATACATTTATCCATATACCTTTGAGTAAAATCAGATAATGAAAAGTCCACCTTTTCAAATCGCTTATTGGAAATCATTCCTCTCGAATCTTGTATCATATCCTCATATTTTATGTCAGTATATTCCATGAAATCTATACCATTATAAAATGGGAACCCTCTCATATCTAAATAGCCATCTGAAGTATACTCCATTTCTATAGCCATATCCATATTTTCATCTGTACTATACATCCATAGTACAATGCGCTCCCATCTCTGCTTCCATATGGCACTATTTTTCCATCTTTCTAATAATAATTTATCGCTTTTTCTCCCCATTTTTTTTCTCCCATGCTCACCATTTTACATCTGAAATTCCTACATCCTATCGATAATATGTTACATAACCATTTGCTTTATAGGAATTAAAATGCTTATTTGCTTGTAATCTTGTAGTAATGTCTATCCAATAACAATCAGGGGAATTTTTATTGACCTTTTGTCCAAAATACAAGTCAGCGCCCATTCAAATTGCCTTGTAATTGTATAAGTATTTTGGGATATATCAACACTCATTTCTAACAGTCTTTTAAATTCCCAATCTACTGCTTTGCCAATAAATGCATTCCTTAAAAAAGTAATTTTTGAATTAATTCATACTTTTTTTAGGAAGCAAGTTATTTTTATCTGCAAGAACATTTTGGTATGCCTGATCTGCCAATTTATCTATGTAAGGTAAATATTCAATATCTGGTCTACTTCCAAATCTCCGCAAATATTCCATAGCATCTGCATCACTTATTCCATCTGCAATCCATTTGTTATATATTTCTTTTAATTTGGGATCTTCCAATGGATTTTCTTTTTTATATTGAGTCACCTTACCAGTTGGACATAACCCTATATACCCACTCGGATCATAATACATCACCAAATTATTCGCACAATACGCATACAGGTTCCACCCATCCCCGCGATAGGTATCCTCCTGCATAAACCGCCCAATCGCAAGGTTATAGAACCTTGCACGCAGATAATACTGGATTGCAGCGCTGTCATACATCTGCCCAGTGTAAGTCAGACGATTCGGTACATCCCCCGTCTCTTTCAAAAGGTTTCCGAACGCATCATATCGGTAGGTCTTTCGGATTTCGTGGTCTTGGTCTAACAGAAACAGAGTACTCCCCATTTCGTCCTGGATAAAATAATTCCTGTCCTTTCCGCCTTCTGCTCATGGAAATAGGCTTATGTCCTCTTACATAGCTAAACTCCTCTTCTTCCTGCTTTTCCTGTGCCAGTTCTCCCCGGTCAAACAGGAAATGGATAACCTTACCATTTTCTTCCGTTTCATATCGCAGTCCTTCCCCGTCATATCGATTAGTCTGGAACAGCTTTCTTGTCGCACCATCTGCTTCCCCCGATACAATACTCACCTGACGGTTTGCCACATCATAGCTATACTGCTTCCGGTTCGCTGTTCCCATTCCTCCAGCAGATTCCCCTGTTAGTCATAAAGGTATCTGAGAATATCCGCCCCGCTTTGGATATAGGTAAGCTGGTTCTTCGCATTATAATGATATGTTTCTATCCCTTGCACGGATTCCTTTTTCAGGCGGTTTCCCACTGGGTCATAGGTATACTTCTCCTCCCGCCGCTTCCCTGAGCTTCCCGTCCGGATAATAGGCATATCGGTTGACAACCGGATTCCTTCCCCTCCGGTCCTCAAATCTCTGGTAAAGCAGATTGCCGTCCAGATTGTAAAGGGTGCGCTCCACATTCCCGTTCCTGTCGATATGTGTTTCCCAGCGTCCCTCCTCGTCATAATAGAAGTACTCATCATTTCCTTCCTGATCCGCGATCCGGCAGACCTGTCCCATACTGTTGTAGCAGTAGGTGATAATCCCCCCGTTTGCATCGGTGGTTCCGGTAATGTTCCCTGCATTTTCAAATCAATCAATAAAAATCAATAATACAATCCGTTAAGCAAAACAACCGCATATCATTCAACACAATGGAATTAGTATCAATATCAATTCTAGCCAGCTTTTCATTTAACGCCTTTGCTCCCTGTTCAAGTTGCTGTCTCCACCCTTCAATATCCCCCTTATAAGAAACTGCCTCAAATATTTCTCCATCTGGCAAAGTAATCTTGCATCCTTCAATTAAAGCTCCTCCACTTTGAGGGATTTTGGGCGGAACATTAAATAACTCGTGAAAAAGTTTATCGAATTTAACTTTACTATTATTAGAAACATAACAAAATTCCCGACCTTCAACAAGGTATGTACCTGGCACTCTTCTCTCCGTCTGAATTGGATGTCCAAGCAGCCTCTCTAATAGTTCTTTCATTATTATGAACCTCCTACCTATTTTTTAACTGGTGTTATTATGAATTCAAAATTTGTAATTCCTGCATCATTGAATACTTTAGAATAATAATTTACAAAATCAACGCTATTTGTATG
The DNA here is from genome assembly GCA_947629645.1 of uncultured Acetatifactor sp. Lineage (GTDB taxonomy): Bacteria > Bacillota > Clostridia > Lachnospirales > Lachnospiraceae > Acetatifactor. The sequence continues at coordinate 829 of CANREV010000047.1, read as the reverse complement.
ATATATCACTTTTTTAAAAGCATTAAGGTTATAAAACCTTGCACGCAGATAATATTAACACGCAGCCCAATCATACAGCTGCCCTGTGTAGGTCAGCCGGTTGGAAGTATCCCCCTCTTCTTTCAGAAGATCCTCTTTAATAAGGTAAATCTTACACTTGTCAGGAACTCAAAAAATTATATTTCTTTTGGTATTGCAAAATTGAACATTTTCTCTAGCCTACTTTCTTCTCTATCATCCCATACATTAAGATCTTTCCATGTTCCAACATAAAGTAACTGATTATTTTTTGCCACAATTGTGATTCCCTTATCTCCTGACCATGCACAATCTCCCCTCAGATTTAGAACAGGAATATCTTCATTACCAATATCATATTCGTCAAATTTATATGTTCCTATGCGCACATACCTTAATATAGATTTGGGATCTTCTTCAAAGTCTTTTAAAACATTTCCTTGGATTTCCTCACATTCTTCACATAAATCAGGATATTCTGCTTTATAAAATTGATAATATCTTTTTAAAGCATCACATATATTTAACACAAATTCTGACTCCAGATTATTAAAGTGTTGAATATTTTTCTCAATATACTCCAACGGGATATTCTTCGCATACCTTACTTGTAAATCATACCCAAACAATTCCGAGTAAAAAGTGCCTTCCATTGTTCCTAAATCATTTTCATATATATCTTTTATCATTATTCTACTCCTTTTTATGATTATTTTATCCAATTAGGGAACCGGAGTTTGTGTCAAGTACTCGTTGGCACTTTTCCTATTTTCTTTATGAGTTCTCGTTTTTATGCAATAAATACTGCCCT
>CANREV010000046.1 GCA_947629645.1 uncultured Acetatifactor sp. | reverse complement strand
TGGGATTCAAACTTCTCCGCTTACCATCTTTTTGGCGGTCAGTTTGAGAATGATGTAAATATGTATGGGATTCAAACGTGGAAGAGATTCAACAGGGTTCTCCAGCGTTTGAGAATGATGTAAATATGTATGGGATTCAAACTTCTCCGCTTACCATCTTTTTGGCGGTCAGTTTGAGAATGATGTAAATATGTATGGGATTCAAACTTCACTCAATGGAGCTAACAATTCACCTAGTTTGAGAATGATGTAAATATGTATGGGATTCAAACTCTTCCATTGTTCCGGAAAGGTACTCTTTAGTTTGAGAATGATGTAAATATGTATGGGATTCAAACGCCGACACAGATTTGCAGGCCCAGATTAAGTTTGAGAATGATGTAAATATGTATGGGATTCAAACGGAAAGATGGGATGTCGGCATACCTGGATTGTTTGAGAATGATGTAAATATGTATGGGATTCAAACTGGCTTAAGGTTCGCCACTGTTTTTCAAAGTTTGAGAATAATGTAAATATGTATGGGATTCAAACATAAAGAGGCGATGAAATTTTATGATAAGATTAAAAAATATAAAAAAGACAGATAGTCATATAAAATGCGATATAATACCAGAAGATAGCAAAGCAGTTGGGTATTTAGATATAGACTTGAAGTCTGAAGATTCTTACAAAACGGCTAATTATTCATTGCCGGCGGGGTACGAATGGTGTAAAAATCATGTCTCTCATGCGATAGCAGAACTCATTAAAATGGGAAAAGGTAAAGAAATCCCGAAAGAAAAATCAATAATGTGGCATTAAGACATTCAATCATAAAGGCTGATGGTTTTTTTATGTCATTATAGTTTGAGAATGATGTAAATATATATGGGACCTAAACAACACAACCGCCGGATGGGCCAACGCAACAGCAATAAAAGGCTGTGGCTATAAGAGGAAAAAGAAAGATGACCAGGGAACAGGCTGAGATAGAATACAGAAAGCTGTTAAACGAATGGACGGAAGAAGACGAAGAAATCTGCAAAAAAGCAGAGCAAGCCGGCATCTTGAAACCGGGGCTTGATTCCAACCGCGAACTTTTTGAAGGAACAAAGAAAAAATATTTAGAGAAAATCAAAGCGCTCCGTGAGAGCGTGGACGAGGAATAGGTAAAATCCCGCGCAGGGCGGGATTTTACAGCTTGAGAATGACGTAAATATTTCAGGTTCATACTATCGAAATTAATTTATATGACTGCCAATTACAGGTAAATGAATATTTTGCGGTAATATGTATTCTGGGAGACGATGATATGGCTATGGATGACAGTGAAATCTGCCTGCGGAAGGGCACGATATTAAAAAAGCGGTACGAGGTGATTTCCGTTCTGGGAATGGGCGGTTTCGGCATCACCTATCAGGCGGTGGATCAGCTTTTAAACTGTTATGTGGCAGTAAAAGAATTTTTTCCTCAGGAATGGGGAAGCAGAGATGGGAAACAGTCCTGTCAGATACATTTCCCGGAAGATGGAGCAGGAGCTGAGACTGTGGAGGAATGCCGCTGCAATTTCCGTCACGAGGCCGATATATTGGACAGGGTAAAAGATGTTCCCTATATTGCCCGACTGCGGGATCGGTTTGAAGAAAACGGAACGGAGTACATTGTGCTGAATCTGGTTCAGGGAATCTCCCTTTCAACATATGTAAAGAAGAGGGGTGGAAAGCTTCCGGCATCGGAAGTGCTTTCTCTGATGCAAAATCTTTTTGATACACTGGTCCAGCTTCACGCCATGGGCATTATTCACAGAGATATCAGTCCGGCAAACCTGATTCTTTCAGAGGACCATATATTATATCTGATCGATTTCGGGGCTTCAACCGCGTTTGATGGGGACGAGGAATATCAAAGCAGACAGGTTTTCCGGCACGAAGGACTGGCGGCGCCGGAGCATTCCCGGCCTGACAGACAGGGACCATGGACAGATATTTTCGCTCTGTGCGCAACTATGGTGTATCTGATCACCGGCGAGGGAGTGGCGCAGGCAAAAGACAGAAGGCGATTTGACCATCTCCCCCAGCTTCTCATGGGGAGCGCCCTTTCTTCCCGTCAGCAGAATGTATTGCTGAAGGGTCTGGATCCGGAGATTAACCGCCGTTATGCGGATGCAGGGCAGCTTTATAAAGAGCTGTATGGGGAAGCTTTGACGGCAGAAGAAATTCCAAAGGAGTGGCCGATTTTTTATCACGCTAAAACGGTGACTGGCTCCAAACCGCTTAATCAGGACAACTTCATGGTAGATACCGTTTTTTGTTATAAGGGCGAGGATTGCGAACAGGCGGGAACTCTGACCTGTCATCCCAATGAGATCCATATGGCCGCCGTCTGCGATGGCGTAGGCGGCGCCAATCATGGCGAACTGGCTTCCAGGGCGGCGGTGCAGGCGCTGGTCCATTTTTTAGAGGCGTATCCCGAGAGCCATGTCCTGCCGGACCGGCTGCTGGAAGAGCTGCTGGATCAGATCAATGAGAAGATCATCCAGTTTGGGAATAAGGTGGGAAAGACCGCTACCACTTTGTCGCTTCTGTTGTGGTGCGGAGTCCGATATTACGCGGTAAATATCGGAGACAGTCCTGTTTATCTTTTGCGAAAGGGAAAACTGGAACGTCTCAGTACAGCGCATACCAAAGCCGAGTTAAACATTATGACGCAGAAACCTGTAGAGAGGTCCGACTGGAATACGCTGATGCAGTATCTGGGAAAGCATGATGTATCGGGGAGCCAGATGGCATCGTTTCGTTATGGAAAACTGCAAAGAGGCGATACTTTTCTGATCTGTACGGACGGCGTGTCCAAAAAGATCGAGGCTGGCAGGATGAAGAGGTATCTTGCCAAAACAGGCGGGAAATCTGTTCAGGCCATGTTTAAATCCATTGACAGATACGAGAAGAACGATAACTGCACAGCTATCGTTCTGAAATTTTAGATGCTCCCTGTGCTGTTTTCGCGGGAGCGCGCCGGAATGGTAAATGCGCGTAGGCATGACGCCGCTTTTGCAACTGCTGGTTGACAAATTTCCAGGTGCGCTTGCTGGTTGTCAACCGATATTTTTGATAGTCTTTTCTGTGAAAAGAGCATACTTTTTTTAAGTGAGCGCTGTAAAAAGGGTATGCAAAAAATCTGGTGTAACGGTTTCCGGAAAGGAAAAAGCATCGACAGAAAAAAGGAGAAAACAGGGATGACATTAGCGGAAAAGATCATGGAACTTAGAAAGAAAAAGGGCTGGCCGCAGGAGGAACTGGCTGAAAAGCTGGGGATCTCCAGACAGTCTGTGTCCAAGTGGGAGAGCGGGGCCTCCATACCGGATCTTGACAAAATTATCATCATAAGTGAATTGTTTGACGTCAGTACGGATTATCTGCTGAAAGACGGGATAGAAGAGCCTGCGGCAAAGAGGGCCGGATCGGAGGAAATGCCTGCCTTAAGAAAAGTATCTGCGGAGGAAGCGGATGAAAGGCTGGGAACGTATTGTATGGGTATCCTGCTGACGATGGTTTCGGCGGCTGTATTTCTGTTTGTCTGGGCGGGGGAAGTACAGGATAGTTTTCGCAGGCTGCTTCAGACGGAAAGATTTTCGCCGGAAAGGAAAGCCGCCGCAAAAAAGACAGATTTCTTTTCCGGCATTTACTGGTGTATCGTGACGGCTGTTTTCTTGTGCATCGTTTTTTTCGCTCCCCAAAAAGAGTATCAGTATCAAAAGACGAGCTTGCTGATCTGGCCCCTGGCGGGATTATTATACGCAGCCATCAAAATGGTGCTGCATGCGGTCGCTGCGGCGAGGGATGCTAAATAGAGGTTGATATGGTCATTGGCATTTGTATTATTTTAATCGCGGAAATATTTCTTGGCGATATGTGGATCAAGAACAGGATCGAGAAAAAAGAAAACAGTTCCTTTCCCATAGTATTTTGCAAAAGGAAACTGCTTTTGAAAAAATATCACAACACCGGCGCCATGTTCAATTTCGGAGCCTCTGAGAAGAAGTTGACAACGGCGGTATCCGTGGCGTTGACCGCTGCAGTGTTTCTGGTGTTTTTGCTCAGTCTGGGGCAGCGCGGCAATCATGTACTGCGGGTTGGCCTGTCCCTTTTGCTGGGTGGGGCATTCAGCAATACCTACGACCGACTGAAACGAAAATATGTTGTGGATTATCTCAGCTTCAATGTAAAATGGAACTGGCTCCGGAGGCTGGTATTCAATCTCTCTGACTTTTGCATTATCATAGGTTCTTTACTGACAGTATGGGAACTGTCGGACTAAAACACATTTGGAACGTTTCGGCCATCCCTGCGGGCGCATGGGAGGACTGCAGGCGCGCCTGCCCGTTTTTTATGCGGTAATGATCGTACCGGCCCTGCCTTTAATGGCATCCTTTACCCGGTCCATGGAAGTGATGATGACTCTCCCGGCGGGAACTTTTCTTAAATAAGAGATTGCGGCTTCGATTTTAGGGAGCATGGTGCCTTCTCCGAATTCTTTCTCGTCTGCCATGGCCTCCGCTTCTGCGGCTGTCATGCGGGCGATAGGAGACTGGGACTCTTTTCCGAAGTCTTTATATACATATTCTACTCCGGTGAGGATGATCAGCTCATCGCATTTTAAGTCGGAGGCAAGCTTGCCAGCGATGACATCCTTTTCGATCACCGCGGAAGCGCCCTTTAAAGCGTGCTTCTGCTCGATGACGGGAATACCGCCGCCGCCGCACGCAATGACAATCTGTCCGGCATCGGCCAGGGCGCGGATCGCCTCGATTTCAACGATATCAATGGGCTTGGGCGCCGCAACCACACGGCGGAAGCCGTGTCCCGGATCTTCTTTGACATAGTTGCCTTTCTTGATCTCGATCTCAGCGTCCTCTTTTGACATATAGCGGCCGATGACTTTCGTGGGCTCATAAAAAGCTTCATCATAGGGATCCACAGTCACCTGCGTCAGTATGGTGCTGACAGGCTTCGAGATGCCGCGGCCAAGCAGTTCGGCGCGGAGGGAATTCTGGATATCGTAGCCCACATAGCCCTGGCTCATAGCGGAGCAGACGCACATGGGAGCGGGAGTGTAGTCGATATAGACGCGGCGCAGCTCAGTCATGGCCTTGTGTATCATGCTGACCTGGGGACCGTTGCTGTGGGTGATGGTAAGCTGGTAATCTTCTTCGATCAGATCCGCCAGCGCCTTTGCGGTCTTTTTTACGGCATCCCACTGCGCTTCGGTGGTATAGCCTAACGCGTCATGTCCCAGTGAAACAACTACTCTTTTCTTACTCATATCAATCCCCGTTTCCGCGCTATCGCGCTGATATTACTTCCACTCATGATGTGGATGGCCGTTCGACCGTTTTCTGTCTGATATATCATGACCGCTCCGCATCCCTGATGTGGATGGATGTTCGGCCATTCGGCTGTTTTCTGTCCAGAATAAGGTCATTATATCATATTTCATAATAAAAGCAAAGATTATTGATGTCCCTGCCATCAGGCCATTGGCCGTGGGCGGAGTATCCCGCGGCGTTTTGGCCCTCCCCAGGATGAGGGAAAGATCCGCGAGGCAGATGGCGGAGAGTAAAGGCGCGGCGCCCGGTCAGCGGGACAACAGCTTTTGCACCGTCCGGTCTAACACGTCAAAATATTCTACGAAGGTTTTTTTGCAGCAGAGGGGATTGTCTATCACGATCCCTTCCGCGCGTAAACCTGTCAAAGAGAATCCCATGGCCATACGGTGGTCATCGTAAGTTTCCACCAGAGAGGCTTTCGGCTGGCTGGGGAAGATGGTGACGGCGTCCTCTTTTTCCTCACAGCGTATTCCCATTTTTCCAAGCTCTGTGGCTATGGCGCGGATGCGGTCGCTCTCCTGGAAACGGATATGCCCGATCCCAGTGATAGTGGTGGGGGCATCCGCAAAGGGGGCGATGGCGGCCAGTGTGATCGCCTGGTCGGAGCAGGCGGACATATCCGCCGTTACTCCGTGAAATACGCCGTTCTTTGGCGGAGTCAGGACGATTCCTTCTTTTTCTTCTAAAGCGCGGCATCCCATCTTTTCCAGGATCCGCAGAAACGCCACATCTCCCTGCAGGGAGTCAAAATGAACGTGTTCCACCTGTACCGGAATTCCCAAAAGCGGACTCATGGCGTAGAAATAACATGCGGCGGAGACATCCGGCTCGATCTGATACTCAGCTGCTTTGTACGACTGTCCCGCGGCCGTGCGGTATCCCATGGGGACGGTACTGTTTACGCAGCCGCTGCAGCTGTGGCTTTCACTGTTCCCGCCGCAGTAGTACAGGGGGGTAGTTGTAACTCCGAATTGTTTCATCATCTTCACGGTCATATCGATGTAAGATTGGCCGTGGGTCCCTTCTACATAAATGGTAAAATCTTCTTTCGACAGGCAGGAGGAGATCAGCAGCGCGCTCAAAAACTGACTGCTGGAATCAATGTTGACAGTGATCCTGTCTTTTTGGAAGCCGTGGCTTTTTATGATGAAAGGGAAATGACCTTCCTGCGATGTTTCTTCCTTATAAAGGATCTCGCATCCCAGTTCTTTTAAAGAGTCTAACAGGGGGGCCATAGGCCGTTTCCGCATTTGGGCAGAGGCGTCCATGGAATAAACGCCCTGTGAGATGCCAAGGTAGGCTGTGAGGAACCTTGCCGCTGTTCCGGCGCTTCCCACATACAGATGCGCTTCCCCTTTGGGCACGGCGCCGCCGCATCCGGTTACGGTCACGACTTTCGCGGTTTCATCCACATCGGTTTGGAAACCAAGATCCTGCACGCAATGCAGAAAATGTTCTGAGTCATCGGAAAACAAAGCGCCCCGCAGGGTGGATCGTCCGGCGGCGAGAGTGGCTAAAAGCAGCGCCCTGTTGGTGATGCTTTTGGAACCGCATACGGCTATTTGGATTGGCGTTTCCATCGGGGTATTTTTTTGACGCTCTTGTATAGCCTGATAAATGGCAGGTACGGCATAAGTTTCTGTCATGGCTGTGTTCCTTTTTAAAATAATGTTCTTATCGAATTTGATGATCTTTGTTTTTTTAGTATAAAATAAAATTTGGTACTTGACAATAGAGAAAACAGGGAGTAATATACAATTCATAATAATCCTATTTGGTAAGTAGGAATTAAAAAAAGAAAAGAGGTATGTATTATGGGTAAAATTTACGCAAGCGCAACGGAACTGATCGGACGTACCCCGCTGCTTCAGGTAAACAATTTTGCAAAAGAGCAGGAAATCACGAATGTCACACTGCTGGCAAAGCTGGAATACTTAAATCCCGCAGGCAGCGTTAAGGATCGTATCGCTCTGGCAATGATCGAGGATGCGGAGAAAAAAGGAGTTTTAAAGGCGGGTGCCACCATCATAGAGCCCACTTCCGGCAACACGGGGATCGGTCTTGCCAGCGTGGCGGCGGCAAAGGGATATAAGACGATCCTGACTCTGCCGGAGACCATGAGTGTGGAGCGCAGGAATCTGCTGAAAGCTTACGGCGCGGATTTGGTTTTGACAGAAGGCGCAAAAGGTATGAAAGGCGCCATCGCCAAGGCGGAAGAACTGCGGGATACGATTCCCGGTGCAGTGATTTTGGGACAGTTCGACAATGAGGCGAATCCCGCTGCTCATGCCGCGACCACCGGACCTGAGATCTGGGAGGACACGGACGGAAAGGTGGATATTTTCATCGCGGGCGTTGGCACCGGCGGTACGGTGACGGGCGTGGGAACTTATCTGAAATCCAAGAATCCCAAGGTCAGGATTGTAGCTGTAGAGCCTGCGGATTCTCCCGTGCTTTCCGGCGGACAGCCCGGCCCTCACAAGCTTCAGGGCATCGGCGCCGGGTTTGTGCCTTCCGTGTTAAATACGCAGATCTATGACGAAGTCTTTACGATAACCACTGATCAGGCGTTTACGGCAGGCCGCCTTATTGCTCATACGGAAGGAATCCTGGTGGGTATTACCTCGGGGGCTGCGTTATATGCGGCTGTTCAGATCGCCAAGAGGCCCGAGAACCAGGGGAAAACGATCGTGGCGCTTCTTCCGGATTCCGGCGACAGGTATTTGTCCACGCCGATGTTTACAGAAGGGTAAACTTGTGGTAAACTGCCTTAGAGATGGTAACGCCATTTTTAAACGGCAGCCATCGGATACGGAGAGACAGTTATCATGGAACCTATCATTCAAATTCGGAATGTCACAAAGACGTTTCTTGGGAAGGATAATCAGGTAGAGGCGCTCAAAGGCATCAGCCTTGATATTGAGCAGGGCGATATCTACGGGATCATCGGAATGAGCGGCGCCGGAAAATCTACCTTGGTGCGCTGCCTTAACTTCCTTGAAAAACCTACCTCAGGTACGGTATTGATCGAGAATAAAGATTTGTCCGCACTGTCCGGGAAGGAACTCAGACAGACCAGAACGGAGATCGCCATGATCTTCCAGCATTTTAATCTGCTGATGCAGAGGACAGTGCTGGACAATGTCTGTTTCCCCATGGAGATCGTGGGGAGAAAAAGGGCGGACGCCAGAAAGCGGGCGAAGGAGTTACTGGAGATCGTGGGACTTTCTGAGAAAGCGAAAAGCTATCCGGCTCAGCTCTCAGGAGGTCAGAAGCAGAGAGTTGCCATCGCCAGGGCGCTGGCAAACAATCCTAAGATTCTGCTCTGTGACGAGGCGACCAGCGCGCTGGACCCTACTACCACCAAGTCTATTTTAAAGCTGTTGCAGCAGATCAACAAAGATTACGGTATCACGATCGTCATTATCACCCACGAAATGTCGGTGGTTCAGGAGATCTGCTCTCATGTGGCTATTATAGACGGCGGGGAACTGGCGGAGCACGGTACGGTGGAAGAGGTGTTTACCTCTCCTCAGACGGCCGCTGCGAAGAAGCTGGTATTTATGGTAAATCCACAGGCTGCCCGGATGCAGAGTAAACGCTGCGTCCGCATTGTGTTCAGCGAAAATTCTTCTTTTGAGCCGGTGATCGCCAATATGGTCCTGGAGTGTAAGGCTCCCGTGAACATTCTGCTGGCGGACACCAAGGATATCAACGGGATTGCTCACGGGCAGATGATCCTGCAGCTGCCGGAGGATGAGAAAACGGCGGCGAAGATGATCCATTATCTGAAAGAGAGGAAGCTGACAGTGGAGGAGGTGGAATCCTATGTGGAGTGATACCATTATGACGCCCATGGTCCGGCTGGTGCTGGAAGGAGTGGCGGAAACGCTTTATATGACGCTGGCGTCCACACTGATCGCGTATCTGTTGGGACTTCCCATGGGGATTGCGCTGGTCATCACGGCAAAGGATGGCCTTCGCCCCAACAAAGTGATCTATAAAGTTCTGGATATCATAGTAAATATTGTGAGAAGCGTACCTTTTTTGATCCTGTTGATCTTAGTGATCCCTCTGACCCGGGCCATTGTAGGTAAGATTTACGGGTCAACGGCTACTATCGTGCCCCTGGTGCTGGCGGCGGCTCCTTTTATCGCCCGCATGGTAGAGTCCTCTTTGATGGAAGTGGACCGGGGCGTGATTGAGGCAGCCCAGAGTATGGGCGCCGGCCTGTGGGACATTATCTGGAAAGTGATGCTGGCGGAGGCGCGGACTTCGCTGATTGTGGGAGCTACCATCGTGCTTGGCACAGTCCTGGGGTATTCCGCCATGGCGGGCATTGTGGGCGGCGGCGGACTGGGCGATATCGCCATCCAGTACGGCTATTACCGCTATCAGGCGGATATCATGTGGGTGACGGTCATCCTGCTGGTGCTGTTGGTACAGGTAATGCAGTTTGCGGGGATCAGGCTGTCAAAAAAAATGGACAAGAGAGTGCGCTGATATTTTGATAACGGCGGCGAAAGCCGTCACACGGATGTGCCGGTTGTTTCACGGAACGGACTTTGTCCGTTCGGGAATTTATGAGACTCCGGAATGGAGATAAAAGGAGGAGAAGATTATGAAAAAGAAAGTGATTGCGCTGATAAGCGCGGCGGTAGCGGCGGCAGGACTTCTGGCCGGCTGCGGAAACGGTGGAAGCGATGACAAGACGATCAAGGTGGCAGCCTCTGCGGTACCACATGCGGAGATCCTTGAGCAGGCCAAGCCCATTCTGGCCGAACAGGGTTACGATCTGCAGATCGAGGTTTTTGAGGATTATGTGCAGCCCAACAATGTGGTGGAGTCCGGCGACTTTGACGCTAACTACTTCCAGCATATCCCTTATCTGGAGGGATTCAATGAGGAGAAAGGCACCCATCTGGTAAATGCGGGCGGTATTCATTACGAGCCTTTTGGATTGTATCCCGGAAAGGAGACCGATCTGGCCAATATGCAGGGAGCTACCATTGCGGTCCCCAACGATACGACCAATGAGGCGCGGGCGCTGCTGCTTTTGCAGGACAACGGATATCTGACCCTGAAAGAAGGAGTGGGTCTTACCGCCACCAAGTTAGACATTGTTGACAACCCTTATAATATCGAACTGGTAGAGCTGGAGGCAGCGCAGATTCCCAGAACGCTTCCCGATGTTTCTTTTGGCATTATGAACGGAAACTATGCGATGGAAGCCGGATTTACGGTGGCAGACGATGCCCTTTTGTATGAGAGCGTTGATTCTGACGCGGCGGCTACTTATGTAAATGTTATCGCCGTGAAGGAAGGAAATGAGAATTCCGAAAAGATCAAGGCGCTGGTCGATGTCCTGAAATCCGATACCATCAGGGAATTTATTAACAACAATTACAACGGCGGGGTAATTCCTGCTAAATAGGCGTTTAAATTATCTGTTTCACGATGGAGCGGCGCAGGAGGCGTTGCACCGTTGTGAAACAGGATATCAGCTTTCAGAGTCCGTAAGCACGATTGCCGTATCCGGCAGAATGAGAGGTAATATGAAAATTTCAACAAAAGGCAGATACGCGGTGAAGGTTATGCTTGACCTTGCCCTGCACAATACCGGGGAATGTATTAAGGTGAAGGATATTGCCAATCGGCAGGGAATTTCCGAAAAGTATCTGGAGCAGATTATAGCTGTGTTGAATAAAGCTGGATTTGTGAAAAGCGTGCGCGGCGCTCAGGGCGGATATAAGATCGCCAAAGCGCCGGAAGAGTATACGGTGGGAATGATCTTAAGACTGACGGAAGGTTCCATGGCGCCGGTGGCGTGTCTTGACGGGCCGGAAGAATGCGAACAGTGCGATACCTGTGAGACGCTTCAGGTCTGGAAAGATCTCTACGCGGCGATAAATCAGGTTATCGATAATGTGACTATCGCGGATCTGGTGGCTAAACGCCACGCGCGGATGCAGTATCTGGATTACAGTATATAGCCGGAAAGTCCGGGGCAGTCCCGCCTTATTGCTGCCAGAAGCATACCGCTTTGTCTATCTTTAAAGTATCAATTAATTGTTTCCCGCTCTTTTCCCTGCGGTAAAGCTGGATGGTTCCAATGCCGTCACAGCCGGACCACAGGGGATTTTTTCGTCTGCGCCCTTCGGGAGTCTCGTAGCGCAGGCGCATCATCTGCTCTTTCAGGCAGCTGCAGGATATCCGGATCACCGCGTTTTTGTTCTGCGCCATGATATGCCAGATAAAGCGCTTGTTCGTCTCCTTGACTTCCCATCTCTGTCTGGAAAAGAACAAAGATTTTGCGAAACCGAATTCAAAATCTTCTCCCATATAGGTCAGCTGAATCATCAGTTTTCGCCGTAAAGGAAGAAACAACAGTCTGGGACAGCATCCATTGATGGCCAAAACCGTGTGCTTTAATTCTTTGCCTGTGCGGCTGCTGTTCAGCCTGCCGGAAGAAAACTGAAACAGAGGCTTGTTATAGCCTCGTCCCCAGTGCTTGTCGGCATAACCGTAACTGGTATCGGGGGATACCTGGTAAGTGATGCCGTCTAACGTTACCGTGCCGCGGAAAAAGCTGCGGATTCCCTCGCCGTGCCAAAAACTTTCCATTCCGTTTATCAGCCGGAAGAAGGCCCCTGCAAGAATGCCTGTGTGGCAGGAAACGGCCTTGTGTACTTCCACATCCCACTCCATCCATCCGGCATCGGAAAGGAAAGAGCGGTGCCTTGCCTCGGCGGAAGACACCTCCACATAGCCCAAGATGCGGTTCTCGCTGTAAAAGCAGTCTTCAATCTGCATGACCAGAGGGCTGCCTGTGGCTTTCAGAGAAGAAATGGGATAAAAAGCGTTGAGCTGCTTGCCCCCTTCTCCGTTTTCATCCGGGAAGACGCCTGCTTTCACCATAACATAAGAAGGTTTCATTCCCCGTTTTTTATAGTAGGGATGCTGTCCGAGGATGGGCTCATCGCCGCCCAGCCCGGGATTCAGGATCAGTATATCTACAAAAAATGTGCGGGACTCCCCGCTCTGCGCCTGCACTCCCGTAAATGAGTGAAACCAGTGCATATAGCCCTTTCGGGCAAGGGAACCTCGCAGCATATATGAATTTCTATGGAAATCGGACTGATTCATCTATTGTCTCGCTTTACTTTCAGAACAACATTTCGTAGTAACTTTTGCAATTATACCACAATATATAGTAAATGACAATAGTGTCGCAGAAAAAACTTTCGCTTATAGATTTTCCCGTATGCGGATGTCAACATCCACATAATTGTGTTCTTTTTCCGGCAGTTCCCCTGTGGTCAGGTAAGTGAAAAGCAGCGCCAGAGGTTTGCTGCCCTGCACTCTGGGCTGTTGGCAGATCACCGCGGATATGGTACCGTTTTTCATCCATTCCCTGGTGGTGGGAACGATATCGTAGGCTACAATGCGGATGGCGCCCTGCCGCCCCAGGTCGGTGACGCTGCGGCAGCCGCCGTTTACGCCGCCTGCGGCAAAGTACAGCGCGTTGATCTCGGGATGCTCTTTTAACAGATGGAGAGTCTTTTCCCGGCTTTTCGCCTCGTCATCGTGGACCTCTATGATATCCGTGATATGGATGCGGTCTTTGTAAGGGCGAAGCGTTTCGCAGAAGCCGGCGATCCGCTCGGTGTGGCAGAGGATCTTGGAAGATCCTGTGATGATCCCCACGTTGACCTGTCCCTGCGTCATCAGCTGCAGCAGGCCGGCGGCGGTGGCGCCGCTTTTGGTATAATGACTGCCCACATAGGCAATGCGGGCGGAATTTTCAATGTCTGTGTTCAGCGTCACCACAGGGATGCCCTGCTGCCACAGCGCGTTGATACGTTCGCGGACGCGCTCATCGTTACAGGGAGCGAGGGCGATGCCGTTTACCTCTTGCGCCATCAGCTCTTCTATGGCGCAAAGCTGCGATTCCACATCAAGCGCAGTCTGTTTTATAATGACGGAGCAGTTATAGCCTGCCAATTCTTCCGCTTTTTCATTGACTCCCTCCAGAACATCTGCATAAAACGGATTTTCCGCAGAGAATAAGATCACGCCCAGCTTCAGTTTCTTTTTCTGGGCGGCAAGCACCAGACCCGCGCGGTTAGGTTTGTAATCCAAATCTTTTGCGATCTTTTTTATCTTTTCCGCAGTGTCGGGGTTTACGCTTCCCCGATGGTTCAGCACCCGGTCCACAGTACCCCGGGATACGCCGGCCAGCGCCGCGATTTCTTTAATAGTTGCCATAATGTTCTCCTCGATGAATAATACGCTACCATAATTTTGAAAAAAAATCAAATTTTCAAAATGACTTGCTTTTTTCTCATTTTATATGTATCATAAAAGAAAACGTGCTCGTGCACGCAACGCATGGGACAGAAGACGCAGAACACAAAAATAAAAGGAGGAGGTTACATATGTTTTACATAGGAATCGATCTGGGAACTTCGGCGGTAAAACTGCTTTTGATGGACAGTGAAGGCCGGATCGTCAATATCGTGTCCAGAGAATATCCTTTGTATTTCCCGCAGCCCGGCTGGTCGGAGCAAAAGCCGGAGGACTGGTATGCTCAGACGATGGAAGGTATCCGCGAGCTGATTCAGGATGTAGATAAGAGTCAGGTAGCAGGTATCAGCTTCGGCGGTCAGATGCACGGCCTTGTGATTCTGGATAAAGAGGACAACGTGATTCGCCCCGCTATCCTCTGGAACGATGGGCGGACAACGGAGGAGACGGATTATCTCAACAATGTGATCGGCAGGGATAAGCTGTCCCGGTATACGGCCAATATTGCTTTTGCGGGCTTTACCGCGCCTAAGATCCTCTGGGTGAAGAATAAGGAGCCGGAGAATTTCGCAAGGATTGCGAAGATCATGCTTCCTAAAGATTATATTGCCTATCGGCTGACGGGAGTGCATTGCACGGATGTTTCCGATGCCTCCGGCATGCTGCTGTTTGATGTGAAGAATCGCAAATGGTCGCGGGAAATGTGCGATATCTGCGGGATCGACATGTCGTGGCTGGCGAAATGTTATGAAAGTTATGAGAAGGTCGCAACGGTGCTTCCCGCGGTGGCAAAGGAATTGGGGATCCCTGAGACGACCGTGGTAGCGGCGGGCGCAGGGGATAACGCGGCGGCGGCCGTAGGCACCGGTACGGTAGGGGATAATATGTGCAATATTTCCCTGGGTACCAGCGGCACCATTTTTATTTCTTCCAGCCGTTTTGGCGTGGATAAGTTTAACGCGCTTCACTCTTTCGCCCACGCGGACGGCAGCTATCATCTGATGGGGTGTATGCTCAGCGCCGCAAGCTGCAATAAGTGGTGGATGGACGATATCATCGGGACGAAAGATTATGCCGGAGAGCAGAAGCAGATCGAAAAGCTGGGAGAGAATCATGTCTTTTTCCTGCCTTATCTGATGGGAGAGCGCTCTCCCCACAACGATCCCAACGCAAGGGCCGTGTTCATCGGTATGACCATGGATACTGCCAGGGAGGACATGACGCAGGCTGTGTTAGAGGGCGTGGCTTTTGCGCTCAGGGATTCTTTGGAAGTAGCCAGGTCTCTTGGGATCGATTTAAAGCGCACCAAGATCTGCGGCGGCGGCGCAAAGAGCCCTCTCTGGAAGAAGATCATCGCCAATGTGCTGAACCTGAAAGTGGATGTGATCGAAAGCGAGGAGGGACCCGCCATGGGCGGGGCAATGCTGGCGGCGGTGGCCTGCGGAGAATACAAAGATGTGAAGGAAATTGCCGAAAAGGTGGTAAAGATCGTGGATACGGTGGAGCCGGATCCCGAACTCGCGGCAAAATACGAAAAACGTTACGCGGAGTTTAAGCAGATCTATCCCGCCTGCAGGCCCGTGTTTGAAAACCTGGCCTGACGGACCGTTTCCGGTAAGGTATATCCGAATCATAGTAATCATAGGGCAAGGAAGGAGAGAACAATGAAAATATTATCCGTAAAAGATCCTGCTTTTCAAAAGTATGGCAGGGTGATCACCAACGTGAATGTATCGGATCTGGTGGAGGCGATGAAAGAGACGCCTCTTCCCGAAGATGTGGTCTATGAGCCCAGCGTGGAAAAATTGGAGGCGCTGCCCCTGATGCAGGAACTTTCCTGCATTGCTTACGGTGAAATGCCTATCCAGATCGGCTATTGCAATGGACATAATTCCAAATTAAACGCGTTGGAATATCATCGGGATTCCGAGATCAATGTGGCGGCGACTGATGCCATCCTGATGCTGGGACATCTCTGGGATGTGGAGCCGGATCACACTTATGATACCTCTAAGGTGGAAGCGTTTCTGGTGCCCGCGGGGACGGCGGTAGAGATTTACGCCACCACCCTTCACTATGCACCCTGCGGCGTGGACGGGAAGGGATTTCAGGTTGCCATTGTGCTGCCAAAGGGAACCAATTATCCTCTCAGCCGGGAGCATCCGCTTCCTGCAGGCAAGTCTGCGGATAATGAGGATTGTCTGATTACCGCTGTGAACAAGTGGCTGATCGGACATTCGCAGGGCGGTCTGGACGAGGGAAGTTTTCTGGGATTAAAGGGGAAAAATTTAGACATAAATGAATAGATTTAGGTGGCAATGGAGACAAGAAACAGTTATAATCAGATTAGATATTTTATTTTAGGAGGATTCTGTTATGAACAATTTACCACAGGTAAAGATCGGTATCGTAGCGGTAAGCCGCGACTGCTTTCCCGAAAGTCTCTCCGTGAACCGGAGAAAAGCGTTGGTCAAAGCTTACACGGATAAGTATGGGGCGGAGGATATCTACGAGTGCCCCGTATGTATCGTGGAGAGTGAGATCCACATGGTACAGGCGCTGGAGGATATCAAAAAGGCCGGTTGTAACGCGCTGTGTGTGTATCTTGGAAACTTTGGCCCCGAGATCTCCGAGACGCTTCTTGCAAAGCATTTTGACGGCCCGTCTGTCTTTGTGGCAGCGGCGGAGGAGAGTCAGAATGATCTGTCCGATGGCCGTGGCGATGCTTACTGCGGAATGCTGAACGCCAGCTACAATCTGAAGCTGCGCAATGTAAAAGCGTACATCCCTGAGTATCCTGTAGGAACAGCCAAAGAGTGCGCGGATATGATCCATGAGTTTGTACCCATCGCGAGGGCTGTCATCGGGCTCAGCGATTTAAAGATCATTTCTTTTGGCCCCAGACCTTTGAATTTCCTGGCATGCAACGCACCGATCAAGCAGCTTTATAATCTGGGCGTGGAGATCGAGGAGAATTCTGAGCTGGATCTCTTTGAGGCTTTCAACAAGCATGCGGGTGACGAGAGGATTCCTGCCAAGGTAAAAGAGATGGAGCAGGAGCTGGGCGCAGGCAATAAAAAGCCGGAGGTATTGGAAAAGCTGGCTCAGTATGAACTGACGCTCTTAGACTGGGTAGAGCAGCACAGAGGTTATCGCAAATATGTTGCCATCGCAGGAAAGTGCTGGCCCGCATTCCAGACCCAGTTCGGTTTTGTGCCCTGCTATGTGAACAGCCGTCTGACGGGAATGGGCATCCCTGTATCCTGCGAGGTGGATATTTACGGATGTTTGAGCGAGTTTATCGGAACCTGCGTCAGCGCGGATGCGGTTACGCTTCTGGATATCAACAACTCCGTTCCCGCAGATATGTATAAAGAGGCTATCGAAGGGAAGTTCCCTTACACACACAAAGATACCTTTATGGGATTCCACTGCGGAAATACCTGTTCTAAGAAGCTGGCGTTCTGCGAGATGAAGTATCAGAAGATCATGGCGAGAACGTTGCCCGTGGAAGTTACCAACGGTACGCTGGAAGGAGATATCATGCCAGGCGATATCACGTTCTACCGTATTCAGTCCACAGCGGACAACAAACTGCGTGCATACATAGCACAGGGCGAAGTCCTTCCGGTTGCCACAAAATCCTTCGGCGGTATCGGTGTGTTTGCAATTCCTGAGATGGGACGGTTTTATCGTCATGTGCTGATCGAAAAGAACTTCCCTCATCATGGGGCAGTGGCGTTCGGTCACTTTGGAAAGGCTCTGTTTGAGGTATTCAAGTATATTGGCGTGCCGGTAGAGGATTTAAATTATAACCAGCCCAAGTCCCTGCCTTATCCTACGGAAAATCCTTTTGCATAAGATAAAAATTACAGCACATAAAAACGCTCACATTTGTCAAAAAAGTACGTTGCGATTTTTCAGGGAAGAGCCTATACTTACTAATGCATTACAGACAGGTCAATAAGGAGAGACAGACGATGACCAGGGATATGACTAACGGTTCTCCGATGAAGCTGATTCTGGGATTTTCCATCCCGCTCTTTTTCGGTTTCTTGTTCCAGCAGTTTTATAGTCTGGTGGATACTTTGATTGTGGGACGGTTTTTAGGAAAAGAAAATCTGGCGGCGGTAGGCGCTACGGGTTCCATCAACTT
Source organism: uncultured Acetatifactor sp. (assembly GCA_947629645.1). Lineage (GTDB taxonomy): Bacteria > Bacillota > Clostridia > Lachnospirales > Lachnospiraceae > Acetatifactor. Next base: position 4,412 of record CANREV010000046.1, on the reverse strand, counting down.
TTTGATCATTGGATTCTGCATGGGAATATGCAGCGGATTCGCTATCCCTGTGTCCCATAAATTCGGCGCGAAAGATCCCAAAGGCATGCGCAGGGTGGTTGCGAATTGTATCTGGCTGGCGGTTGCTTTCGCGGCGGTGATGACGGTTTTGACCACGATCCTCTGCCGTCCGATTCTGGTGCTGATGAAGACGCCGTCCAATATTCTGGAAGCGTCCTACAATTATATCTGGGTCATTTTTCTGGGAATTCCGGTGACCTTTTTATACAATATGACTTCCGGTGTGATCAGGGCGATGGGAGACAGCAGGACGCCGGTTATTTTCCTGCTTATGTCCTCGTTTTTAAATATTGGCCTGGATCTGTTCTTTATCATCAATCTCCATTGGGGCGTGCAGGGCGCGGCATGGGCGACCGTGATCTCACAGGGAGTCTCCGGCGTCTGCTGCCTGCTTTTTATGATAAAGAAATTTGAGATCCTGCGGATCAGGCGGGACGAGTGGGCGCCGGACAAACATCTGATGGGAACGCTCTGCGGCATGGGAGTCCCCATGGGACTGCAGTATTCCATCACCGCGATCGGCAGTGTGATCTTACAGAGCGCTACCAATACGCTGGGCTCGGATGCCGTTGCGGCAGTGACTGCGGCGGGGCGGATCAGCGGATTTCTGGCCTGCCCGTTTGACGCGCTGGGTTCCACTATGGCTACTTACGGCGGACAAAATGTGGGAGCCGGCAGACTGGACCGCATCAGCAGGGGATTGCGCTCCTGCGTGATACTGGGCGCGGGGTATTCCGTGATCGCGCTGTTGGTCAGCATCTTTTTGGGAGGTCCTCTGGCCACGCTGTTTTTGGATGTGTCGGAGAAGGCCATCATCGGAAATGTGAAGTTTTTCCTGGTTATGAATACAGTATTTTATTTTTCGCTGGCGTTGGTCAATATCGTGCGTTTCCTGATCCAGGGGATGGGCTTCCCTGCCTTTGCCATTCTGGCGGGGGTGTTCGAGATGGTGGCCAGAGCTGTGGCGGGCTTTGTGCTGGTGCCGCTGTTTGGTTTTACCGGCGTGACATTGGGAAGTCCTATCGCATGGATTTTGGCGGATGCTTTTCTGATTCCGGCTTACTTCCATGTAAGAAAGACGCTGCAGAAACGTCTGCCCGCCGATGCGCAGGCGGTTTCCTGACCCGGGCGAAGGGCCGGGACTGATTTTTTCGTCCGGGAATCTGCGCGTTGGCGCGGGCTTTGCGATCAAAACGCCGCACAGAGCGGCAGAATGAGAGGATAATTATGGCAAAATTGTATGTGAATCCCAAGGTAAAGAAAGGACATATCAATCCTGAGCTTCAGGGGCACTTTTCGGAGCATCTGGGGAGATGTATTTACGAGGGTATTTACGTGGGGGAAGATTCCCCGATCCCGAATGAGAACGGTATGCGTAAAGACGTGGTCGGTGCGCTGAAAGAGATCAGGGTGCCTGTCCTGCGCTGGCCCGGAGGCTGTTTCGCGGACGAATATCACTGGAAGGACGGCATCGGTCCCAAAGAGAAGCGCAAGAAAATGATTAACACACATTGGGGCGGCGTTGTGGAGGACAATAGTTTTGGCACCCATGAATTTATGGAACTGTGCAGGCAGTTGGGCTGTAAGGCTTACGTCAATGGGAATGTGGGAAGCGGTACCGTTCAGGAGATGAGCGAGTGGGTGGAATACATGACATTTGACGGTGTGTCCCCTATGGCTGATTTAAGAAAAGCAAACGGTCATGAAGAACCCTGGAGAGTAGATTATTTTGGCGTGGGGAATGAGAACTGGGGCTGCGGCGGCAATATGCGGCCGGAGTACTATGGGGATCTGTACCGCAGATATCAGACTTATATCCGCAATTATGATTCCAAGCGACCTGTTTTTAAAATTGCCTGCGGGTCTAACGGGGACGATTATCACTGGACAGAGAAGGTGCTGGAGACTACTTTTGATCACGGAACCGGGTTCATGAACGGCTTGTCCCTGCATTATTATACGCTTCCCACAGGCGACTGGGGAAAGAAGGGTTCCGCTCTGGAATTTGACGAAAAGGGCTGGTACCGCACCCTGAAGGCTACTCTGCTGATGGAAACATTGATCAAACGTCACGGAGCTATCATGGACCGGTACGATCCTGAGAAGAAGATCGGGTTAGTGATTGATGAGTGGGGTACCTGGTATGATGTGGAGCCCGGCACAAATCCCGGTTTCCTTTATCAGCAGAGCACCATGCGGGATGCGCTGGTAGCCGGTATCAACCTGAATCTGTTCAATAAAAACTGCGACCGCGTAAAAATGGCAAATATCGCTCAGATGGTCAACGTGCTGCAGGCGGTGATTTTGACCGATGGCGAGAAGATGGTGAAGACACCCACATGGCATGTTTTTGACCTGTATAAGCAGCATCAGGACGCAGAGCTGGTAGAGTCCTCCATTGAAACCAGAGAAGTGGGACTGGAGGAGGCATATATGGTGCCTGATCTGTCGGAGTCTGTTTCCCTCGGAAAAGATGGAAAGCTGCATATGACGCTGACCAACGCCTCTCTGACGGATTCTGCCGCAGTGGAGGGAATCATTGTGGATACTGCGATCAAGTCTGTAAAAGGAAGAGTTCTGACGAATCAAATGCGCGCCCATAATACCTTTGAAAATCCGGATGCGGTACATACGGAGGAATTTACGGGTGTGACGGCAGAGGACGGCAGGCTCTGCTTTACAGTACCGGCATGCAGCGTACTGCATCTGGAAGTGGAAATCTGAGTAAAAAGCGGCTCGAAAGCATCAAAACAAAGATCAGGATTCTCCGATTGCGCTTTGCGTCCGCGCAATGCGGATCGCCTGCAGGAAAGTTTGCAGAAAACAGAAAGGCATGGTTGTTAATATGTTTGATTATCAAAAAACAATGGACAGGCTGATTGAGCGGGAGGTGTCTTCCGGCAGGGTAAAGGGAGCCAGCGCGCTGGTCCTTCACAAGGGGGAGGAGCTGTATCACAACGTTTTTGGGTTTGCGGATGCCGAGAGAAAAATCCCCATGCAGAGGGACACCATTATCCGCCTGTATTCCATGTCTAAACCTGTTACGGCGGCTGCGGTGATGATTCTGATGGAGCGGGGAGACTTGGACTTGTGGGATGCGGTGTCCGACTATCTGCCTGCCTTTCGGGACATGACGGTATGGGACGAGAATAAACAGTGCGAGGTGCCCGCTGACCGTCAGATCAAAGTCTGGGATCTCTTGAATATGACATCCGGCATTACCTATCCGGATCCTCTCTGTGAACCCGGCAGACGTATGGACCGGGTGGTCAGGGAACTGGTGGAGCGCAGGGAACGGGGAGAGGTCGTGGACACACAGGAGTACATGCGCCGGATCGCTTCAGTGCCCCTTTGTTTTCAACCCGGCGAAAGGTGGATGTACGGTTTTTCCGCGGATGTTCTGGGGGCTGTCGTGGAAGCGGCGTCCGGCAGGAAGTTCAGCCGTTTCCTGCAGGATGAGCTGTTTGAACCGCTGGAGATGAAAGACACGGGTTTTTATGTTCCTGCTGACAGGCTGCAGCGTTTTGCCCAGTATTACGATATGACGCCGGAGGGTGAATTAAAGGTCCATCAGGGCAGTCACCTTGGCGAATACTTTGGGGAGGATGTGGCTTTTGAATCGGGAGGTGCCGGTCTGGTTTCCACTTTGGACGATTATAGTCATTTTGCTTCCATGCTGGTCCATAAGGGAATTTATAAAGGGAAAAAGATCCTTGGGAGAAAGACTGTGGAATTTATGGCGCAGAACCGCCTGAATGAGAAACAGCGCGAATATCTGGTATGGGACAGTGTGAAAGGCTATGGTTACGGATGCCTGATGCGCGTTTTGATGGATCAGGGAGAGGCTGTCTTTAACGGTTCCCTGGGAGAGTTCGGATGGGATGGATGGACCGGAAATTATGTGTCCATGGATTTCAGTGAAGATTTGGTATTTTTATATTTTATACAGCGCTGCGATGCCGGAACCACGCCCACTGTGAGAAAGCTGAAAACGGCGACTTACAGCGCACTGCGCCCGTAAGCGATACCGGAAAGGTATTGACAGTTTTAAAAGCCACGGTGGAAATAAACCATCGTGGCTTCTTATTCGTCCAAAGACGAATTCTCTGCGGCAACTGCAGAAACAACAGAAGCGATCACAGCGATCACAACTGCGATAATGATAATCAAAAGTCCGCCTGCTAATAAAAAGAACATACTATTCATAATGACGCTCCTTCCTGTCTCTGTCTGTAAGTATAACATTTTTTCCAAAAAACTACAACAGAAAAATTAGGTCTGTCAAGCATTTTTGAAAATGTCTTAAATTATCAAAAACATTAGCGCCGTGTAATGTGGCGCTTTTGTCGTTC
>CANREV010000045.1 GCA_947629645.1 uncultured Acetatifactor sp. | reverse complement strand
TTTTACACTGAGGTATTTTTTTCTCAACCTTCTTTCTTGGAATTCCCTATACTTGAATTATACAGGAAGCTCCTTTTGGGCTAAAAAAAGACGCATGGTTCACAATTACTGTTCCATGCGCCTTTACTCTGTCATAAAATTGTTAAATTTCTTACTATGCCATAACTGGTGTTGCTAACTCCTTTACTTCATCAACTGACAAGCCGGAATACAATGCTATTTTTTCTAATGGCAGTTCTCCGTCTTTAATCATGCGGAGCGCATTATCTATTCTAACTTCCTTTTCTTTTTCATTCCTCATGTCTTCCATAATTTTACACATGGCCGCTACTCCTTTCTCGTCCTGCTTGAAATACCTTGCTTTTTTAGCAAGCACTTCATAATTCATATCATCGGGATTGGTGCACGAAAAATCATGCATTAACTTACCGACTGCATCATTGCCCCTGTATTTGCCGTTCACATACAGGATATGCGAACCGTCACCAAACAATACTTTATTTTCCCCGATCGTAACATATCGCTCTACCGGATAGACCGGCTGATTTCCCTTCATTACATCATTTTCAGTTATAAAAATAACATAACTGTCGGGAATATCCTCCGTTTCATCACCAGCTTTTAAGATATGTGCGTCCAGCAGGCTGCTGTTGTGCCTTGCCCTTTTTGCGCCCGCTCCCGCGTCTTTTCTCTGAATTTCCACGTCAAATTCCCTGTTGTCACTGTCAACCGCATGAACATCTAAGGCAGCGGAACGCCCCTGCAGATTCTTTAGCGGTTCCTGCGTCCGGACTGACATAATTTTTATGTCCTCTTTTCCTAAGACAATCTGCAATATCAGTTCCACACCTTCAAAATTATCTGCAAGGCAGACGGTCATAAAATCATCGTCCATATATCGGAGTGATTTCAGGCGTTCTAAATCCTCTTGATGTATCTGCTCCATTGTATTCAATAATATCACCATCTTTCGCCACTTTTATTATACATCGGGCAATACCTTTTGAAAACTGAAATTTTCGTGAACTTTTACCCCAATTCTTCCTCCCTACGCATCGCCCTGTCCTGTTGCCTGTGATACTGTCGGCTTTCTCTTTGAAGCTCCCTTTCAAGGTTCTTCCCGCTATAGCTGATCACCTCGGCGCAAGCTAATTCTGCGGCAGTCAGACTGCCCGTATTCATTGCAATCTCTACAATTTAGTCCTGTCTTTTTCTGCGCTGATGCCGTAAATTTTATAGCACAAAAGCGCATATCCCATTTCCGGGAAATCCCACCCAAATCACAATCGCTGAAGCTGAAATAATATCAGGATTCATATTTCCTGCAGCGGACCTTAAAAGGAGCCATGGAATGAAAATTCCATGGCTCCTGCATATTCCGTATGATACATCCGTGCCGCAAAACCTTAATAAGCGCCCATTCCGGGGTTGCCTGCGGGCATTGCGGGCGTCTCTTCTTTGATATTCGCTACAACGCTCTCTGTGGTCAACAGGGTGCTTGCCACACTGGTAGCATTCTGAAGAGCGCTTCTTGTAACCTTCACAGGATCCAGAATACCGGCCTTTACCATGTCGATATACTCTTCCTTCAATACATCGAAGCCGATACCTGCAGCGGACTCCTTCACCTTATTGATGATGACGTTGCCTTCCAGACCTGCGTTTGCCGCAATGTGGAACAGAGGAGCTTCCAGAGCTTTCAGCACGATGGACGCGCCGGTCTTCTCATCTCCCTCCAGACTTTCCGCAACCTTTGCGACTTCCTTGGAAGCATGGATATAAGCGGAACCGCCGCCGCAGATGATACCTTCCTCTACAGCCGCTCTGGTAGCTGCCAAAGCGTCCTCCAGACGAAGCTTTGCTTCCTTCATTTCTGTCTCGGTAGCAGCGCCCACACGGATCACAGCTACGCCGCCTGCCAGCTTAGCCAGTCTCTCCTGAAGCTTCTCTTTGTCAAAATCGGAAGTCGTTTCCTCGATCTGATTCTTGATCTGGGCGATTCTGGACTGAATCTCTTCCTTATTTCCCTCGCCGTCTACAATGACAGTATTCTCTTTCTGGACTTTAACGGATTTTGCACGGCCCAGCATATCCATAGTAGTGTCTTTCAACTCATATCCCAGTTCGGAGCTGATAACAGTACCGCCTGTGAGGATTGCGATATCCTGCAGCATATCTTTTCTTCTGTCGCCATACCCGGGAGCCTTAACCGCTACTACATTAAAGGTACCGCGCAGTTTATTTACGATCAGAGTGGTCAGGGCCTCGCCCTCCACATCCTCAGCGATGATCAACAGCTTAGAGCCGGACTGCACGATCTGCTCCAGCAGAGGCAGGATCTCCTGGATATTGGAAATCTTCTTATCTGTGATCAGGATATAAGGATTGTCAAGGACTGCCTCCATTTTATCCATATCGGTTGCCATGTATGCGGAAATGTAGCCTCTGTCAAACTGCATACCTTCCACCAGATCCAACTCGGTGAGCATGGTCTTGGACTCTTCAATGGTGATAACGCCATCTCCGCTCACCTTCTCCATTGCGTCTGCAACCAACTGACCTACTTCCTCATCTCCCGCGGAGATAGCGGCTACTCTTGCAATATGCTCCTTGCCGTTGACTTTCTGGCTCATCTTTGAAATGGCTTCCACTGCGCAGTCGGTAGCTTTCTTCATACCTTTTCTGAGGATGATAGGATTTGCGCCTGCTGCCAGATTCTTCATACCGGCGTTCACCATTGCCTGTGCCAGAACAGTAGCGGTAGTCGTTCCATCGCCAGCCACATCATTGGTCTTGGTTGCGACTTCTTTCACAAGCTGGGCTCCCATATTCTCGAACGAATCCTCCAGCTCGATCTCCTTTGCGATGGTTACGCCATCGTTTGTGATCAGGGGAGTTCCGAAAGACTTATCCAATACTACATTTCTTCCTTTCGGTCCAAGAGTCACTCTGACGGTATCAGCCAGTTGATTTACGCCTGACTCTAATGCTGCACGGGCTTCTGCGCCGTATTTAATCTCTTTTGCCATAATTAATTGCCTCCATAAATAATATTTGTTGATAGTATGATCTGTACCAATATTTTAAAAAGTTCAAAAGCGTTACTCAATGATCGCCAGAATGTCATTCTGCTTTACTACGATCAATTCATCCTCATCGTCCAGCTTTACATTTGTTCCCGCATACTTGGAAAAAATAACCTTGTCGCCGACTTTGACTTCCATCTTTACTTCCTTGCCATCAACTACGCCGCCGGGGCCAACCGCAATGACCTCTGCCTGCTGAGGTTTCTCCTTATTCTGACCGGGGAGAACGATACCGGACTTGGTAGTCTCCTCTGCTTCCAACTGTTTCAAAACTACTCTGTCACCTAAAGGCACTAACTTCATGATAATAACCTCCTGATCTCAATTTGATTTTATTAGCACTCATTTGTATCGAGTGCTAATCGCTAAAACATATATTAGTTTTATATGTAAAACTTGGCAAACATATTCACGGCGAAATATGATTTATTATCTCCTGTTTTCTTTCTTTTTCTCTCGTTTTCTTTTATTTTCTTATACAAACCATAATTGATAGATTTAATATTTCCTTTATAAACTGTCCCAATTTGTTTATTTTTAAGCCATGCAGAAATCATTGTGCATCCCATCCGTGGGAGCTTGCTCACAAAGGATGGGACGCACAAAAAAAGAACTGTTTCAGTAACAACAGTTCTTTTTTCACATTCTTAATGCGTCTCGTTCACGGTTATACCGCCTTACACCAATATGTTTTTTCGTTTCAGGACAGCTCCTGACCTCAGCACTTGATCTCCAGATATCCCAGAAGCTTGCTCATATCGTACTCTTCCAGCACGCCCAGATTGGAATCGTAATACTTTCCATCGTAATGGATCAGGTAATGACAGAAACGTCCCATCTTCTCCATCATGACACAGCATTTAGGCAGTACGGTGTCCCGCCCCTCCGTATATACGATGATATCGTTATGGTCAATGCCGTAATAATTCAGCGCGGAAATGATGCGTCCCATGGTAGCCTGCCACTCGCGGCAGTCCATAACGCTTATGACCTCCGCAATGGTAACCCCTGCCAGCATTGCCACACACGCCTGTCCGCAAAGACCGTCCTCCGGCTGGAGGATAACTTCCATGCTGTCGATGTGGCGAATAGGCTTTTCAAAGCTGAAAGGACTGTTCTGATCCATACGGATCAGGGAACCGTTAACGTGAAGCAGAATCTTGTGGGGAACACCCAGTTCTACATTGACCGCGTCATCATCCATAATATGGATCTCATAGTTGCCTTTCTCCTTGGGGAGCAGTTCACAGTCAATGATCTTATTGTCCAGCACCAGATCGCCCTGGATCACATCTCGCTGCTTGCAGACCTCCCACACATTAAAAGGGATCTGAATCATATAGCCCTTTTCCTTCTTCTCGATCTTTGATTCAAAGAAATACCTCATTTTTCTCTCCATTTCTGCGCCGCTTATCAAAACTTTCTTGCACCGGCAGCGCGCGGTCTCAAATCGCAAGTACTCACTTAGTTTTATTGTATCAGATTCCAAACCTCTTGAAAATACTTTTTTAGGCTTTTTTCCTGATCTGCGAAGGAGAAATGCCATAGCGCTTTTTGAACAATTTGCTGAAATGATAAGCATCGTCATAGCCCACCGTAGCGGCCACTTCCTGAATGCTTCCCCCGCATCCTCCCTCCAGCAGTTCCCTGGCCTTTTCCAGGCGGATATTGATCAGATGACGGATGGGCGTATCTCCCGTCTCACTCTTAAAGATCTTGGAGATGTAAAAAGGGCTCAGATACATCTTCTCGGCTACCCGGTCTAACGATATCTTTTCATTATAATGGTCCTCGAAATAATTAAGCATCTGCTCTACCACATATTTGCGGTTGACAGATTCAAAAGAATAGCCCTGATGTTTCTCCATGGGCTCACACTGTTCCCTGATGATCAAAAGCAGCATCTGGATCATGTAGGACTTTAACATAAAATATTTCCCCTGTCGGCAAACTGCCTTCTCCGCGTCCATGGAGGAACACAGTTTAAACAATCTCTGGCGCAATTCTCCGGCAGTGTGGAGCATATACCCACCCTCCGGCACAGGCAGTGTGTTGATAGGAAGTCCCTGAAGCTGCAGGTCAGAAAATCCCACAAAAAACTCCGTGGCAGGCGTTTCACTCTCCGGACAAAAGAGAGCCTGATGCCTGATCCCCGGATTAAAGATTAAAAGATCTCCCTCCTGAATCGTATAGACTTGATCTTCAATGCGATATTTTCCTGTTCCGGAAAGCACAAACGCGACCTCACCGTGGTTATGACAGTGATACTGATCAGAGTCACAGTTGCGGATTCCTTTCCAGGTAAAGAGAAATGTAGGGTTCAGATCCTCGCCGATCAATTGTGGATTATCCTTTGTTTCCATTCCGAAGTATGTCCTCCGTTTCTCTCTACACGATCTCTCATACTTAATCTCATTGTACCTTTTTCCTCAAAAAAGTAAAGCTAAAATCGAATTTTTTATTGGCAAAATGTAACAGTCTGGCCATACGGCGCCGCGAAGCCAAGATCGCGTTCCTATGCGATTTTTCAGGGGATGCAGGCGCCAAAACGCATTTCTTTTACGTTTCGCGAGAATCAGCGTAACAGTCTGACAAAGGGTCTTGCTGTTACGTCAAAATGTTACATCAACGGCGCAAGATACTCCATTTCATTTTGTACCCGAATCAGTACAATAACTTTACACGACCGGATCAAAGGTCTCATCGGGAGATTGGCTGAATCATCGGATTCAGCCGGCAGTCCTTTCGCTGCGCTAAGGACTGCAGCCAAAGGCTACTCCCCCAGCAAAAGCCGCAGCAGGGAGGCTATTATGGCAGCGTTAAAATGGTTCTACTCGTTCCTGAAAAAATATCGGGGACTCATTGCTCTGGGTCTGTTTCTGACCACATGTATCTCCGGACTCTCCATCGTCAATCCATACATATCAGGTGTTATTGTGGATGACGTGGTCCTTGGGGGAAATTACGATCTGCTTCCCAGGCTGATCGCGTGTCTGCTGGGCGTCACCCTGCTCACCGGCATCCTGCGCTTTTCCTACCAGGTCACCTTCGAGACAGCCTCGCAGGGGATTCTCTATGAGATGAGAGGCAAAGTATACCGAAAACTCCTGGAGGAGGACTTTGCCTTCTATAACAAAAAGAGGACCGGCGACCTGATGAGCCGTCAGACCGGAGACATGGATGCCATCCGGCATTTCGTTGCAGCTGTTATTTATACTGTGTACCAAAACATCCTGTTGTTTATCTTCGCGCTTTTGATGGTCTTTACGGTCAATACCAGACTGGCCCTGTGCATGCTGGTGGTTCTGCCTTTCACGGCGGTAACGACCTACAGACAGTCAAAGGAGGTGAAACCCGCTTTTCAGAGGAACCGCAACTGCTTTTCTTCCCTCAACGCTTTCGTTCAGGAGAATGTCAGCGGCAACCGGGTGGTAAAAGCTTTCGCAAAAGAAGATTTCGAGATCGAAAAGTTTGAAAAAGAGAATGATAAATTTAGAAATTCTCAGATCATGGGCTCCAGAGTGTGGATGAAGTATGTTCCCATTTTTGAAATTCTCTCTTATTCCCTGACCGTCATCCTGATGCTCTACGGAGGATACATGGTAATCCAAAACGAGATCAGCATGGGCGATCTGGTGAAAGTGAACGGATACCTGTGGATGTTGAACACTCCCCTGCGCATGGCAGGCTGGTGGGTCAACGATATCCAGAACTTCGTGACTTCCGTGGAAAAAATCTATGCCACCTACAGCGAGGAACCCAGGGTCAAAACCCCCCGTCTTAGCGGCATCCGTTCCAAAATTAAGGGCGATGTGGAATTTCGCAACGTGTCCTATCGGGCTGACGATGAGGACATCGTGATGGATATTAATTTTAAGGTTCATGCGGGGCAGCGGATCGGCATCATCGGTTCCACCGGCGCCGGCAAATCCACTCTGATGAATCTGCTCTGCCGTTTCTATGACACCACCTCGGGACAGGTGCTTGTAGACGGACAGGATGTGCGCCGCCATGACCTGTATAACCTTCGGGACAACATCGGCATGGCTATGCAGGACGTGTTCCTGTTCTCCGATACCATTGAGGGAAACATCGCTTACGGCAGACCAGACTGTACCTTCGAGGAAGTGAAGCACGCGGCTATCATGGCGGACGCCAACCATTTCATAAACGCTCTTCCGCAAGGGTATGACACCATCGTGGGAGAGAGAGGCGTTGGTCTCTCCGGCGGGCAGAAACAGCGGATCTCCCTGGCCAGGGCTCTGCTGAAGGATCCCTCCATCCTGATCCTTGACGACACTACTTCCGCCGTGGATATGGAAACAGAAAGCTATATCCAGACCCAGTTAAAAACCATACAAAAGAACTGCACTGTATTTATCATCGCCTACCGCATTTCTTCCATAAAAGATGCAGACCTGATCCTTGTAATGGACAACGGCCGCATTATCGAGCAGGGGACACACGAAGAGTTGGTGGCGCAAGGCGGCTACTACGCCAAAGCCTTCCGCAACCAGTACGGCGAGATTCCTTACGACCTGCTGAAAGAGCAGAGCCAGAAGGGGGGAAACTAATATGGCACGAAACAAGTATGACGTAGACGAGGTTTTGGAGGACAGTTTTGACGCCAGCCAGTTAAAACGGCTTGCAGGCTATATCCTCCCCTATAAGAAAAAGATGGCGGGGGTCCTTGCCCTGATGCTTTCCTCCTCCGCGCTTACCATGATGATTCCCATTTTTTTCCAGCGGATCATGGACCTCTATATCCCTGCCAAAGATATGAGAAAAATTATATCGATCAGCCTCCTGACGCTGCTGATCGCATGCTATTCCGCCGTCAGTCTGCGGTTTAAGATCAAGACCATGAGCGTCATCGGGCAAAATATCATTCACTCCATCAGGAGCGATATCTTCACCCATCTTCAAAAACTGCCGTTTTCCTATTATGATGACAGACCTCACGGAAAGATCCAGGTCAGAGTGGTAAACTATGTCAACAGTCTGAGCGACCTGTTGAGCAATGGTATCATCAACACCATAACCGACCTTTGCAATCTGCTCTTTATCATTCTGTTTATGCTGATCTGTGATGTAAGGCTGACTCTCATATGCCTCTGCGGTCTGCCGCTCCTGGCGGTGGTCATCGTCTTCATCAAAAGGAGGCAGCGCCGCGCATGGCAGATCCAGTCCAACAAACAGAGCAACCTGAACGCCTACATTGCAGAGAGCATCAACGGCATCCGCGTGACCCAGTCTTTCGTCCGGGAAAATGAAAATAACGGAATCTTCAACAACTTAAGCGGCAGCTACCGCAAAGCCTGGATGCGTGCCGTCATGCTCAACTTCACCATGGGGCCCAGCGTGGACATCATCTCCTCCATCACCACCGCTTTCGTGTATGTGCTGGGAATCCGCTGGATCCTTGCACCTGATGCCACGCTGACAGTCGGCGTGCTGATTGCTTTTACCGCCTACATCAGCCGCTTCTGGGCTCCCATCAACACGCTGGCAAGCTTTTATAACTCCCTGCTCACCGCCATCTCTTATCTGGAACGGATCTTTGAGACCATAGATGAGCCTGTCAACGTAAAAGACGCGGAGAATGCCACAGAAATGCCCCCCATCAAAGGCGATGTGGAATTTAAGGACGTCTGCTTCAGCTACGAAGAGGGCCAGCGCATACTGGACCACATTAATTTCACCGCAAAACAGGGATCCACTTACGCCTTTGTAGGCCCTACCGGCGCCGGAAAGTCCACCATTGTAAATCTGATCAGCCGCTTCTACAACGTGGATTCCGGTCAGATTCTGATCGATGGCACGGATATTTCCAGCGTCACCATCCACTCCCTGAGGAGCCAGATGGGCGTCATGATGCAGGACAGCTTCATTTTCTCGGGAACCATAATGGATAACATACGTTACGGAAACAGGGAAGCCACGGACGAACAGGTGATCGCGGCAGCAAAGACGGTCTGCGCCCACGACTTCATCTCCCAGATGGAAAACGGCTACTACACCGAAGTCAACGAGCGCGGAAGCCGCCTTTCCGCAGGCCAGAGACAGCTGATCTCCTTCGCAAGAGCGCTGCTTGCGGACCCCGCAATCCTGATTTTGGACGAAGCCACTTCCAGCATTGACACCGAAACGGAAATCCTGCTGCAGAAAGGATTGAATGAACTTTTGAAGGGGCGTACCTCCTTCATCATCGCCCACCGCCTCTCCACCATCAAAAATGCCGACTGTATCATGTATATCGACAAGGGCGGCATTTTGGAGCGGGGCACTCATGAGGAACTGCTGGCGCAAAGGGGCGCGTACTACGACCTCTACATCAGCCAGTTTGACTTTCTGACCGGTTCATGAAAAGGGAACTCTATATTCCCAGTATAACGGTAGCCACCCTGAAATAAACGATCAGAGATAACGCGTCCACGATCGTGGTGATAAAGGGACTGGCCATGACCGCCGGATCGAAGCCCATTTTCTTCGCGCCGATGGGCAAAAGACAGCCCACCAGCATGGCCAGCAGCACCGCTGCCACCAGCGTCACGCACACTACCGCCGCCACATACAGGCCCACCCTGTCAAAGAGGATCAGCTTGGCAAAATTGGCGGCGGCCAGCGTGAGGCCGCACAATACCGCCACCCGGATCTCTTTCCAGACGACTTTAAAGGTATCCCGATACTCAATCTCACCTAAGGAAAGCCCGCGGATCACCGTCACACTGACCTGCCCGCCGGCGTTTCCGCCTGTGTCCATCAGCATAGGGATGAAAGCCGTCAGCGAAACATAGATGCTGAGCGCTTCCTCAAAGGAAGTAATGATAGCGCCCGTAAAAGTGGCGGATACCATCAAAAGCAAGAGCCAGGGAATCCTCTTTTTCCATGTCTCCCACACAGTAGTCCTCATATAAGGTTTGTCGCTGGGCACGATCGCCGCCATTTTCTCCATATCCTCGGTGGTCTCTTCCTCCATGATGTCCACAATATCATCCACCGTGATGATGCCCACCAGACGGTTTTCGTTATCTACCACAGGCATGGCCGTAAAGTCATACTTCTGAAAGAGTCTGGCCGCCTCCTCCTGGTCGGTCAGGGTGTGGATGGAAATGACGTTTTCATGCATAATATCGCCGATCTTCTCATCCCCATCGCTGAGCAGCAGATAGCGCAGCGCCACCGTTCCCACCAATCTTCTCTGCTCGTCCAGCACATAGCAGATATTGATCGTCTCACTGTCCAGTCCCACTTTCCGGATTCTTGCAATAGCCTCATCCACAGTCAGTGTCTCCTTTAAGTCCACATACTCCACTGTCATAATGCTTCCCGCGGAATCCTCGGGATAGCGGAGCAGATGATTGATATCGCGCCTGGTCTCAGGGCTGGCAATGGCGAGAATTCCCTTTACCACATTGGCCGGCATCTCTTCCAGCAGATCCACCACATCATCCGCCATCAGATTGTCAATGATGCCCGCCGCCTCCTTATCCGACAAAGAGTTTATGATATACTGCTGATCCTCCACTTCCAGATAGGAAAAGACATCCGCCGCCATATCCTTAGGCAGGATCCGGAAAATCTTCAGAGTAGCGCCCTCGTCCATCTCTCCCAAAAGCGCCGCCACATCCGCATGGTTCAGTTCCGAAAGATACTGCCGCAGCTTGGTATATTGTTTTGTGTCCAATAACGCCCGCAATTCATCCGGTTCTCTCAATTGTTCCATGAAATTTCACCCCGTTTCTTCTCTTTCTTTATCTGCTCCCTCCGGCAGATGTCCCGGAACAGTCCTTTTCAACATAATAGATTTCTTCCTTTTTTTCAAATCTGACTTTTCCGCCGGTAGCTTCCGACATCTCCCTTTTCAGGCGCTCTCCCTCTTCCGCGGGCACATGCGCAAACAGCGTCACAGCCTCCCCGTAACTGCTCTCCAAAGGCTCTATGCCGGCATTTCCCAAAAGATACAGAATCTTCCCGATGCCATTGTAATCCGTTTTCACTTCCACCAGCCATCCGCGGCGCATTCGACCGAAAGTACAGTGTCTTAACCCTTCCCGCACCGCCTGGGTATAGGCTCTCACCAGCCCGCCTGTGCCTAACAGCACCCCGCCGAAATACCGGGTCACTACCACGGCGATATCGCGAATCCCCTCGCCCAAAAGCACATCCAGCATAGGCCTCCCCGCGGTGCCGCCGGGCTCCCCGTCATCGCTGCACCGGGTCAGTTCCCCCCGGGCGCCCACCACAAAGGCGGAACAATTATGCCGGGCATCCCAGTATTTCTTCTTCATCTCGCCGATAAAAGCCTCCGCCTCCTCCTCGCTGACGCATTTGCGCACGGTAGCGATAAAGCGGGAGCGCTTTTCCACATACTCTCCCTCGCCGCCTTCCAGCAAGACCCGGTAAGAGTCCTTGACATCGTTTTCCATAACAAGTGTTATCTCCATTTTCAGGGCTCTGTCCCAAAATATGGGACAGACCGCCTTTTTCCATTTAGGATAGCATAAATCGGACAAAAAGTGAAACAATTCTTAAGACTGGAAAAAAATCTTTAATTACATACCAATATTTGTTATAATAATTCGTATGGTATTATAACATAGAAAGGAACATTTCAATGAATTATGACAGAAAAGGAGTCCGTGCCAAGCAAAGGGCATTGAATTCCAAAGCAATAAAATGGGAGCGCAAGTTTATCCTGTCTCTGTTTGAGCTTGCGCTTATCGCCCTGATCGGTGTGGGGATCTGCGGTATTTCCGCAGGGATCGGCGCTTTCAAAGGCATTCTGGCTTCCACTCCCAGCATCCGCGTCAGCGACATCGTAGCTTCCGGTCAGGCCACCATCGTGTACGACAGGGAGGGAAACGAGCTGGATCAGTATGTGGGTACGGGTTCCAACCGTATCCGCGTCAACTCCATGGACATGATACCGGAGCATCTGGGACAGGCTTTTATTGCCCTGGAGGATGAACGTTTTTACCAGCACAACGGCATCGACTTCAAAGGCATCATCCGCGCGGGCTGGGAATATCTGTCATCCGGCGGCGATGAGACGCAGGGCGCCAGCTCCATCACCCAGCAGCTTTTGAAGAATACCGTATTCACGGATTGGATGCAGGAAGGCGACAATAAAATCAAGAAGATCAAGCGTAAGCTTCAGGAACAGTTTCTGGCGCTGGAGATCACAAAGTACTCCTCCAAAGACATGATTCTGCTGGAATATATGAACGCTATCAATCTGGGGCAGAACACGCTCGGCGTGGAATCCGCCTCCCAGCGCTACTTCGGCAAATCCTGCAGCGAACTGACTTTGTCGGAATGCGCCGTTATCGCCAGCATCACCCAGAGTCCTACCAAATACAATCCTATCATTAATCCCGAGAATAACGCGCGGCGCCGGAAGATATGTCTGGATAAAATGCTGGAACTGGAATTCATTACCCAGGAAGAATATGATGAGGCTATGGCTGACACGGAAGCGGTATACGAACGGATCGGCCTGTACGACACGGACTACCGTCTGAGTTCCAATTCCTCTTCCGGTTCCTATTTCTCCGATGCCGTCTACGAGCAGGTCAAGAATGACCTTGTGGAAGTGGCGGGTTACAGTGAATCCATGGCGGAGCATCTTCTCACCGCCGGAGGCCTAAGGATCGATTCCACCATGGATCCCACCATACAGGCCATCGCCGATGAAGAGTTTGCCAACCCCGATAATTATAATCCAAATGTTAAATGGTATTTAAATTACGCCCTTACCATCTGGGACTCTTCCAAGACCGCTCACAATTACAGCAAAGAAAATATGATGGCCTGGTTTAAATCCAACAGCGACAGCAACTTCAACCTGATCTTTTCCTCTCAGGATGAGGCGCAGGAAGCCATCGTTGTCTACCGCACCGCAATGCTGGCTGAATTGGGCATCGCGGACGATGAGGACAATTATGATGAATCCATCTCCATGACGCCCCAGCCTCAGGCCGCTTTCGTCATAGAGGAACAATCCACAGGCTATGTGGTAGCCGTGGTTGGCGGCCGTGGAGCCAAGGAAGGCAGGCGTACCTTAAACAGGGCCACTGCCGCAAAGCGCTCTCCCGGTTCCACTTTCAAGGTGCTGGCTTCCTTTGCCCCCGCTTTGGACAGCGCCGGAAAAACTCTGGCCACCGTATATAACGATGCGCCTTTTAACTACGATGACGGCAAGCCTGTGAGCAACTGGTACCACGGATATTACCGCGGCATCCAGTCCATCCGCGAAGCCATCAGAGAGTCCTTAAATATTATCGCAGTAAAGAACCTGACTGTTGTCACGCCCAGGCTGGGATACGATTATCTGCTGAATTTCGGCTTCACTACCCTGACTGACGGCGTAGAGATCAACGGCAGGATCTATTCCGATGTGAACCAGACCCTTGCGCTGGGCGGCCTGACCTACGGGGTTACTCCTTACGAGCTGAACGCCGGATATGCAACGATTGCAAATATGGGGACCTATGTGGAACCGAAACTCTATACAAAGGTGACTGATGCAGATGGCAATGTAATCCTTGATAACACTACCCCAAAAACCAGACAGGTCATCAAGGAGACCACCGCATTTCTTCTGACCGATGCCATGGTGGATGTGGTAAAGAACGGCGGTACGGGAGCCAGATGCAATTTTGACCCTAATATGGCAATCGCAGGCAAGACCGGTACTTCCACAGATTATCATGACGTGTGGTTTGTAGGATATACTCCCTACTACACCGCTACCGTTTGGGCAGGCTATGACAACAATATCGGCATGAGCACTTCCAGCAAAAATGATGAGTCCGCTGTTGCGAAAACGCTCTGGCGCGCTATCATGAAACGGGTGCACGAAAATCTGCCCTACACCTCCTTCCCCATTCCCGAGGATATCGTTCAGGTGGATGTCTGTACCCAGTCCGGCCAGCTTCCCGTTCCTGGACTGTGCGATGGAAGCGTGAAATCGGAATTTTTTGCTAAAGGAACGGAACCTGTCGAAACCTGTACCATTCACTATGAGGGCGATATCTGTGCTTACGATGGCATTCCCGCCAGTAATGAATGTCCTTTCAAATATCATGGCATAGCGACCTTCCCTCTGGCGGAAGATCCCGCCCTGATAAACGGCTCTACCACCATAGTGGAGAATCCTGACGGCACCCAGACGATAAACTCCCCTTCCCGGACCTCGGAGCGCTGCCAGCATAACGCCGCATTCTTCGAGAATCCGGACTATGAGACCGTCTTAAGCCAGCAGCAGTGGGAATTAAGCCAGCGCGGCTGGTCCGGCGGCAATGGAGGCGATGAGGGAAATAACGATGAGGAAGAATGGGAAAGTGATGAGTGACAGATTCCAGTGTGCCATTTTCAGTCAACAACCAGCACAGACGTGATTCAGAAATCACCCCATCTGTCAGGCGAAAAAACATTTGCCCGACAGATGGGGTGCATTTTTATCTATAATCCTTTTATCTCGTTGATCTTCTGCTGCAAATCCTCCACACCGTTTCTGGCATTTTTGATAGCGCGGCACTGTTTTTCAAACTTTTCCTCCGCCATATCGCCGTACAGCTCATAATAGAGCCTGCCAATTTCCGTATAATTCTTTTTGATGACTTCCTCGCAGGCAGTGATCTGACTCTTTAATCGCGCGATCTCCGCTACTTCTTTTGCCTTATCCGCCGCTTCCTTCCCTTTCTCTGAAAGGGTATCTCCAATCTTTTCCAGAATATCCATAATAACCTCGCATTCCGCCGTAAAACCGGCATTTTCTTTTTTTCAGTATAGCTCAAAAAGGAATGGAAGTAAAGCGTCAAGTAACAATTGCACACTATACTGAAAATATGATATAATGACCTTATTCAAAGGCAGGGAACGGCCGCATGGCCATCCAAATCATGAATGCGGAGCAATCATGATATAATGACCTTATTCAAGGCAGGGAACGGCCGCATGGCCATCCGGCACTTAAGATATGATCAATTCATTAAACAACGAGGTGATATTGATGCAGCCAGTATACACTACCCTAAAAGTAAACAACGAAATCGAGCTTTGTGAAATCACTGACATGGATTGCAAACAGTTGATCGAAAGAGAACTTCTGCGGGAACGCATCTCGTATTATATCCGCTGGCAGAAACCTTCCTTTTTTAACAAAAAGAAAAACGCTTGTATTATCTGCGTCAATGATAGCGCGAGAGAACAGGCTGAAGACGTAGTTCGGAATATCTGTGACGAGAAGGGATATTCTGTCCGGTTTTTAATGCGCAAGGCTCAGAATCAATTTCTATAATCCTATCCGGCTTTTCGTATACGATCCCAGGAATTTGTGAACGATACTTGAATCTAAAATAAGGTGACTACGGGCAAATGAAAAAAGAATTTTATGAGGGAATGAAAGACGGCATTCCCATTGGGCTGGGCTACTTCGCGGTTTCTTTTTCCCTGGGCGTTGCGGCAAAAAACGCCGGGCTCACCGCTTTTGAGGGCTTCATCGCCAGTCTGCTGAATAATGCTTCCGCAGGAGAATATGCCGGTTTTATTGTAATTGCCGCGGATGCGGGATATCTGGAAATGGTGCTTATGACTCTTGTTGCAAACGCCCGTTATCTTTTAATGAGCTGCGCTCTAAGTCAGAAATTCGCTCCTCACACGCCGCTTCGCCATCGGCTGCTGATCGGCTATGATGTTACGGATGAATTGTTTGGAATCACCATCGCAAGACCCGGCACGATAGCCCCCTTCTATACATACGGCGCTATCGCGGTGGCCGCGCCCTGCTGGGCCGTTGGCACCGCTTTGGGCGTCATTGCGGGGAATCTTTTGCCGCTCAGAGTGGTCAGCGCCCTGAATGTGGCTTTATTCGGCATGTTTCTGGCAGTAATCATCCCGCCTGCCAGAAAAGACCGCACTGTAGCCGCACTCGTTGCTATCAGTTTTCTTGCCAGCTTTTCCGCCGCAAAGCTGCCCTTTACATCACGGTTGTCGGATGGTACCCGGACCATCATCCTGACAGTGCTTCTGTCCGCCATTGCGGCAGCGCTGTTTCCGGTGAAAGACGAGGAGGAATCCGCATATGACTCATAATATTTATCTTTATCTCCTCATTATGGCAGGCGTCACCTACGCGATCCGCGTCCTGCCCCTGACTCTGATCCGAAAACAGATCCGGAATTCCTTTCTGCGCTCCTTTTTGTATTACGTTCCCTATGTAACGCTGGCGGTGATGACTTTCCCCGCTATCCTGGATGCCACCCAGTCTCCCATTGCCGCAGCGGTATCGCTGATCGTTGGCATGATTGCCGCATGGTGCGGCGCCGGACTGTTTCCCGTATCCCTGTCCTGCTGCGCTGTGGTGTTTATCCTGGAATTGTTCTTGTGCCGTTAAAGACCGGCATAAGATATGAGACATGCCAATGCCCCTTTCTCCACAGTGATCTCCGCCTCTTTTCCCACAAATTCATTGCTGATCCCAATGGGAAAATCGTTGATGATCACAGCATTTTCAAGCGTATATTTCATATTTCGGATGGTGACGCCCTCGGTCTTTTTCTCCAGGGAAAACAGAGACAGACAGCCTGCCAGGCTCTTCTGAAACCGAACGGTTTCATTGGCGATCACCAGCGTTATGCCCGCCGCATCTATCAAATATCCCGCAGCGCCATGATTTTTTAAATAAAGCAGACACTGAATATTTGCCAGCGTATGATCCAGCCGTCCCCCCGTGGCCGCGTAAATCCTAAACTCTCTATATCCTCTGGCAAGCCCTTCCTTCAAGGCCGCCAGCATATCCGTATCGTCCTTTTCCACGGGCAGCCGCCTGACACGTTCCGGTATCTTTTCTTCCAGCTTCTTGATCGCCTCTGCTTCCTCTTTGCTGACAGAGTCAAAATCCCCTATGATCAGATCCGGTTCCATTCCCAAAATACCGCAATAGTTCCATCCGCCGTCCGCGGCAATGACAAAATCATCTTCCGACACAGGGACCTCTCCCACCCTCAGGTCGCCCGCTCCGATCACGATACACTTTCCTGTTTTCGCCATATTTCATCTCCCTGCCGCAACGACTCTTTCAGGAATTGAGATTCCTGAGATCTTTTTATCGGTCACTAACTCACTGTTTACCTGTCCTGTTCAAAGAATCAAATACTGTTCAAGCCCGGGCACCAGGGTCAGCTCTGCCGCCTTTTGTCCAGCGCGCAGACACAAAGACAGGTAAACGCCATACAAACGGCCCCTAAGTCTTTATAGGTCATCCAATAATGCACATAAGAATGGCTGCGCAGCAGTCCGTACCACACAAAAGGAACCGCCGCAATCACCCCAAAGGCCGGAACCAGGCTCCACCAGCGCCCCCCCCATTTCTTCTTTCTGGTAATCAGAACCGCCGCACACAGAGCAAACAGGGATAAAAGGGCCAAATGAAATGGATTAAAATAAACGCCGGCATTTCGCGCAACCGCGCTGCAGACAAGCGCCGCGCCTGATACGGGAACTTCCCCGCCGCCATAAATCCGATATAATGCGGACTCCTGCGCCTCCTGCAATACATTGTCACCTGTGACCAGAGTAGCCAGAAGCCATTTTCCGGCCCACATACCAGAATAGCCCCAGCACCAGCCAAGCCCATTCCGTATAACACTTTTCAGGGATTGCAGACCGTCCTCAGGCCGGATACACAGACAAACGCACATAGGTATCCCAAAAGTCAGCACCGGATAAGTCAGAAAATCAAAATATGACGTCAACATCCCCATCACTATAAAATAACATATGTAATACCAGTGTTTCCCTTTCCAGCGTTCACTACACAAAAGCAAAACCAACGTTCCCGCGGATATCAGATAAGCCACATCCGCATACTGCATGGAAAAAGCGTTATCAACCGGCATGACAGACAGGACTGACACTGCATAGGGAATCATACAATATTTAAAGTTTCTCTGCCACATCACCACCAGCACGCCTGCCGTCAGTATCGTCTGCAGGATCAGATGAAAAATGCGGATATCGCCATAATCCAGAAACAATAGCAACGGCTTTAAAAAAATCAGATATCCGTGCCAATATCGCGAATAAGAAGCCACATAGTAATCCTCTTCGCCAATCTTTCCTCTGCTTTCTCCGATCAGCGTATGATAAGCGTCCGCATACATAGATTGCCTTCTGGGCACCAGCATCGCTTTTTCCAAACTGCTTTCTTCCCCGCTATAAATCGCGTTTAACAGCATGATCGCATCCGTCCAATTATCCAGCTTGGCGCCGACATTGAAAAACAAAGCGGGATGATCTCCTTCTTTCTCGAAAATCTCCGCGGCAGACATGGCGTGTTCTCTCATTTTTTCCGCGGGCAGCGAATAGGCCGCCATCAACAAAAGAGTGCCGATGCACAGTCCCGCGGCCAAAATTCCCATGGCTTCCAGCGCATGTTTGAAAATTTTCCCCATAATCTTTTCCTCTTTGACGTTATTGCAGCTGCTTTGGACAAGTCTGCTGTTTGTTACCCGCTTTTATTGTGACAGTTTGTAAAAGCCCACAAAACCGGGCTGTCACGCTATATCAGTTCCTGTATGCTATATCAGTTCCTGTACGCTATATCGGTTCTATACGCTATATCTATATCGGTTCCGCCATTGCCTAAATTAAAAATTCATGCTATAATAATATTACTTAAGACAGAAAACGGCCTGATGCTATCCATATCATGAACGCAACACTTTCATCCCAATTCACAACAGACAATGGCCGAATGGCCATCCATACCACGAGTGAAAGAGAGGTTTTCTGATGAATTATGATTCATTCCCCGATGGGGCAATGCAGTTATTTGAGGCAATCTTTGACGCATTTCCCATGATTCTTTCCGCCAATCTGACAAAGAATACCTATTCTCTGTTTAAGCACGACAATTTTCTGGCCGATGATATTCCCACATCCGGTGATTACGATGAGATGATTGAAAACAGCATCATGAATATCCATCCTGACTACCGGGAAGATTTTATCCGCTGTTTTTCCAGACAACGGCTCCTTGAGGCCTATGAAAACGGACATACCGATGTCTATGCGGAATTGTACCAAAAGGGAAGAGGCACCGGTTACCAGTGGGTTTCCACCCATGTAATACGCACTACAAACCAAAACGGCGATATTTGTCATATCTGCATCTGCCGGATCTTAGATGATGTCAATAAAAAGTATATGATAGAAAAGCATCTGTGACAATACATAGAATGAAAAAACCTTCAAACTGAACTTTCCTAACCGGTCAGTTTGAAGGTTTTAAATCTCTCTCATACTCCTGCCTGCTCTCACAGATCAGTCGATGGAAACATAAATTTTCTGCTGTGACGCCGGATCATCCGCCAGCTCCAGACCTGACGCGCTGACCAGGATATGATTCCTGCCTGCGGATTTCTTTTGATCCTTCGTTTCATTTTTATAACTGGTTTCAGCCGCTGAGCGCAGGGCATCGTGGGCCTGCCCCCACATCGACTTCTGGAAATCCCATGCTCTCTGCATACGTTTGTTCATTTTTGCGAGTTTATCACGCTTTTGATCCGTGGGGGTGCCGTATCGCTCATCCTGTTCGATCTCTCCTTTGAGGATCACAATACCGTCTTCACTTCTTAAGATGACTCTTCCCACCTGACCTGCCTGCTGCACTCTGGCGTTGGCTGAGATGAGCGCATGAGCTCTTTTGCCGGACAGTCCGGCCGCCTCTTTCTGATCTGTCACTTTTTGATCTGTTACTTTTTGATCTGTCACTTTTTGATCTGTTACTTTTTGATCCGTTTCTCTTGTTCTATCTATATCGTTATGACCAACCAGAATACTTAAGCCGCCAGAGCGACCGCTGTCTTTTTCAGCATTGGGATTTTTCGGATTTTCCCTGAGCCTGTGGTCTGATACGGTCTTTTTATTTGATACGGTCTTTTGGTCTGCATCATCTCCCGCAGCCTCATCAGACCCTCTTTTGCCCTTCGTCTGATTCCCTTTCTGCTCTTTTACCAGCAGACTCCTTTTCTCTGAACGGCGAAAATCTTCTTCATGCTGCTTTAACTTATTATTCAGACCAAGAATCTCTTTTTGAAGCTTTTTGCGCTCCATTGCTTTCTCATCGGCGGAAAGATCCCCCTTTGATGAGAGCGTCCGCATCCGCTGCTGGACGTCCGCAATCTTACTCCGGATATTTTTTGCCTCCGGGTCTGCGGACTTCGCGGACATCGGCATGTCTGAAAAACGGCTTCCTAATGTCATATTATCTATTTTCATCATAACCTCCATTCCGGAGCGTTGATATAACGAAGCGGCGGGAAATTCATGAATACGATTCCCCGCCGCCTTCAGATCCATTGGAACGCTCCTTCAAATAGCGGAATGAACAAAGTTCATTCTGTGAACACCCCGTGTCCGCAATAGGGACAATGAAAACAGGATTATGCCAAAGCGCCTGCTATATAGCTGCGTTGAAACGGAGACCTCCCCAGGCGTTATAAGCGCCGTCCGCGGTATAAATGCTCTCCGCTCCCGCCTGCGTAGTCATATAATAATTGACAAGAGAAACATTTGCGGAGATCGAAGAACCGTAGTCCTTAAAGAACTTCTGTACCTGGTCCATATCCGACTTCTCGAAAGCGTCCTTATCAATGGTCATTCTGCCCCGGCTGTCCACGCTGATCCCGAACTCTTCCAACGCGTTCTTATTCCTCTGCGTCTTTTCCATAATGCTGGTCAGATTTGATGTCACGCCAGAATTGAAACTGGATCCTGCCATATCCAGCATGCGGTTATAATTCCCCACAAAGTCCTTTGCCACGGCGAAAATCCCGTCTGTATCGTACCGCTCCGTGCCGTCCTTATCCTTTTTCTTTTCAAAGAGCGAATCGGACGTCAGCTTTTCAATGTCTTTCTTAAGAGCTGACGCGCCCTCATATGTCGTTTTGTCCTCTTCAGCCTTTTCTGTCTCCGTGCTCTGCACCGGTCCGGCAGACACGCTCGCAAATCCCAGTCTGGACTTGACCACAGAACCGTAACTAATGATATTATCCTTGGAAAACAGCTCCTGCACCTTGGAGATATCCGTTGTCTTTAATTTCTCTTCATTCAGCTGCAGCGTTCCGTCCCCATTGATCGTAATGCCCACTTCAGCCAGCTTGTCGGCGTTCGTCTGAGAACTTCTCATCATGGCCGCGATATGGGATGTCTTGTTTGTCAGCGTGGAATTCTTTGACGTGCTGACCACATCATTATACTGGGAAACATAATCTTTCAGTGCGGACGCCACTTTATCCGCCGCGCTTGTTCCGTCCTCCGAAGCTGCGTAAGTCTTTTCATTCTGCAGCGTTGAGACGGTATTTTTCAGATTAGTGATGCCCTCTGTCAAATGCGCGTTCGCTTCCTGCGTTTCCTTAGAAACCGTAGGATACATCTTCTCTTTTATGATCTGGTCAACAATATTGTTAGAACCAGTCCCTTTCTGATAGGACGATGTGCCTGAGCTGCCCACGCCGCCATAATACGCTTTCATCAGCCTGCCGTAACTGCCGTTCTTGATCGATGCGTAATCGGAAAGCATATTCAGATTGCCGAGGCTCCCGCCGGAAAGCCCCTGAAATAAATAGGAATAATCCTGTTTCGTACCTACATTAATACCAATCCCCATACTATCACTCCTTTGATTGTCTTTGATTGTGCCGCGGCCGATCCCTGCGGACATCCTTGTCTCCCATTTACAGAACCGGCTTCAGATTCTTATTGTTAAGATAAGTATATCTCTTTCTCCCCCAAAAAGCAAGAGATCAACCGTGATAGTTTATGACAATTTATTCGGTGTTTGTGACATTTCAGGTGTTCTTCGCAATATTCAGACTGCCCTTGCAACATTTCAGAATTGCTGCTATCAGCTTGTGCTTGACCGCTTTCGGACTCAGATACTCAATGGGAAGTAAAGATAATCATAAATCACAAAGGTAACCGCCCTCAGCCTCGCAAACTGAACGATTACCTTTGTTAATTTTCAAAAAGTAATATACTCCGAAACTAAAGATCATACTGGTTCCTTTATCAGACCAGCGCCCTGCGGCAGTCTGATTTTTGTACTTTTCATTCTTCCTCAACACCTATCTTCCTAAACCCGCTACAAATCAAAAAGTGTCTTCGACACTTCAACTCCCCTGCCCCTCAATCTTGAGGGGTAAGGGGTTTTCTTTTGGTTACTTT
>CANREV010000044.1 GCA_947629645.1 uncultured Acetatifactor sp. | reverse complement strand
TTCATGCGGCAGCCTGCCTGATCTGACAAGATTTAATGTCAAAGGGAATAAACCAGATCGTGCAGCACCACTTCCTCAGTCCTGCTCCTGATGCTGTTCATGTTCTGGAACCAGCCGCATATGTTGTATTTTCTGCGAGCAATGAGCCAAGCTGACATACTTGTATGTCAATTTGGCGAATGCCGCAAGAGTCAAATGCACATTTTCCATTATATTATAGAACCCTGCAGGTTCTATAATCCAAAAGCAAATACAGCGTTTTACGGAAATGTTTACATCTACAGTTCACAACATATCACATCAGAGAGATTATCAAGTTTGCAAAACTTTTTCCAATAGCACATAAAGGTATCGCTCCATCTTTGGCGCATGGTATTCCTTTTTCAAATTCCACGCCTAAATAAGGGACATCCATTTCTGCATGTCCGCCGTCTGCGTTTCATCACGCCCGATTATTTTCACTGTAATTCATTTCAACTGCCATGTAATGAATATCCTCATTCTTCATACAAAAGCACTGGCAAGTTCCCCTCGAAGAGCCGATAACTTGATATCGGGCCTTGTTTGTGCTATTATTCCTGTATAGCTTAACAGAGCAACAAAACGAAATTTAATGAGGCAAAACAGTATGGCAAAAAAGTTAAGGCAATTGATATATGGTGTATTACTAATTTATGGCTGTCTGCTTTTGAGCCTTCAAATATATGCAGTGCAAAGAGGGCAGCGCATTTTGGTTGGCCGGTTTCACGAAGATTTTCTCTGGCTTTTTTTTATTGCAGCATGGACGATTGTTGCGATTGTTTCTCTAATCCGTTATAAAATGAAAGGAAATACCCGGCACCCCATACTGGTTATAGTTGGCGTGATTGTAATGACGCTGTTTTTGCTGGTAAGTTCTTTCCTGATCTGGTTTATCCATGTGGAGGATACTTACCATACTTTTCAATCTCCTGACGGAGAACATATCATTGTAACATGCGAAATTTCAATGCTTATGTTCGGGGAAATACTTCTTTATGAAAAAACAGGCCCCCTTCTCGTAGAATACGAGACAGCGCTTCCTGCAGATGATGGAATGAAGCTAATCACAAACGGTGACTATCAGATAGAATGGTTGGATGACAAGGTGATTTTCTCTGTTTCGCAATGCACAAGGGGGAGGATTGCCTACGGACCTAACCAATGGGCCCAGCCTTGGTGGACCGCAGAAATAAAACTCGGAGTCTCAGGGAGTAACGCTCATCGTTATGAGACATACAAATACGAGGACGGCTTACTGCATACAAAAGACGAAATCACATACATCCCTTCTGACAGTGAGGATTTATCGGATTAAGCAGATACTAATGTGCAGGAGACAGAAGCGGAACTCTTCCCCGGAGAAAGAATAATCACCGCAGGGTATAGGACGTTATTTCATGAATTGTCTGACACCTCATGTGAATTTGATATCATCTATGGCGCAAGCGAGAGTGATTCCACATGTATTGTTTTGGACAATGGAACTTATATTGAGTATCTTATCTATAATGGCGCTCCAAAAATGACAAGTGTGGTCTCTATGTTTGATATCAGTGAAAAAAGGAGACTGACGGTTCTTATTCTATAGAAAATGCGGAAATCGTAGATATTTTTGCATTTGTCAATGACACTGGAGAAATTATCAGTAGTGGAAAAAACTCATGGGAAGCAACTGGTTCGGAAGAATATTTGCTTGCGACAGAAGAATAAGGCAGAAAGACAACTTCCCGTTTGTCGGGGAAAATCAAAAAAGAAATAAAATATAAATGTTGTTGGTAGATGAAGTTGACAACAGAGAGTTTTTGACAGGTTTATTTAACGCCATGTATGAGGAACTGCCAGCACCAAAACCGAAAAAGAAGAAACAGGCAACTTCAAATTGCTTGAGGAGGCTTTTGTTTATGAAAATAGATCTATCTAATTTTGAGACATCTAATTTTTCTCTGTTTGATGTTTCAATCGTGCAAAAAGATGTTGGGGGCGGGAAAACAAAGAAAGAGGACATAGATTGTTTAGCGGAATATCCAACAGCAAAATCGTTAATTATATCGGGATTAAATCAGGAATGCTTTGAATATTTAATCAGACGTTACGGTGGTCAGTTTGAAGCTATTTCCTTTTGGAAAAATAAATTAGTTAGCGATTTGTCACCATTAGAAGACTTAGTAAATATAAAATATATTCACTTTTTCTTTAATCAAAGAGCTGCAAATTTATGGGATATGAAGAATAACAAGGAATTAAATGGCTTGTCAATCTATGATTTCTCTAAATTACATTCGATTGAAGAAGTTGCCGCCGCACCAAATTTGCATTATTTTTCTATAGGAAATTATGTGTGGTCAAAAATGGAAATAAATAGCCTAAAGCCTTTAACTCATAGTCAAATTACGCACTTTGGATGGTGGGGAGATAAAATTTTGGATGGTGATTATCTGTGTTTGGCAGATAGCCGCATTAAGAGATTAGATATGCCTATTGCACACTTTAAGTTGGACGAACTTGCTCAACTGGTTGCAAATATTCCGAATTTAGCAGGAGAAATAGCGAGACCTTACAAGGAGTTTACTGTTACTGAAAGTGGAGAAACAACAACCTATTATATTCTTTGTAAAGGAAGGCGAAGACTAATTAAGGGAAAAGATGATGATAAATTAAAAAAGTATTTAGAGGATTACAATAGCTTAGTTGAGAAATACAAGATGGAATAGATAATTTTAAACTTGTCGAAACAACCATTCCCACAATCACAACTGAATAAGTAATACAACACAGCGTCAGGACGTATAGAGAACAGTCTATGCGCTCTATTTTTATGTAAAGCAGCGGAGGATATGGCAGAAACCAAAAACGAGCAACAGCCCCACAGTTAGAGGCAGGCATCGGTTTGCTGTATGCTTCCCTACAACAAATACCGGCGTACTCTTTTTAAAGGGAAGTCAGTGAACACCACTTACACCGTCAAAGTACATTTCAGTAAGGACACTGACAAAACTTTTAAGGACAGCGTGCAAAAGCTGAATATCAATGAGTGCCTTGAAAAAATCAGAAATAATCCACGTCAACACTTTACAACTCTTATCAGAAGAGAAGCTGCTTTCGTATCTGGAACTGGCGGGCAAGGCTGTATTGTATCAGAAAGCGGGATATATATGGAAGCAAAGGTATAAAAAAGAAAAAGGCTGTTAAAAATATATGCAAAATATAACAGGAATCCAGTTGATTCTGGAAAAGTTTTGGAGGGCATCCAAAGTCATTTGACCTTGGGACACCCTCCTTTTTTGTCAATCCCCGAATCTCTTCTTTACGATACCACACAGGTATTCCGCCGTCCCCTTAACGCCCAGCATACCGCTGTTTATCATGATATCCATGTGATTGGTATCGTTGGGTCTGTATTTGGCGTACCGCAAATGAAAAGCGTCCCGCGCCTTGTCCACATCGTGGATCATCTTTTTCGCCTGTTTCGGCTCCATGCCCAGCTCGTTGACACAGTTTACCAGACGCTCCTCGTAAGGCGCATAGATGAAAATATTGAGATTATTCTCATTGTCCCCTAGAATAGCGTCCGCGCAGCGGCCTACGATGATACAGCTTTCCTTCTCCGCCAGTTCGCGGATGATCTTGGCAGTGGTGTCGAAAATCTTGTCCTGAGCCGCGGACGTCCCTGTGCCCAGAGGAAATTTCATAAAGGAATATTTCGTTGCCTTTTCCTCCAGGCTGCTGACTTCCCGAATCGTGATATTATGTTCCTTTGCGACCATGGTCACAATGTCCCGGTCGTAATACTCCACGCCGAGCATTTCGGACATCTCTCTGGCAACGGGACGCCCCAGAGAACCAAACTGCCTTGAAATTACCACTGAAAATTTCTTCATAAAATCTACCTCCGTCTATAATTTCTATCTTTCATTTTCTCCGCCCGGCATTACTTTTTCGCCTTTATTTCTTTCTACCTGTCCCTTTTTCCACCCAGCATTTTTCCTCACCAAGCATTTTTCTCCGCCCGCCATTTTCTCTCTGCCTGCCGCCTGATAGTTTGTCGCTCTTTCAGGTCTGGCGGATGCAGACTATTGATCGGGCAAAATTTTCCGCCCACCTGTTTTCTCCTTTGCCATATGTTCTCTTCTGTGCTATACTTCCTTTGACAATATTTCTTTCGGCAT
This sequence comes from uncultured Acetatifactor sp., assembly GCA_947629645.1. Lineage (GTDB taxonomy): Bacteria > Bacillota > Clostridia > Lachnospirales > Lachnospiraceae > Acetatifactor. The sequence continues at coordinate 20,835 of CANREV010000044.1, read as the reverse complement.
CGCGGCCTGCCCCGATGTCGGCGGCGCAAATCTGACGCCACTGTCATTACTGTGCCGCATCATCGGGACATTCCTGCGCAAGGAGACGATTATGACTATTGAAACCTACTATAACTTTTTAAAGATCGTGGAATGCGGCAGCATTCTTTCCGCTTCTCAGGAACTGATGATCGCCCAGCCCGCCTTGTCCACGCAGCTTAAAAATCTGGAAAACCACCTGGGCGTAAAGCTGATGGAACGGGGCACCAAACAGGTCGCCCTGACTCCCGCGGGAGAGATCTTTTACAAAAAAGCGCAGGTCATCTGCTCAGTGAACGATTCCATGTATAGCGAGATCAAAAATTATATAAACGGCACCGCGGGCATGTTAAAACTTTCCATGCCTCCCACAAACCCGGATTCCCTGCTGCACAAGCTTTTTGACAAATTTATCGAATCCCATCCCAATGTCACATTCCAGATCACCGAAGCGCTCTCCAACCAGGTGGCCGATAATGTGCTCCACGGTATCTCGGAAATCGGCATGATCCGCTCGCCTGTCAAAAATCTGGACAAATTTCATCTGCTGCCTTACATGTCCGAGGAGATGATGGTACTCCTCTCCACCAGCAACCCTCTGTCCCGGTATGACTCCCTGACCTTAGAGCAGATCAAGAACGAACCCATCGCCACCACGGACGTGCTTGCTCCCATGATCGCGCAGGCGTTTCACCGCGTCAACGCCGAACCGAATTTCCTGATCAAAACGTCAAACAGGCGGGTGGCTGTTTTCTGGATCTCCAATTATAAAAACTGCATCTGCATCCTTCCCTGCAGCAGGGAAGATCTGGTCCCGGAACCGGGCTGTAAGATCCTGCCTATCTCCGATTACGACTTTTCCGTAGGACGCACGTTCATCATCCTGCGGAACCGGAAGCTAAGCCCCGTAGCCAGAGAATTTTTAAACGGCCTTGATATCTCCTGCGATTTTCCGGATGTGTGATATGGCTTTTTAACTGCAATAACGGTAGGTCAGCTCTCCGAGTTTTTCAATGCCGTACTCTATATCTTCTATGGAAGGCTTGGAAAAATTGAGCCGGATGTAACTGCAGTCCTTAGGACTTCCAATAAAGAAATCGTTCCCCGGAACCGCTGCAATGCGCAGAGTCTTTGCCGCTTCCAGACAAAAATCCGTTGCCTTTACGCCATCCGGAAGCTTCGCCCAGATAAACATGCCGCCCTGCGGCATGGTATATTCCACCGCCGGATGGAAACATTCTTTCATCTTGTCATACATTGCCCGCGCTTTTTTCTCATAGATAGCGCTGATCTTTGCGATATGCTGCTCGATATCCACATTCCGCAGAAATTCCGTAATGATATACTGGCTCCAGTTGATGTTACCGCTGGAGGTTGCGCCCTTAAACACCACAAACTTAGGAATGATCTCCTTATTAGCGCACAGGAATCCGCAGCGCATGCCCGGAGCCACGATTTTGGAAAATGTTCCCATATAGAAAACGATTCCTTCCCTGTCAAAGCTTTTGATGGGCGGAAGATACTCGTTCCCCGCAAATCTTAAATACCCATAGGGATTATCCTCCAAAACGGGAATCTGATACTTGACAGCCAGTTCATAAACCGCCTTGCGCTTTTCTAAGCTCATGGTGATACTGGACGGATTGCCAAAATTGGGAATGGTGTAGAAAAAGCTCGCACCGCCTTTCATCGCAGCCTCCAAAGCCTCCAGATCAACGCCATCGGGGTCCGCCTTTACCGGAACCAGTTCAGCGCCGCAATAGCGGAAGGAATTAGTGGCATTCAGGTAAGTAGGATCTTCCACGATCACCTTATCGCCCGGCCTGATAAAAGCGCTGCCTACGGCAAAGATCGCCTCTGAGGAACCATAGGTGATGATGAAATCATCCTCGTTGCCTGCAACCACGCCATCTTTATTCAGAAACTTGCGAATCTCAGGGAATAAGGGCGCGTACCCCTTATGGCCTCCATACTGGATGACTTCGCAGCCGTATTTGTCGATTACCTTCGCGGTATATTCTTTCACCAGTTCCAGGGGCATCGCCTCATTGGCGGGCTGACCGCTGGAAAAGAGGATAACCCGATCCTGCGGGCGGGCTCCCTCCTGCGCCAGATCCGAGATCCGGCGTATAATGGAAAGTTTTGCCTGACATAAATTCTCGTTGATTCTGTATTCCATTTTACTACTCCTCCTATTATCTTTTTTACAGTTGCCTGATGATTTTTTCTGTTTTCCCATCCTGTTTCTCCGCGAGGCCGTTTTCATCCTCCCGCGCTATTGAATTCCTGCCAGCAGGATCGCGCTCCACACAGGGATGGCGATGATGGAAAACAGGGTGGATAATACCACGCATTTTGCTGCGCTGACTTCATCCGCTTCGTATTTTGCCGCCAGAAGCGAAGTCGTGCTGCCTGCCGGCATACTGGTCAAGAGCACGGATACTCCGGTGATCAGTGGATCGATCTTCAACAGATGACAGCCGATATACACTACAAGCGGCATCAGCACCAGTCTGATCAGATTATAATAAAGCTGTTTCGCAGTGACCAGATGTTTAAAATCCACACCCACAAGAATCGTCCCGATATACATCATAGTCATGGCAGTGGTACAGTTGCTTAAAGAAAGCACCGCTTTGTAAACAGGCGCCGGCAGGGTAAGATGTAAGATCATGATCAAAAAGCCCAGATAGGTAGCTATCATACTGGGATGAAGCAGAATCTTTTTATAAGCCTTCTTTTTATCTGTCTCCTTAGTGAAATAAGAGACTCCCGCGGTCCACATCACTACCCGCTGAGGCAAAAGAAACACGGACGCATAGAGCAGGCCCGTAGCGCCGAACACACCTTCCGACAAAGGATTGCCGAGGAAACCGGAATTGGAACAGACCGTTGCATACTGATAAACTTCCTTTTCTCCCGGCCGCATCATCCCATACAGGAACCGGCAGATAAATAACGCCATGATCTGCACAAAAATCGCCACCGCCAAAAGGATCGCGAAATCCCGCCAATGCTCCGATCCCAGATCCGTGGTGAATGCCTTGATGATATTACATGGCAGGATGGCATAAAGCAAAACATCCGTGATACACTTTTTTCCGGCATCGGTGATACATCCGAATCTGCGGAGCAGATAGCCTGTGAGGATCAGCAAAAACATCATGCCCATCAGACCGATCAATGTGGAAAACACAATCTCACCTTCCTCACTTCACCAATTCGTTTTTACAACACCCCATCGTGCGGTATTCGTTAAAATTTTCCAATGTGGCATCGGACATATTTTGCTCAGCCTCATCGGTGTAAAACGCTGTGTGCATAGTAAATGTAAAATTGTCATGTTTCATCAGCTCATCCAAAATCGGAAGATCGTTCTGACCCTGGGGGCGACCTCTTAAAATCTCTTCTCCCTCTATGACATCCATGGCTACGCCGCCTAACTTTCCGCTGTTTAAGCCATCCAAAACCGCCTGCGTGTCAAACAGAGGGCCTCTCGCCACATTGATGAGCAAAACGCTCGTCTTCATTTTAGCGATGGAATCCGCATTGACCATATGATAATTCTGAGCATTGTACGCACAATGAAAAATGATGACATCGCACTTTTTATACAGCTCGTCCAGGGAGATATATTCCACCAGCCCCTTTACCTTCGCATTCTCATGATGGCTGTATGCGTAAATCTTTTTCGGTCCGAAACCTGTCAGGATCTTTACCGTGGTGCAGCCGATTTTGCCGGTTCCCACGATACCGATCACCTGATTGCGCACCTCGGATCCCATAAGACCGTCCAGAGACATATCGTACCGCGCAGTGTTGGCAAACTGTTTTCTCAGCTTTCTTAACAGCGCCAGCAACAGCATTATCGTGTGCTCAGAGATCGCGTTGGGAGAATAGGAAGGTACATTCGCCGCTTTCAAGCCATACTTTTTCATTGCTTCCAGATTAAAGTGGTCGTATCCCGTGGAACAGGTGACCACATACTTGACGCCCGCTTCGCTGACCTTTTTCCAGAACGCGTCCCCGTCATTCTTAAACGGAGAAAAAAGGAAACCTTCGCAGCCTCTCAGTTTGTCCACATTTTCCAGAGTGGGAGGACAGTCGAATTGTATAAATTCAATATCGCCATTATATTTTGCCACGCTTGCCGCAAACCTTCCTGCGCCTCCCCGCAGAGAATTAAACATTCCAACTTTCATGTTCCAGCCTCCCTATGCAAATTTTAACTTTCTGCTGACCAGATTCACCAGCACTATCAGCAGATAGCACACGATGAAATATCCCAGAGCTTCCATGAAGTACACAATGAAAATGCCGCTTATACTGGAAGCGTTCAGCATGACTGTGTTACAGGTAAATAAGTATTCAAAGATATTGATGGAAGCCAGCAGGGATGTGCTCTTAATAATGGAGGCTACCTGGGAGATCAGAGACGGAATGATCGCCCGAAAGGCCTGAGGCAGCACAATGAAGAGCAAGATCTGTCTGAGACGAAATCCCTGTGAATAACCGGCTTCAAACTGGCCTTTGGAAATGTTGTTCAAACCGCCCCTGACGATCTCGCAGATATAGGGGGCCGAAACAATACTCAGACTTACTACGCCCAGATGAAATCCGCCTCCTTTGACAAAGAAGCGAAACATCAATATCCACAGCAGCTGCGGCGTGCAGCGGAAAAGTTCCACATAAATCGAAGCCACTATACTAAGCGGGCTGAAGATTCCCTTACAGTAAGTCTTAGCCAGCGCTAAAACCGTCCCCAGAACGATGGAAATGACAGTGGCGCATACGGCAATCTCCAGCGTCAGTTTCATGCCGCCCAGCATATAAGTCATATTCTCTACCGTAAAAACATCTGTCATATCAAGCCACCCCCCCTGCTTTTTTTCTTCTTCCTCTTAAGCTCCGGATTTCTGGCTGCGTTACGCTCAAATACTTTCACCAGCATGGCAAGGGGAAAACATACGGCAAAATACATCGCCGCCGCGATCAGATACCCCTGGAAATAGCCCGTGTAACCCACGCTCTTATCCGCGTAATACATCAAATCCAGCCCCACCACCATGGCCAGCGTGGAAGTGTTTTTCAACAGCGCTAACGTCTGACTGGTCAGAGGCGGCAGGATCATTTTTAAAGTCTGGGGCAGGATCACATACGCCATGGCCTGATTTTCCGTAAAGCCTTGTGAAAGCGCCGCCTCTTTCTGTCCTCCCGGAACCGCTTCAATACCGGAGCGGATGACCTCCGCGATATAAGCCCCATGATACAGGCCTACGCCGAAAATACCGATGACGAACTTGGAAAGCCTGTAGGCTTTGGACATATGAAAAAGCTGTTTGATGATCGCCGGAACTCCCACATAAAAGAAAAAGAACTGGATCGTAATGGGCGTATTCTGAAAAAACTGTATGTATATCCGGCTGACTGCTTTCAGCGCTTTATTTTGTTTTGTGGAGATCAGGCCCAGCAGGATCCCGATGCACATGGCAATCAGCCAGCCCGCCGCCGTCACCCGCAGCGTCATTCCGAATCCTTCCAGATAATCGGGAAAATCCTGCAAAGACCGTTCCCATCTCCAGGGATCCAACAAACTTTCCAGCATATCGCCACCACCTTTATTCCTAATCGTAGATTTTAATTATATTTTTATAATCCTTTGTTTTCTGTCCTGATCGTTTATTCCATCGCACGGACTTCCTCATCGGTCAGGATGCCCCACTTCGCCTTCAGTTCGTCCAGCCTTCCGGACTCTTTCAACTCTGTCAGCGCGTTATCCATAAACTGTGTCAGTTCATCGTTTCCAAGCTTTAACGCGATGCCGATTTCCTGCACGCCAAACGCATCCTCCGTCAGCATCGTTGTATCGTCCATATAGGCAAACAGTCCCGTGCGGTCCACGGAATAAGCATCGATCTGTCCGGTCTTTAAAGCCGCCACGCCATCAGAAATATATTGGAAGTCCTGAATTTCATAATTTACATCGAGCCCTTTCGCCTCTTTATATTCCTCGATCAGTTCCGCTGTAGTCGTTCCCTGTCCAACGCCGATCACAAAACCGTCCATATCCGCCAGAGTCTGCACGCCCGCTTCCTTGTTTACCAGGAACGTGACGGGTTCCAGCCTGTACTGCTGCGTGAAGTTCCAGGATTTCTTTCTCTCATCGGTCACAGTGAAGGAGGCGATCACACAGTCCAGCTCTCCGTTATCCAAAAGCCCGCCTCTTGTCTTCGCGGTGACGGAAGTAAATTCTACCAGGTGATTGGCAACCGCTTCTTCGTAAGTACAGCCGAAGATCTTCGCCGCCATCTCATATGCCACATCCACGTCATAGCCTTCGTACTCTCCGGTAGCTGTATTGATCAGGCCGATATTGATCGTATCAGACTTCGCCCCCACTTTCAGCACGCCCTCCGCTTTGATGTCCTCCACGGTCCTCTGGGCGGATGAATCGCCGGATGCCGCAGAGCTTGCGCCATCTGAATCGCCGCATCCTGTAAGCGCCGCCAGAGCCATCACTGCCATTGTCATCACTGCCAAAAATCTCTTTTTCATTGTTGCCTCCCTTTCCGCGCATCTTTTGCGCATGACAAATCTGTCACCAATTTCTATATAGAATTCATATAACCCGGAAAACGGGCTAATGAAGAATCTTACTGAAAAAAGCTTTGGTACGCTCGCTCTTCGGATTGGTAAAAACCTCCTCCGGCGTACCTTCCTCCACAATCTTCGCGCTGTCAAGGAAGATCACCCTGTCCGCCACCTGTCTGGCAAATCCCATCTCATGAGTAACGCAGATCATAGTGATATCTTCTTTGGAAAGCTGCACCATAACATCCAGCACTTCGTTGACCATCTCCGGATCCAGCGCGCTGGTGGGCTCGTCAAACAGAATGATGTCCGGATGTGTTACAAGCGCTCTGGCGATCGCCACACGCTGCTGCTGTCCGCCTGAGAGGTTCTGGGGATAGGCGTCCGCCTTGTTTGCCAGTCCTACCCGTTCCAAATACTCCATTGCGCTGGCTTCCGCTTCTTTCTTAGGGACTTTATGTAATTTCACAGGAGCCATCGTCAGGTTTTGCAGCACCGTCTTATGCGGATAAAGATTAAACTGCTGAAATACCATTGCCATATGGTCCCTGGACATCCTGATCCAGTTCTTCTGCGTAACCTGTTCCCCTTCGATGTAAATCTCTCCGCTGGTGGGCTTCTCCAGATGATTGATACAGCGGATCAGTGTGCTCTTTCCGCTTCCGCTGGGACCGAGGATAACCAGTTTCTCGCCTTTTTTGATGTTCAGGTTAATATTGTCAAGCACCTGAAGATCGCCAAACCTTTTTCGCAGGTGTTCAATCCTGATGATTGCATTTGATTCCATACCCATCACTCCCATCATTGTCTTATCGTTGTTTTGTCACTGCTCCCTTGCGTGTTCAGAAGCTCTTCTCAGTTTCTGTCAGTCTCTTTTGCAAAGCTTTAGACCGAAAAAAGGGACCGACTTTTCAGCCGGCCCCTTTGCCATCCACTAATTATTATGGATTTTACCCGGGAATCCCTATAAATGCAAATACCAATTTTTTGTATGTTATATAATATTTTTATGATACCTCCTGTTTTTTCCCCAACGCGGTAGGCGTAATCGCCAGCCCCTCCTGACTGGTCTCTCTCAGGCAGGCAGGGAGCAGACTGCCGATCCTTCTCATGGAATCGATCACCTCATCGGGGGGAATCCGGCTGCGGATCCCCGCGATAACCATCTGAGAAGAAACAATGGCGTTTACTGCCCCGGAGACATTACGCTTGATACAGGGAACCTCCACCAGGCCGCCCACCGGATCACAGGTCAGCCCCAGCATACTTTTCAGCGCCAGCGCAGCGGCATGGATGATAGCTTCCTCATCGCCGCCCTCCAGATAGGTGACGGCTCCCGCGGCCATGGCGCTGGCGGAACCGATCTCCGCCTGACAGCCGCCCTCCGCGCCGGAGATCGCCGCGCTCTCCGCCAGTACTTCCCCGATGCCTCCCGCCACATACAAAGCTTCCACCATTCGTTCTAGGGGCGCGTTTCTTTCCTCCTCGTAGGTGAGCAGCACGGCGGGAATCACTCCACAGGACCCGGCGGTAGGCGCCGCCACGATACGTTTCATACAGGCGTTGGACTCGCCCATCTTCACCGCTTTTTCCATGACTTTCGTCAGGAAATCACCGATCAGCCGATTATGCTGCCTGCGAAAAGTTTCCAGCAGCGCTCCATCGCCCCCCGCCATACCGCTGGCGGAACGCGCAGCCTTATCGTAATTTTGATCGGCCTCCTTCATGGCCTGATACATCTCTCGCATCTTTTCCAGCGATTCTTCTTCGGAAATACCGCCTTCCCTGCAATTTTCCTCCAGAACCACCTTCCAGAAGGGTATATTCCGGCTGACCGCCTCGTTTACGATCTCATGCAAAAATTTGTAACTCATCCTGTTCTCCGTTTCCGCACAATCCTATGCGCATAAAGCAACTTTCCAAAATGCCTTTTTATCTATCTTCTGCCAAACTGTAATACGTCACTTTCTCCACGCCTTCCAGATGCTTAAGCCATGCGATGGCCTCCTGCGGTATCTCCTGATCACACTCCAGGACCATGACCGCATCGCCGCCCCGATAGGCGCGGTAAAGCTGCATGGAGGCGATATTTACCGACTTGTGGGAAAGCATACTGGTAACTTCAGCCACATGTCCGGGCTGGTCCAGATTATGTACGATCAAAGTGGGATAGTCGCCGGAAAAATTAGCCGACAGCCCGTCAATACTGGCAATATTGATAATGGAGCCTCCCAAAGATTCGCCGATGATCTCAAGGCTTCTTCCCTGTTTCCCCACCAGTTTGAGAAGCGCGGAGTTAGGATGCGCGTCTTTTAAGGAGACCGCGCCGAAAGTCACCTTCATCCCCTGCTTTTTCGCAAGCTCCAGACTCTGCGGGATGCGGGGATCATCCGGCCTCATTCCCATCAGTCCTGCCACCAGGGCGCGGTCCGTTCCATGCCCTTTCCCCGTTGCCAGAAAGGAGCCGTGCAGCAAAATCTCAGCCTGCTTTACAGGCTCCGCCAGCAACCGCTGGGCCACATAACCGATCTTCACCGCGCCCGCCGTGTGGGAGCTGGAAGGTCCTACCATCACCGGTCCGATAATATCAAACAGCTGCATATTGTATCACCCCATCCTTTCCGTTATCACAAAGAGCCGTCCGCATCCCCCGCCTTTAAATACTTTCTGAAAAAGACTATCTGAAAGGGCACGGAGATTAAAAACGTCAGAAGATCCGCCATAGGCTGAAGCATCTGGATCCCCGTGATCTTCAGCAGACTCGGAAGCACTAATGCCAATGGAATAAAAAAGATTCCCTGTCTGCAGCAAGCTAAAATCGTTGCCCCGAAACTGAAACCCAGACATTGATACGTCTGATTTACATAAGTGGAATACGCCATAAGCGGCATCACAACACAGGCAAACCGCAGCGCTGTACTGCCGATGGCAACCACTTCCGCATCGTCCCGAAACCAGTGGATGATCTGGGGGCTGAACATGAAAATCACGATGGCCGACAGGGTACAGATCGCGGTACCCGCCATACAGGAAAGGGAAAACAATTTCCTGACCCTCTTTTTATCATTTGCCCCATAACAGTATCCGGCAATGGGCTGGTATCCCTGCCCGATACCGAGCACCACATTGCGCACCAGCATATATATTTTATTGGAAATCGTGATAGCTGCCACAGCCGCGTCTCCGTAATAGGAAGCTTTGATGTTCAGCAGGGCGGAAGCCACGCTGGCAAGGCCCTGACGGCAGATGGTAGGGAAACCGGATTTCAAGATGGCAAGATAATCCCGGATATTCCTGCTGACAGAACCGATTTTCAGTCTGACGATACTTTTATTCAACACAAACACACTTGCCAGGATCATCATGCCAACGATCTGACTGAACATGGTAGCCAGCGCCGCGCCCGCGATCCCCATATGCAGCACGAAAATAAACAAAGGATCCAAAATCATATTGAGGACACCGCCCGTAGTCATGCCGATCATGGCAAAGAACGCTTCTCCCTCCGAGCGGAGAATGTTATTTAACACAAAAGACAGACACATGAAGGGCGCGCCGATCAGGATATATCGCGCGTAGTCGCAGGCGTAGGGGAGCATGGTATTCGTTGAGCCCAAAAAAACCATCAGTTTTTCGGTATTGATCAAACCCAATGCCATAATGCACAGCCCCAGAAACAATGCGGCAAAAACAGCGCTGCTGCCATACCGATTTGCCTGCTCATCGTTTCCCATGCCAAGCTGTCTGCTGATCAAGCTGTTGGCGCCCATCCCCACTCCGTAACCGATGGCCTGTATCACTGCCATCAGGGAAAAAACCACGCCCACCGCAGCGGAAGCACTGGTATTGATCTTTGACACAAAATAAGTGTCCGCGGTGTTATACACGATAGTAATCATCTGAATAATGACCGTGGGACATGCCAGACGAAATAATAATTTGCCCGCGGGCTCATGAAGCATTCTCTCCCGCTGCTTTGCGCTATCGACTTTCATACCGATTCTCCTTGCAGAGTTTGTGCGGCTATCCGCCTGTTTACCCATGTCTTTTTATCTATGTATCATGGCGGAAGCCGTCACAATCGATCATACCACCTTTACATCGCTTTTTCAACATACGCGATGATATGACATTGACATGGTTTTAAAAACTATATATAATGGTAATCATGTATGTAGTTTAAAGACCGCATGTGCGGAATTGGAACTGACAATCGAAACCATGGAAGAACTGGTAAAAGCGCGGCGTTCTTTTGAGGAAATCTCCCGGGCTCTCACAGAGTACCGCAAACGCAGCCATCTGTTGTTTGCCCTGAAAAATCTTGACAATCTGGCCAGAAACGGCCGCGTAAGCCCCGCTGTGGCAAAGCTGGCCGGTATTCTGGGTATCCGGGTCATAGGGAAAGCCAGCGATGAGGGAACCTTACAGCAGTTACACAAATGTCGGGGAGAGGCTCAATCCATCACCTGTATTTGGAATGAAATGAAAAAGCATGGCTACAGCGGCGGAAAAGTCCGTCTGGCGCATTGCAGATTGGACACGTCAGGAGAAAAAATATGAATCCCGAAACAGAAATAAAACTCTCAGTCAAACATTTTTCAGAATTAACCACCGCAGAATTATACGAAATCTTAAAATCCCGATCCGAAATTTTTATGCTGCAGCAACACATAATCTGTCAGGATATGGACGATACGGATTATAACAGTATCCATTGCTTTTTTCAGGAGGGCAAACGCGTAACCGCGTATCTGAGAGCATATCCCAAAGGAAATGACACTGGCGTCATACAAATCGGCAGGGTCTTGACATTGCGCCACGGAAACGGCATGGGGAAAAGATTACTAGAAGAAAGCATTCCTGTCCTCAAGGCTAAGATGAACTGCCACAAAATTTGTCTTGATTCTCAGAAACACGCGATCGGTTTCTATGAGAAATCAGGCTTTCATGTCACGTCTGATGAGTTTCTGGAAGAAGGCGTTCTGCACGTAACCATGGAGTTAGATCTGTAATCATGGACTTTCCACATCACATCTGAAAAAAAGATTGACCTTCCACAAGGTGGAAGGTGTAAGGTAAACGTGTAAAGCAAAATGGTTTCTATTTTCGGACGGAGGGCAGACATGAAGATCAACGAAGTGGAACAGCTGATCGGCATCACGAAAAAGAACATCCGCTTTTATGAGCAAGAGGGGCTGCTGCATCCTTCCCGCAATCTGAGCAACGGCTATCGGGATTACTCCGATGAGGACCTGGAAGCGCTGAGGCAGATCAAGCTGTTTCGGAAGCTGGATATTCCTTTGGATGAGATCAGCCGGATGCAAAAGGGAAGTCTCACTCTGGAAGACTGCCTGCGCAGACATCTGATCGTGTTGGAGCGAAGACAGAAGAATCTGGAAGCAAACGATGCTTTCTGCCGTCAGTTGCTGCACCTCAATGTGAATCTGAAAACAATGCAGACACAGGATCTTCTGACGGAAATGGAAACTTTGGAGAAAGGAGGGACAAAGTTCATGGATATTCAGGAAAAGGACAAACGTCAGAGGAAGCAAAGCGCTTACATCGGCGCACTGTTTGGGATCCTGTTTATGTCAGTCTTTCTGGGCATTCTGCTGTGGGGCGCCGTCATCGAACCCCATCCCCCGCTGCCGCTCATCGGAGGGCTGACACTTCTGCCCGTCTCGGGCATCCTCGGCACTCTGTATGCACTCAAAGAACGCATCAAAGAAATTGAAGGAGGAGAATTGGATGAAGCTTCTAAATATTGACCACATACCCGGAAAAGAGATTGAGGCCCTTGCGCTTGTAAAAGGAACGGTAGTGCTTACCAAAAATGTCGGGCGCGACTTTATGGCCGCCATGAAAACATTAGTGGGCGGCGAACTGACAGGCTATACGCAAATGTTGAACGAGGCGCGGCAGATTGCCGTAAAGCGCATGGTGGACGAAGCCACAGCGCTGGGCGCCGATGCCGTTATCAACATCCGCTACGGCACTTCTTCCGTCATGGCAGGCGCGGCGGAAGTCATTGCCTATGGCACCGCGGTGAAAATATTGTAAATGACAATTGTGTCATTATTATTGGAAAAATTTATTTATAAAATTTGAAAAACGCTCATAAAAAAGGAATGCTGCAAAATCCTGACCCTGAAAAACTTTTTGATTTTGCAGCATTCCTTTACTTTCCATCTTTCGAGCGATATCTACCGACCGTATCTTATCTCTTATCTCTCCGACCGCATCTTTCCTCTTATTTCTCCGACCGCATCTTTCCTCTTATCTCTCCGACCGCATCTTTCCTCTTATCTCTCCGACTACATCTTTCCTCTCAGCTTCTTCAGCGCTTTCTCTTTAATAATGCAAACGCCGTGTTCCTTTAACGGAGCTGTCTTTCCCTCATCCGCCGTATAAAGGCTTCCAAACTCCATAGCCTGCACGCAGGCCCTGCTGTATCGCTCGTAGGACGTATGCCCTTTCCAGAGGAACAGATAATAATTGCCATCCATTTCATACAGACGGCTCTCCATTCTCAGCGTTGTAGGAATAGCCATCGCATAACTCATCACATTGGTCAATTTAGAGAAAGAGAACACGGCAAAATCGGGACGCGGCACCGGCTGATTCCCCTGACGTCCCCGCTTCCTTTCTCCTGTCCGCTCCGGATCCGATGCGGCGCTGCCGTCATCAATGGCGCCGGAATAACCCATTTTTTCTTTGGTTTTCTCCAGAACTTGTCTCATCTCTTTCAGACATTCAATGATCTGTTCCCCGTCCCTGAAATCAGGATCCTTTTCAGAAAAAGTCAAAAGGAGTCCCTGGTCGGGAAGCATCATGATCTGCAGGTCGAACGCAAACCGAGGCGGTTTGTAGCCCACTTCCTCCTCCGCCTGCTCAATGATCACCTGAACCACTTCCCTGGCTTTCTCACTGCGCAGGATAAAGTCTTTATAATCAATCTCGTATTCCTCCAACTCCTCGTTGGACAGAAAGCATTTAACGGTCTTATCATCCACTCGTTCTATCTTCATACCATCATCCCCATAAATACCGTGTTTCAATTATTAGTTTATGTGTATCTATGATAACATGATATAACTTATTTTTCAATTACTAACGTTTTCCAAGACAGTCCTTTTTGTACGCCTGACGTAAGCTGTCAGCCCGATGATCAGCGCCATATCCACTATGATCACCACCACAATAGAACTCATGCCGTAAAAAATTCCCGCACTTTCCGCAATGCTTCCGATCACGGACGGCATCAGAACGGAACCCAGACTGGCAAACGTAAGCATAAAGCTCCAGGACAAAGGATATTTCTGAATCAGATTTCCCGAAAAAGATACCGTGGTGGGATAGATTCCTGCCATACTGTAGCCAAATCCCATAATGCCGATGACAATCTGCGGCGTGTCTCTCGCGGTGATCAATATGACAAAAAACAGGATCAGACCCGCTCCCATAACGCGAAGCAGTTTCGACTTATCCACTCTGGTGGAAAGGTATGCGGCAGTCAGCCTTCCCCCAAGGATCATAACCCACTGAACGCTGGCCATGATCTGGGAAAAAGACGCGCTCAAAAGCCCCGTATCTTTAAAATATGTAACCAGCCATCCGATCACGCCCTGCTCCACACACAGATAAAAGAATAATGTGGCGGTACAGAGTAAAAAAAGCGGTTCCCTGAAAAATCCCAGCGAATTTTTGTTTCTTTCTCCTTTTTCCCGCACGATCTCATCCACAGGCATCATACAATAAAGCAGCCAGCTTAAGACACCCATAGCCAGCAGAAAACCGCACGATACCGTCCACCTTTCTGCCGCGCCCGCAGTCAAAAACGTCAGAAATACAGGGAACAGAAACGCCCCGATCGAAAACATGGCATGAAGCCCGTTGATGATCCACGCCTGTCCCGGCGCCAGATTATTGATGGTGGCGTTGCTGAAATTACTGGTGGCGCCCCGCGCCAGCCCCGCAAAGAGAAAAGCCGGCACCAGCCAGACAGGGCTTTTGCCGAACAAAATGAGCGCGTAAGCAGCGGCGTAAAAAAGGTTAAACAACAGAATGCTGTTCTTCCTTCCCAGTTTCACCGCCAACGCCCCCGCAAAAAAGCTGGAGACCAGATTCCCCACCGAGTGAAGGCTCACTAACATGCCGCAAAAGGTATACTCCAGCCCTCTCGCGTCCCGGATAAAGGGCAGCAGAGAACCGATGGAAAGCGCCAGCATACCGTTCAACATAAAAACGGCATAAGTATATAAAAATTGTTTCTTTTTACGTTTGTCAGAAAAAAATGAGATATTTTCCACAGGGATCCCCCCTTCCCCAGCGTCTGCCCGTCTAATTTTCATCATAACAAAATATCGGGAAAAAAGCCACACCTTTCTCAGACGAATTAATTTCCTGCTCAGCCCTGAATACTAAAACCAGATAGCACAAAGCGGGAAACCCGATAAACTCAGAGTTTCCCGCTAAAATTTTACAATCTTCCATACGTCTGCGCCAAGCGTGCGGGCACGGAGTCCAAGCCCGTATCTTACGCATCTGTCTTTACCAGTAAAGCTGCCAGTCCTTGCTCATTCTGGTCAAAGCTTCCATGTAGAAATAGTCGCCCCAGATATTGCACTCATCCACACCATAATGATTACAGGTGTTGTAAGGGGAATGGTTGGAATAGGTGCTGTGCAGCACCAGTCCGTTGGAAACAGCCATATCTTTTACCGCGCAGTTGTCGTACACGGCTTTCATGAGACGGGACGCAATCGTTTGATAATGCCGCGCCTCCTCCGGCTCCAGATACTTGCTCATCTCCAGCATACCGCAGGCAGCAATGGACGCGGAGGAAGAGTCTCTGGGCTGATCGTCCCCATCGGTAAACTCCAGATCCCAGTAAGGGATCAGGTCTTTGGGCAGGTGCTCCAGAAAATACTCTGTCACACGGCGGAACAGTTCAATATATTCTTTTCTGCCGGTGTATTTGTACGCCAGCGCCATGCCGTACACACCCCAGGCCTGGCCTCTTGCCCAAGCGGAGCCGTCCCGGTATCCCTGACAGGTTGCCCCGTGATCCGGCGCGCCGGTCTTGGGATCAAAGAAAAAGGTGTGCCATGTGGAGTAATCTTCACGGATCACATTCGCCACCGCGGTATGGATATGCTTTTCCGCAATGTCGCGGTACTTTTGCTCGCCCGTCTCCTCCGATGCCCAGTAAAGCAGGGGCAGGTTCAACAGGCAGTCTATGATCAGGCGGTAATTCTCAGGAGCGTTCATAGGTCCCCAGGCCTGGATAAACTCTCCCACCGGCTGATACCTGCTTACCAGCTGGTCAGCAGCCTTGAGAGCCGCCTCCCTGCCCTCCGTATTTCCCGTCAGCTTATAAGCCGCGACACAGGAAGGGGAATAGAGAAATCCCATGTCGTGATGATCCACCACAATTTTTTTGTCGATGCGGTTCAGGAAACTCTTTACCTGCACTTCGCCCGCTTTTTTCAGCCGCTCATCGCCGCAATATTCATAGGCAAGCCAGATCTCTCCGGTCCAGAACCCACAGGTCCAGTCATCGTTTTCCACGGGAGGATAAAAATTGTCAACGCTGTATGCCTGCTGGAACTTTTCCGTAAATTCAGGCAGCACATGAAGAATCTGCTCTTTGCAGAACGTAAGCGCCTTATCGATTTCCTCTCTCGTCAGTTCGGGGTACCCCTCAAATGTAATACTCATTTTTTCTCCGTTTCTGCGTTGCCTCAAGCCGCACCGCGCCATAGATAAACTGGTTTTAACCCTTTAATCCTGTGGACGCAACGCCCTCCACAAAATATTTCTGCAGGATTAAAAATACGATCAGTACCGGTATTAATGATAACACAGATCCGGCCATAATCAAACCATAATCGGAAGAATACTGGCTGATAAACATTTTAAGCCCCAGCTGGATCGTCTTCTTTTCCTGCGTCTTCAGATAGATCAGGGGTCCGAGATAATCGTTCCATGTGGCCACAAAGGTAAAGATGGTCAATGTGGACAGCGCAGGCTTTGACAGCGGCAGCATGATGCTGGCGTAAATCCTGTACTCGCTCATGCCGTCTATCCTGGCCGCCTCGCAGAGATCGTCCGGTATTCCCTCATAAAACTGCTTCATCATAAACACGCCGAACGCGGAGAACGCCTGCAGACAGATGATGGCAAGCAGTTTATCGTTCAGGCCCATCTTTCTCATCATGATAAACTGCGGTACCATATAGACCTGCCAGGGCATGGCGATGGTCGCTATGTAAGCCAGAAATAAACCGTTTTTATGACGGAAATTCAGCTTTGCGAAAGAGTATGCCGCGAAGCTGCTGGTCAACAGCTGTAAAAACGTCACGACAATAGTCAGAAATACCGTATTTTCCACAAATTTTAAGAACGGGATCTTCGTCCAGATATCCGCGTAATTACTCCATTTGGGATTCTCCGGTATCCATACGAAAGGATTCATCTGGAACACTTCCCGGTCGCTCTTTATGGCCGCGGAAAGCATCCAGAGAAAAGGAATGATCATGACAAGGGCGATCAGAATCAGGATCACATATACGATCACCTTGCCCACAATAGCCTTTTTATGTGCTGATTTCATATTTACCTCCATTTCCGCTTTGCGGAATCTCAAATCCGGATATGTGACATCGTACCCTGAAGCGCTTCCAAGCCGTCAGAAACAGCCCCCCCGCGGGTGAAGATCCGGGAGACGTTCCGTGGCGTTTCCCCTACCAACCTCCCTGCCCGCATGACGGTACAGATTCAGAATCCGGAGTATCCGTATACCTCGATCTGGCTCAGAGCCGGAAAAGGCGATGGATCGTCCGACTTTATCAGGTCGCAAAGTTCCACCCAGTCAGTCTCTTTTTCAGGGAACGTAAGCACATGAGCCCTGGCGGATTTTTGCAGCGCAAAAGTCTGCGCACTCCCATCCGAGAATTTTAACGTTACCTGTGTCCACCAATTATCGTGTGGGAAGTCCGAGCGGGTGTAAAGAACTACTTTGTCCGTTTTCACCGTTCTCCCGAAATCCACCTTCATCGCCGCATTGTCCTGCATATTGATGCCCCAGGACTCATAGGGCCACTGGCCGTGAGAGAGATTTGCCCTGACTCCGTCGATCGCATTTTTCGCCGCGAAAACCGATTCCCCTCTGGTCTCCACATTAGCCGTGGCGTGAGGAAAACAGGGCACATCACAATGCTGGTCGGCGGGATTTAAAGCAAGATTCCGGTAAGATCTGATCTCGTCCTCCCTTGCCGCCTCCGCATAGATATAATGTCTGTCGCCGGAAAACACCTTGGGAGAATAACTGATCCGTTTCTCTCCAAAAGGCACATAATAGGATACGTTGTCCGTTATGTAGACAAACGCGGAACCAAGCGCGTCATCCACCTGCCAGTTTACAAAAATGTTTTTCTCGGAAGTCTCCAGCACGATCCTGTCGCCTTCCTGATATTCGCGCGTACATACCAGATCCACGAAATCTTCCCCGCTTCTGACAAACAGGGTGTTGTCGTTTCTATCGATCACTTTTAACGCTAAAACTGCCATCCTTCATTTACACCTTTCCCCTGCAGAAATCTCAGGCTCTCTCTTTCTTTGCCTGTCCTCTGAACTGGATGATCGTAACTACCAGTACCATTACAAACAGTACCATTGCCACCGCGCTGGAATATCCCAGATCCCAGTCGATAAACGCTTTCTGGTAGATGTAGTACACAAGGACTGTGGCGGAGGTCGTCAATTCGCCGCTTCCGCCGCCTGCCAGCATGATAGCGATATCATACACTTTAAAGCAGTTGATCGTCAACATAACGACTACAAAAAATGTGGTGGAAGAGAGCTGGGGCCATGTCACATAACGGAATTTCGCCCATGTGCCGGCGCCGTCCAGACTGGCCGCCTCGTACAGTTCCGAAGAGATCCCCTGCAGACCCGCCAGATAAATGACCATGTAATAGCCCATATATTTCCATACGCTGAACAGGATCATGGATAAAAGCACCAGACTGCCGCTGAACCACTGGGGCAGTTCTTCCTGCGCCACATGAAAGACATTTAATAAGATGTTGTTGACAGGTCCCTTGGAAGGATGGAACAGCATCTTCCAGACGGCTGTGATGGCTACCAGCGATGCCACATAAGGGAAAAAGGAAAGAGTTCTGAAAACGCCTCTCCCTATTACTTTCTGATTTAAAACGATAGCCAGCGCCAAAGACGCTACCATCGTAAGCGGTACCGTACCGATACAGTAGATGATCGTATTCTTTAATGCCGCGTTAAAAAACGTGTCTCCCGCCAGTTTCTTAAAATTACTGATTCCCGCCCATTCGATGGCGTTGCTGCCGTCCCACTTTAAAAATGCCAGCGCGAAGGCAAATACAATAGGGATCAGGGTAAATACACAGAATCCGATAAAATTGGGGGCAATAAAAGAATACGCCACCAGATCTCTCTTTGTCTCGCGGCTTAAGATCCTTCCCGACTTGATCTTATCGATCTTGCGGTTATAATTTCCGATCTGCGCGATCATTTTTCTCTTTTTCTTTGTGTCCGTCTCCGTTCTGACAGCCGTGATCAGCTCAGTCAGTTCGCTCTGCAGGCTTTCTATCTGCGCCGCTTTCTGAGACTCATCCAGTTTCGGCATACAAGCTGCCTCCTTTCCCGATTACAGGCTTACGCCTTTTGAAAAGAAAGGGGCCGCTTAAAAACGACCCCTTGTGTCACTTTATGTTATTTGACAACCGATCAGTTTCCGCCCTGAAGCTTCTGGACTTCCGTATTCATCGCCTCGATACCTTCATCGATGCTCATCTCTCCGGTCATGATGGAACCGTGATAAGAATCCAGAATGGAGTTGATCTCGGATACGTTTTCACCGTAAGGCACTTCCAGATACAGGTTGCTTACAGTCAGCGCTTCCTTGCTCGCATCGTCTGTCGGGAATCCGTCAAGACCAGCGATCATATCCTTTACCTCGTCCGTCATAATAGCGGGGAAGTTACCGGAAGAAGCCATAACGGCTGCGCCTTCCTCGCCGCTTACCCACTTAACGAACTCCCACGCCTGATCGGGGGTGTCGGATGCAGCGGTCACGGAAAGACCGGTGATGGTACCCAGAGTGGAACCGGGCTCTACGCCTTCAGCGTGAGGATATTTTACAATGCCCCAGTTGCCGCACAGGCTGGAATCATACTCGCCGGACTGCAGACTGGTGATCATGGTGGAGATGAACCAGGAACCCATATTCATCATCGCAACATCGCCGCCGGAGAACGCTGCGGAGTAATGCAGACCTTCCGTCTTCAGATCGGTGTACTTTCTGCAGACGCCGTCTGCTTCCTGTGCCAGAACCATTTCATAGTAAGGTTTAAAGCAGGAGTACTCGCCGTCCAGAATCGTGTGCTGGCCGTCCAGTACCGCGAAAAGCTGAACATCGGATCTCCAGGTGTGATAATGCGCGCCGTATATCTGGGAACCAAAAGTAGTATCGGTCATCTGTCTTGCCAAAGCGTCATACTCTTCAAAAGTCATATCATTGGTAGGATAAGGAACGCCCTTTGCGTCAAACAGATCCTTATTGTAGAACACTACCCAGAAGTCATTTCTGAAAGGCAGCTCGTACAATTTCCCGTCTACCACCACCTGGTCGGTAGCGCCCGCATACTTGCTTAAGTCAACGCCGTCAGCGGCAATGTAGTCATCCAGGGGCAGGATAGCATTTTTCTGTACCAGAGTAGCATATCCAGGAACATCCTTAATGGTTACCACATCAAAGTCGGAACCGGAACCGGAAAGCTCTGTCGCCAGGACAGTCATGTAATCGGTAGAACCGAGGTCTACCATCTCGATGGTCACGCCATCGTGGCTTGCCTCATATGCTTCTTTGATGTCGGTCCAGTATTGTGTGGTCTCCAGATCCCATACAGCCCATTTCAAAGTCACAGGCTCCGCGGAAGAGGATGCGGCGCCGGATGCTTCCGAAGAAGCGGCTGCCGAAGAAGAAGCTCCGGAGCTTTCAGGGGCGCTGGACGAGCCGCCGTCATCGCCGCCGCAGCCTGCCAACAT
This sequence comes from uncultured Acetatifactor sp., assembly GCA_947629645.1. Classification (GTDB taxonomy): domain Bacteria; phylum Bacillota; class Clostridia; order Lachnospirales; family Lachnospiraceae; genus Acetatifactor. The sequence goes on along the minus strand of CANREV010000044.1, from coordinate 138 downwards.
CGTTGACAACATTGCAGCGGTCAGTAAGACACTAAGTACTTTCTTTTTCATAGTAAGTCCTCCTCGTATAATATTTTTTAGATACAGTAAATGTACCCTGGTAACTGAATAAATCTTTGTTCAATCGGCTTAGTAAAG
>CANREV010000043.1 GCA_947629645.1 uncultured Acetatifactor sp. | reverse complement strand
TTAGATGTTTTAGATTGGACTTTGTAACTATTAACCAGTAGTCATTCTTGACTACATCATTATTATACTAGGAGGAAATTAAATGCTTCAGACAGAATATGTAAGAAACCTTCACTGTAATTATCAGAGATTGCTTTTGGACCAGACGCCGGAAGAGAAAAGATATCAATATTGCATTTTGAACCGGGGAGGGATTAAGGGGCTGCTTCCCTGTAGTCTTAGATATATCAATGGTCAGGCTTATCTGTACTATGACATTTCATCCCGACAAAGTATTGTGCAGTTATTTGGAAGCAAAAGCATTACCAGAGAATGGATCCGGGATTTCATGTGGAGCTTTCAGCAGATTCAACAGGAGCTGGATCGCTTTTTGCTGGACGGACGAAATGTGGTATGGTATCCGGAGCAGGTGTTTCAGGATCTGGATAATAATATTTTCTCCTTTATGTATATTCCTTATTATGAGCGGGAAACCGGATTCTTGGAATTAGTGGATTTCTGGGTAGAACATATCGACTATGGGGATGAAGCGCTGGTGGAGTTTGTTTATCATGTTCATGACCGGCTGGAAAAAGTCGGTGATGTCTATTTACAGGACCAGATATTTAAGGATGCGGCGGAATTGGAACGAAAGGAGCCTGCTGCGCAAAAGGAAATTCCGGTACAGGAAGATTTTCTGACACAGGATCAGTCTGAGGCGTGGGAAAGGGTACATACAGTACAAGAGGACATGGCGCCGGATGAAATCTCTAAGCGGCATCTTTTGTCAAAAGAAGAGAAAAAAGGTATCTTTCATTTGTTTGACGGGAAAAAGAAAAGAAACAGGGAAATTCGGGAGGCATACCAAAAAGAGATGTCTGACGCCATGAACGGTTATGCTGTTGCGGAAGATACATCGTACAATGTCATGGGAGAGAATAGGGATGATTCCTGTCAGGAGGAATATGGGAGGACAATTTACATTGAGGAGCATCCGAATCCGGCAACAATGATCCATTATATTTATTCTCCCCAAGGGAAGCTGTTGGCGAGTCTGGAATCCGCTTCGCTTTCCATCGGGAAAAAGAAAGGTGAGGTAGACCTGGTCTTGGAGGATTTGTCTGTCAGCAGAATGCATGCAAGGATCGTGAAGGAGGGAGCGGAAATTTATCTGGAAGATCTGAATTCCACCAATGGAACTTTTAAAAACGGCTTGCGCCTTGAACCATATGAGAGGAGAAAGCTTGAGACGGAGGATGAGATAAGGTGCGGTAATGTGACATTGATATTTAAATGATGAAACTGTTGTTATCGTTCATATATGCGTCACATAACAGTAAAGCCATACGGCGCCGCAAAGTGCGGCAGATACGCGTTTATGAAAAACTTCCATTTGAGAGGGAGGTATGATATAATGACCTTATTCTGGACAGGGGATGAGTGCAAAGCAGTCATGATATAATGACCTTATTCGAGTTTAATTCTTCTTAAAATATGGAGAATCAGAGAAATGTAATCTGTGGATCTGAGAAAATCGCACAGTATAAAATGGTCCTGCATCAGATGAAACGGGAGAGAAGAAATTTTTTACAGCCATTGAAGAAGCGGAGCGTTTTGAAATGACATAGTCAGGGAATAAAGATAGCTATAGGGATCTGCAGGGAGGATCAGACGTTGCGGGATTTAAAACAATTGCCTTTGGCCAGCGGTTTTCTGGTGATCGTGAATGTATTGGTTTTTTTGGCCTGCATGGTTACCAATGGACAGCTCTACCGCGCGGGTATATTAGATATACAGGGCGTGCTTATACAAAAAGAATATGGGCGGATCGTCTGGGCCATGTTTTTGCACGGCAATGCGGGACACATTTTTAATAATATGTTGATTCTCTTTTTCCTTGGGGCTATGATAGAAAAGGAGACAGGGCATGTCTGGCTGGTCCTGCTCTATTTTTTGTCGGGGATCGGAGGCAATTTATTGTCCTTGTGTGTAAAAGCTCTTACCGGCGATATGCTGGGGTCTATAGGCGCCAGCGGCGCCGTGTTCGGATTGGACGGCGTATTGTTGTCGTTAGTTTTGTTTTCCGGGAAAAAGATGGAAAGCGTAACGCCGGTGAGGGTTCTGCTGATGATTCTCTTGTCTTTGTATAGTGGTTATTCCGGCGGAAATATCGATAATGCGGCGCATATCGGGGGGCTTCTTACGGGGTTTGGGACGGGCAGCGTCATGTGTTTTGTCCGCAGGAAGAAGATCTTATCGCACCGGACAGAGAACGGAAGTGAGGAATAGTTGGATGAATATCAATATTTATTATGGAGGGCGGGGGATCATAGATGATCCTACATCTTATGTCATCAATAAGATGCAGGAGATTCTGGAGGAACTACGGGTAAATGTGACCCGCTATAATCTCTATGAATGTAAAAATACGATAACCACCCTGCCTCAGACATTGAAAGATGTGGACGGCATCATTTTAGCGACTACGGTGGAGTGGTATGGAATCGGCGGTTTTATGCAGCAGTTTCTGGACGCCTGCTGGCTCTATGGGGATAAGGAAAAGATTGCGAAGATATATATGTGTCCTGTTGTAATGTCCACTACTTACGGTGAGCAGGAGGCGAAATTGAATCTCTGTACTGCGTGGGAGATTCTGGGCGGCCTTCCCTGCAGCGGGCTGTGCGGGTATATTGAAAATACGGTTGTTTTGGAGATGAATGAGGAATATCTGCGGATCATTGAGAAAAAGGCTGAGAATATGTATCGTACAATCAATCAGCACATGGCAAGTTTTCCGGCAAGCAACCAGGTTGTTAAACAGAAGATCAATATTCCGCAGACGATCGACCTGACGCCGCAGGAGACGGAACAGCTGTCACAGTATGTTTCTGATGACACCTATGTGCAGCGTCAAAAGGAAGATATTCAGGAGCTGGCAAGTCTTTTCCGGGATAAGATGAGCGAAGATGATGAAGGAAATGATGAGTATGTATCGGCTATGAAAAAATCATTTAAACCACAGGCCGGATTGGATGCCTCCTATTCCATTGCGATAGAAGAGAAGAAGAAAAAACTATGCATTACGGTGAATGGTCCGCAGATGGAGTGCGGTTATGGCGCCCTGGAGCAGGCGGATGTAGAAATACAGTTAAATCGCGCAACAATGAATGAAATTATAAACGGCAGAATGACTTTTCAGAGGGCTTTTATGTCCGGCGCTATGAAAACCAAGGGTGATTTCAGAATACTCAGAGCTTTGGATCAGCTGTTTATCTTTGAAGAGAAGGCATAGAGAAGGGAGAATGATATACTATGAGCGATTGTATTTTTTGTAAGATTGCGTCAGGAGAGATTCCGTCCAAGACATTATATGAAGATGAAAAATTCCGTGTGATACTGGATTTAGGACCGGCCACCAGAGGACATGCTTTGATTCTGCCTAAAACGCATGCGGCGGATCTCTTTGAACTGCCGGATGAAACGGCGGCGGAGGTTTTGGTTCTGGCTAAAAAAATGGGAATTACCCTGAAAGAAAAATTAAAATGTGACGGGTTAAATCTGGTGCAGAACAATGGAGCGGTTGCCGGGCAGACGGTCAATCATTTTCATTTGCATATGATTCCCAGATATCAGGGCGATGGACAGAAGATCGGCTGGACGCCTAAGAAAACGGATCCGGAAGAACTGGAAGCGATTCAAAAAGAAATTACAGGCTGAGGAGATTCTGATGAGGACGCTGAATGTCAGTGAAATTACAAAGAATATCAAAGAGATGTGCATAGAGGCAAATCATTTTCTGTCCGATGATATGAAATGTGTATTGCGAAAAGCCGTGGAGACAGAGGAAGCGCCTCTGGGCAGACAGATTCTCCGGCAACTTCAGCAGAACATGGAGATCGCGGGTGAGGAAATGATTCCTATCTGCCAGGATACCGGTATGGCGGTAGTCTTTATAGAGATTGGCCAGGATGTGCATCTGGAGGGGGGATCTTTGGAGGATGCGATCCATGAGGGTGTGCGCCAGGGATATGCGGAAGGTTTTTTGAGAAAATCTGTTGTGAAAGATCCTTTGTTGCGGGAAAATACTGATGATAATACTCCGGCAGTCATTCATTATGAGATTGTTACCGGAGATCAGGTAACGATCACTGTGGCTCCGAAGGGATTCGGCAGTGAGAATATGAGCAGAGTGTTTATGCTGAAACCGGCGGACGGCATTGAGGGAGTAAAGGCGGCTGTTTTGACGGCGGTAAAAGATGCGGGGCCAAACGCCTGTCCGCCAATGGTGGTCGGAGTGGGGATTGGAGGTACTTTTGAAAAATGTGCCCTGATGGCAAAGAAAGCGCTGACTCGTCCTGTGGATGAACGGTCTTCCATTCCCTATGTCCGTGACATGGAACAGGAATTGCTGAAGAAGATCAATGCATCGGGAATAGGCCCGGCAGGTCTGGGAGGGACCACAACCGCGCTTGCGGTCAATATTAATGTGTATCCGACCCATATTGCCGGATTGCCAGTGGCGGTAAATATCTGCTGTCATGTAAACCGGCATGCGGTGAGAGTGCTATAGTAAATGATTTTTACATAATTATACTGATCGTGCGCAATGGGATGAGGATTGCCTGACATATGTGAGCGTTTTGGAATGGAGAGTAAAATGGATAAATATATTAAAGTACCCCTTAGCGATAAGGATGCGGCTGATCTGAGGGCGGGAGATTATGTGTATCTCACCGGAATTGTTTATACTGCCAGAGACGCAGCTCACAAAAGAATGAAGGAGGCCTTGGAAAAAGGGGAACAGCTTCCTTTCAAGATGCAAAATAATGTAATTTATTATATGGGCCCGTCGCCGTCCAGACCTGGCAGGGTCATCGGATCTGCAGGTCCCACTACCGCCGGCAGAATGGATAAGTATGCTCCTGAATTGCTGGATTCAGGGCTGAAAGGGATGATCGGCAAAGGGAGGAGGACACAGGAGGTCAAAGACGCTGTTGTCCGAAACGGGGCAGTTTATTTTGCAGCGGTAGGAGGCGCTGGTGCACTGTTGTCGCAGTCCATCATTTCTTCTGAAGTCATCGCATATGATGATCTGGGAACGGAAGCGGTCCGAAAGCTGGAAATCAAAGATTTTCCCGTGATTGTTGTGATGGATTCCCAAGGAAATGATCTTTACGAAACAGCTATTCAGAATTATTGTAAAGAGTCAGTTATGTAAAGCATCGGTTATGTAAAACATCGGTTATGTAAAACGTATAAAGAGGAATACGGTGATGAGGCGTATTATTTTAATGGTATTGAGACTGATCCTCAGAGTCCCCTACTATATGGCGGGTATATGGTGGAATGGGAAGCGGAAAGATTATGATCTGGAGAAATCCTACGCATTTGTTAAGAAAGTGACCAAAGCCGCAAATCGTGCGGGGCGTGTGAAAATAGAATCGCACGGCTTGGAAAATATTCCAAAGGACAACGGTTTTATCTTTTTTCCCAATCATCAGGGAATGTTTGATGTACTTGTCTTTCTGGAGTCCTGCCCTGTGCCGTTCGCTTTTGTGATCAAAAAGGAAGCCAGCAACGTGATACTTTTGAAACAGGTGATCGCTTCGCTGAGATCTGTTGTGATAGACAGAGAAGATATCCGGCAGTCTCTGGAGGTGATCAATCAGGTTTCTGAGGAAGTTAAAAAAGGGAGAAACTTTCTGATCTTTGCGGAAGGAACCAGAAGCAAAATGGGAAATAAGCTCCTTCCATTTAAAGGGGGGACTTTTAAAAGCGCAGTCAGGGCAAAATGTCCCATTGTTCCCTGCGCCCTGATCGATTCCTTCAAACCTTTCGATGAAAAATCCATTGCGCCGGTGACAGTAAAACTGATCTACCTTCCCCCGATTTATTACGAAGAATATTCATCCATGAAGACGCCGGAGATTGCAGATATGGTAAAAAACAGAATAGAGGATGCCATATCCCAATACGGCGGGTAATCGTCTGCCGGACAACGGCCTGCGCGGAACATGAAAACTCCGGCGCTGCCAGGCCTCTCTTTTTCCAGCATAAAATTCAGGACATGGAACAGAATAAGGATAAATGAGAAGATGAACCGGGTCCTGTGAAAATTCTCATGATGTCAGCGCCGCCGGTGGCGGCAGAATGAGAGGAAAATATGAAATTTGACAGAAATGCCGCTGGAGAAGGTGTGGAGGCTGTCTGCAGAATGGAAAACGGCAGAATGGCAATAGAGTGGAAATTTGCTTTTATTGTCACGCAGCGGGGAGAGGATAAGGACACACTTCGCCTGACCCTGCGGGATCCGGCGGGAGAGGTGGTCCTTTTGTGTATGCAGCGGGCATTGGAGGAGGAAACGCTGACTTCCATGATACTTCGTCCTCAGCTTTGGAATTTTGACCGCCCCTATCTGTATGAACTGGAAGCCACGCTGTCTGATTGTTCGGGCAGGGAGACGGACCGGCTGGTGCGGCAGCTTTCCCTGCGGGTCCTGTATTGTGATCCCCGCAGAGGCTGGATGTTAAACGGGGAAGAATTTATATTAAAAGCGGTGGATTATCCCACTCCGCGTCTGGCTTCCCAGAGAGAACTGCAGCAGAGGGTACTGAGGGATGTAAAGAGGATCAAAGAGATGGGCGCCAATTGTGTCAGATGTGAAAAAACTCTCCATAAATTGTGCGAGAAGGCGGGATTGCTGGTATGGCGGGAAGAGATGGCAAGAGCAGGGGAAGTCCTTCCCTGGCCGGAGGAGGACGAAAACGGACAGACGCCGTCTCTTTTTTATCGCTATCGGGCCAGGTGGAACCGTGAGCCGTTTGTCTATATTGTGCCGGAAAGCATTTCCGTCCTTCCGTCCGGAAATTTCAAAGTTACCGTTTACAGCAGTGAGAGCAGGGTGGCTCTTTATTCGGACGGGGTGTTGTTTGAGTTTCTGTCCGGACAGGAGGAGTTTATTTTTCAGGAAGTGCCTGCAAAGGGCCCCTGCGTCATGCTTTCTGCGGAAGGGGAAGGCAGCAGCATGTCTTTGTCTTTTCATAAAATGTTTCCCCTCTCTGACCGCAGTAAGGCACCCCGCTGACGAGGAGAAAGAGCCGGTCGGTTTCCGGAGGCAATACTGCATTATCCTTGACAAGCCGGGCGGTTACGAGTACCATGCTTATAGGAGGAAAAAATTTCCTTCACTAAGGATAAAACACCTTGCGTCAGGTGGAAGGAGCCGTATGATTTTTCATAGTGAGACATTTACCCTGGAAAACCTTTGGGATAAAATTGTGGCCCGGGAGGGAACCGGTTTCCGGACGAAAAAGGGATTGCCTTTTACCTATACCATAAAGGGTGGAGAACTGTTTACGGACAGACGGGAGCGCTCCATCACCAGAAGCACTTTTGAAAAAGCATATGAGAAACTTTTTCGCGATCAGGTGGGGGAAGGCGCCCCGAAAAAGATCGTGGGCCCCAAGACGCTGAATGTCTATGGGGCGCCTTATGTCTGGGCGGTGTTTACCGGCATCGGCATGATAGAAGAAGAGCTGTATATTCAGGAAGAAATGCAGTTCTAGGTCACAGCCAGAATGCGAACAGATATTTCATTTGGGAATACAGGTCCGGACGGTCCTTCATCAACGCATTGGAAGTATCCACAAAGAAGGTGGAACCCTGGAACAGTATCTCCAATACAAAACATACCACTAAAAAAGTGACGAGCCATTTTCTGACGGAAGGGTCCGTCATTTTTTGATGGCAGGATAAGAGCCATGCGGCAAGCAATGCGGTCAGCATGATAAACAGTGAAAAATCATTATAATAGCGCCACAGGATGCCGGATAATTCCGTGTCCGCCACAAGGACCGCAAGAGCGGAGATGAAACTGGCAATCGCCATTATGCAGGGGATCCGGAGAACTTTATCACAGCGTTTGCGCAGTAAGAAGGGGGCGGCCGACAGCCAGGAAAACAGGTGGGTAGCGAAAATGCCGCCTATCGTATATTCCTGAATGCTTATGCCCATATACTGCGTTATGGTAAAAATGGCTTCCGCAAAAGGGAAACTGGTGACCAGTTTCATGGGTTGGATAAGGTAGACAAAAAGGCCCAGCGGAATCCGGCCCCAGACCCAGCCCCGGTATCGCATGTCATTGGTTGTCAGATTGTAGGAAGAACCCAGGTCAAAAGGAGAGCCAAAGCGGACGTAGTTATAGTACATCAGAAAGGCTGCCACGGCGCAGACGGGTATCAGTACGGCGGCAACGGCAATCCTGCCTTCCTTTTTTTTGTAAAATCCTTTGGAAAACAGGTATTTCTTAAAGAGAATGACAGGGAAGACCGCAAAGACCATAAGCTGTGGACGGCAGCCTGCGATCAGGGCGGTGAGCAGCGCGCCCGCCGACAAATACCGGACAGAAATGCGGCTCGGTTCATCCGCCCGCAGAAAACACCAGAGCCCAAGCATACCGAGCGCAAGGCCGGTGACGATGGGGACGGTGTAGAGATCAGGCCGTTTTGCCATGTATAGGACATTGCTTCCCAAAAGAAAGAGCTCCGTGGTCAGAAACCAGACGCCCAGGGAAAGGCTGGGGAACCATTTTTTTATGAGTTGGTGCAGGGAGCTTAAAACACCCAGCAGCAGAAGCGTCAGAGAAAGAAATACTGCGGTATGGTTACTCAGCGCACCTCCTGTCAGCGCGTGATAAGGAAGATAGTAGAGCAGTACGGGAACTATGCCGAAATATACATAATATTTCCCCTCGTAGTAGGCGGTGTCATAGGGAAATGTCTCTCCTTTTCCCGCGAGAACGTCCGAGGCGTAGGCGGTATCATAGGGATTAGCCAGGGTTTTCAACGTTTCCGCGGGCTGTTTTAAAAGCGCGGCGGAGCCTTCCTGTAACGCTTCCGCAAGTTCCTGATATTGTTTGTGATGTTCCGGTATGTTCCATGTAAAAGAGGGATTGAGATCCGACAGTTTCCAAAAGATCAATGTGTGGAACAGAAACAGCAGCAGCAGAACGGCAGTCCGCAGGAGAGCGCTGACTGTAAGATAAGGAATATCATAGACCCGGGAGGACGGCCGGAAAAGATACAAAAAGCACAGCGCGGCGAACAGCACCGCCATCCGCAAAAGGGAAAAGGACAGCGGGATCACCGGATTCAGGCGGATATTCAGAGAAATAACGGGGTTATCGGTTATATTGGGGACAAAGCGTGCGCTGTGACAGCTGCCATAGAGGTGATAAATATAGTAAGCGCTTTTGGGCTGGCTGGACCAAAGCTCTTTTACAGGCATGGAATATTCGTATTGGTGCCCATCATCCGTGAAATACTGATATAAGCTTGTCACAGTGGGAAGCCCGGATTCATCGCCCGGAATTTTGAGATCGAAACATGCGGATTTCAGATCCAGATCCAGCCCGTTGATCGTGATGGAGTAATCGCCGTAGCCGGTAGAATAAGTACCGTCTTCATTGAGGGTATAGGCATCTCCCATGACGATCTGGTCAGGGATCACTTCCCGGTTATTTAAGGTATACCAATGTTTATAATTAAAGAGGAAAATCTCGGCAAAGAGGCTGATGAAAAATAAGACTGTATAGTGTAACAGATGTTTTTTATTCATTCTGATACGGGTTCCTTTCACAAACACACTGGTCGTAATGCAATATGATTTAGTGTATCATACCTTATAAAAAAATAAAAGTTTGAATTGACTTTTACGGTGGAATTATGTTATATTTTTAATCGTATGGAAAACAGATAGTCGGAGTCTTCCATGCAAATATTTTGGCAACATTGTTGCCTTATTGATTGAGTTAAAAGCTCAAATTTTATAAGTTGGTTACTATAAACCGGTGCTGATGCACACCTAACTTGTGAAACGGTCAATAAGAGTAGTAAAAGTAAAATATTTGCTATATAGACTCTCAAAAACCCCTATATCTGTTTATTTCATCAGGACTGCTGTCTGCGGCAGACGGGATCTTTCCCCGACCGCAACAGGCGGGAGATTTAACAGAAATTTCAAGACAAGTGACGGTAGGCGTCTCTTGTCTTTTTTGATCTTGTAAAAAGTTTTAAGACCATTACCTGCAAATGCGTAAGTCCGGATCAGGGCGCCGGGCGGTCCGCCGGATCCGTGTCTGGCCCGGGTCGGAAAAGTATGTGGAAACGAGGGAAAAATGAGCGATAAAATATCCTTATATGGATTCAATAATCTGACGAAAGCGCTGAGCTTTAATATATACGATGTGTGCTACGCGAAGGAACAGCGGGAGCAGAAGGATTATATTGCCTATATCGACCAGCAGTATAATTCCGAGCGTCTGGTCAAGATCCTGTCCAATGTGACGGATATGATCGGCGCTACCGTGCTCAACATTTCCAGTCAGGACTATGAGCCCCAGGGAAGTTCTGTGACCATTCTGATCGGAGAAAAGAGCAAGATTCCCGCCGGAGACACTACAGTAGCGCATTTGGATAAGAGCCATATCACGGTGCACACTTATCCGGAGTATCATCCGGAGACTTGTCTGGCTACGTTCCGCGTGGATATCGATGTGGCCACCTGCGGGGAGATTACGCCGCTGTCTACTCTGGACTATCTGATCAGTTCCTTTGACTCGGATATCATTACCATGGATTACCGGGTGAGAGGATTTACCAGGGATCTGGGCGGTCATAAATTATTCATTGATCACAAGATCACGTCAATTCAGGATTATATCGCGGCTGAGACACTGCAGAAGTACGATGCCGTGGATATCAATGTGTATGAGGCGAATCTGTTTCACACAAAGATGCTGATCAAAGAGATCGATCTGCAGAATTATCTGTTCAACAGCGATGTCTATGAGCTGCCGCCGAAGACCAGGCTGGAGATCACCGACAACCTGCGCAGGGAGATGATCGAGATTTTCAGCGGCAGGAATATTTACTGATCCTGTCCGCGAAAGCCGCGGGCGTATCGTGGTGTTGTCCGGGGTGCGTTGGGCGGATGGTCGGGGATAAAGCGGGAAAGAAGGCGTGGAATGGGACGGTTTAATCAGGAGAGGGCGCCTATTTATGAGGCGTTGGAAGAATTCAGGAGAAACAGGGTCGTGCCCTTTGATGTGCCGGGACATAAACGGGGAAGAGGGAACCCTGAACTGATACGGCTTTTGGGGCAGCAGTGCGTGGGGATTGACGTCAATTCCATGAAGCCGCTGGACAATCTCTGCCATCCTGTGTCCGTGATCCGCGAGGCGGAGGAAATGGCGGCGGAAGCGTTCGGGGCGGCTTACGCTTTTCTCATGGTGGGCGGGACAACGTCTTCTGTGCAGAGCATGGTCTTAAGCGTCTGCCGGAAGGGAGATAAGATCATTCTGCCCAGAAACGTCCACCGCAGCGTGCTAAACGCGCTGGTGCTAAACGGCGCCATTCCCATTTATGTCAATCCCGACATGGACACAAAGCTAGGGATCGCGCTGGGTATGAAGGTATCGCAGGTGGAAAAAACGATCAGGGAGAATCCGGACGCGGTGGCGGTTCTGGTGAATAATCCCACTTATTACGGGATCTGTTCCGATCTGAGAAGTATCGTGAAGCTGGCCCATGCCCACGGTATGAAAGTGCTGGCGGACGAGGCCCATGGAACGCATTTCTATTTTGGGGAAAAGATGCCTGTGTCCGCCATGGAGGCGGGGGCGGATATGGCGGCCGTCAGCATGCACAAGTCCGGCGGAAGCCTGACCCAGAGCTCCTTTTTGCTGACAGGGCCCGGTATGCACGCCGGATATGTGCGCCAGATCATCAACCTGACCCAGACCACCAGCGCCTCCTATCTGCTTTTGGCCAGTCTGGATATTTCCCGGAGGAATCTTGCCTTGCGGGGGAAGGAAGAATTTCGCAAAGTGACGGCTTTGGCGGAGTATGCCAGAGAGGAGATCAACAGAATCGGCGGATACTATGCCTACACTTCAAAACTGATCAACGGAGACAGCATCTATGATTTTGACAAGACAAAACTGACTGTCAACACGCTGGGGATAGGGCTGGCCGGGATCGAGGTCTACGACATCCTGCGGGACGAGTATGATATCCAGATGGAACTGGGCGATATCGCCAATGTCCTTGCCTATGTTTCCATCGGGGACAGGGAGCGGGATATGGAGCGTCTGATCAGCGCGCTGGTGGAGATCAAACGCAAGTACAGCAAAGATAATACGGGAATGTTTTCACAGGAGTACATTGAGCCCAGGGTGGCCGTCTCCCCCCAAAATGCGTTTTATGCGGAAAAAGAGTCGCTGCCGCTTTCAGAGACGGAAGGGCGCATCTGCAGCGAGTTTGTCATGTGCTATCCTCCCGGAATTCCCATACTGGCGCCTGGAGAGGAAATAACGGCTGATATTTTAAAGTATATTTCCTATGCAAAAGAAAAGGGTTGTTCCATGACCGGACCGGAAGATCCTGATATCCGGCGGTTGAACGTATTAAAGGAAGTCTGGGCCTAGCCCGGCGGGTTTGCGTCCGCGCGCTGGAAAAACCGTGACAGGGTTTGACGCGGACCCGTGATCCGTATAGGGATCGGCTGGTGTAAAACAGCGCAGAAATGGAGTGGATTATGGAACTTTGGTTTTCGGAGCCGCATACGCCGGATGTAAAGCTGTCCATCCGTGTGGACAGGCAGTTGTATAGCGGACAAAGTGAATTTCAGCAGATCGAGGTGTTTGAATCGCCGGAGTTTGGACGGTTTCTGGTGCTGGACGGCTATATCATGCTGACAGAGAAAGATGAGTTTATCTATCATGAAATGATCGTCCATGTGCCGATGGCGGTACACCCTGACGTAAAGAAAGTGCTGGTCATCGGCGCGGGGGACGGCGGGGTTGTGCGGGAACTGGTGCGCTATCCCGAGATTGAGAGGATCGACTTGGCGGAGATCGATGAAGAAGTGATAAAGGTCAGCATGGATTATCTGCCTAAGGTATCCTGTGAACTCAGGAATGAAAAAGTGAAGATCTACTATGAGGACGGTTTAAAATTTGTCCGGTCCAGGGAGAACGAGTATGATCTTATCATCGTGGATTCCACGGATCCGTTCGGCCCCGGAGAAGGACTGTTTACCAAAGAGTTTTACGGCAACTGTTATAAAGCGTTAAAAGAGGACGGTATCATGGTAAATCAGCATGAGAGTCCTTTTTACGAGGCGGACGCAACGGCCTGTATGCGCGCTCACAAGCGGATCGTGGAGAGCTTTCCCATCAGCCGCGTTTATCAGGCCCATATCCCGACCTATCCTTCCGGCCACTGGCTGTTTGGCTTTGCTTCCAAAAGGTATCATCCGGTGCATGATCTGGACGCGCAGCGCTGGCTGGCAAGGGAACTGGAAACAAGATATTATACGCCCAGGCTCCATGAGGGAGCCTTCTGCCTGCCCGCCTATGCGGAAAAACTGCTGCGGAAAGTGGAGATCCACGACTGATAAGCGAAAGAGAAGCGGACGAAACCTGAAGTGAAACGGGAAAAGGGAGGAATCTGGCATGGCTAAAATACTGATCATCGGCTGCGGCGGCGTGGCTTCCGTGGCCATTCAGAAATGCGCGAAGAAAGCGGATGTATTTTCTGAGATCTGCATCGCAAGCAGGACGGTGAAAAAATGCGATGACCTGAAAGCGAAACTAACGGCGCAGGGAACCGGGGCTAAGGTGACGACAGCCGGAGTGAACGCGGATGATGTGGACGACCTGATCCGCCTGATCAGACGGGAACAGCCCAAGGCGGTACTCAACTTGGCGCTGCCCTATCAGGATCTTACGATCATGGACGCGTGTCTGGCCTGCGGCGTGGATTATATCGACACAGCCAATTATGAACCGGAGGATACAGAGGACCCCGCGTGGAGGGCGGTCTATGAAAAACGCTGCAAAGAGGACGGTTTTACGGCGTATTTTGACTATTCCTGGCAGTGGGCTTATCGGGAGCGGTTTGAAAAAGCGGGGATTACGGCGCTTTTGGGAAGCGGCTTTGATCCCGGCGTTACAAGCGTGTTTTCCGCCTACGCTCTGAAACATTATTTTGATGAGATCCATTATATCGATATCATGGATTGCAACGGCGGGGATCACGGCTATCCTTTCGCCACTAATTTTAATCCGGAGATCAATCTGCGGGAGGTTTCCGCCAACGGTTCCTACTGGGAGAACGGCCATTGGGTGGAGACAAAGCCCATGGAGATCAGGCGGGAGTACGATTTCGCGCAGGTGGGAAAGAAGGATATGTATCTGCTGCATCATGAGGAGATCGAATCTCTGGCAAGAAATATCCCGCATGTAAAGAGGATCCGGTTCTTCATGACCTTTGGCCAGAGTTACCTGACCCATATGAAATGTTTGGAAAATGTGGGAATGCTGCGCACGGATCCCGTTTTGTTCGAGGGGAAGGAAATCGTACCCATCCAGTTTTTGAAAGCCCTTTTGCCGGATCCCGCATCGCTGGGTCCCCGCACCGTAGGCAAGACGAATATCGGCTGCATCTTTACCGGCGTGAAAGATGGTAAAGAGAAAACCATCTATATTTACAATGTCTGTGACCATCAGGAATGCTATAAGGAACTGGGTTCCCAAGCAATCTCCTACACCACAGGCGTGCCTGCCATGATTGGGGCCATGCTGGTGATGAACGGTACCTGGAAAAAGGCCGGTGTGTTCAATGTGGAGGAGTTTGATCCCGATCCGTTCATGGAGGCGTTGAAAGAGTACGGTCTGCCCTGGGTAGTGGAGGAAAATCCCGTGAAAGTGGATTAAGTCCGCGTTTCGGGCGCAAAGTTTCCGGAAGGATGGACAGGATGGATAAAAGCGGCGTTTTCGGTTTGGAGTAATGAAGAGATGGAAACAAAAATTTATGGCGGGCTGTCCGAACTGCCTACGCCCTGTTATGTGGTAGACGAGTCGCTGATCGAAAAAAATCTGAAGATACTGAAAGGCGTGATGGACCGCACGGGAGCCCGTATCCTGCTGGCGCAAAAGGCCTTTTCCATGTATGCGCTGTACCCTTTGGTCGGGAAATATCTCTGCGGCGCTGCGGCCAGCGGCCTGTATGAGGCAAGGCTGGCGGCGGAGGAAATGGTAAAGCCTTTAGCCCTGCGGGGGAAGGCCTGTGAAAATCACATTTTTTCACCTGCCTACAGGGAAGAGGACTTTGCGGAGATCTTATCCTGCTGCGATCATGTGGTGTTTAATTCCTGGAGACAGGTGGAAAAATTCGGGGCGAAAGCCAAAGCGGCGGGCAAGAGCATTGGCCTTCGCGTCAATCCGGAGCATTCCACCCAGCAGGGTCACGCCATATATGACCCTTGCGCGCTCGGCTCCCGGCTGGGAGTGACAAAGGGAAAGTTTGCGGAAGGCGTTGCCCGCAGACCGGATCTTTTGTCCCTGTTGGACGGTCTGCATTTTCACACGCTGTGCGAACAGGACGCCGATGCGCTGGAGGAGACGCTGGAAGCGGTAGAAGAAAGATTCGGAGAGTATCTCCCCCGCATGAAATGGATCAACTTCGGCGGCGGACACCATATCACGCGGGAAGGCTATCAGATGGAGCGGCTGGAAAAATGTATCCTCAGGATGCGGGAAAAATACGGTCTGACAGTCTATCTGGAACCGGGGGAAGCGGTAGCCCTGAACGCGGGATTTCTAGTTGCAACTGTTTTAGAGACGCAGACAACGGATCTGCCGCTGCTCCCCGGCAGGGGCGCAGACAACGATGGTCAGAATGCCGATGGCAAAAACGGCACACTGCAGATCGCCATTCTGGACACCTCCGCCGCGTGCCATATGCCGGATGTGCTGGAAATGCCCTACAGGCCGCCTTTGCAGACAAGCGGGCTGCCCGGTGAAAAAGCGTTCACATATCGGCTGGGAGGGCCTACCTGTCTGGCGGGCGATGTGATCGGGGAGTATTCCTTTGCGCAGCCTCTGCGAGAGGGGGACAGGCTGGTGTTTGAAGATATGGCGATCTATTCCATGGTCAAAAATAATACCTTTAACGGTATGCCTCTGCCCTCTGTTTTTTTGAGGGAGAAAAGCGGGCGGTGCAGGCTGGTAAAAGAGTTTGGTTATGAAGATTTCAAGAGACGGCTGTAAGGCTGCAGAGATACCGCAGAAAGGCCGTGCCATAAAAAAAGAAGCCTTGCGTTTCTGGATTATAAAGCGCATCAGCTTCTTTGCATAGGAGAAAGTGTATGAAAATATATGAGAACCTGACCAAGCAGGATTATTTTTAGTCGGAGCTGACAGAACCCTAACTTCGAGTTAAAACTCAACAGCCCCTTTGTTTATAAATTTATCATACAGGGCAAATGTGTCCAAAGTTTGACTTAGGGATAAAGGAATTCTAAAGTTTCTTAAAATTCTATGGATAAGATAAGTTTCTGTCAATGCGACAGGCGATCGAGAGGAGATATCGGTGAATATTATCAAGGATTCCACGCCAACGGCCGATGGGTTTCGCATGCCGGCGGAGTATGAACCTCACGCGGGGTGTATCATGATCTTTCCGGAGCGGCCGGATTCCTGGCAATACGGCGGTTACGCGGCGCGGAAAGCGTTCGTTCAGGTGGCGGAAGCGATTGCCGCCTCGGAAAAGCTGACGGTGTGCGCCAGCGCCAGACAGTATGACAATGCAAGGGCGCTTCTGTCTTCCCGTATCCGGGTAGTGGAGATGTCCAGTGACGATGCGTGGGCAAGGGATTACTGCCCTACCTTTGTAAGGAACGGCAAGGGAGAAGTGCGGGGCATAGACTGGGGCTTTAACGCCTGGGGCGGCCTGTATGACGGGCTGTATTTTCCCTGGGACAACGATAACAGAATGGCGCGCAAGATCTGCGATCTGATGGATAAGGATGTGTATGATAAAAGAGATTTTATTCTGGAGGGCGGTTCGATCCATGTGGACGGGGAAGGCACCTGTATGACAACGGAGAGCTGTCTGTTAAGCAAGGGGCGGAATCCTCAGATGTCCAGGGAGCAGATCGAGAGTGTGCTGATGCAATATCTGGGGGTTTCCAGGGTGCTGTGGCTGCCCT
This sequence comes from uncultured Acetatifactor sp., assembly GCA_947629645.1. Classification (GTDB taxonomy): domain Bacteria; phylum Bacillota; class Clostridia; order Lachnospirales; family Lachnospiraceae; genus Acetatifactor. Next base: position 8,136 of record CANREV010000043.1, on the reverse strand, counting down.
GCGGGATCTATCATGATGAAACCAACGGGCATGTGGATAATATCTGTGCTTTTGTAAGGCCGGGGGAAGTGGCGCTGGCATGGACGGAAGATGAGGAAGACGCGCAGTATGAGATGTCCCGCGCGTGTCTGGAGTACTTAAACAGCGCACGGGACGCGAAAGGCAGACGTATTACGGTCCATAAATTACCTCTGCCGAAGCCGGTAACGGTCACAAAAGAAGAATGCGAAGGACTGGATGCCTGCTGGGATGAACCGACCCGCACGGCGGGGGAGCGGCTGGCGGCCTCCTATGTGAACTTTTATATTTCCAATGGGAATATCGTGATGCCGAAATTTGGCGATCCGGCGGATGACAAAGCGAGAGACATTCTCCAGGGGTTGTTTCCCCACAGGAAAGTGGTGCAGATCTATGCCAGGGATATCCTGATCGGCGGCGGAAATATTCATTGTATCACACAGCAGGTGCCCCGCTGAGCGGATACTGGGCCGGGTCAGAGTCTTGCCGGGCGGATACCGGACCGCCGCGCATATGAAAAAATTATGACGGATGGATACTGTTGGCAAATAAAATCTTACCATCAGTCCGGCGGTGATATGTCAAGAGTAAATGGGAAGGGTTGTTATGAATCAGGTGACTGTAGCCGCGGTACAAATGTTTTGTAACCGCTCCAGAGAAGAGAATATAGAGGCGGCGGAAAAGATGGCGCGCGAGGCGGCCTCAAAGGGCGCGCAGATCATATTGCTGCCGGAACTGTTTGAAACGTGGTATTTTTGTCAGGAGAGAAATTATGATTCTTACGGACTTGCCACCACTGTAATGGAGAATCCGGCCGTAGAACGTTTCCGGAGCGTGGCGGCACAGTGCCGCGCGGTGATTCCCGTCAGCTTTTTTGAAAGGGACAAAAATGTGATGTATAATTCGGTGGCTGTGATAGACGCGGACGGGAGCGTTCTGGGCGTTTACCGCAAGACGCACATTCCGGATGATCATTTTTATCAGGAAAAATTCTATTTTACCCCGGGAGATACCGGATTCCGGGTCTGGGATACCGCCTATGGCAGGATCGGCGTAGGGATCTGCTGGGATCAGTGGTTCCCGGAAACGGCGAGAAGCATGGCGCTGATGGGCGCTCAACTGTTGCTCTATCCCACCGCCATCGGTTCCGAACCTATTCTGGAATGCGACAGTATGCCGCACTGGAGAAGATGTATGCAGGGCCACGCTGCGGCCAATGTGATGCCGGTGATCGCCGCAAACCGTATCGGCGAGGAAAAAGTCGCTCCCACGGCGGCCAACAACTATCAGTCCTCCGCCCTGGTTTTTTACGGTTCCTCCTTTATCACCGATGAGACAGGCGGGATCCTGGAGGATGGAGGCAGGGAAGAAGAGAAGATCCTGCTTCACACCTTTGACCTGGACGCCATAGAACAGCTGCGCCTAAGCTGGGGGCTGTTCCGGGACAGGCGGCCGGACCTGTATGGCAGGATCACTATGTAGTCGTCAGATTCGTTTCAGATCGTTGCCGTTTCTTCTTTTTAAGCGGTAACGGTCTTTTTTCATGATGTAAGCGTCCAGACCTTTAACATTGTTGTTCAGGCGGCAGCCATACACCACTTTGCCGTTTTCCAATTCCTGTATTCTTGCCACCAGGCCATACAGATGGAAATAATATTTTTCTCCGAAATCCTCGATCTGGTCGTTGAGCACTACATGGATCAGATTGCCGGGAATGAACTTGACATCACTGTCACAAACTACCGCAAATCCGGTGGAGCTGATATCACGGATGATGGCTTCATGGGCGGCTTGGTTGGGACCGAAACGGATATAAGTCTCAATGCCGACATAGCAGCGATAATTTTGACGCCTGTTGTAGGTGACGCTTTCCGCCAGGGTGGTAAATCCGTAACAGAAAGTGCCGTTGGCTCTTTTTAACAGTACGTTGGACACATTTTTAAACAGATGAGGCTTGTCATCCTCGGTGGTGGCCAGAATGTCGAGGACCACGCCCTTTCCGCGGAAAGAGAGCGGCTTTGTGCCCTTGAATACCGCTTCGGCAAAGATTGTGTGTTTTCGGGGAAGAGTTTCCTGCACTCTGCTGGTAAAGACCAATGAGTTGTTATTTACGTTGATCAACAGGGAGATTTCCTGTCCGGGCTTTAATTCTTCAATTAACATGTTATACCTCTGTTCTGATATCTCTATAAGATTTCCAGTAGAAATTCTCTTGCCGTCATTTGCAGCCGGATACGATATAAATCGTGGTCCCATGCAGTCCGCAGTCTTGCATCGGTAATAGGGAGGGTTTCGATCTTTATGACCTCTGCTCCCTCAAATGCTGCCTTCGCCAGAGCGCCGATCCGGATGCGGTTTCCCTCTGCTTCCGGCTTTTCATATGTAATAAAGTTCAGCACCACATTCTCGGCATTGGTGGTATCTTTCAAAAGGATCCTGTTATCTAGTTTATCAAAAAAAATCTCTCTGGTATAGTCTGTTTTGAAATCTTTTAGCGGATATGCCCCCGATAACTCCATGGAGATATGGCTTTTCGCCTCCCCGAAGGAGGTTTCTACCGCTCTCGCGCGGTAATCAGGACCATCGTGCTGATCTAAGCCTTCGATGGTGGGAAGATTGTGGTAGCCCGACTGCATGGTCCAGATTTCATAGCGGCGGTCTGAGAATGTTTTCGCCGTGTAACTTTCCACGCCGATATCTACAAACAGCGGCGCTCCGTTTTTATAGAGGGTAAAACTTCCGGTATCGTTGTGATTGTGGCTGTCATCATTGTCCCCCGCCTTTACCGCCAGGCAGAAGGTATCGTTTCTCGACAGAAAGAGACCAACGCTTGGGTAGAAAGTATCCCGGTGAATCAGCGGGCGGGAAGTGTCATAGTCCATGACTTCCCGATAGGTAAAGAGAGTTTGCATCCGATAAAACAGATTCAGCCGATTGGACTCATCTGCAAAGAGATCTCCCTGTACGGCCTGGAAATCTCTGGCCGCAAACAGCATCAGATCCGGCTGCCCGGTGCGCTTGCCGAAGAGGTATTCCCGTACCCCGGCTCTTCCCGCCACGGGGGAACAGTCCGCAAAATTAAAATAGTATTTGCCGTCCGCATGGACGTGATAAATGTAGGAAGCGATATTTTTCATCTTATCCCAGTCGTAAAGTGAGGCAAAAGCGCCATCAGTAACCTGGTCTAACACTGCGGCGGCCCCGTCTAAACAGAGTCCCGCGTGGCGGTAATACTGCGCTCCCTCGTCACAGCAGCCGTCCGCCCCGTAATCTTTCAGGAAAAAGTCCAGACTTTCCGCAGCTTTTAAAGTCACAGCCTTTTCGGTATTGGGGAGAGCTTTATGCAAAAATTCGGTCAGAAGCACATTCTGGGTGCACCAGGGAGTCCAGTTGCACATGGGTTCATCGTCCTTTCCCATCCACCAGAAATGCTGATGGAGGTAGGGGCCCAGAATGCGGTGTTCCAGTTCATAGCTGATGCGTGTGCCGATAAAGGGGCTGATTTGGTCCAGACGGCTGCCTAAAAGATACCGGATGCAGGCAAGCAGCGCCCCTGTCTCGCAGGCGAACAGATCCATGACAGGACGTGTCAGATCCGGCAGGATTTCCTGGGGAGCGTTGCGAACGTAAGAATTGTGAGGGGGAAGCTGCCAGGCGCTCTCCTCGCAGAGGGCAAAGATTCCGTTTATGATATCGTCCAGAAAGCGACCTTTGTCTTCGATGCATTCCGCTACCACAAGAGAATTTAAGGCGTATCTTCTCCTGAAATAGAGGTCTTCAAAATCCACACGGTTTCCGGTGCGCTTAAAATGCATGAAATCCGTGGCGCGGATCACCGGATAGGAAAAATGTAAATACTGCTCCCCCTCTTTGATCAGGGACGCCCGCAGGCTTTGGGGAAGACTGTCGTAGGCCTCTCTGCATTGGATGTCGGGAAAGGGTCTGTATTCCTGCAGGGTATCGTGTCTGGCCCAGAAATCCGCAGCCGCTTTCAGAAATCTCTTTTCCATCTTTCTTCCTGTTCCTTTCTTTTTTGAATCTTTATGAGTTCATTCGCAAAGACGCGCATCGTTCTTTACCCTTTGGCAGATGTCTTTTTCCAAAAAGCAGCGCTCATGACAGACGGGCCGGACTGTTACGTTACATGATCTGATTATTCAGGTATTCGGTGGGAGAGACGCCCTCCACTTTCTTAAATACCTTGGAAAAATAAAACGCGCTTTCAAATCCGAGCATTTCCGCCACTTCGTAGACTTTCAGGCCGCCTTCCGCCAAAAGACGTTTGCTCTCCGCGATTTTGCAGCTGTTGATATATTCTGAGAATCCCATATCGTTATATTTGCTGAAAAGCTGGCTCAGGTAGTTGGGGCTGATGCCGAACACCGCCGCCACTTCATTGAGGAAGAGCCGTTCCGACAGATGCTCGTTAATATATTTTTTTACGCTGGCGACAATGTGGTTTTTATAATCCTTGTGATGGATCTCAAAAAGCTGACACATATGTCGTTTGAAGACGTTCAGCCAGTTGACGATCTGCTCTACGGTAGTCTGTTTGTAAATGGATCTGTATCCGTCAGGATTATCGCGGAAAAATCCGGACACGATTGATTCTCCGTCCTGAAGCAGGGAGATCGACAGATATAAAATATTGCAGGCGCCGTCCAGGGCCTGGACATAATGATCCGGATGGGACAGGAAAAGCTCGCAGAGCTCGTCCAGGGTACGGTTCAACAATTCCCCGTCGTATTCCTCGAAAGCCTTGGTCAGATCCCGTTTGAACAGGCTGATATTGAAGGAACTGTGGCAGGAGCCGGTCCGCAGACATTCTTCAAAGAAGAGGATCGGATTTGACCTGTCCGCAGAGAGGATGGCCTGTCTGGAATACTGATAGGAATCGCAGATGGCAAGGGGGCCGTCCACCAGGCTTCCGATGCCGCAGCGGAAGGATACATTATAGTACTTTGTCAAAGTTTCGTTAATCTTCGCGAGGATATCTTTTAATGCCTTTCCATAATCGGAAAGGCTGGCCTGAGCATCTTCAAAGCAGAAGATCAGGGCGAAATGCCTGGTGTCCAGAGAAAGGCAGAAGCAGGGGTAATATTTTCCCGCCAGTTCCTTCAGCATCTGCATGGAGGTGGCAAAAAGCGACAACTGTTTCTCTATAGGGAGGGAATCGGCCTGATGGCTGTTCATCTCTCCATAGCAGCAGATGTAGTGGCTGTAGTGAAAATCCAGATTAAGGTCCTTGCTCTGGAGAAGAAATTGTTCCTCCGATTCAAACAGATTATTGATCAGACAGATAAAAAATTTGTCGTAAAAAGGATGGACAATGCTTTCTTGCACGGCGTTTCTGGATTCCGACTCCTGCAGGCGTTTCAGGACCCGCTCTACGGCTTCCTTTAAAGAGGACGGCGTGAGTTCCATTTTCACCAGATAATCCGTCACCTGATAGGTGATGGCTTCCCTGACCATGTGGAAGTCCTCGTAACTGGTAAGGATAATAAAATAGGGATATTCGCTGCCCAGATGTTCCCTGCACTGTCTGATCAGTTCCAGCCCGCTCATGACAGGCATTTTCAGGTCCGTGATGACGATGTCAGGAGATTGTTCCTCGATGATTTTCAGAGCCGCCTGACCGTTTACCGCGGTTCCGATCACTTCGATATTTAATTCCGGCCAGTTCAGCATGGATTTGATACCTACCTGAACCAACGGTTCATCATCAACAATAAGTAACTGATACATGATAACTCCTTTTCAGTATTTAAAGGCATGGCAAAGGGCGGCGGGGGATGTGGATGGACATCACGGTGTATTCTCCCTCCACACTCTCTATGGTAATACCATACCGTGCTCCGAATTCATACTGTAATCTTTTGTGAACATTGCTGACGCCGATCTCCCGAAAGAAATCCGCGCTGCTGTCATTGTTGGTCGAAAGGATCCGGGCGGCTTTTTCCGCGGACATTCCGACTCCGTTGTCCCTTACATCGATGCGGATGGAAGGCGGATCGTCCTCCGTAAGCTGTTCAGAGTGGACATTGATGGAGATCTGTCCCGTTCCTTTCGGTTCAATGCCGTGGAAAATAGCGTTTTCCACCAGAGGCTGCAGGGTGAATTTCAGAACAGGGCATTCCAGAAGGGAATCCTCCTCCACCTGTATATCCATTGTCACAGTGCCGCCATAACGATACCTTTGAATGGTAAAATAATCCTCTATCAGCGAAAGCTCTTCACGGATCGGCACCAGAAGCCGGGTCCCTTTAGAGATGCTCTTTAATAGCTTCGCAAGGGCGGTGGTCATTTCACTGATGCCCTCCGCTCCCTGGATCGTGGCCATCCATTTGATGGAATTTAACGTATTGTAAATAAAATGAGGATTGATCTGGCTCTGCAGCATTTTGTATTCCAGGTCTCTTTTCTGTTTTTCATCCTCCAGCCTTTTGTTCATCAGCAGATAGACGTTTTCGGACAGATCATTGATGCCCCTGCCAATCTCCCCCAGTTCGTGATCCCACTCGATGGAAGGGTCGCGCCCGAAATCTCCGTCCGCCACCCGCAGTATCTTAGCGCGGATCCGGGATACCGGAAGGCTGATCGTGCGGTTGAGAAACAGCATCAGCAGGATGCCGAGCCCTATGATGCCTACCAGTGTCCCGCCCAGGACGAGCCACAAAAGCCGCCGCTGGTCCCGCAGTTCCGAATGGGAGATACTCTGGCTGATGTAACATCCCGGCAGATTTAAGGGAGAGGATATAACGACACGGGAAGCGCCGCTTTCGTCTGTGATGCGGTTTACCAGGATACTCTCGATCAGTGCGGAGGAGGACAGATCTTCCGTGATCTGATAGGAAGCTTCAATGGGGACCAGGCCGCCGTTTTCATACACATAATCATGGCTTCCTATGGAGAGGAAGACCCGGCTGTCCTCCGCTACGGAGTAACGTTTCAGCGGGTCCGTAAACAGCTCCGAGGCGATCTCCAGAAAAAGGTATCCGCCCTGGACGGAAGTATACTGGTAAGTGATCGGCCTAATGACTGGCAGCATCATTTTCCCGTTGCGGTAAAAAGGGTCTTTCACAAGGCCGAAGGAAAAGTCGTAGTCGGATGCCGTAAGAAGCGTTTCAAAATAGGAAAGCTGCGGCACCTGCGCGGCCAGATCCGCCGTGGAAGAATATGGGGCGCTGACGATCTGCAGGAAATTTTCGTTGGTGATCACGGCGAGCCTGAGAATATAGCCGTTGGAGGGATTGTTCCCGAATTCCTCGTACATGCGGTCATAGGTGGATACGGACAGCACGGAGCCGGGGTTCGGATCCCGCTCCACATAGGCGGCGATATTCGCATTTGTCCGGCAGAACCGCACGATGTTGTAGATGTCGTTCATACTGCTGTTGATGGAGTCCGAAAGAAGCTGCAGGCTTGTCTCCGTGGAACGGATCAGGCTGTTTTGCAGATAGTTCCGGAAAATGTAATAACTGACGCAGCTGATGATCATGCACATGCCGGTCAGACAGGAAACCGTTGTGAACAGGATCCTTTTCTGGATGCGGCCTAAGCGCTGTCTGGTATGCTGTTTCAGATGGAATAAATGTCTCATGCCGCGTCCCTCTGCCATAAAGCGGGCCTAAACAGCCCTTGGCCGTTTGCGCCTTATATTAGGATTTATTTTAACATAAATTTGCAATTTGGGGAAGCGTTCTCTTATGGCGGAGTGCATATCCCCTGTAGCGCCCTATGGCAAAACTGTTGCTGTGGAAAATACAGTGCGCGCTTTGGGGCGCTATCCGGTCGGGACTGGATGGAACGTGCGGCAGACCCGGATGAAATGCGCGGCGGATCTGGACCGGAAGGCCGAAGCGAGAAAAAATACATGAAATCATAAAATTTTATATTCTATGTAAGCGCTTTCTAAAATAAAGATAAAAAAGAGGATAAATTTTTTATTTATTTTTAATTTATTCCATTTTTTTCGGTTTCGTGATTTTGTATACTGAAATCACGATAAAGGAAACGGCTCACAAAAGTGAGCGCAGCTAATTTAGTCCAGCGGTGATATGTCAAGAGTAAATTGAAATTGTTTTTGAGTTATTTTCATATCATTTGCTGAAAAAAGGG
>CANREV010000042.1 GCA_947629645.1 uncultured Acetatifactor sp. | reverse complement strand
AGCCCGAGCAGATGGAAACGGAGGCAGAAGCCGGACTGTCAGAGCCCGAGGAGGCAGAGACGGAGGCGGAAGCCGGATTGTCAGAGCCCGAGCAGGCGGAGGCGGAGACAGAATCCGCCCTGTCAGAGGCTGAACAGACGGAAGCGGAGACGGAATCCAAACTGTCAGAGTCCGAGCAGATGGAAACGGAAACGGAGGCAGAAGCCGAACAGTCAGAGCCGGAGGCGGAATCCGTCCTGTCAGAGCCTGATCAGATGGAAACGGAAGCGGAGGCGGAGGCGGAATCCGACCTGCCAGAACCCGAGCAAATGGAAACGGAGGTAGAAGCCAAACTGGCAGAGCCTGAACAACTGGAAATGGAGACGGAATCCGACCTGCCAGAGCCCGAACAGATGGAAACGGAGGCGGAATCTGTCCTGTCAGAGCCTGTTTGGGAAGAACGGCCCGTACAAGAGTCAACTGAATCAGTAGAAGCATTCGGGATCGAACAGTCTGTTGCAGGAACAGACAATCAAATAGAAGAAAATAAGGGAGTTGAAGAAACAATGGAGACGATGGAAACGATGGAAACAATGGACGCGAAGGAAACAATGGATGGCATGGACACAATGACGGGTGGCAGGGCAGCTACAGATGAGGTTGCCGTGATCACGGAAGGAATGGTCATAAAGGGAGATATTTCCACAGAGGGTTCTATCGATGTAGTTGGAACTGTAAATGGAAATATTGATGCACTGGGCAAGCTGACGATCACCGGTCATATCACGGGTAATTCCAAAGCGGCTGAAATCTATGCGGAGAGTGCAAAAATCAACGGAGAAGTAGTGAGCGAAGGCGCTGTCAAGATTGGCGCAAGTTCTGTTATCATCGGCAATATTACAGCTACCTGTGCCGCTATTGCAGGAGCCGTTAAAGGAGATATCGATGTCAAGGGCCCCGTTATCCTGGATACTTCCGCGATTGTGATGGGCAATATCAAATCTAAGTCTGTGCAGATTAATAATGGCGCCGTTATTGAAGGTATGTGTTCCCAGTGTTACGCGGATGTCAGCCCTACCAGTTTCTTTGAGGAATACAAACCTGAACCTATCCGTAAAACAAAGTCAAAATAGGGAGAGAAGAAAGAATGCGCAGGATTCTTTTGAAATTAAGCGGTGAGGCGCTTGCCGGCGACAGGAAGACGGGCTTTGACGAAGAGACTGTCAGAGAAGTTGCACTACAGGTAAAGCAATTGGTGGATGATGGTATCCAGATGGGCATCGTCATTGGCGGCGGCAATTTCTGGAGAGGCCGCACCAGCGGGAATATAGATCGTACCAAGGCGGATCAGATCGGCATGCTGGCTACGATTATGAATTGTATCTATGTTTCCGAAATATTTCGTTCTGTCGGAATGCAGACAGATATCCTGACACCTTTTGAGTGCGGTTCTTTTACCAAGTTATTTTCCAAGGACAGGGCAAACAAATATTTTGAGAGAGGCCATGTGGTTTTTTTTGCGGGAGGTACGGGACATCCTTATTTTTCAACGGATACGGGCGTTGTGCTTCGTGCCGTTGAGGTGGAAGCGGATGTGATCCTGCTGGCAAAAGCTGTGGACGGCGTTTATGACGATGATCCCAACAGAAATCCTAATGCCAGAAAATATGCGGAAGTCACGATTGATGAAGTAATAGCCAGAAATCTGCAGGTAGTTGATATGACAGCTTCCATTCTGGCAAGGGACAACCGGATGCCTATGTGGGTGTTCGGGTTGAATGAGAAAGACAGTATTGTGAACACGTTAAAAGGTAAATTTAACGGGACCAAAGTGCTGGTATAAACAAACAGGAAGGGGATAGGATATGGAGGCAAGATTACAGCAGTATGAAGATAAGATGAATAAGGCGGTAGAGTTTTTGGTATCGGACTATGCAACGATTCGCGCGGGACGTGCAAATCCGCATGTGTTAGATAAGATCCGTGTAAATTATTATGGTACGCCCACTCCTCTTCAGCAGGTAGGAAATATTACTGTTCCTGACCCCCGCGTCATGCAGATCGCGCCTTGGGACAAATCCATGCTGAAGGAAATTGAAAAAGCAATTTTGTCTTCCGATATAGGACTGAACCCTTCTAACGATGGCAATGTGATCCGGCTGGTGTTCCCTGAATTGTCTGAGGAGCGCAGAGGGGAATTGGTGAAGGAAGTTAAGAAGAGGGCGGAGGAGGCGAAAGTTGCCATCCGCAATATCCGAAGAGACGGAAACGATGCATTCAAAAAACTGGCAAAGGAAGACGTGTCGGAAGATGAGATCAAGCAGTTGGAGGATAAGCTGCAGAAGCTGACTGACAAGTATATTAAAAATATTGACAGTCTGACAGAGGAAAAGTCTAAGGAGATCATGAAAGTCTGATCGGGACAACAATGGTAAAAAAGCGGGGGAGTGGAGAAAAATCCGCTCTCCCTTTGTCATGTGACAGACAGTGGACATTGCGAAAGGAGCATTATGGGCGAGGAATTAAAGATGCCGCGTCATGTGGCGATCATTTTGGATGGCAACGGAAGATGGGCGCAGGCCAAGGGAATGCCGCGCAATTACGGACATGTTCAGGGTGCGAAGACGGTGGAGGTCATCTGTGAGGAAGCATATAAGATGGGCATCCGGTATCTGACGGTGTATGCTTTTTCCACGGAGAATTGGAATCGGCCCCAGAGCGAGGTAGATGCGCTGATGAAATTGCTTCGCAATTATATGAAAACCTGTCTTCAGACGGCGAATAAAAACCGCATGTGCGTCAGAGTGCTGGGAGAAAAGTCCCGCCTTGACGAGGATATCCGTACCCGGATCGGAGAGCTGGAAGAAGCTACCAAAGATAATGACGGTCTTCATTTCCAGATAGCGATCAATTATGGCGGAAGGGATGAGATTGTGCGGGCTTTTAGAAAGATGGCTTCCCGGATTGCTGAAGGTAGTCTGAAACCGGAAGAAATCACGGAGGAAACAATAAGCGGTTGTCTGGATACTGCGGGGATTCCCGAACCGGATCTTTTGATCCGCACCTGTAATGAGCAGCGGATCTCCAATTTTTTGCTGTGGCAGTCAGCGTACACGGAATTTTATTTTACACCTGTTCCATGGCCTGATTTTACGAAGGAAGAATTGGTAAAAGCTGTGGAAGCATATAATCATAGGGACAGAAGGTACGGCAAAGTGAAGGAGGAATAGCGCCATGTTTTGGACCAGATTGTTCAGCGGGATCGTATTGCTGGTGATCGCCATCGGTTCCATTTGGCTGGGAGGCCCGGTGTTGACATTGGTACTGTTTGCGGTTTCGATGACAGGGTATCGGGAACTCACCAAAGCTTTGGGAGTGTCCGGAGGAGAAAAGAAATTCACTTCCATTGAGGCGGTGGGAATGATCGGTACAGCGGTGTATTATCTCCTGCTGCAGTCCGGTGACGCTGTATGGCTTTTGGGTTGTATCGTATTTTTGTTTTTGGCGCAGTTGTTTGTGTATGTGTTTACATTTCCGCAATACCAGGCGGAACAGGTGATGGCGGGATTTTTTTCTTTTGTGTATGCGCCTGTCATGTTATCTTTTATCGAGCTGACCAGAGAGAGCGCCTTTGGGCTTTCTGTTGTCTGGCTGATCCTGCTGAGTTCCTGGGGCTGTGACACTTGCGCTTATGTGGTGGGAAAGCTGATCGGAAAGAAGAAAATTTTTCCTGTCTTAAGTCCGAAAAAGTCTCTGGAAGGCTGTATCGGCGGCGTGCTGGGAGCGGCGGCGCTGGGAGCGCTTTACGGCAGGTTTGCGGCAGGTCATGTGTCAGGATCGGCGGATCCTATCGTATGGCAGGCGGCTCTGATTTGCGCTGTGGGCGCGGTGATGAGCATGGTGGGAGATCTGGCGGCCTCGGCAGTGAAGCGCAACAAAGGCATCAAGGATTACGGAAAGCTGATCCCCGGCCACGGCGGCATCATGGACCGGTTTGACAGTGTGATCGTGACAGCGCCTATGGTATATTTCCTGGCCATGTATTTGATCAGGTGATCGGGGAAAAGTTCTTACTCCGGGGCGTTGCTGGCGCAGCAAAAATACGGAAATGAGGAAATCTATGAAAAAAATTGCAATCTTGGGATCTACAGGGTCCATTGGGACCCAGACGCTGGAAGTAGTCCGCTGCAATCCTGAGCTTCGGGTAGTGGCGCTGGCGGCAGGCAGTAATGTAGAGAAGATGGAAGAACAGATCCGAGAGTTTAAGCCTGTATTGGCGGCTATGTGGTCTGAGGAAGCAGCCGCGCAATTGCGCAGCAGAGTGGCGGATACCGGAGTAAAGGTGACGGCGGGCATGGAAGGACTGCTGGAAATTGCGGTGATGCCGGAAAGCCAGGTATTAGTCACTGCCATTGTGGGAATGATCGGTATCAGGCCAACCATAGCCGCGATTGAGGCGGGGAAGGATATTGCTCTTGCAAATAAGGAAACGCTGGTGACTGCGGGACATATTATTATGCCTTTGGCAGCAAAGTGCAAGGCGGCCATATTGCCGGTGGATAGTGAGCACAGCGCTATTTTTCAGTCGTTGAACGGAGAACCGAAGGATAGAATAGAAAAGATCCTTCTGACCGCCTCCGGAGGACCTTTTCGAGGCAGGCGCCGGGAGCAGCTTGAACATATTCAGGTGGAAGATGCCCTGAATCATCCCAACTGGTCTATGGGACGCAAGATCACCATTGATTCTTCCACCCTTGTCAATAAAGGTTTGGAGGTTATGGAGGCTAAATGGCTGTTTGGAGTGGATCTTGACAGAATTCAGGTGGTGGTGCATCCTCAGAGTATCATCCATTCCGCGGTGCAGTATGTAGACGGAGCGATCATGGCACAGATGGGAACGCCGGATATGAAATTGCCGATTCAGTATGCGCTTTTTTATCCTGACAGGCGTTTTCTGGGAGGAAAAAGGGTAGACTTTTTTGAACTGGCACAGATCACTTTTGAAAAACCGGACACGGAGGTATTTACCGGCCTTTCGCTGGCTTATCAGGCGGCGGAAGCGGGAGGCAGTATGCCAACGGTTTACAATGCTGCCAACGAAAAGGCGGTATCGCTTTTTTTAGACCGCAAGATCACTTTTTTACAGATCCCTGAGCTGATCGGGAAAGCCATGGAGCATCACAAGGTAATCGAGGCGCCGACTGTGGAACAGATTTTGGAGACGGAAGCTGAGACGTATGAATACATTTTAGGAAAGGTAAAACTGTTAAGATGACTCTGATATTGTTTATCATCATATTCGGGGTGGTAGTGATAGCGCACGAATTCGGGCATTTTCTGTTGGCAAAGTCAAACGGGATCCATGTCGTGGAGTTCGCGGTGGGGATGGGGCCGAACCTGATCTCCGTCAAAAAGGGAGAGACGAAATATTCGCTTAAGCTTTTTCCTATTGGCGGCGCCTGCATGTTTGAGGGGGAAGACAACATGCAGACGGAGGAAGAAAGTGAGGGAGCTTTTCACAAAGCTACCGTCTGGGCAAGGATCTCTACGGTGGCTGCAGGACCGATCTTTAATTTTATTCTTGCTTTTTTCGTAGCATTTCTCATGGTCAGTATGAGCGATGTCTTTGCGATACGGGATGCTGTGGCGACCCAGGTCGTGGAAGGCGGAGGAGCTGAAGCCGCCGGTTTGAAGGACGGCGATAAAATCCTGTCTTTAAACGGGGAGAAGATCAGGCTTTACCAGGAGATCTCGCTGTATATGCAGGCCACCTACAGGGGCGGAGATCTGAATGTGGTTTATGAGAGGGACGGTCAGCGTTTGAATACTACCCTGACGCCTCAGTATGACAGTGAATCAGGAATTTATATGCTGGGTGTGATGAACGGTGAATTTCAAGAGCCTGAAGGACTGGATATTTTAAAGTACGCATGGTATGAAATGCGTTTTTCCGTAAAGATGACTTACAAAAGCCTGGGAATGATATTCAGGGGACAGGTGAGCAGGGAAGACGTGGCAGGCCCCGTTGGTATTGCCGTCAATGTGGTGGGAAAAACCTATGACGAGGCTAAGGACTACGGCTGGCAGAGTGTGTTGATCAGTATGTTGAATATTGTACTGATGCTTTCTGTAAATCTGGGAATTTTGAATCTTTTACCCCTTCCGGCTCTGGATGGCGGAAGGCTGGTGTTCCTTTTGCTGGAAGTTCTGAGGGGAAAGCCTGTCCCGCCGGAAAAAGAAGGGATGGTGCACTTTGTAGGTTTAGTGTTCTTTATGGTACTGATGGTGTTTATTTTCTTTAATGATCTGGTAAATATCTTTATGCACTGAGCGTGCGGCTCAGTCTTTTCTTATGGCGCCGCCCCGAAGCGGGGTGGCTGCCGGTATTCACTTGTATGAAATCAAAATCGCATAAGGAGGATGCCTATGGAGTTTATGACAGGCTATTACAGGCAGCAGAAGGAGGTGCTGTCACTTTTGCTACAACAATATATCTGCTGCGATATTCCGGTCTGTTTCGGTTGTATCTGCGGAGGAACGGGAGAGAGCGCGGGACGGTTGGGGGGAGAGGTGACTGGCTGGCTCTTACAGGAATTCCGCAGGATGAAGCTGCGTAGAGCCATTGCGGACCCTGAAAGAGAATCGGACAAGCTGAGAATAAAATTTCAAAAAATGTTAAGCTCATGCACGGTGAATCAGGATTTCTGGATTGCGGGGATCTTTTGCATCGGGGGCAGCTTTTTACTGTTTTATGAGGGGCGGATACGGCTCTATCTCTGCAATACAGGTTTCGGTCAACCGGTATTGCAGAGGATGGATGTTTCGGCAGTCCGGACCAAAGAAAAGTCTGACGGAATCAAAAGCCACGCGGTGGGAAAGCGGTATGTTGATGCGGCTGCCGGATCTTTACAATTTCAATGGGGAAGAATGGAAAAGAATATCGGTGTTTTGCTGGCTTCTGAAGACTTTTGCCGGTATCTTTCCGCACAGGAATTGAAAAGCTGTCTGGCGGTACAGGACATCCAAACCTCTGTCCAGACCGTTAAAAGGGTTCAGGAACTTGGCCGTGCGGCGGAAAACAGAGGGGCTGCATATGGGGCGGCCATTCTTTTGGAGGTGCGCTGAAGCACCGATCTGCGGATAAAATGGAAAGCGGATGACAGACTGGAATATGGGAAGAAGCGCAATGCAGGGAATCTGTAAAAAACGCGCAGATTCGGAAAAATATGGCGGCCTGGAGGAAAGAGAGGGGAAAATGGAGTATTATTTTGTGCGCGTGGTGGGGGAAGGCGCGTTTTCTAAAGTATATCTGGCCAGAACCGGGACCGGACGGCTTTGTGCCTGTAAAGTCAGCGCGGAAAAGGAAATGTTGAAAAAGGAGGCGGATCTGCTCGGTGAATTGTATCATCCATTGTTTCCCGCTTACCTGGACTATGAAGAGCAGGGGGGAAAGGGCATGTTGGCGATGGAATATATCCGGGGCGAAAATATGGCGCGAATGCTGATGCGAAGACGGGGATTCTGTGCGGAACAGACTTTGCGGTTTGCTGCGGAACTGGCGGACGGACTTCGATATCTTCACCACAGGCAGCCCGCTGTATTGTATCGGGATCTGAAACCGGAAAATGTGATGGTCTGTCAAGACGGTCATCTCAAACTGATCGATCTGGGCTGCGCCTGCAGGCTGGGAGAAGAAAAATCCTGTATGGCGGGAACGGTGGGGTTTGCGCCGCCGGAGCAGCTTAAAATGGGGAGAGCCGCAGGCATTTACAGTGATGTGTATGGTCTGGGCCGGACGGTCCAAAGTATGCTGGGAGAAAGGGAAAGAGACGTAAAAGAGAAGAATACATACCATAAGCGGCTGAAAAGGCTGATGGACGGATGCCTTTGCGAAGATCCCGGACAGCGGTTCCCGGACATGATCGGTGTGATGGGCGCGCTTATGGGAAAGCGCGCAAAGGAAAAGGATGTTATTTGTGAAAAAAATATTTGGGAAAGTCATTATAAAAATGCTTGCAGTTTGCCGCCAATTTGATATACTTATAGCAGAAAGCAGTGTGCACGGGCACGTAACGTGTGGGAAAGGCTGCATACAAAAAATTACATAGAAAGAAAAGGAGACAAAAAGTTATGCGTTTTTTCATTGATACCGCAAAGGTGGAAGATATCAGGAAAGCAAATGACATGGGAGTAATCTGCGGCGTTACTACCAATCCATCCCTGATCGCAAAGGAAGGAAGGGTATTTGAGGAAGTGATCGCGGAGATTGCATCCATTGTAGACGGTCCTATCAGCGGAGAAGTGAAAGCCACCACTGTAGATGCGGAAGGGATGATCGAAGAGGGAAGAGCCATCGCCAGGATCCATCCCAACATGGTAGTGAAGATTCCTATGACGGTGGAAGGACTGAAAGCCTGCAAGGTGCTGAGCGCCGAGGGCATTAAGACAAACGTGACGCTGATCTTCACCGCAAACCAGGCGCTGCTTGCAGCCAGAGCCGGCGCAACTTATGTATCTCCTTTTCTCGGGCGTCTGGACGACATCAACCAGAGGGGCGTGGATCTGATCCGTGAGATCTCTGATATTTTTGCCATGACCGATCTGGAGACTCAGATCATCTGCGCAAGCATCCGCAACCCGGTTCATGTGACGGATTGTGCGTTGGCGGGAGCCGATATCGCTACGGTTCCTTACTCTGTGATCGAGCAGATGGTAAAGCATCCTCTGACCGATGCGGGCATCGCAAAGTTTCAGGCGGACTATAAAGCAGTGTTCGGGGAATAAGGCATCGGAGCCGGAAGAAAGCATTGCATCGAAAGAAGCGATATCCATAAAACAGCCGCACCAATCAGATTGGTGCGGCTGCCTTTGTATTCAAGCTCATCGGGGAGCCTTATTTCATCTGCTCTTCCTGCTTCTTAATCATACGGCGAACCATCTCGCCACCGATAGAACCTGCTTCGCGGGAAGTCAGATCACCGTTGTAACCCTCTTTCAGGTTTACGCCAAGCTCGGAAGCTACTTCGGTCTTAAAACGGTCCATAGCTGCCTTTGCTTCGGGAACTTCTACTCTATTACTTCTGTTACCGGTCATTTCATTCACCTCCATACATTTATTTTTACCTTCTCTATTTTCAAGATAAGTGCCGCCGTCACTTATCCTGAAAATAGTTTTTCAGTGTTAAGCAACTGCTGCAACTTATCTTGGTGTTATTATCTGTTATTGAAATAAAAATATAATGGTAGTTTCTGGCTGCGTTTCAAATGATTTGGATATCATTTCCACGCAGTAGGAAAATATGATTTCAAAAAACAAATATGAATTTTCAAGAACGGTCAGAGGATGAATTTTGACCGCGGAAACAGTCCGCAGTCAGTTTTAAGGCTTTGATCTGTTTGGCAGTCAGGCCGTCCAGAGGTAAAGTATCCGCTGCGTCCGTATCGTAATCCAAAAGATAGTCTATGGAAACTTTATACTGAGCGGCAAGCTTAACGATCATGTGTAGGGATGGAAGCCGTTCACCGCTTTCGTACAGCCCTATCATACTGACGGAAACGCCGACCAATTCAGCAATCTGTTTTCTCGAAAGTTGATTGTTTTTACGCAAAATCTTTAATTTATTTCCCAGACCTTCGAACATTTTATCACCTCCCCGTATTTTCAGTTTATTAAAAGAAAAAATACAGTAGGTTGTAATATGCAACTAAGAGTGTTAAAATGCTGTTATGCTGACTAAAATATGACTATCAGCAGAAAATTTCGTTATATCGGAAGGAGATATATGTAAATGCAAAGAGGAACAGGCGGGGACGGTCAATTTCGCCAAAAGATAAAGCAGGCAGCTTCCGTAATGGAAAAAATAGCCGATAAGGCGCTTATGCTATTGTGCTTTTTAATTTTTGGCGGGCTTACATATTATAGTTTGCGTTATACGGAAATCCTTCATGAGGGAACAGAGATTCCATGGACTATTGTGGATGATATGGGTAGAAATCTGCTGGCGCTTTTGATAGTAACGGTATCGGTTTTTTTGATTGGGAGATTTAAGAACAGCCGGATTATGACAGCGGGCGCAGGCCGGAGTTCCGTAAAGCTTACGCTTATAATAGGCGCGATTGCGGTATGTGTGGCTGTGGTATGTATAAAATGGATTTCGATCTGTCATGTAAGACCACAGGCTGACGGGGATGAACTCTGCACGGCGGCTATGCTTATGTCCATTGGAAATTATGACACTATGTTGCCGTCAATGTATATGTATGAATATCCGCATCAGTTCAGTATATTGGCGGTGATACAAATTCTGTATCATCTGTTTGGTATGGGCAATTATATTTCAGCAATTTCCACATAATCCCATACTACCCCATATATCGCTATAAAGCCGCATGGAATCAGCGTTTGCAGGATTTCGCACAGGCATATAAAAAGCCATATTTCTATATAAATTCATGGAAAATTGGTGTAGAAATGGTGTAGATGGTGTAACAGACAATGAAACAAAGAGCCGAAGATACAGCGGACAGTCAGCCGGAACGGGCTGGCTGTTTTTTTGCTGCGCTTTTCAAAATAGCAGGCTGGCTTAAAGGAAACCAGCCTGCCTTAATTATTACTGTACTCCGAGAAGTGCCTTGACATCTTCCAGAGAGTTACCGTACTCTGTTTCGAGGTCTACCACCTTCTGCCAGTTCTCGTCACTTATTGCGCCAAAGTCGTGGGCGATGTAGTAGATGCAGTAAACTCCAAAGGTTGTATCGCTGCCATCGGGAAACGAATAGGTCGGCTGTAATACCCCATTACTATCTCTGTAAAGGTCAAGACCATCTGGAATACCATCTCCATGTGTCTGCTCCTCCTCGGAACTGCCATCTGTCATCAAGGACTTCCCAAACATAGCACGTTCGCCACTTAAGTCACTAAACTCCTCACCAAATTTATCATCTGGGGTTGCGGCATAAAACAAGTACCTTTTCAACCGAATGACCACAGTAGCACCAGTTTTTACCAAATCTCTGCTGCGAAAGCCTATAGCTGTCTTACCATCGTATGGGAACTCAAAACCTAAACTTTCATCTGGTAAGTAATTAGTGACTAAGCCTGGGTACTTATCTTTTAATAAGTATAAAAGGTCAACTGGCTGTAATTCAACATAAGGACTGTTGTAGATATACTGCACAAGGTAATCCTCGCCAGTCTTTTGCAGGTTGAAATCACCATTCAAAACATGTTCACAGATAGTGGTCTGAGCAGGAAAGCCTCCCCAAACCCCATTTTCATCATCGTAATAGCCGTCTGACAGGTCTTCCTCTAACTCCTCATCAGTTGCTGCTGAAGTGAACTCGAAATAGTAATCTGGTAAGTCTCTTTTGAGAAACTCTGAGAGGTCAAAGTCTACTTGATGTTCCTTCATATAATTTGCAACACCAGTTGTGCCCTCAGCATCAAAAATCTTATCCATTTCGAGGTCGAACTCGCTTACCTGTACGATGCCTGTACCTTCATCTTCCTTGTTCTCGATACCCCCAGTTGCTGTTACGCTCTCGTCAATCTCCTCTGTGCTGTTGCTGGTGCCTTCTGCACTCGCCTCCTCTGTGCTGTTGCTAGCGTCTTCTGCGTTCGCCTCCTCTGTGCTGTTGCTGGTGTCTTCGGTGTTCTCCTGCTCCGTGCTGTTGCTGGTGTCTCCTTGCGCTCCGCAGCCAGCAAGCATAGATACAGTGAGTGCAGCCGCAGTGATGGCTGCCAACAGTTTCTTTTTCATGTTCTTTTTCCTCCCTTGTCTGATTTTTTGGCATATTAACCTATCAAAGCATACCCCCCCCCCGCGATATTTTGTCAAGATTTTCTTTACTTCTGCATTTTTCCCTAAAAGCACAAATCACTGCTCAGATAGCAAAACATAACTCAGGCAGACAAAGCATTACTCAGGCAAGCAAATCACCACTCAGACAGGCAAAACATAGTTCAGACAGGGAGAAAACATAACTCCGACAGGGAGAAAACATAACTCCGACAGGGAGAAAATCAACTCAAACAGGAGAAAAACAACTCAGACAGAGAAAAAACAACTCATTTCGTTTCTGCGCTCAGGCTGACCCTGAGATGGCATACATGTCCCGTAAAAATTTTTTTCGCGCTGAGTGCGCAAAAAACAAAAAAGGAGGCATGTGATATGCAGAACT
Organism: uncultured Acetatifactor sp.; assembly: GCA_947629645.1. Lineage (GTDB taxonomy): Bacteria > Bacillota > Clostridia > Lachnospirales > Lachnospiraceae > Acetatifactor. The sequence goes on along the minus strand of CANREV010000042.1, from coordinate 15,272 downwards.
TAAAATTACAAGAGTGCAGAAACGCAAAAAAAAGACTGGAGAGATTGGAGGAACTTCATGAAAAAGCAGTAAAAATAAGAAAAAAAGAGGAATACTTGGCAGACTGGAAAGCTGTATTAGTGGTATGGCAGCAATGCAAAGTGGACGCAGAGCAAATCATTCAGGGACTTGCTCGGCTTTCGGATGAGGAAAAAGAGATGGCGCGGAATTATTATATAGAAGGGCAAAGTTGGGAAGATGCTTTTGCTTTCTCTGCCGCATACCAAAACCTTCCTCAAAAAAAGGCTGACAGTGAAGCCTCAGACCGGATGTTACAGAATTATAAGAAACATATTGAACGCTGTGTGAATCAATGCGTCTAAAGTTGTCTCCGCGGGACTTTATGGCTGGTACATAATAGAAATCAGAAAGGAGGTACAAGCACATAACATAAGGCGAATGTGTGCGCCATCTAAAAGAAATTGGAGGAAAAAAAGATGAAAGCAAAACTTGACAACAACCAGATTAAAGCAGCTGAACTGGCTATTCCAGCCGCTGGCATCATACCAGAGATAGCCGTGGTCAGAAATGTAAGGTTATCTTACCAGCAGGACGCAGACGGTAAAAGAACCGAGAAGGTAGAGGCAGTACGGTATGACTGTATCGATCCGGACAGCTACGCCTCGTTCACCGTTAAGGTGGAGACTAACAGACCGGTAATCACCAAGGAGGAACTGGATGCTGCGGAGGATGCGGTCTGTATCGCTATCCCTGTGGATAAAGTCACCATCAGACCGTATGCCATCGAGTATGGCATGGCAAAGGTGTCTATTGTGGCACCAATGGTGACTTTGGCCAACAATTAACACTATGGCGGTGTTCCTGCCTTTTAACTAGCAGAGATGCCGCCAGCCAACAAAGGAGGTATAAAAATGTTAAAAATTATATTTAATTTAGCAGTGTTCGCTGCAATAATCGCAGTCTTATTTTATATAGTAAGGCTGTTGGTGATGCTCTGGACGGGATGGACAAAGGAGGAAGCAGCGGAAAATATACGCAGCTTTGTTTCTGACAGGCAGGACTACCATCTGGCTGCTGACCAGACGCTGAATGTGCAGCTGTGGGAGGCAGTCAGGGATATTATTGGCGAGGCGCGGTTTGATGGTCTGTGCAGGCTGGCAAGAACGGCGCGGCTGTATGAGACCGGAAATGACGGCGGGCTCCCGTTCGTGCGGCTGACGGTGGTATGTGCCACTGCCAGCGAGCAGCAGCGGATGGAAAATATCCTCTCCGATATTGTTGCGGAACGTCTGCGCACGCACAATCTGGACGGAACTGTACTGACGACATGGGAAACCAACAGCTGGCTGCAGCTGCCCTCGGTCAAATTCCGTTTTGCGGAGAGCCAGAAGGAAAAAGACATCCTTGATGGCTGCCTGCGGGATGATGCCCTGAGGGTACTGCGCCAGAACCATCCTCTGGTAGACGAGGACTTAACATGACGGAGCAGTTATTTTTAGGATATGACTTCGCCATGTGGCAGGCAAGGGGCATAAAACTCCCCCTGTCTGCCCCCATGGGGCATCTGATTGTGGTAGGCGGCAGCGGCTCCGGCAAATCAACGGGGCTGCTGTACTGGCTGGCGAAAATGAAAAAAGCGGACGTGCCCGCTGAACTGCATATCATGGATTTTAAGGCATCCCGTGAATTTTCCAGAATAACAGAGCATTATGCGGAATATGAAGACTGCTGCGGGAAGATTGCGGATTTTTACCAGACATTTTCCGCGCTCGGAGAAGGGGGAGACGGAACCGTGAAAATTCTCCTGATTGACGAGATTGCCGGTCTGCTGACGCATCTGGGGATGACAAAAGAAGGCAAGGCAGAGGCAGATAAAATACGCATGATTATGAGCAGCATCCTGATGCTTGGGAGGTCACGAAACTGTTATCTGTGGCTTGCCATGCAGAGATATACGGCAACCATCTTTCCGGCATCCTCCGGCGCGGCTGATAACTTCCATATACGGGTCGGGCTGGGGCGGCTGACGGCAGACGGAAGGAAAGGTCTGTTTGCCGGAGAACATCTGGAAGCGGAAGAAACGCTGCTCTTTACACAGGGAAACGGTCTGATGCTGGCAGACGGGCAGCCATTACAGACGCTGATTATTCCGCAGGTCTCCAAGAAAAGGCTGCTGGAAATCCTGCGGGCGTAACAAAAGACTGCTGTATGCCAAGTCCGGAGTGCGCCTGCGCACGCAGGACGCGGCATACAGATGCCGGAGGCATCCAGTTGATGCCAGTATTACCATCAACTGACTTCTGTAAATGTAAAAACGCGGAAAAAATACCGGCGGTTACAGGGTTTTAAAGTTACACATGCCATTGTAACTGCACGGAAGGAGTGTAAAAAAATGAGTTTTAGTACAGAAACAACAGGGCGCAGCTGGTTTGTCACCGTTCAGCTGGCAAACATGAAAAAAGCCGGAATGAAAAAGGAACAGTATAAGAATCCTGAGACGGTTGCAGAGCGATTCTTAAATGAGTGGGAAAAATCCGGCAAAGGGAGAATCGGTGCGGCCGCAGTCTGTGAATCTTCACAAGGGCTGTACCACATGCACATGGTATGTTATGGGAATACCACGACATTGCAAAAAGTGTCCGATGTACTGTTCCAGAGCCATGTGGAACCGGTCAAAGGAAAAGCCCAGCTGCTGCAGTACATCACCAAAGAGGGCAAGTATGCGGAAAAGGGCGAGAAGGTACTTTACACCAAAAATCTTGAAGTAATCGAGCAGAATCAGGGCAAGAGAAACGATCTGGACGAAATCGAGGAACTGCTGGAAAACGGCTGTACGCCGGAGGAAATCTTTGAAACCTCTTTCCGGTTCCGTAAATATGAGAAGATGGTAAAAGCAGAGTACCTTGCCAGAAAAATCCGCGAAACGCCTCCGGTTAAGAAGATGTGGAACGAATACCACTGGGGAAAGTCCGGCACGGGCAAGACCTATACTTATATCAAGCTGTGCGAAAAGTATTCGCCGGATGAGGTGTACCTGTGCAGTGACTACGCAAATTCCGGCGCAAGCGGGGGCGGCTTTGATTTTTACGGGAACACTGCGGCAAAGATCGTTGTGCTAGATGAGTTCCGCGGAAATATCCCGTATTCGCAGTTTTTATCCATGCTGGATGTATACAGCAGGAATCAGCAGCACTGCCGTTACCAGAATGTATATAACCTGTGGACAAGCGTTATTGTCTGCTCTATCTACCCGCCGGAGAAAGCCTACTCTTTTATGGTGGATGATACGGAAAAAAGCGTGGACTCCATACAGCAGCTTTTAAGGCGGCTGAATAGGATTGTGTATCATTACATCAATAAAGACGGAAAATACCGTGCTTTTGAAATGCCCGCCTGTGATTATGTCAATGCCAGTGACATGGTACGGAGAGCCGAAGAATACGAGAAACACGCGGATGAACTGGAAGTTCTGGAAAATGCCGCGCAGGAGGAAAGCCGTGAAACGCCGGAGGAGTTTATGAAAAAATGGGGCGCTGTAAAAGTAAAGGGGTGATGGCATGGAAAAGTCAGTGCCGGTCTGGAAAAAGGTAAACCTTACCATAGAAGAAGCGGCAGCCTACAGCAATATCGGGATAAACCGCATAGAGGAAATGGCAAAACGCCCCGGCTGCCCTTTCGTGCTTTATATCGGGCGCAAAAAGCTGATAAAAAGAGAGGCGTTTGAAAAATATCTGGAACAGACCATTGAATTATAAATAGACTTGTGAGCCTTGATGTGATATGCTGTCCTTAAGCTGTATCAAGGCTCTTTTCTTTCCGCAGGACGGAAGAAAGGAGGCCGGTTATGGGTAAAGATTTGAAAGGAAAGGAGTTAGGGACTGGCATAAGCCAGAGAAAAGACGGATTATATACGGCAAGGTTCACAGACAGGAACGGCAGGAGGCGGCAGCAATACTTTAAGAAACTGCAGGAGTGCCGGAAGTGGCTTGCGGATGCGCAGTTTGATGATGAACACGGGAATATATGCGCCTGCGGGGATATGACGGTGGATGCGTGGTTTGATTACTGGATTGAAAACGTGAAAAGCGCGTCCGCAAAGAAGAATACCATATCCAACTATAAAAACAGATACCAACAGAGCATACAGCCATACATAGGAAATATGCTGCTGCAGGATGTAAAGCCGCTGCATTGTCAGGACATCCTTAACAGAATGGCAGCCTCCGGTTATAAAAATGCAACGATCGGGCTTGTGCGTACTGCCATGAAGATACTGTTTGAGGATGCGGTCGAGAATGAAATGATTGCCAAAAATCCGGTAAAGAAATCCGTGCAGTCTACGCAGGGGAAAGAATCGGATGGAAAAACGGCAATGACGGTTGAGCAGCAGAAAGCGTTTTTGTTTCATGCAGAGGAAAGCAGTTACTATTTCCAGTATGCTCTTGTATTGCAGACGGGCATCCGTGTCGGGGAACTGGCAGGCCTGAAATGGTCGGATGTAGACTTTGAGAACAGGGTACTGCATATCTGCAGGACGGCAAACCGGCTGGATGGAGAATGGATTGTCGGAACGCCGAAAAGCCGGTCAGGAAAAAGGGAGATACCTTTGACCGGAGAGGCGGTTAAAATCCTGAAAACAGTGCAGGAGAACCGGCGAACTGATATTGTGTCTATGCAGTATCATGATACCGTTTTTATCTCTGGCAACGGGAAACCGATAGACAATTCCACATACAATGCGGCTTTGAGAAAAATCTGCGACAAGGCAGGCATCCCCCGGATTTCCATGCACACTTTAAGGCACACATTTGCCACAAGGTGCATTGAGGCGGGTATGCAGCCGAAAACTTTGCAGGAGATACTCGGACATTCCAAAATTGATATGACCATGAATGTCTATGTTCATGTGATGGAAGACAGGAAAAACAGGGAAATGTCCAGCGTGGAATCTGCGTTAAAAGTGGTATAAATGGTGTAGTAATTGGTGTAAATTGGTTGAGGATACAGGCGCAAGCCGCTGAAAATAAGGGAATTGTAGATATTTCCTATATTTGGGCAATTATCAGGCATTTCAATATATGAATGCGCTGTGTATGCCTCTGTTGTTTTGGAGCGGATATAAGATTTTGCGTCTGACCTGTCCTAAAGTGGAAGTTGTTTGGTATTATAGCCTCCTGTTTATCAGTTATATTCCCATGTTTTTATATGTGGCGTATGTATATGGGGAAATTTCGTCAACCTGTTTTGCCATGGTGTTTATGTGGCAGATCATCCGCTATTGCAAAACAGGGAAAAAAAGCTGCTATCTGTGGGGGACAATAGCAATCGTTTTTGCGTGTATGATGAGGATGAATTCCATTATCATATTAGTGGCCGCAGGTATCGTATTGCTATTTCATGCTTTTCGGGCGTTTAAGCCGCAGGCACTGGTATGGCTCCTTGTGATGTTTGTTGCGGTTTTTGCAGTGAAAGACGGTATTCAGGCCCATTATGAAAAAATATCGGGATACGAGATATCCGATGGGATTCCCCCTGTATCATGGGTGCTTATGGGATTAAATGACGGCCCCCGTGGTCCGGGATGGTATGACGGAACAAACCACGATGAATTTATACTTCACGATTATGATACGGAGAGTACAGCTTTAGACGACAAAAACAAAGTGATGATCCGGCTGGGGGAATTATGGGCTGATAAGGCTTATAGCATTGACTTTTTCAGAAGAAAAATACTGACCCAGTGGAATGCTCCGGCGTGTCATAGTTATTTTGAAACAAAAGCATTTACCTGTGTGCCTGAGGAACTGCCGGAAATTGTGCACCGTATCTATTATGAGGACGAATCGGCCATAAACGACTTTATGGACCGGTATCAGTTTGTTTTGTATTTTTATGTGGCGATTGCAGTATTCTTTGCGTTTTTTAGTAAGAAGGAAGAGCATGGTTTGGAAAACCGCATTTTGATGATCGCCATTGTCGGCGGTTTCCTGTTCCATATCCTATGGGAAGTTATGGGCAGGTACGCGCTTCCGTATGTGGTCTTTATGATACCTGTAGCTGCAGCGGGCATGGGGCGAATGGGAGAATTTTTGAATGTCGCCGTTCAAAAAATATTTGGAAGGTTAAAATAGTATATGATTTAGGCAACAGTTCAGCCAGCCGGGATTGAATGAGTAATATCATGCTTGCATGAATGTCACTCATTCAATCCCGGCTGAGGGAGCGCCATTTCATGAGCAAAGGCAGGCGCATAGCGCCGAAAAGCGCGACAGCGCGACTTTGCGAATGGCGCGGGCTGAACGGTTACTGATTTAGTATATGTTTTAGGATTTTTCATGGACAGGACTCTGCGATTTATGTTATTATATGTATTAAATATGAGACCGGAAAGCTTCGGCTGACCGGAATCAGACATCTTATTCTGGCTTACGAAGATTCGTTCTGAGTAGTAAGGGCTTATTTTTTATGCCTTTTAAAGTATTTGTAAGTCAAGATCAGGGCATACGGGATATGCGGAAAGAGGCAATTATGAAAACAATTCAAACAAATCGCTGGAAAAAATGCGCGGCTCTGGCTGCGGGCATTGTGATGCTTTCCGGTCTGCTAGGAGGCTGCGGGAGCGGCGGACAGACTACTGTGGGAGACAATGCGGGGCACGATCAGGAGTCCTACGCTGCAGGCAGCGGGATGCAGGAGAGTTCAACGACAGCCGCGGCAGGAAATGGGGCCGGAAACAGTCAGACCCAAAGCATTCCGGCATCATCGGGAGAAATGGCATCAGGAAATGGGACTGGGAACAGTCAGGCACAAAGCATTCCGGCATCATCGGGAGAAATACTGTCAGGCAGGGAGGCGGTCACCGTCCGCATCGGCTCTTTAAAAGGTCCTACTTCTCTTGGACTTTTGAATCTGATGGAAAAAGCTTCCAATGGGGAGACAACGGACACTTATGAGTTCCAGATGGCCACTGGGGCGGATGAATTACTGCCTCTGATGGTAAAAGGGGAGCTGGATATTGCTCTGGTGCCCGCAAATGTGGCGGCGGTGCTCTATCAAAAGACGGACGGCGGCGTGGAAGTGATCAATATCAATACGCTGGGCGTGCTTTATATGGTAACTGGGACATCACAGGTAAACAGTGTGGCGGATCTGAAGGGAAAAACCATTTATCTGACAGGAAAAGGGACTACACCGGAAGCTTCCTTAAGATATATTATGGACGCAAACGGACTGGCAGAGGAAGATGTGACGCTGGAATTTAAGTCGGAGGCTGCGGAAGTCGCGGCTGTTCTGGCCGAAGATTCGGACGCCGTTGGTCTGCTTCCCCAGCCCTTTGTTACCGCGGCATGCCTGCAGAACGACAGTTTAAAAGTAGTGTTGGATATAAACGAAGAATGGACGAAACTGCAGGAAGCCTCGTCAGACAATCAAGGCGGCGGTATGGTGACAGGCGTCACGGTGGTGCGGAAGGCATTTTTGGAAGAACATCCGGAAGCGGTGGAGGAGTTTTTGAAAGAGCATAAGGACAGTACCGCAGCGATCAATGAGGATCCGGAGGCCGGAGCGGCGCTGGCGGTGGAAGCCGGTATTGTGGCAAAGGAGCCTGTCGCCCTAAAGGCAATCCCCCAGTGCAATATCACCTGTATGACAGGACAGGAGATGAAGGACGCCCTGGCCGGATATCTGGAAGTGTTAAACGGCTTTGATGCGCAGCTGGTGGGCGGAAGTTTGCCGGAGGACGATTTTTATTATCTGCCATAGTTTTTCAGAAATGAGACCCTGCTGTTTTGGGAATTTTACAACGGGCGCGACCAGTGCGGCGCACGATCAGAAAAAACGGTTTGGAGACGAGCGGCCGGAAACGGTCTGGAGCCGGATGACTGGTCGGAAGGAAAGCCTGGAGACGGACAATGCCGGAGAGTAGATGAGAGGGAAAAAGAATCTTAGAAAAATTGCGATCATACTGTTGTGGATCCTGGTCTGGGCTGGGGCGGCAAAAGCCGTGGATAACAGGATCCTGTTGGTGCCGCCTGTGGACGCCCTGAAAGCGCTGTGGTCCATGCTGCAGGATGCGGATTTTTACATCACCGTTGCCTGTTCCCTGTCCAGGATCAGCTTCGGATTTCTGCTGGGGTTCGGGACAGGTATCCTGCTGGCCGTTATGGGCAGCCGTTTTCCCCTTTTGGAAGAAATGCTGGCTCCCGTGATGACGCTGTTGAAAGCGGTTCCGGTGGCGTCTTTTGTGGTATTGCTTTTGATCTGGTGGGGCTCCTCTTTCCTGGCGGTGGCAATCTGTTTTATCGTGGTGCTGCCTAACATCTATATCAGTACAATGGAAGGCTTTAAAAGCACGGACAGACAGCTTTTGCAGATGGCGAAGGTGTTTCGCATGCCTGTAAAAAACAGGGTGTTTTACATTTATCGGCCTGCGCTGGAGCCCTTTTTGCGAAGCAGCATGAAGATTTCTCTGGGAATGTGCTGGAAATCGGGAGTGGCGGCGGAAGTGATCGGTACGCCGGACCGCTCCATCGGCGAGGGACTTTATCTGTCAAAGATCTATCTGGACACGGCAGGAGTTTTCGCCTGGACGGCAGTGGTTATTTTGCTCAGCGTATGTTTTGAAAAGCTGGCGCTATGGCTGGCGCAACGCTTTTTTGCGTGGAAGCCCGCCTGTCGCAGGCCGGTTCCTCTCAAAGGCTCTGTCCGCGACAAAAGCGTATCCGACAGATTGAAAACCGGCTGTGACTGTAAGAATCCTGACGGCAGGGAAGCTGTTCGTGAAAACAGGGAAGCCGTCTGTGAAAACAGGGAAATCGTCCGTGGCAGCAGAAAAACCGCTCCTGACAGCGAAGGCGGCGGTCTGAAAGTCGATCATGTCTCTAAGGCTTTCGGCAGCCTGAAGGTTCTGGATGACTTCAGCGCGTTCTATCAGAAAGGTCAGACTTATGTTTTAAACGGTCCATCCGGCAGCGGAAAGACTACGCTTCTTCACATACTGGCGGGGATTCTCAAGCCGGACAGCGGCGGCGTGGTCAGAAACGGCAGCTGTTCCATGGTATTTCAGGAGGACCGGCTCTGTATGGATGTCAGCGCGGTGAAGAATGTGGAGATGGTAACGGGAGATGATGCCGGAGCAAAAAAAGCGCTGTTGAAATTGTTGGAACCGGAAGCGCTTGACAAACCCTGCAGGGAGCTGAGCGGAGGTATGAAACGCAGGGTGGCGCTGGTGAGGGCATTGGAAGCGGAGTCGGATTACCTCTTACTGGACGAGCCTTTTACCGGATTGGACGCCCGGACGAGAAAACAGGCTGAAGCTTATATCAAAGAGCGGCAGAATGGGCGGACGCTCATTCTGGTGACGCATGTATGACAGGGAAGGAAGCCGACAGAAAAACGGCTCAGATAAAGTTGGAGCAGCCGCTTGGCGATGGGAAAACGAGGGAGGAAGCGATATGCCGGATGGAGAAAAAGAAAGCCGCGTGACGCTTATCGGAATTATTGTGGAGGATAAAGAGGCGGCGGCACGTATCAACGGACTGTTGCATGAATACAGCGACTATATTATCGGCAGGATGGGGATTCCTTACCGTCAGAAACAGGTCAGCGTCATCAGCGTGGTGATGGACGCGCCGCAGAGTGTGGTCAGCGCGCTGTCCGGAAAGCTGGGCATGATCCCCGGGGTCAGCAGCAAATGCCTGTATGGTAAAAAGTAAAAAGGCTCTGGACAGAATGGAAACTGTGCGGAAATTTTCATTGGTGCAACAGTCTGGGCTGGCTGCTGTCACGAAAAAACATTTGTGTTTTTTCATTGTTCATGTTATAATCTTAAAATGACTGTGACTGTGTCCTATAATTTAAGGAACAGATTACTATAGATGAGACACAGTAATTTGAAGGAGGAAATGTGGCAATGAGTCTACAGGTAGAAAAGTTGGAAAAGAACATGGCAAAGCTGACCATTGAGGTTTCTGCCGAAGAACTGGAGAAAGCGATCGAGGGAGCATACCGCAAGAATAAGAATAAAATCAGCATCCCCGGTTTCCGCAAAGGCAAGGCGCCCCGCAAAATGATCGAGCAGATGTACGGTAAAGAAATATTTTATGAGGATGCAGCCAACGCGCTGATCCCGGATGCTTATGACAAGGCTGTGGAAGAGTGCGCAGAAGAGATTGTTTCCAACCCGAAGATTAACGTCACCCAGCTGGAGGCAGGAAAGCCGTTCATTTTTACCGCGGAGGTAGCTTTGAAGCCAGAGGTAACTCTGGGCAAATACAAAGGTGTGAAAGTGGACAAGATCGACACCGCCGTCACCGATGCGGAGGTTGACGCACAGATCGACAAAGAGAGAGAAAAGAATGCCAGAACCATTGATATATCTGACCGGGCGGTAAAAGACGGCGATATTACGGTCATAGATTTTGAAGGTTTTATAGACGGCGCCGCATTTGAGGGCGGAAAGGGCACGGATTATCCTCTGACCATCGGATCCGGAGCGTTCATTCCCGGTTTTGAGGAAGCGCTGATCGGTGCAGAGATCGGTAAAGAGACAGATGTAAATGTGACTTTCCCGAAAGATTACCAGGCTGCGGAACTGGCAGGCAAGGCGGCAGTGTTCAAATGTACCGTGAAAAAAATTCAGGAGAAGCAGCTTCCCGAGCTGGATGAAGATTTTGTGGAAGAGGTTTCCGAAGAGAGTGACACTGTAGAGCAGTATAAGGAAGAAATCAGGAAAAAGCTGGCGGAAAGAAAAGAATCTGACGCCAAGAGCGCAAAAGAGGACGCTGTGGTCGATGCTATCATCGCGGACGCTAAGATGGATATCCCCGATGCCATGATCGAAACGCAGCAGCGCCAGATGCTTCAGGAGTTTGCGCAGAGAATGCAGGCGCAGGGAATCTCCATGGATCAGTATATGCAGTTTACCGGTTCCAGTACGGATATGCTGATGGAACAGGCCAAACCTCAGGCGTTAAAGAGGATCCAGTCCCGTCTGGTATTGGAGGCTGTTGTGGCGGCCGAGAAGATGGAAGCTTCCGAAGAAGAGTTTGAAGAGGAAGTAAAGAACATGGGAGAAGCTTACCAGATGGAGCCTGATAAGGTGAAGGAACTTCTTGGCGAGGGTGGTAAGAAACAGGTTCTGGAAGATATTTGCATTAAGAAGGCTGTGGCATTTGTTGTGGAAAACGCGAAAGAAGCCAAACCCGCTGCAAAGAAAGCTTCTAAGAAAACTAAGGAAGCGGCAGAAGGCGCGGAGGAACCCGCTACTGAAGAGGCATGATTTCGATCTGTACGAAGGAGGTTGTACCTGTGTAAGCGGGTACAACCTTTAAAATTTTTATAAAATCAGGGCTTTTTCATTGAAAAAGGGCCTTGAGTGGGATATTATGTATAAGAATATATAATACGGAATGGAGGATTTACAATGAGTTTAGTGCCTTATGTCATTGAACAGACGAGCAAGGGTGAGAGATCCTATGATATTTATTCCAGACTTTTGAAAGACAGAATCATATTTCTGGGGGAAGAGGTAAATGATACTTCTGCAAGCATTGTAGTTGCGCAGCTTTTGTTTTTGGAGGCGGAAGATCCTGAGAAGGATATCCATCTTTATATCAACAGTCCCGGCGGCTCTGTCACCGCAGGGCTGGCTATATATGACACGATGCATTATATCAAGTGCGATGTATCTACTGTGTGTATCGGCATGGCTGCCAGCATGGGAGCTTTTTTGCTGGCTGGCGGTGCAAAGGGCAAGAGATTCGCTCTTCCCAACGCTGAGATTATGATCCATCAGCCTCTCGGAGGCACGCAGGGGCAGGCCACGGAGATTGAGATCGCCGCAAAGCACATTTTGAAGACGAAAGAAAAATTAAACCGTATGCTTTCCGAAAACACGGGAAAAGATTATGAAACGGTATGCGCTGATACGGAGCGTGATAACTGGAAAAGCGCTGAAGAAGCGTTAGAGTATGGTCTTATCGATATGGTGATCACCTCTCACGATGCGCAGAACAAATAACTGTTAGGAGTAAAATAATGGCTACAAAAATGACCACTGGTAATGATATAAGATGTTCTTTCTGTAATAAGGCCCAGAGTCAGGTGCGTAAGCTGATCGCAGGGCCTGCGGGTGTTTATATCTGTGACGAGTGCATTGATATCTGTGCCGATATTCTGGAGGAAGAGATGGAGGATGATGAAGAGCAGGAGGCAGCGCATCCTGAGATCAATCTTCTGAAACCCATTGAGATCAAAAATTTCCTCGACGACTATGTAGTCGGACAGGAAGAGGCAAAGAAAGTCCTTGCTGTATCGGTCTATAATCACTATAAGAGAGTTACCGCGCCTAAGGATCTGGATGATATTGAGCTGCAGAAAAGCAATATTATCATGGTAGGGCCTACCGGTTCCGGTAAAACGTATCTCGCGCAGACTCTGGCAAAGATCATCAATGTGCCTTTTGCCATTGCCGATGCCACCACATTGACGGAGGCAGGCTATGTGGGCGAAGATGTGGAGAATATCCTTTTGAAACTGATTCAGGCGGCGGATTACGATGTGGAGCGGGCGCAATATGGGATCATTTACATCGATGAGATTGATAAGATCACAAAGAAAGGCGAGAATGTTTCCATCACCAGAGATGTATCCGGCGAAGGCGTACAACAGGCTCTTTTGAAGATTGTGGAGGGTACTGTGGCCAGCGTTCCGCCTCAGGGCGGCAGAAAGCATCCTCACCAGGAACTGATCACCATTGACACTTCCAATATCCTCTTTATCTGCGGCGGGGCTTTTGACGGGCTGGAGAAAATCGTGGAAGCCAGACTGGACCGAAAGGCGATCGGTTTTAATACGGAGGTGTCTCAAAAGTCAAACAAGGAGCTGAGCGATCTGCTTCAGGAGGTAGTGCCTCAGGATCTGGTGAAGTTTGGCCTGATTCCGGAATTTGTAGGTCGTGTGCCTATTTGCGTTTCTCTGCGGGGATTGGATAAGGAGGCTTTGATCAGGATACTGCACGAGCCTAAAAATGCGTTAGTCAAACAGTATCAGAAGTTGTTCGATATGGATGATGTGCGCCTTACCTTTGAAGATGACGCTATTGAAGCCATCGCTGATAAAGCTTTTGAGCGTAAAACGGGCGCCAGAGGACTTCGCTCTATTATGGAAGGTGTCATGATGGATACCATGTATCAGATCCCCTCTGATGATTCCATAGAGGAGTGTATCATTACGAAAGAAGCTGTGGAAGGCACCAGTGAACCTCTGACCCTGCACAAGGGAGAACGGAAAAACAGAAGCCTTGACACGGCGATATAAGGATAATGATTCATGGTTATTAAAAATGTAAGTCTGGAGATTGTATGCGGCATCACCAGTAAAATTCCGGAGACGAAGCTGCCGGAAGTGGCTTTTGCGGGGAGGAGCAACGTGGGGAAGTCCTCCCTGATCAATGCCCTGATGAACCGCAAGTCGCTGGCAAGAACCAGCGCTCAGCCGGGAAAAACCCAGACGATCAATTATTATAATATTAACAACGCACTGTATTTTGTGGATCTGCCGGGCTATGGATACGCTAAGGCAAACGTGCAAGTCAAAGCGCAATGGGGCAAAATGATCGAAGATTATCTGCACCGTTCCAGACAGCTTAGGCTTGTCTTTCTGCTGCTTGATATCCGGCATGCGCCTTCCGAAAATGATCAGATCATGTATCGTTGGATATTGAAAAACGGGTATCAGCCCATCGTGATTGCCACGAAGCTGGATAAGATCAAGCGAAGCCAGATCCAGACCCAGCTGAAGCTGATCCGCACAACGCTGGAGGCGGGGCCGGATGTGGCCATTATCCCTTTTTCCGCGCAGACGAAGCAGGGGCGTGAGGATATCTATGAACTGCTGGATCATCTGATAGAGGAGACGACATGAAAAAGTACAGTAAGGCATTGGTAAATCTTGCCATTGCGGCCGCCGTACTGTTGGCGGTAATTTTTCTGCTTCCCAGAGTTCTTCTGTTTTTCCTGCCTTTTGTAGCCGGCTGGCTGATCGCATTGCTTGCGGGACCTCTGGTGCGCTTTTTTGAAGAAAAGCTTAAATTGAAGCGGAAAATAGGCAGCGCTTTTGTCATTATAGTGGTAATAGGATTGGTGGTGCTGCTTCTGTATCTTGTTCTGGCATGGCTGGTTGATCAGGTGATGGGACTGGTGGGGGCGCTGCCGGAAATGCTGTCCGGCATGGCGGAGGACCTGGAGAATATCGGTCAGAAGTTTGAGATGTTGTTTGGAAAATTCCCAACGGAAATCAGACTGGGTTATACGGATCTGACCAATAATATTGGCAAATATAAGGAAGATCTGCTCGGAAAGCTCAGCAGTCCCACGATTGCAGTCGCGGGAAATATTGCAAAGCAGCTTCCCGCCATATTTATCGGGTTGATTATGGCGCTGCTGTCGGCCTATTTTTTTGTGGCGGAGAGAAATAACATTAACGAATGGTTTCGCAGACATACTCCGGCAGCGCTGCAAATCCCCTACAGGATCATGCGCCGCAGCCTGACCAAGTCTGTGGGAGGATATCTGAAGGCCCAGTTCAAAATCGAAGTGTGGATGTATCTGCTTTTGCTGGTGGGATTCGGGCTGCTCAAGGTGGACTATTTCGGCCTGATCGCGCTGGTGGTGGCTTTTCTGGATCTGCTTCCCTTCCTTGGGACGGGCACGGTGCTGGTGCCCTGGGCGGTGATAAAAGTGCTGACCGGAGACTATAAGACGGCGCTGTGGCTTATGATTATCTGGGGCGTGGGGCAGCTGGCAAGGCAGCTGATACAGCCTAAGATCGTAGGGGATTCCATCGGTGTTCCTCCGCTTCCCACTCTGTTTTTGTTATACATAGGATATAAGTTCGGCGGATTCCTGGGCATGATTCTCGCAGTGCCGTTGGGACTCCTTGTCTATACTATGTATCAGGAGGGCATTTTTAACACTACGAAAAACAGCGTCATGATTCTGGTGGCAGGCATCAATCGGTTTCGGAGGCTGAAAAAGGAAGATCTGGCAGAAGTGGAGGAAATGGCGGCCAGAAATCAGGAATTGTCAAAAAAAATGGAAGATCATTGAAACTTTTCCGGGTAAAAATCAGTCTGATTAAGCAGAGAGTGTGAAATGGATACCTCACATAAGACAGTATAATCAATAATTTTATGATAGGCTGTCGGACAGGGTGCAAGAAAAGGCATATCGCAATTCATTCAAGCGATATGCCTTTTTGATACATATATATAT
>CANREV010000041.1 GCA_947629645.1 uncultured Acetatifactor sp. | reverse complement strand
AGCGGCTATTTATTTGGTGGCAAAATCGGCTTCAAATAATCTGCACAAGGCGGGTTCAAATAATCTGACGGATGACAGCATACGCTGACAGAACTTTTCTTTCATATTCCGTCATGCTTTCCATCCTCTTGGCAAAGAAATTGACTTCATCCACGTTTACAGTCTGCCCATCGAACCGTTGTAGAGGATTATCTTTCTCTGACACTTCCACAAGCCTGCACATAGGTACCGTTTCCTCAATGCCAATCCGCCTCATCTGGAAATTTAATTCCGCATCTGACAAAGGCAGTTCGATACTTTTTCGTCCTCCACTCAACACCTTAATCCGCATTCCACACCTCCTGCTTTACAATTTCCACACCACACTTCTCAATGACAAAAGCATTCACGATGAGTCTCAGTATCTCATTCGGTATCAAGTCCCGGTCTGTCAGCTCCGACAATCGGATATGCTTGGTTCCGTTATAAACATCCTTAGCTGCATGGAATAATATATACTGCTCCAGCGTCACACCTCCAAGTCTTACCCGGTCAAAGTAAATCCCAGTATCCAACACATTTTTGCATACCTTATCCCAGAGTTCTTCATCCGCAGACAAAAGAAATATAGCGGCAGCATAGTTTGGTGTGTGCTGTAATGTTTTTGATCTCTTTCCCATAAGCAGGGAATAAAAATCATTTCTGTGTTTCATGCTTCGAAAAATCAGTTCCTTATCCACTTCTGTGAAGATTTCCTCCACTCTTTTCTTCAGATGTTCCAACTGCATCCGACTTATAACACAGTCCACGATTTCAGAATAGTTTCCCCGGCATTTCCAGTCCATCTCCTCAATGATACAGATACCATATCCTCTCGGTCTGTATCTCGGTGGTTGTTGCATCTGCCTTTCCAGTATCCGAAGTCCCGGACTTAAACAAAATAATTTTGACATTTCTACCTCCACAAAAAACAACGGATGACACTCGCATGTCATCCTTATGTTCAAAATAAGGCGGCACCTATTCCATTTCTAAAATAAGTACCGCCTTGCGTTCCTACCCATATTCATTTTTAACTTTGCTTACCACTCCCTCCCTCGTTTTTTCTCCAAATCACTCCCAAAACCACTTTTTCACCCTTATGCATCTTTAAAAATGGGCAAAAACTAGCCATTTTCTGGTCTAATTTTTGCCCTCAAACCACAACATCTTGTGGTCAAACCCTACTTTTTCTTCTCTTTTCCACAATACTGCATCATTATTACACACTCCACATGTTCCGTAAACGGGAACATATCCACTGCCCCCGCTCTTTTAACCTCATAACCATGACTGGTCAGATATTTTAAGTCTCGGACTAAGGTTTCCGGGTTGCAGGAAATATAGACCACTTTCTTCGGCTTGATCCGGCACACCGCGCTAAGGAACGGTTCATCGCTTCCACTTCGGGGCGGATCCATAAACAACACATCTGCTTTGTGTCCTTCCTGTACCATATTCAACATAAATTTTCCGGCATCATTACAGTAAAAATCTATATTGGAGATCCCGTTTTCTTTCGCATTGCTCCTGGCATCTCTCACCGCATCCTCATTTAGTTCTACCCCCAGCACTTTTCCGGCATGATCACTGGCGATCATACCGATAGTCCCCGTGCCGCAGTAAGCGTCCAGCACCACCTCTTTCCCTGTCAGTCCGGCGTATTCCATTGCCTTTTCGTACAATTTCCGAGTCTGTACGGGATTGACCTGATAAAAAGACTTAGGGGAAATACGGAAACGCTTGCCGCAGAGCAAGTCCTCAATATATCCTTTACCATAAATGATCTGCTCCCGTCCCCCCAGGACCATACTGGTTTGACGGTCATTTACATTGACTACAATAGTCGTGATCTCCGGATGCAGTTTTAAAAGAGCTTTCACAAAATTATTTTTAGAGGGCATGATCGGAGAACGCAAAACCAGTACCACCATAATCTGTCCGGTAGAATATCCCGTGCGGATCAATACATGGCGCAAAAGCCCATATCCTGTATCCTCATTGTAAGGACGGATTTTAAAGGACCTCAGCAGTTCCCGTATAGAAAGAATGATCTGGTCCGCTTTTTCATTCTCTATCAGACAACGGTCCACCGGTACGATCCGGTGACTCTTTTCCTCATAGATACCGGAAATAATGTTATGCCGCCTGTCCTCCCCAAACACTGCGTGCACCTTGTTGCGGTAATGAGTGGGATCCTCCATGGCAACGATAGATTCTGTCCTGCAATAGGGTGCCATCAGCTTTCGCACCCTTGCAGCCTTCACAGCCAACTGCTGCTCATAACTTTTGTTGATCCACTGGCAGCCGCCGCACTTTCCCGCCACCGGGCAAAGGCGATCGGCAGACTGCTTTCTCACTGTTTTTTCCTTTGACATCTGCTTTCCTTTCTGTCTGGATCGTTTCACTGATCCCCCAATATTTTACAGGCAATAGAGACTGGTATTACCCTTCTCTCCTGGTCAGGCTCCATTCCGAAGCATCACAAACTCCCAAACGAACAAGGTTCGTTTTGTGAAACAATCAGCACATCAGTGTGATTGTTCACACTAACCTCCATGACTCCGCTCTGCGAAAGTGAAACATAGTACTGCGAAATGCTTTAGCACCTTAAAAAGCAGCCCCTGCCTCGAGCGAAAATCATCAGAGATGATCAGAACTACCAAAACACTGTTATCTCATCCACATAGCAGGTGGTTTATTAAAAGATTGCCCTGCAACGAAAAAAGAGGAAGCCCATCGACTTCCTCTTCTCCTGTCCCTGATCGGAGTGGCGGGATTCGAACTCGCGACCTCCGCCTCCCTAAGACGGCGCTCTAACCAAGCTGAGCCACACCCCGTGAACATTTAACATTATACTATGCCACAGGGGTAAATGCAAGCACTTTTTATAAATTCTTTTTTCCCAAATTCCTTTTCCCTCAGTAACAGTTCAGCCTTTTGCTAAACGGTTACGCTGATGCGCTCAAAACGAAAAAGAAATGCGTTTTGGCACCGATATCCCTCGCGAAATCGCACAGAGCCGCGCTTTCCGGCGCCATGCGGATGGCTGAACTGTTACTTTCCGTCAGATTCCCTTAAAGTAAAAGCCAAACTCCAGCTTCTTATCCACGGGAATCAGGTATTCTGCATGAGTTTTAGAACCCCAGCTGTCATCTCCGCCTACGCCCATCTGCGCCATTGCCGCGCGGACCACCGTGTAGTGCACCTGAGGCAGTTCCTGAGGATGAGATGCATTCTCCATCTCATGAGGGGTATAAGGTAACGCGGAAAAATTCATATTATCTCCCACAAAAATCATACCTCTGCCTTTTTCGTCCGTCACCTTGGCGTACCGGACCTGAGTTTTGTTGCCACATTCCTGAGGCACCATATAGCGTGCCATATTGTCCGCTACCTTATTGCGGTACAGCCCAAGCTTAGCCCCCCGCATACGGTCTGCGTAAGTCTCCTCGGGGCCATTGCCGTACCACTCCAAATTGTCATAATCCGCATCCAGTTTAAAGATCACTCCAAACTCCGGCATATCTCCCAGCTCCGCCACCGGATCATAAGATAAAGTGGTCTTTATGGTGCCATCGCCGTACACCAGATAGCTCAATGCACACTCCGTCTCTGGTTTCGTGGGCAGCAGGTAGCGATATTTAACCAATACGCATCCGTCCGTTTCCTCCACAACAGGATTCTGCCCCTGAACGCCGTGATGCGTGACATACATACTGGCAAGCTTCCACTGACCGTATCTCTGCATCATATGATTGCCGCAGTCATTGTCTATGGGCGCTCTCCAGAAATTGGGCATGGGAATGGATTTGAGCAGTTCTTTTCCGCCGTAGCGATAAGATACCAATCCGCCAAAATTATAGGAAAACAGCGCTTCAAACTCTCGTCCTCTGACACCCAGATTATAAAATCCCTTTATGATTTCCAAAGGCGCTTTCACTGCGACCGGACGATCCGCCGTCAGCTTTTGAGTGCGTCTGAACACTCCTTGTCCGAATGCCACTTCATGGCCTGCCTTAGCCCACGGCGTATCCTTCTTTAACCGGAATGAAACCGTCACAGTATACTCTCCTTCCGGCAGATCCTGCCATTTCACCGGAGAAGGATACTCTTTTACGGATTCCGGCCCCACATCCGTGGAAAGTTCATATTCTTCCAGACGTCTGCCCTCACGCTCCAACAGTACCGCACAATCGTAATGATCCGTACCGATGAAAAGATTCTTGTTTGTGATTTCGATCTTATCCTCCAACACCCGGACGGAAATATTCTGGTAATTAAACTTTACCTCCTGCATCTTCGGAGAAGGCGCCCTGTCCCCGCCATAGGCGATGCCATTTCCGCTGAAATTATAATCGCAGGGCCTGTCGTCAAAATCGCCTCCGTAAGCCTGATACTCTTTTCCATACCGATCCTTCTTATAGATGGACTGATCGATATAATCCCAGATAAAGCCCCCCTGATAAAAGGGCTCCGTGTCAGTCAGATCCGTATACTTATGCATAGCGCCGCAGGAGTTTCCCATGGCATGTGAATATTCGCAGCAGATAAAGGGCTTGCTGCGGTCCTTTAGCAGCCACCGGGCAATTTCTGCCGCAGGAGTATACATCCGGCTCTCCACATCGCTGATATCGGGATAGGACCTGTCATGGCAGACTCCCTCATACTGCACAATCCTGTAAGGATCCTCCCGATGGAAGAATTTGGACATATCGTCAATATTTTTTCCGCCGAAAGCTTCGTTTCCGCAGGACCAGATCAGAATGGACGGATGGTTCTTATCCCTCTGATACATGGAATTCGCCCGATCCAGCATCACGGCATTCCACTCAGGCCGGTTTCTGGGAACGATTGAATCAAAGTCCGCCAGCCCGCGCTCCGCAGGATCCCAGGAGCCGTGAGTCTCCAGATTGCACTCATCGATGAGATACAACCCCAGTCTGTCACACAAATCATAGATTGCGGAAACATTGGGATAGTGACAGGTACGGATGGCGTTGATATTGTGCCGTTTGATGTTCACAAGATCCTGCCAAAGCTCCTCCCTGCTGACAGCCCTGCCCGTGCGGGAACTAAATTCATGGCGGTTTACACCCTTGAACACGATTCTCTTTCCGTTTAACTTCATCAGAGTATCCTTGATCTCAAACCTTCTGAACCCTACATTCTGCGAGATCACTTCCTGAACTGCGCCCGTTTCGTCAAAGACCTCGATCAGCAGCTCATACAGATTCGGCTCCTCCGCGCTCCAAAGCAAAGGCTTTTCCACCGTCACGGTAAAAGTATCCTGATTTGAAACCGCTCCCGACAGCTCCGCGATTTTTTTTGTCTGCCGTTTTTTCCAAAGTCCGTCAAAGCGCTCGGGAGAAAGTTTCTCCATCTCCCCCTGAAGCAGCGTCAGTTTCACATTTCCCGTCCCCGCCGTTTCCGTGTCCAACACCAGTTTAGCCTGATCAAAACCATCGTTTAACAACGTCCGAATCCTCAGGTCGCGTATATGCACTTTGGGCACAGTGTAGAGATATACCTCTCTGAAAATACCGGAAAAGCGAAAGAAGTCCTGATCTTCACACCAACTGCCAGAGCTCCATTTAAAGACCTGCACCGCCAGCTTGTTTTCCCCTTTTTGCAAAAAGGGCGTAAGCTCAAACTCCGAAGGGGTAAATGTATCTTCGCTGTAGCCTACATATGCGCCGTTGCACCAAAGCGCCATAGCGCTTTCCACACCCTGAAAAGAGATGTAAACAGGGCCATCTTTCATGGACTTTGGTACTTCAAAATATTTGACATAATTTGCCACCGGATTAAATCTCTCCGGTATCTGACCCGGTTCGATCTTCTCCCTGCCGTCCCAAGGATATTGCACATTGGCGTACTGGGGGCTGTCATACCCTTCCATCTGAATATGGGCGGGCACGCGGATATCCGCCCAGCCCCTGCAGTCATATTCAGCAGCTTCAAACCCTTTCACCGCCGAAACATAATTGGGCGCATAAGCGAATTTCCAGAGACCGTTTAAAGAAAAACGGAAGCTGCTCTCTCCGCTCTCCATCTCCTTCAGATCAGCATAAGCAACATGATCGGAATGGGCCTTCATTCTGTTTTCCGCAAAAAATTCAGGGTCTTTTACCTTTTCATATACAAATTGGCTCATGTTCTCTCCTTCCTGACTCCGTCATACAATGATGTTATCTCCATTCTGTTTCTCAGTCATCTTTCCGGTTCTTTAAAAACTTTCCGCTCTTTTGCCCTTTACCGGAAAGGCCGGATTGCCTGCCCGCGCTCTCCGCCGCATCCGATCCCTTCTCTGCGGGCAGCGGGAAATACTTTCCTTTCGCCGCATTGCGCTTGTTTACGCTGATGCGGATCAGGGCATAGACCGTGGACAGAAGCGGGATAAAGAACAACATGCCTGCCACGCCGAACAGACTGCCTCCAAGGCTCACCGCCATCAACACCCAGATGGAGGGAAGACCTACGGAATTTCCCACGACTCTGGGGTAGATCAGATTGCCCTCCAACTGCTGGATGACCAGAAACAGAATCACAAACGTCAGCGCCATCAGCGGATTATCGATCAGGATCAGAAAGGCCCCCACAAAACATCCGATAAAAGCTCCCACAATAGGAATCAGCGCCGTAAACGCTATCAGCACGCCGATCATCAGCGCGTAAGGCATGCGGAAAAGCGTCATTGCAATCACGAATAACGTACCCAGAATCACCGCTTCCAGACACTGTCCCGTAATAAAATTGCTGAAATTTTTGTGCAGCATGGAGCACACTTCCAAAATCCGGTCTCCCGCTTTCTCCGGAAGATAAGCGGAGATGATCCTGCGGCACTGGTTACCCAGCTTTTCCTTCTGTGCCAGAATATAGAGCGCAAAGATGAACGCGATCACAGCGTTGACGATGCCGCCAATAATGCTGCTGGCTACGCTGACCGTGGAAGTCAATACATCTCCCGCGCCGTTTTTGAGGAAATCAATCACCGTATTAACGATAGATTCCCAGTTAATCTCCAGACTTTCCCATTCTTTCGCCTTGTCCGCAAACTCAGGATACTTGATGGCCAAGGCATTCAGCTCCTTAGACACTCTGTCCAAAAAAGACGGAATCTTCTTCCCCACTTCCGCCGCTGTTGACGTCACCTGAGGCACTACCATGCCGATTACGATCGCCACCACCAGAACCACCGATATAATGGACAATATCAGTGACAACGGCCGCTTCAGCCTGGAAGCCGCTTTCCCTTTCCATTTTTTGAAAAGCTTGTTTTCAAACGCTTTCATTGGCAGGTTCAGCACAAAAGCAATAACGCCTCCATACAAAAAGGGAGTGGTGATCTGAAAGAGAAAGCCGATCCCCTCAAACACCCTTTCACTGTAAAAAATAATCAGGACCAATATGGCCGCCAACACCATGAGCCAGCCGATCTGTTTCATCTTTTCTTTACTAAATCCCATATCTCAACCTCTTTTTCTCTTACTTCTCTTCCAGCAGCGCTACCAGATACTCCCAGACGTGCCTGACAGAAGTAATGTTCAGACGCTCCTTGGCAGTGTGGATTGCCGTCATCTTAGGGCCGATGGAGACACAGTCCAGATCTTTGATCTTTCCGCTAAAGATACCGCATTCCAGGCCTGCATGGATGGCTTCTACCTCGGGCTTTGCCCCATACATCTTTTCATACAGGGCCACCATCTTATCCCGCAGCGGGGAATTCTGCCGGTATGCCCAGCCCGGATAATCACCCGTGACCTCAATGCTGCCTCCCGCCAATTCCGCTACTGCGCGCAGTTTGTCGATCAGCGCGTACTTTTCACTCTCCACGCTGCTTCGCACGGAAAATTCCGCCGCAAGGCCGTCCCCCTTATATTCCAGGATTCCCAGATTCAGCGATGTTTCCACCAACCCTTCGATGTCAGCGCTCATGGCCTGCACGCCGTTTGGCATGGCTGTCAGGAAATTGGCTGCCTTTTTCGTATCCTCCGGACAGGCGCAATCATACGTCCCCTGCCCCAGCGATTCCCACCGGATACAAAACCCAGGATCCCTGACGGCAAGCTCCCCCTTAATTTCCTGCTCCAGATCGGAAAGCATCTCTTCCAAAACCGATCGGTCCTTTGGATCAATGGCGATCACAGCCGATACTTCCTGCGGAATGGCATTATCCGCCAAACCGCCCGCTGCCTCGCACAGACAGACATCCATCCGGTCAGTCAATCGCTTTAACAATCTTCCAAAAAGACAATTAGCATTTCCTCTCTCCCTGTGGATTTCCTCACCCGAATGTCCTCCGCGCAGTCCTCCCAATGTGATCCGGAACGCTTCCGCCTCCCGCTTATAACCAGAGAGGGAAAGAGAACATTTCACCCTGGCTCCGCCCGCGCAGCTTGTCAGGAATACCCCTTCCTCCTCGGAATCCAGATTCACCATCCTTTTTCCGGTCAGCATGGAAAGATCTATCGCTTTCGCTCCGTCCAATCCCACCTCTTCGTCCACCGTGAGAATGACCTCCAGTTTAGGATGTTTTAAAGTTTGGGAATCCAACAGTGCCAGACAATAAGCCACCGCGATCCCATCGTCCCCTCCCAGACTGGTGCCTTTTGCATAAATCTCATCGCCCTCTACAGCGAGCCGCAGCCCTTCCGTCTTCATGTCGATATCGCAGTCTGGCGTTTTGACCGCCACCATGTCCATATGGCCCTGCAGGATAACCGCAGGCTCCTTCTCATATCCCGCGGAAGCCTCTTTTACTATGATAATGTTCTTCCACGCATCCTGAATATAAAACAGATTCCTCTCCTTTGCAAAGCTGGCCAGATAATCGCTGATCTGCTCCACATTTCCAGAACCGTGGGGGATCTTTGTTATCTCCTCAAAATAGTAAAATACATTCTTTGGTTCCAAATCGGATAATACGCCCATATTAACACTCACGCCTTTCTATGACCTGCAGACTTTCCTGCAGACTCTTCGCACCTGCAGGTACAGAGTTTTACTGACCTTTCCTTATTTTACCTTTTTTCCGGCCCGCTGTATAGAGATTTCTTACAAAAAGAAAAGTTTATATAAGGCATTAAAAAAGGAAGCAACAGAGAAGCGTTCAAATTACGCCGTTTCGGCTTCCTTTTCTTCCGCTTTGTTCCTTCCTTAAGGCATTGTTCCGCTGCCGATCGATCCGCCCAAACGTTTTTTAATTTTCCGTTGGGACGCCTCCTATTGATCTCTTTCTATCATTTATTGCCTTCTCTTTCTATCATTTATTGCCTTCTCTTCCTACTCTCTTTCTTTTCTTTTCTTTTTCTCTTTTTCTCTTTCTTTTCTTAATTACTTTTTTTCCTATTACTTTTTACTTTCTTTTCTTATTACTTGCCTTTTGATTCTCTTTGCCCGCCGCTTTCTTAGCCACGCTTTTTACGATATTGTCCACAACCTTGTCCGCGGCTTTTTTTGCAGCGCTCTTTTTGCTGTCCGCATTTCCCCTCTTCTTCTCCACAATCTCCTTGAAGCAGAGCGCTTTTTCGATATTTCCCTCGACCCGCAGCTTATGTTCCATAAAGGCAGCAACGGGGTCCAGTTCTCCGTCCGCAATCTTAAAAAGCACATCGGGAGTGCAGATAAACATGGCATCTCTGTCATAGTACTCATAGGGCTCTACATGGAGTTCTCCGTCTTTTACCTCCACATAAAAGCTGCCGCCCGCTTCCTCGTCCTCGATATTGAACTGAAACGCCAGATGCTCCTTGATATCGCTCACATCAGCCCCGACCAATTTACCCTTGATCTCATTAAAAAAATCTGCGTAAGTCATTGTTTTCCTCCTGTTATCTGTTTTCCTCAATTAGGATCCGTTCAGAAATAACTTTGCAAAGATTATTTTTTAACAGTTCCTTACTAATACCCTGCAGCAGTATGCGCCTCAATCACACAGCGCAGCAAAACTGCCGTCACTTTATTTGTAATGATCATATCACAGTTTTCTAATGGTTATCAATTACATTTCTTCCAAATTTTAAAAAATTTTCGGTTATTGTACGCTGATCGTTTCAACAATGGACAATTTACCGATCCTTTTTACCGGACCTATCATTGCAATGACAGCTGAAACGATCATGACAACCGCGATGATGCACATTTCCGGAAACGGCGGATTCCATAAATCGCCCCATCGCAAGGTGATCATTCTCCGATACAAAGCATAATGAAGGGGAAGTCCCAGCCCCAAACCCGTTATCAATCCGCAGAGAAGATATATTGACGTCTCCGCCGCAACCATCGATTTCAGCTGCCGTATGCTGGTTCCTATCGCCCGCATTGCACCATACTGACGCATTCTTGCGGAAACGCTCATACCAATGCTGTTAATAATATTGAACGCTGCAATCAGAGCAATAATCGCCAGAAATCCATAGACGAACAAAGCAAAAGAATAAAAAGTGGCCCGCACCTCGCTGTTGCCTGCCCTCCGGTCGGAAAAGACATAACCTTCTCCGGCAATATTTCGTATTTCTTCAACCACGGGGTCAGACTTATCCTTTAACTGAAGATCAAGGATCGTATAGCCCGCTTCGCCTGTAAGCTGCCGGAACAGGCTTTCCGAACAGATGAGGGTGCCGGTTTCTCCCCCGCTGTCAAATGGCGTGTAACTCAAAATTCCCGCTATTGTTATCGTTTGAGGACCAGACGCTGTTTCAATCACGATCTCTTCATCCGGACTGGCCGCAAATCCTTCCCCCGCTACCAGGAAAACGCCATCTCCGCTTTGGACCCGCTCCATGCTTCCCTGCAGTACGTCATCTTCAGCCCAGCCAAACTGATGAGTTTCATAAGAAATCAGATTCACCGTTTTCTCTTCACCGCCAATCCGGGCAGGCAGATCATAGGCAAAGCTGCGGCCATAAATCCGATTGATGTATGGCTTCTCCTTAAGTCCGGCAAGCAGTTCATCAGGGATCGCACAGCTGTTGTCCCTACTCACAATCGAAACATCCGGCGTATAGGGCTGCAGCGGTGTAAGCGCATGAAACATAAAATCAACGCATGTACTGAAACTCAAAAACAGGATAATACTGAAAGCAAAAGATGCGGTCAACAAAAACAGATTCTTTTTACTACCCGCGGCGTGGTGGATCCCGAGAGCGGTTTCCACATGGAACAGCGCCGTGTCTGCCGCTTTTTTCGCGGCGAACACCGTATCAGCATTACCCGAAACGGCTGTCAGCGGGGACACCTTTGCCGCTTTCTTCGCCGGAGATTTTGTTGCCGTAAGAACGGTCAGCAGACCGATCACACAGCCTGCGCACAAACCGATCCGGCTGATACCAAAACAGGGCATTTCGCCAAAATAAGTCGGACCGATCACTTTCAGCGCTCCGCATAAGAGCCACACAACTGCCATGCTTGCAATGAGGCCAAGAGGAATTGCGGTCCGGCATAAGAAGAGAGCTTCTAAACGCACAAAGCGCCTGATCTGCTTTGCGCTTGCACCAAGGCAGCGCAGCATTCCAAAAAATTCTGTCCGCTGTGCCACATTACTGTTCAGGCTGCCAAGGATCATCATCATACCGGCAAAAGCTACCAGCGCCGCAAGGATGACTGCCACAAGATATAACATCAGAATATAGCTGTCTTTGCTCTGCAAAAGCAGTCCCATCAGTTTGGCATTTTCACTGACAGCATCTCTGGAAATTTTAAGCTGTTCGCAGATATCCCCGATAACGTTTTGAATCCTGCAGCGGGGTTTAAATTCCACAAAATAAACGAAATCCTCCGCCAAAGTGGCCTCCTGAAAGCATGACAGGTAAGCGTCTGTATTCATAAAGACACCAAATGCTCCGGACTGCAGCATATATGAGGTGTCCTCCACAAATCCGGTGATCCGGAACACGAAAAGTTCGTCAGGAGACGTAACCTCTATGGTATCTCCTGTGTCAAGTCCAAGCCTGTCCCTGATACTCTCCGATACGAGAACTTCATTGTCCTTTCTCGGGAATGTCCCATCAAGCAGGTGAATTCCCGGCCATAAATCAAAAAAAGATTCATCAAATCCACACAGCGCCGTCTGGGTTCCGTTGACAGCATACCCCATATCCAACCGGTAATTGGTAACGGCATAGCGACTGACGGCCTTCACCTGCGGCCGCGCGCTGATCAACGCCATCTGTTCCTCATCCAATGAATGAAATGCCACATGCCAGGCTCCATCCGCCCGAAGTGTCTGCTGCATCTGACTTTGAAGGAACATATCGGCCATTCCGAATATGACAGCAATCAAAAAAACGGAAAGCACAATGCACAATCTGGTCATACGGGTCTGCCCGCGGTGTACTCTCGCTGAAACAGGGATCAAATCAAGATAACTTTTCATCATCGTTTCCTCCTTTGTCTGTTACGATAACAAAGGCAGCTTACAACCAGGTGAATTTAACCTTACGATTCTGTAAGAAAAGAGAGCGTGAAAGTCGTACCTTCGTCCTGCTCACTTCGCACAGAAATCATCCCTCCCTGTCCCTCGATGATGGCCTTTGCAAGAGAAAGCCCCAGTCCGATTCCCTGAGTGTCAAGAGCGTATTTACTTCGGTAAAAGCGCTTGAAAATGTGATGTATGTCCTGCGGGGATATCCCATGTCCATTATCGGAAATAAGAATGCGCAGCATTGTCGGAGTACATTCCCATGTGATACGGATCCTTCCTCCTGAATTTGTGTGATCTAAAGCGTTTTTGACAATATTTCCCAAAGCCTCGCCCGTCCACTCCAGATCACAGACGATTCGCTGATCCGGATTCCCGGAGATCACGATCTGTTTGCCCTCGTTTTGGGCCCGTAACGTTAATTCATTAACAGACAGCGCGATCAACTCCGTTACATTGTAAAGGCCTTTCTCGAATACAATATTCCCGGTATCCAATCGGGTGATCTTCAGCATAGATTGTATCAACTGTTCCATACGCTTTAAAGAGACGCCGATTTTAGCACAAAATTCTCTTACCGTTTCCCCATTGTCCGGTTCTCCTGCAATAATCTCCTGATACATATTGAGGGCTGCAAGGGGAGTTTTTAACTGATGGGATATATCTGAAATTGTTCTTTTCAAAAAATCTTTCGCTTTATTTTCCGCCTCATTCCTGGATTGCAGCATGGTAGCGAGCTGCTCTACAGAAGCAAACATCTGATAGATCGCGCCTTCTTTGTTTTGCGGCAGATGACAGGTATATTCCCCGTTGATATAGTGATCCAGCGCTTCCTGCGTCTGCTCATATAATTTTTGTCTTTTCCAAAAGAAAAGAAACGTACCGCAAATAAGTACCAGACATAAAAGCATGGCAATCATGGTCAGGGTGAAAAAAACAGATTTCTGGTACTGATAAAGAAAGGGAAGCATACTATTGTTTGTCTGCTCCCCTATACCCACGACAGTCAACAGATCCTGCCCGGCTTTACTGATCCTGGTATTCGTAAGCGAAGTAGCGATCACTTCCCTCGATACTCCCTGTTCTAACAGGGAAGAGGCCACCGCTTCGTCATGCCCGAGATACATTGCCTTGGCGCCGTTTATCTGGCACATTCCCAATACCAGACCCGCGCCAAAGACCAGTAACGCAAACAGGAGCTGAAAAATAAAATAGCCCCTGATCTGCTTATCGCGAAACAAACTCATACCGACACCTCTTTCCATTGATAACCAAATCCACGGACAGTAATCAGACGCTGCGGGCGCGATGGATCTGATTCAACTTTTTCCCTGAGTCTCCTGACATAGACTGACAAAGTATTGCCATCAACAAAATTCCCTGTGGCGTCCCACAATTCATTCAAAATCATGTCTCTTGTGACAATGCGGCCTGCATTGCGAACTAACAGACATAACAATCGGTATTCCGCGCTTGTTAAATCCAAGGTCTTCCCGCTCACAGAGACGCGGCATCCTAAAAGGTCGATCAGAAGATCTCCGCATTTAATGAGGTTGTTTGGTTTTCCTCCGGATACGCCTGCCCTGCGAAGCAATGCCCGAATACGCGAACACAATTCCCCAAGTCTGAACGGCTTTGTGATATAGTCGTCACCGCCGCTGTCCAATCCCCGTATGATATTTATTTCTTCGTCAGACGCCGTTAAAAAGAGAATCGGAATCTCTTCATTCTGTTTTCTCACCTTTTCACAGACATCGAATCCTGTACCGTCCGGCAGGGTGACATCTAAAATAAGCAGATGAAATCCGGAAAGATCAGCCAGCATCTGCATCGCTTCCGCTACAGTACGCGCGATCTCGACATCAAAATCATTCTTTTTTAAAAAATAGCTAAGCCCGCCAACAAGACTTACATCATCTTCCAGCAACAGGATCTTACTCATCTCTGTTTCCTTTCACAAAATGCTCCCGCCAAACTATCCGTATCGCGGTTACTCCGTTTTGATTCCGCACAGGTCTTTTACGACTTCGCCCGCAATAATGAGCCCGGCTACCGATGGTACAAAGGCCACGCTTCCCGGTATATCCCGTCTTTCCGTACATTTATGCTTTGCTCCGGGCGGGCAGATACAGTTTGTCCGGCAGCTGATGGACATATCTTCCAATGGCCTTATGGGCTTTTCTTCGGAATAAACAACCTTCAACTCTTTTACGCCGCGCTTTTTTAATTCTCTTCGCATCACTTTTGCCAGAGGGCATACCCTGGTCTCATAAATATCAGCGACTCTGAACCGGCTGCCGTCCAGCTTATTGCCGGCTCCCATACAGCTGATAACGGGGATACCTTTTTCCTGGGCCTTCATGACAAGCGCGATTTTGGCGGTAACCGTATCTACCGCGTCCACGATATAGTCATATTCCTCAAAAAGAAATTCATCCGCATTTTCCGGCAGGAAAAAACATTGGTAAATTTTTACGTCCGCCTCCGGATTGATCTCAAGGATCCGCTCCTTCATCACTTCCGTCTTATACCGTCCCACTGTCTTTTTTGTGGCTATCAGCTGTCGATTCAGATTGGTCAGGCAGACCTTATCATCATCGATCAAATCGAACGCTTTTACCCCGCTGCGTACGAGAGCCTCGCACACATACCCTCCTACGCCGCCAATTCCAAAAATCGCCACTCTCGCTTCGGACAATTTCCCCATAGCCTCTTTCCCAAGCAATAATTCTGTCCTTGAAAACTGTGTCAGCATTGATGTATCTGCTCCTTCCTCCATCGAAAGAAAAATCCATGTCATAGCGGTATGACGCTTAAACGCATACCCGCTCCCCTTTATATGTGCAAAATAAATATTATCATTTAAAACCCCGGTCTGACTTCGATCGACATTTTAAATTCATTCTATCTTAAAGCTCTTCTTTTATCAAGCCGCATCTTTGTCCGGATCCCATTTGAAGTCTTTGTCCGGTTCCCATTTGAAGTAACAGTTTTGCCGGCGCATTCGGTATCGGAGACGGGTAATACGATGCCAATACCATGAAGAAGCCAAAAAGAGCATGAAAAACGAAAAAGACAATCCGTGATTACTTGTCAGTCCGGCTCATTGCTCGCGTAAATTATAAATAGCGAGTACAGCCTGATGCAGGGTCTGTACTCGCTATTTATGATTACCATTGTCAGCTCCCCTTACGGCCGCAATCCCATTCCGCCTTCCAGCGTAAGTGTTTCACCGCTCATGAATTTAAAGTCGGGAGAAGCCAGCTGCACACAGACGCGCCCGATCTCCAGTTCGGAATCGCCGTAATGTCCCATAGGCGGCATGTGCACATTTTTCTCAAAAGCATCGGGATATGCCTCTTGAAACTGCTCCAACTGCGCAGTCCATGCCAGCGGGCAGATGATGTTTACATTGATGCCGTCTTTACCCCACTCGTTAGCCGCCACACGGGTCAGGCCGCGGATTCCCTCCTTGGCTGCCGCATATGCACACTGACCGAAGTTTCCGAACAAGCCCGCACCGGATGCAAAATTGATCACGGTACCTTTGGTTTCCTTCAGGTAAGGGTAGCATGCCTTCATATAATAGAATACAGCATAAAGTCCGGAGTACACTGCCAAATCAAACTGTTCGGTGGTATGGTCTGCCAGAGGCACACCGGAGGCGGAAGCCTGTGCATTATTGATGAGAACATCGATCCGGCCAAAGGTTTCCACAGTCCGTTTTACTACCTCGTTCACCACTGTCTCATTGTCAGCGCCGGCGTTCACATCCGCCTGAACTATAAGCACCTTAATACCGTATAATCTTTCCAGTTCTTCCTTAGCGTCTTCCAGTTTCTTCACATTACGCCCTGTGATTACCAGATTAGCGCCCTCTTTTGCATAAGCTGTAGCAATCCCATAGCCAATGGAACCGCATCGGCCATCCTTAAGCGTTGCTCTGCCCGCTCCTGTAATAATAGCTGTCTTGCCTGTCAGAAATCCCATATTGTTTTCTCCTTTCTTTATAAATCCTGCTAACTCTCATTATAATGGCACCTGTCCGATTTTTCAAGATATTACCATATCGCATGCTCTAAATGTGTCTGTGACTGCATCAAAGCGTTATAAGCATTTCATATTTTTCCGGATGACGGTATTTATTTCCCATCACCTCGTTCGCACGATATTCCCGCAGCAGATCAAGGTCAATATCAGCCACATAGATTCCTTCTTTCCCCAGCGCTTCCAGGATACACATATCACGCGATCCCGGTTCATCCCGAAGCCATGCAACGCCATCAAAGACAGTGGAACGCCCATTGCAGTCCGGCTGTCCCTCAGGATAGTTGCAAGTGGCGATAGCAATCATGTTTTCATAGGCTCTGGCACGAAGTGCTGCCAGACGGTTTATTTCCATCGGACAAGCATTCGGAGCAAGAATCAGCTCTGCGCCTTTTAGCATCAAAATCCTCGCGCTCTCAGGAAATTCCCTGTCAAAACATATCATGGATCCGACTTTGACAATACCTCTGCCGATATCCAGATCCGCGACAAAGAAGTCCTCGCCCGGCGACAGCATCTTTTCCAGATCGAAAGCACAGGTATGTACCTTGGAATAATGCAGGATCTCCTTCCCCTTTCGGTCAAAAAGTATCATAGAATTCAAAGGCTTCGGATCATGCCTCTCGAGAAAAGTGATGCCGACCGCCATCTGTAATCTGGCGGCAAGTCTGCTGAACTTCTGTATAAAATCATTGTCAGCGGCAATAGACAAATCTTTTATTACCGTTTCATCCTGTGGAATGGCATACCCATCGCTCCACATCTCCGGGAATAAGGCAATGTCGGCATCCATGGCTTTTGCCGTTTCACAGGCTGCCTTTCCGATTTGAAATTGCTTCTCTAAGCTGTCTCCCGGAAGAAGCTGAAGCAATGCAATTTTTAAATTCATATCCTATCTTCCTCTATTTGTTCTCACCAAATTACAGATACCCTGACAGACAGTTCTACTTCACCGGTATTTCCAGGATTGCATTGACTACCGCATCAGCAAACCATTTGATGGACTTCAAAAATTCCGCACCTGTTTCGTCAGCAATATTTACAAAACACGCTGTAATAGTTGATGGCTCAAAAACAGCGGAATCCAAGGAAAGGGTCTCAGGTAATCGTTTGCAGAAAGAAGGATACAATAAGATTGCCTTCTTCCCGTGAAGGAGCCTGACATATGTCAGCATTTGATAAATATCCGCATTTTTGAATTGCTCATAAGCCTTGTTCTTTACATCAAGAACAGCATAAGCAGCGGGCATATAATCGTATCTCTCATCTTCCGGTGTATAGCGATAGATGATGTCCGGCTGGTATTCCCGTTCCCCATATTTGCCGTTTATTCCGATTACATCTGCGAATTTCTTTTTGTTTGCCCATGTAGTGAACTCTTTTTTTTCGGGGATTTCCTTAAGTACCTTGGCAACAAAATCCTCAAAAAGCCGGTCAAAGTTAATCAAAAAACTATCTGTTCCAACTGCCTCTCCGCTATCGCTGTAAGATAATTGATCAATTATCATTGCGGCATAAGTTAACGTTCTCCTATATCTGGAAGTGTTTGAATTGAAATGAATCCGTTCCAAAAGGACACTGCCTTTGGGGACCTCTGAAGACGCACCCTCAAAGTACATGGATAATTCCTTTGCTTCCGAGGCGTATTTACTAACATGCCAAAGTTTCTTAAGCGCAGTTAAAATTAAGTCATTGTAGTCATTCTTCAGAGATAGAACAGAAACTCGCGCATCAACAAATTTCCGTTTACGCATCATAGCAGCAAGATAGGTCCTGGTGTAGTCAACCCGGCCTTTCAGAGCTGTGGTGTGTACCGACTTCCGATCATATGTGCGGATGATTCCTTCCTGAACATTCCTGCGCAGATTCCGCAGGAACATATCCGCTACATCAGCGCTGGTTTCCGCATTGGACAGATCTAAAATAGCGGCGCTATCCGTTGGTCTGTATCCGTAGACATAAAGATAAAGCCTGATGATATGTTCAAAACCTATCTCATGATACTTCGGTTTAAGAGAGATTATCCGGTCAGGCGTTGTGATATAACCAACATAAGATCTGCTAAGAGGAAGAATATTATTTTTTCTCTCTTCATATGACCAGTCAATACCGTATTTCTTGGTGAATTCTTCAAAAAATGCCTGTTCGCCGTCTTGTATGGTTATAATGTTTTGTTCCGCAGAATCTGTCGATATGGCCATAACCTAACCCCTTATACAGAAAATTCGGCGTCAAACGCCATTTTGAATTCAGCCGTGTCCTGAATTCCATCACCAAGGTTTTCTCCCACAATAGTATTGACCGCGGATGGTTCGTTAAAACTGTATTCTTTTATTGTTGGAAGCAGCACAAAGTTAAACTGGTTTTTAAACTTTTCAAAATCCCATATGTATCCCTTATCGGATTTAACCGGAATAAAATATGACTGTCCAAGAATCATTTCCGGATCTTTTAAAGTATCCACAATACGCTGGTTTATCATACGCAGCACATTGCCAAGATCATAATCCTCCAACACAACCTCTTCAGACAGAAAATCATAATTGGGAACCAGGGAAACAAAAGCAAAACGCCTTCTTATCGCAAGGTCGAGAAACGCAATATTTCTGTCGCTTGTATTCATGGTTGCAACAATATACAAGTTGTCCGGAAGATGCAGTTCGGACACATCCCCGTATTTGCGCGTAAGAGCCACCGTATAGTTACGGTCTAAAGCAAGAATCGTTTCTCCAAATATTTCCGCTATATTTCCTCTGTTCAGTTCATCTATGACAAACAGGTAATTTACATCAGGATGGTTTATAGCTTCATTGGCAAAGTCCAGAAAAACGCCCTTGCGCGTTGCGACATATGAACCGTCCTTGCCAGTTTCCAATATTTCTGCACCGATAAAATCTTCATAGGCGTAACTTGCATGGAATTGAATCGTCTTTGTCTCTCCAAAAAACGAATTAGCGCATAGGCGCTGAGTATATCTTGATTTTCCAACACCCGGAACGCCGGTTAGTACAATCTGCTTCTTGCTCATAAGGATGTCAAAAATATCTTTGTCGCTTGGATTGTCCCCATTTAACGCAAGATAACATTCCACAACATCCCGCTCCACACAACTCCTCTGCCTGTCTTCCCCGGCTGCTGCAGGTTCAACATCCGGGACTTTTGAATCCTCAAAAGCAAAACAATCCCTGACCTGTTTCCCGCTGATCCCGGTAGTGCAGGGAGAAAGCCTGTTTATTGACAAATCATTCTCGAAGAGCCAGAGAAAATCGTTTTTGGTAATCTTAAAGAACCTGCATATGACTTTTTCTATCACACGGGTAAACTGCTTTTCATCAGGAGCCGTTTCAAAATCAAATCCTGTATACCGAAACACCCATGCCGCCAGATGGGATAAAGATATCTTGTTTCCCTTTAAATAATTCTCTCGGATCAGATCACGGTAGTTGCTTTTGAGCGTCAACATAGAATCGTTATCATTGTAAATGGGAACATTGAGATTTTTCTTCTCTATTGTGTCTTTGATCCGTCCAAGGATTCCGGCAAACTCTGTACCCGGCTGGTAAAGGGAAATTCTCGGAAAAGCGGTAGGGAACATGAGCCCTTTTTTGCCGCATTTTTCCGATGAATCGAAAAGACCGGCAAGGAGCCACATTGAATTGAGATACTCTTTTTTGCTCTGATCAGACAATTTTCCTACAAGATAAGTTACCGGAAACGATGTCGTTACTCCGATATGTTTGCTTAACAGAAAAAGAAACAGCATATCATCTGTATCAAACCCGCTTCCCTTAAAGTAGTCTATCGCTGACTCCACATTTCCCCTGGAAACAAAATAGTTCATGCATTATCCTCCTCAAACGCCTGCTGGTAGATCGCAGTTGCCATCACCTCCGCCAAATGACAGGGAACAGCATTGCCAATCAATTTATACATCGCGACAACATCCTTCAATGAATCATCAATAAAAATAAAGTCATCCGGAAACGTTTGTATCCTGGCTATTTCCCTA
This sequence comes from uncultured Acetatifactor sp., assembly GCA_947629645.1. Taxonomy (GTDB): domain Bacteria; phylum Bacillota; class Clostridia; order Lachnospirales; family Lachnospiraceae; genus Acetatifactor. Next base: position 7,048 of record CANREV010000041.1, on the reverse strand, counting down.
ATGGTATACCTTCTGTTCTCGGTGGGATGTGTAATTCCACAATTTTCCGGCTGCGCTGACGCAGTAATAGTACCGTTAATTTCATCTCTGCCAAATCTCCTGTAAAAGTTCGGCGCATGATACCTCTTCATATCATCGCGGATTCTTTGAAATCTGGGAGACAACTTCTCATATGGGATACTCTTCCAAGAACCACCCTCGGGAATCATTTCGATCATACTTTGCGCTTGCGGAGAATATGGCCAGTATTTTTGGTTAGGTAAGTCAGAAGGGATGTCAAGAATGTGTCGTAATGTCAGATGGCTCTTATCTTTTTGCACCGGCGGAAATTCAAAAGTTTTTTTTAAATCCTCGCGAAGCCCGATCAGGATCATTCGCTCCCTGTTCTGCGGGACGCCATAATCTGAAGCGTTAATCACTTTATAATTCACTCTGTAACTAAGCTTTTCAAGATCTTCTTTAATAACTTCAATGAGTTTTTTTCCGTTTTGATGCTTTGATGATAATAATCCCTTTACATTTTCAAACAGTACAGCCCTGGGTTTCTTGTTTTCAATAATGCGAAGGCATTCTAAATACAACTCGCCGCGGGAATCATAAACTCCTCTGCGATTGCCTGCATTTGAAAACGGCTGACAAGGAAATCCTGCGGTTAAAATATCACAATCCGGTATATCCTCAACAGGAACTTCAGTGATATCTCTTCCGTCTATTTCTCCAAGATTAAGTTTAAAAACCGCCTGTGCATCTACGTCAAAATCATTTGCCCATACACGCTGATAACCGGCATTTTCAAAACCCTTGTCCATTCCCCCGCACCCTGAAAACAGAGAAACTAATCTCGGCGGATTGGCCCTGTGCATGGTTTCCGCTTCCTTTATATTAGGTTCCTGTTCCTCCGAAGCAGGTTCGGATGGCAGCCCGATTATTTCAACCACACCGTCAAAACCGCATTGCAAGGCCTCACATATTTTTAATAGTGTATTCATACTAATATTCTGATCCTTGCCCATATTGGCAACCGCATTCGTTGTAAGTTTCGCTTTTATCCTAAGATCTTCTTTGGACATTCCCTTTTCCAATAAGGTGTGCCATAAAGGTTTATAGCTGATTCGCATTCAGATACTCTCCTGTTAAAACCAATCCGTTTCTGCAACATTGAGCAGCGTACCTGCTTATTATATCACGAATCTTGAGAATAATCAAAATATTCTGTAGATATTTCAAGGTTATCATAAAAAAGCGCTATTTCATTGAACCGACAAATGCCTGAAATATTTTTCTGCTGTTTATGTCCGTTTTATAGGAAAACTCCGGATGCCACTGTACTGCCCACAGGAATTTTTGTGACGGCATATATATGGCTTCCACAAGCCCGTCCGGAGAGAATGCCATTGTTTCAACCCCCGGAGCAGTCTTTTTCACCGCCTGATGATGATAGCTGTTTACCGGCAGAGTTCTGGTTTTCAGGCATTCATACAATGGGGAGTTCCCTATCAGTTCTACTTCATGCACCGGTACATCATACGGAGCATGCTGATGATGATTGATATCAGATGGGTGCTGAACAGGTAAATCCTGATACAAAGTGCCTCCAAGCGCGGCATTGATAAACTGTATGCCTCGACAGATTCCAAGCACAGACTTGTCAAGTTCCATGGAAATTTTTAACACCATTGTTTCCATTGCATCGCGCTTTTCGCAGCTGGCAACAAGCCCGTCCAACGGTTTTTCGCCGTACAGCCTGGCAGAGACATCCTGCCCTCCCGTAAAAAGGATGCCATCGCATATGTGGACAAGATGTGAGATCTCGTCTTTGTCACTTGAAAATGGAAATATAATGGGGGTAGCTCCTGCCTGCGCTATTCCGTCCATATATCCGGGCAACATCCAAATGCTGTTTTTTTCTTCGTCCCATAATGGCATAACACCAACAATAGGCTTCATTTTTCATATGCCTCCCATAATAAATGGACAATGTCCCCCTTTCAGGCTCCATTGTCCGCTGATAATATATATACTACTAAGATTTAAGGATTCAACGATAGTTGTGTATGTTGAAAACTATTCTGCCTGAATATGCGCATCATTCGTCTATCTGCCGGACCAAGCGGCAGGACTACCACTCATCTTTTTCAGGAATGATTTTGTAAACTGCCGTATTCTGATACGCCCGCGGCTCCGCATGGGCGAACAGAATCGTGCCGTCTGTGGGAGAACAAATTTCATCCGTCACGTTTCCCTCATAGCAGTCGGCGATACACGCCAGCACCTGCCCTTTTCGCACATGCTCTCCTGCTCCCGCTTTTCCCTCGAAAAATCCGGCGGTCCTATTGCGCACGGTCACCATCTCCTCCGTGGAAACCACCTTGGACACATAGCCCTCAAACCCGTCATAGTCGATTGCGTCCGTTTTCCGCAGGAAATTCAGCACGGATTCTACCGCCTGCCTTGCGCTCGCCCTGTCGATCTCCTCCGTGGAGGTTGTGTAGACGGAGAAAGCCTTCGTCTCCCACACCTGCCAGTTATAATTCAGCGTTGTGGTATCGAAGGGTCTGGGGGTGTGCAGGACAACGTAGGGGAACCCGAACTTCTTCGCCAGTTCCACATCCTCAAACCCTGTCTTCATCACGCGTATGTGCGGCACGAATCTGCCCGGCATATAAAAGGAGGCAAACTGCAATCCATAAACATAGTCCTTGATTGCCTCAAAGAGCCCGCCCGCAATCCGCTGCGTTGTCTCCCCCTGGTCATACCCCGGAAACATTCTGTTGATGTCTGTGTTATCGATACTCCAAAATCTTTTCTTAATGTTCATGGAATAAGGATTGACGCAGGGTACGACCAAAATCTCCTTTCCCTCATGAATGCGGCCTTTCGCCTCCAGCTCCTTCAATTTTCTGATGAGCTGAGAGCAGCAGTACAACTGCTGATTTTCGTTGCCCCGCATACTGCCGATGATGCAGACGGCCTTCTCCCCACGCCCGAAAGAAAAGCCCGATACACGGAAGTCATCTCGGTATAGCGCCTTGATTTCAAACAGAATTTTCTTTTCCATACAGTATCCTTCCTAGCAGAGAGCCCTCGCTGACAACGGGATATTCTCTGATGGTAAAAAGCCAGCCATCCGCGGGAGACGTAATTTCGTCCGCCACCGTACCCGTCAAAGGATTTACAATTCTGCCGATCAAATCGCCTTTTTTCAGGACGGCTCCGTGCTCGACGTTTTTAAGGAAAATGCCGGACGTGGAGGCGTTCAGGAAACCCACATCCTCATTGTCCGCAGAGACGATCGGCGTTCTCACGTCAAAATCTTCCCCCTTCCAGATGCCGAGGCGTTTCATCAGGTGGACGATTCCGGCAAACAACTGGTCGCCGTACGCCTGGGTAATGCGCATGCCCACGCCCATCTCCACCACCAGCGTGGGCGTACCCGCCGCATTCAGGCTGTGTGCAAAAGTGGATTCCAACACGGTGCTGGCTCCGTGGATCCAGATAAAATCCACATTCGCCTCCTCAGCGTAGGGAACGAGACTGTCCTCGTGCAGTTCATTGATGCGAATCTGCGGCACTTCCGTCAGAAAAATATTGCTGGCGTGAATATCAAACACCAGATTCGATCCCACCGCGTCCCTCACGATCTGCGCCGCCAGATACTCGTTCATATCCCCCTCCGTGTTCCCCGGAAATATGCGGTTCATATCCAGATCGAAGGCCGGAATGCCCCTTGTGATGGAATCGATGCCGAAAGGGTTGAGCGCAGGATAGACATCTACCGTTCCGGCGAGATATTTCATGTTTTTCCGTATGTAGTCGGACAGCTTATAGCACACATACTGCCCTTCCAGCTCGTCCCCGTGGATGCCAGTGACTATGCTGATTCTTCTGCCGTTTCCTCCATTCTCCGGCTGCAGCCGCATTTTGCGGATCTGCAGCGTTTCGTCCACCGGAAGATCGACCTTCACAACCGTTTCGATCATTGCCGTTTACCGTTCCTCTCTCAGACGGATGTCCCGCCGTTTTCGGTCACCTCGACCAGAATGCTCTGCCGCTGCGCCGCCTGCCCTGTGAAGACGCCCCTGTTGATAGAACAGTCCCGATAGTCCCTGCCGTGAGATATCTTGATATGGGAATCTTTCACGGGCACGTTATTGGTCGGGTCAAAGCCATACCAATGCACTCCGTCATAAATTTCCACCCACGCATGGCTCTCTCCATCGCCCGTCAACATACCCACCACATATCTCGAAGGGATCCTGTCCTCCCGGCACAGCGCAAGCAGGATATGCGAATAATCCTGACATACGCCGCTCCCAAGCGCCAGCGCATCTTCCGCAGTGGTATCGATGTCCGTCACGCCCTTGCTATACTGCATACTCCCGTGCACCGCCTCCATGTAGACGAGCGCTTTGTCATACAGAGACATGTCCGCCGTTCGCTTTCTGCAATGCCCGAGCAGTTCCAAGATTCTTCTTCCCGGCTGTGTCAGCGGCGTCCGATAGCGATAGATCGAGAAATCCGGGGTATTCTGCGGCATATCCGGATCCTGCACATCAGTCACCGCAGTACCGATTACATCCACTAAAAAGAGACTGTGATCTTCCTCGACCGTGCCATACAGCATTCTGTTTCCGAAAGAGTCTGTGCTCTCCTGCACCCTGCCGCCGGGCGATATCCGGTAAACGCACTTTTTTATGCGCTGCGTTCCGCCCGTCTGGGGCAGACATTTCAGTGTATAAATGTGACTGTGCACCGGTTCGGAGAAAGCGATCTCCATATGATAGTGGAATTGTAATGTTTTCATGTTGTCAATCCTTGCGCAATGTGTCAACCAACGCTACGACCCTATCATAGTCTATTTGTTCTTCTTCTGCAAGTTTTTTCAGCTCTTTCAAATTTTTCTCGTCATAGTGCAAGTTGGTGCGCTCGATTCGCCCTGCAAGGCGGTGCACCTCCCTGACGATGCTTTCCCTGTTCATCTGCAGCCGTCCATACAGATCCAGACGCTCGATCCGTTTTCCAATCTTGATGACGTTTCGTATGTTTTCATTCTCGATCATGTCGTCCACGATACCCCAGAATGCCAGAATGTTGTCCTCCACCTTCTGCAGACCCACCAGCGGTGCTCTTGACACCCTGCTCTTCTTCATATCATAGACCGAGAGCTGTATATAAGTGATCGGCTCACTCCCGATCTCATTTCTGAGCACAATGGCATTGTCGTACGCCCGCATCAGATTGGAGTAGATCGAGTTTGGATCGTTTTCGTCTGAGATATAACGGCTGCAGAAATCTTCCCGGGAACTGTAAATATTGGGAATATCCAGCTGCCTGCAAAAAGCCGCATAATTGTCCATATCCATGTCTATCATCCTGTCAAAGCTGTCCGCGAACAGCCTTGCCGATGTGTAGACCCGCTCGGAATATCTGCCGAGCCAGAACAGTCTGTCTAAGTTTTCTACTGAGATAATACCCATGTGTCTTTAAATCCTCCTCCCTGCGATGAGTTGACGATAAAAGAATCCGGATCTCTGGAAAAACGCGTCAGTCCGCTCTTCCAGACGATCGGTTCGTCCGCCATGAGAACGAACGCCCTCAGATCCGCCTTGCGCGGCACACGCCTCGCGTCCTCTACAATATCAATGTCCTTGAAGTCGATGACCTCCTGCGCGATAAATCTTCTCGGCTCTCTCTTTAAAAGCTCGATAAAGTCCGCCTTCTGCTGCGCTGTCATCCTGTCTGCGAAGACGACTCCGTACCCTCCTGCTTCCGCCACATCTTTTAATACAAGATCATCGAAATGCTCCAGCACATACCGCATATCCTCCTCATAGTAGGGCAGATAAGTCGGCGCATTCTGTAAGATTGGCTCCTCTCCGAGATAGTACCGCACCATCTTCGGCACGAAGTAGTAGATGCCTTTGTCGTCTGCCACGCCATTGCCCGGCGCATTGAGGAGCGCCACATGACCCTTCCGATACACGTCATATATATGCGGAATACCGATGACCGACTCCTCGTTGAAGGTCATGGGATCAAGATACTCATCGGAAATCCTTCTGTAAACGGCTCCCACTTTCTCCCGCCTGCCGGAGTAATCGACAAAGTACAGATAATCGTCCTCCACCATGAGTTCACTGCCCGTTGCCAGATGTGCGCCCGTCTTTTCCGCGAAGTAAGAGTGCTCGAAGTATGCGGCGTTGTAGCGTCCCGGCGTAAGAATCACCGTATGCCCTCCCGTATTGACATAGTCCATCGTCCGGCGCAGCAGTTTTGCATAGTATCTGTTATCTTCCACATGGTATGTCTCGAAAGTGACAGGACTGCTCTTTCTGCAGATTTCTCTGGCAATCATCGGATAGGATGCCCCAGACGGCACCCGCAGATTATCCTCCAGCACATACCACTCATCGTTCCTGCCCTGTACCAGGTCGATCCCCGCGATGTGGGTGTATATCCCTCTGGGCGGCAGCACGCCATCGCAAGGCGCCAGATACCCCGATGAAATGTATACGAACTCTTCGGGCACGACTTTGTCCCGAATGATCTTCTTTTCCCCGTAAATGTCACGAATAAAGCAGTTGAGCGCCATAACCCGCTGTTTCAGTCCTTTTTCCAGATACGCGAACTCATCTTTCCTGATGATTCTTGGGATTGTGTCAAACGGGAAGAGCTGCTCCTTGAACTCATTGTTCTTGTATATCCCGAATTTAACGCCGTATCGCGCCAGCAGCTCGTTCACCGTTTCCGCCCGCTTGGTCAATTCAATGTTTTGCATGTTTCATCCCTCGCTTTCCCGTTGACAATGCGGCATGTCTCTCACACGGCCGAACAAAAAAGAAAAAGACGTTGGGAATATTCCAAACGCCTTTGTCGCATGCCAATTATTATTTTTTAGAAACAACTCACAATTTTTATATACCACGCATCGGTTTTTTTGTCAAGACCAATCTTATTGCGCGAATTGCAGTATATAAGTCATTTATGATAATGTCTTAATAAACCACAAGAGAAAATGTCTCAAGTGTGGTAAACTTACCTCTGGAAA
>CANREV010000040.1 GCA_947629645.1 uncultured Acetatifactor sp. | reverse complement strand
CAAAATATTGACAAAAAATTTCCAGCAACCACAAGGGTTTGCTGGGCTATTTTAAAATTTAAACTTCAAAACTCAGGAGCCTATGATTAAATAGTCGTATTTCATGTGACCTCCTGAATTCTCACCAAATTGTACTAAAAAGCAATCTGGAAATACTTTGAAAATCGATAATTTTCAGCAAAGGAATAGCATAAAAATCTTCTGGTCTGAAAGAAATGAATTGTCTAAAAGCAACCAGAAACCCACCGCTCATATTATGAATAACAGTATAACACAGGACAGCAGGAATGATAAGCAAATTTCTAAATCCGGCAGAAGATTTTCACTCTTTTTTCATCTCTCTTCTGTCCTGAAGACCGCAAATACTTACAATTTTGCGATGTATACAAGCGTCAAAACACATTTCTTGTGCGTTTTGTATGCATAGACGCAACAGTTGAGCCGAAAACTGAACTGCTTCCTTTATTATTGTGAAATGGTACAGGAACAGTTGACATACCGTCATAATAGTGCTATCCTGAGTTTAGGATTCCTCTGGGACGGGAGGAAACATGACAGAAAGAAAAACGCTCCGGCAACTGACGTTAAAAGACAACTTTCTTTTCGCGGCGGTGATGTCGGAGCCGGAGAACTGTAAACAGCTGCTGGAATTGGCTCTTGGTATCGCCGTTGACCATGTGGAAGTGGACACGGAGAAAAGCATCGTGTACCACCCGCAGTACAAAGGCATACGTCTTGACGTATTTGCCAGGGACGGAAAAGGCACACGCTTTAACGTGGAAATGCAGGTTGCGGGCCAACCGCTGGAAAGGCGATGCCGCTACTACCACAGCCAGATGGACATGGACCTGCTTCTGTCAGGCGTCCCCTACGGGGAACTGCCGGACAGTTATGTGGTGTTCCTGTGTGACTTCGATCCTTTTCTGCTGGGGAAGTACCGCTACACAGTAAAGCATGTCTTTGCGGAGGACGGCTCTTTTCGCTACGAGGACGGGAGCCACACAATATTCTTAAGCACGAAGGGAAAGAATGAGAAAGAAGTGCCGGAAGCCCTGGTAAGGTTTTTAAAATTCCTTTCCGCCGAGGAGGCGGAAAGCAGAGGGGATTTCGGGGACGATTATGTCAGGCGCCTCCAGCTTACTATCCGGCGAATCAAGTCTGACAGGGAAATGGGGGAAAGGTATATGCTGTTTGAGGAAATGCTGAAGGATGAACGTGCGGAAGGCAGAACAGAAGGAGCTCAGGAGATGCTCTTTGGACTGCTGGCGGTTTACGGGGAAGTCCCTGCAGACCTCAGGGAACGAATCTCTTCTGTAAAGGATATCGCCGTGCTGAGACAGCTGCTGACAAAAGCCGCACAGGTAAAGAGCATTTCTGAATTTGAATCTGTAACGAATCTGTAATTTTTTAGTTCTATAACATCTGTAACAATTATCGGGCCAAATCGGCCAGAAAATCATCATTGAAACAGAGGAATCCTGAAATAAAAACTGCCATTTTGGACACTTTTGCATCAGGTGTGACACAATGCCTGCATTTTGAGAGTGGAATTTAAAATTTCAATTTTGGCAAATCAGATAATCGCTAAAAAATGCTTGCGATGCTCTGGATACTGTGGTATATTAAACATAAAGAAAGGCATCTGCGCCAACAGATGCCCCCACAGGAGTTACCGATAGCCGGTTAGCCCAGTTAATTAAGTGCTAAAAATAACCGCATCCTTTCACTGGGGACGGCTATTTTGTGTCTTGTTACTATCCCGATAAAGTATCCTATTCCAAAGCAGGTCAAGCCGAAGCTCAGCACTGCAATCAGTCCTAAAATATCCATTGGCTCAGCCCTCCTTCCTCAGATTCCCTTATGGGTTTCTATGTATCAGTGATACATTGTAATCGGAGGGTCACAGTCCCTCCAAAATGCAGATATCTGCATTTCGGAGGTTATGCCGATTTTCATTAAATGCCGATATATACGATTTATGTATGGGAGAATCTGAAAAATCAAGATTCTCCCTTGTTTTTTGTCGGCATTTTATTTTGACAAACCGCACAGTTTCTTCATTGCTTCTGCATCATCTGCATATTTGAACACGACATCATTATCCAGAACCGAACAAGGATTATCACCAAGTTTCTGCACTGCCTGACGCTTCATTTCCATTGTTGCACGGGCGTAAATTTGTGTTGTTTCAATCTGGGAATGTCCAAGCCATTCAGATATCAAAGGAAGCGGAACTCCTGCAATATATAGATGCATAGCCCGTGTCCTGCGGAACAAATGGGGATGAATGTGCGGGAAATTTTCAGATTCGCTGCTCATGATATGCCCGTATTTTCTGAGAAAACGCTGGACATTGTCCGGGGACATTTTTGTTATTATCCCATTTCTTACAGTATAAAACAAAAATTCATTTCCAGTTCTGTCTTCGCTGCCATGAAAAACAGACATATATCTGTGATATAGTGGGATGAGTTCTTCTGATATTGGAGTGCATCGGTATTTTGTCCCCTTTCCTGTGATATGGAGTTCTGCAGTTTTATTTCCCTTAATGGCAAAATCCCGCACTTTTAAATCTAACAATTCCTGGTCACGTGCGCCGCTGTCATAGAGTAATGCCATGAAAAACTTGTCCCGTATCCCTTTCCTTGTATCAGCGTCCGGAATCTTCAGCAGGGCTTTCATTTCAGTAACCGACAGATAGACAAAAGTTTCTTTGCGCGCATCCTTCAACATGGATATGTCACGTATCTTACTGATCTCTGCCTGTTTCAGTATGTCATTTTTGAACAGATATCTGCAAAAAGAGCGGATTTGGGACAGCCTTTGGTTGACTGATGTTACCTCATTTTTCCGTTCATCCTGAAGCCATACCAGAAAACCGCTGATATATTCCGCATTGAAATCAGTTGTGGAAATATCATTGATTTTTATCCCTCTGGCAGCACAAAGATAGTCAATGTAAAGGTTAAGCCCATAACGGGATGCTTCCACCGTGTTCACGCTTTTCCGCCGTGTGAGCGGCAGATAAACAGTCAGATAGTTTTTTATATGTCCGAACAACGCCGGATCTTTAAATTTCTTCATAGTGGTCCTCCTCCCTGTAGATTTCGTCCAATGCATCCCATTCGATCCCGGAAGATTCACGCAGCCGCTGCGGCAGGAGATGTATGTAGTAAAAAGTGCTGCTTATTTTGGAATGCCCCATATACGCACTGAGATATGGAAGCAATGCCATTACGTCATTTCTGTTTTCAATCCACCGCATAAGAGTATGTGTTGCGAACGCATGGCGGAGATCATATGGCCTTGTCCGGACTTCCGCACATCCGCTGCTTGCTTTCCAGCATTTCCGGAACAGCCTTGTTATCCGGCGGACCTGGACAGGGGAGCCGTCCGCATATTGAAAAAACCATTCCCTGTCCCCGGCCATGCCATCATACTTCCTGCACATCCGCAGAAGGTCATCCGACATCATGATGTGGCGGTCTCTGTTGTTCTTGGTTTCGCAGATATAGATACCCCCGTCCGTAAGGTTGACATCATCTTTCCGGAGCCGCAGAGGTTCTCCCGGCCTCATCCCGCAGCAGTATTGCATACGGAATATGACGGGCAGCATAATCCCGGCATGGAATGCCGGGCTGTCAAGGCTGCAGTTGTCCACTGTCTGAAAAAAGGAGTGCAGCTCCTCCCGGTCGGGTATGTGGGGGATATAGGTTTCCCGCTGTAAGGAATAGTCCTCATCAGGAATATAGGCTGCCCTTCCCAGGAAACAAAGGTATTTCGTAAAGACGCGGAATACGGATATATGCACAGCCTGCGTATTTACAGTGCATCCTGCCTTTTGCAAAAGAAAGCCGTCTATCATCGCTTTGGAGATGCTTTCTGCGTTTGGGAAAGCGCCTTCACTGAAACTGATAAATTCCGTAAGTATCCGTTTATAGTTATCCGTACTGTAGCCGGACGCTTTCCTATAGTCTAAAAATCCTTGAAAGTCTTTCCAGAGCCTCTTATAATACATCCTCTCCACCTCCCGTATGCATTTGGACAGAATTGCAGTCAGAATAATATTTCCCGGAGAACGGTACATCTGCGCATCCCATTGCTACAAAAGCCATCTGCTTGTTATCGTATGAAAGGTAAGGGCGGTCTTCATCAATGCCCCTGTGCCCCATAAGGGATGAGATGGTCGAAATATCCACTCCTGACGAAGACAGCCCGGTAGCGAATGTCCTGCGGAGGCTGTGGAACCCCCGCTGTTCCCTAGGGGCAACGCCGGCAAGGAGTTTGTATTTCTTCAGCCGTTTGTATAGGGCGCAGTGGCTGAGCGGCTTTGGCGGGCTGCCTGTTGTCAGGAAAACGTATGGCTCTGCACTTTCCGGGCGGAATTTCAGGATATAGTCAGCGATGGCGTTCATGATTTCCCCTCCAAGGGGCAGCTGCAGGAAATCCCCCGTTTTCTTCTGCAGTATGGAAACGGAACAGCCATGCCAGTCAATCGCATCCCTGCGGAGACAAGCGATGTCGCATCCTCTTAATCCAGTGCCTAAGGCAAGCAGGATAATGGCGTAATCCCGGTTCCCTATTTCTGATGACCTGTCGATCACAGAGAGGACTGAATTGACTTCATCAGGTGAATATGGCGCAATACAGCGGCTTCTGCAGCGTTTTACACTCATCCTGGAATAATCCAGATTCAGGCTGCAGATGCTGTTTCCTTTCAGGTAAACCGCTATCAGTTTTAGTGTGCGCAGGACACGCCCCATGGAAGACTGATTGACAAGAGATGCTTCATTAAAAAAAGAAAGTATGTCCTTATCCGTAATCTGTTCCGTGTTTATGGCATTATGTTCAATGTAACAGAAAAATGCTTCATCGGCGGCAAGAGATCCCTGCGTGTGTTTCCTTTATAACCGGCTGAATCAAGGATCCTATTGATCAACGCCAGATGCTCTTCGGTTGGGGAGTATATCCCAATTTTTCTACGCATTGAAAAGTCTGTTTGCCCTGTTTCTGCAGTGGAAATGAGTAAATGCACAGCTTTTTGTAAGCGTGAGAAATAAGAGCGGCTGATCTCACCGTTTTTTCTCCGGCTGTCTTGAAAAGAAAGGAATTCTTCCAAAAGTTTCCTGTCATAACACACACATCCTTTTTGGACAAAGTATCTCAGGATAGGCTGAAAAAGGGATTTTTGATAGTCCGTTACAGACGACTCTTTTAGCCCATGCTCCTTGATTTGGGATAATGTGTCTTCAATAATTCTGGTGATTGTCTGTGACATTATAGATACCTCCTGATAAAATTTGATAACCTTATCATATCAGAAGCAATAATAAAATGCCGACAAAGAACAAGGGAGAATCTTGATTTTTCAGATTCTCCCATACATAAATCGTATATATCGGCATTTAATAAAAGTCGGCATAACCTCCGGAGAGGGCTAACCGCCTACCATCTTTGGAAATAAATATTACCACAATTCGACAGGAAGTACAATCTGATTTTCCCTTTTGTTTGTGTCAATTTTCCCTTTTGTTTGTGTCAAGTACTCGTTGGCACTTTTCCTATTTTCTTTGCAAGTTCTCGTTTTTAGTACAAGCAATACTGCCATCTGAACGTCTGTCCGTCTGCTGACACTGAGCCCTAGCAGCAGGCAGGTCTTTATCCCATGAATGCCTTGCGGGATGCCGTCTGCATCGCCTCCAAGAGTGGCATATGGCTGCTTATCAGATTCGCATAGACATTTCCCTTCCCGTCTTTCTCTGGCGCTTTGGCAGCGTTCAGGATCTCTGTTGTCTGCCTCATCTGCATTGTAAAGAGCAGCCCGTCCGTATATCTCTCAAGCGTCTGTATCAGTTCCCTGTTTTCCTTCCGGTACAGCGCTTTCGCAAGGTTATCCGCACCCGCTACCGACCACCTCATCCGCCGGTGCTTCATCCGCATTGTGATCACCGTGCAGTTCTGGTTTTCCTGTACTCCCATGTGCTTATACACGATCCCCTGGGGCGGTTCCGGAATGAACACTCCCTAGCGGTCATAAGGCAGAAGACCCTGACGGTTATTCTCCAGATATTTTAATAATTCCCCCGCTTTTTTACTCCGTGTGTCGTCCTGATCCGGGCTTTCCACGCTGTTCGCATAAATCCGGATGTATTCCGGCATCTCCTCCGTTCCTTTTCCAGAAATTCACGGATCTCCTGCTGCGCCTTTTTGTTTCCTATCCTGCGCAGCACTTCCTGATAAATGTGATAGCGGTCTAACTGAAAGAGTGCTTCCGAGTCATAAGGTTCTCGGATCCAGCTCCCGCCATCCCCGTTCAGGACTTTTTGCCCGATCTCATCCCCATCATATTTCTTCCATATGCAGGCTTCTCTTTTTTCATGAAACGTATTACTGTCCTCCATCCCCGCCAGCATGGATTTCCCCACAAGGCTGCTCCGCCCTTCCTTTTCCTTCTCTTCATTCCAGCCTTCATACATGGTGAACACTTTCATTTCCTGCTTCTTCATTTTTATGGTGTTTGACCAGTACCTCTAACCACTTGCGAAATGGCTGCTTCGCGAAAGGTACTATGCCTCACATCTGGATATGAGATTTTACAAAGCAGAATCAGGATAGTTGGTATGTAAGCATTCTGCCTGTGAACGTTACTCTGACCTTATACCCTTTTATCTGAGGAATTTGCCCATTTGTACGCATTCAATAAATGACAGGAAGCTTTGAAAATAGCAGTTATAAGTGGCGTAGAGTCGTATAGTTCAGTTCAATGTCTATATTATTATAAACAGCATCTATCTATACCTTCAGCAATATTGCAGTTCCACTCCTATCAGACATTGGAATACAAGGAATTTCTCCTAATTGACATTCAGCATCTTCGATGGCTTTTCTAACTCCCTTATACTCTACATTATTATAATCATGAACAAATATTACCCCCCCCCCAACCAGTCTTGGATAAAAAAACATTATCCCCTCATACATAGGTTTATATATATCCATATCCAGCGATACAAAGCAAAATTTTTCTTCTTTTTCATCTTCAACTGTATTAGGAAAATATCCTTTTCTAATGTAAGTTTTCTCAGGATTTTTAATTTTCTCAAATACCTTTTTAATTAAAAGCTGTTCTCCCTCAGCTTTAAATCTATTATCAATTTCATGCAAATACTGTATATTAGTATATAAGTTGTCCGTCTCAAATTTCATATCTTTACTATCAAATCCTGCAAATGTATCATATAAATATAATTTACAATTTGAAAATTCCGCACTAATTGCTTCAGCAAAGTTTCCTGCATTTACTCCTGCCTCTGCTACACAATATTTTGATAGTTCATTTCCATATTTTTTTTTCAATTCACCTGCTACTAATTCTAAAGTTCTGTATCTGGTGTAATCAATTCTGTCTGAATAATTATCAATAGAACTTGAGGAATTTACACGGTCATATTCCATTCTTGATGTGATAATCCAATCAGACTTCATCAATCTAACACTATACCCAAACTTGTTTGCAATTTGTTGATGTAATACTAAACTTTTTTCAAATATCTTTTTTAATGTTTTCATTATCTTTTCCTCATCTAATTATCATATTATTATAACATAACATCATGAACAGCAATCGATTATAAAATAGTACTTAACACTCGTAATTTTAGATTACACTATGACAACATCATTGGTGCATTAGTCAGAATACGGAAACGCCGCATCATTTCATGAAATATATTAACCAAAAATTGGCCTATGCTTTGTCAAAGACAATAGCTAAAAATATGATATTGTCAGTAAAAAATAATTCTATTAAGAAGAATCTTCCAATAATTGTGTAATCTTATCTCGCTTAATTATACATATACCTATCACTAAAACCATAATTATATATCGTAGAATTGGGAAATTATACATCATTCCGATACCAAAAGCAGAGAGTACTGATATTATTATAATTAAGCAAATAGTCTTGGTGTCATATAACTTGCATCCTTTTAAGTGTTTTTTGCAAACAATACGCATAAAATAATAATGTCCCAAACTGTATAATAAATAACACAAAAGCGTTGTATATCCTGCAGCAATATAGCCAAACTTTGGAATAAACAAAGCATTTAATATAACGTTTGCTATTGCACTTCCAATAGAGGCAGCAGTAACAAATTTGGTTTCCTCAAAATAATATTCTACATTTGCAAACAGATTAAATAGAAAAATGAACACTCCGCTCATTGCGACAGGTGGAATAACATATATTGCTTCATGATATTCTTCTGGTCCAAGAATTCTAATTGCTTCCGGAGCGACACAAATTAAACAAAGATTCAATCCAGCAATAAGGATAAGTAGATAATTTGCACTTTTCTCAATTTTTCTAAATTGAGCATTTTTGATTGAAGTATATGTATAAGAAACATACGATGACAATATTGCGCTATTAACAAGTTGCACAATGGCAGCGGCCGAGTACGCAACCGAATATATGCCAGCTTTATCATCTCCAGCAATATGTGATATCATAATACGGTCTGATTGCTGTAAAATAATAACTGATAAAAAATGAGGAATAAGAGGTATATTGAACCGCAAAGCGAACGTCCAATATTTTTTACTGTAAAATTTCTTACCTTTCGTTGCAATTATTATCGTTGGAATGATAAAAATCATCGCCGAAGTAACGCTTCTTCCAACAATTGCAGCCATACCTTTATCATTATTTACCATCAAAATCAGCGGTATGCTAATAAGCGGAATGAGTACGGTTACTGCTACAGAAATGAATACTATTCCCTTATATCGGTATTCAAATCTTTCCTTCGTACACCAGTATTCATAAGATGGCATGAAGAGCAGTTCGATAAACATAACAGCCATTGCGCTAAAAGATAACCCCGTCATCTTCTGCCACTGCCCTGAAAAAGGAATATATATCAAAAAGATAGCTATTGTAATGACAAAACTTAATCCTTGCAAGGAAGAAACATACCCATTTCGATCATTTTCATATTTTATCATTCCATTATTCAATACATAATTCCACATATTTAATGTCGCAAATATGCTTATAATTTGAAGCCACGACAAAAAAACAGAATATTCTCCGTAATCTGCTGATGGCATAATTCTAGTAAGAATAGGAACTGTAAAGAATGCTATCCCTTTCTGAAAAATGTTGCTAATTGAAAACCAAAGCGAAGCCTTTACGGGTAATGATAATGATTTGTAATATTTTTTTGCATCAATCTTCATATTCTTTTATTATTCGTTGCCTTATAAGAGTCTCTTCTTGCAAGTCCATAAGAACCATATATTTTTACATCAATATTATATTTATAATATATTTTTCTGATAAACTTACTCCTTCTCAAAATCTTTTTGATCAGATTATACGGCCTATAAATCAGCCAACTCTTAATATATGCAGATTTCGGAATTCTTACCCCATTTTTCTTACACATTGCAATACTTTCCTGTAAAAATCCGTCTTTGCGTTCTACCTTAAAAGATAAATACTCCGCTATCCTATTAGATAAATGATTTTTAAAATCCGCAATATTAAAAACCTGTTCATATCCATCAAGTGCATTAAGAGAATATAACTCCAGCAGCGTTCTTAAACATTTATTGCATCTCGAGCAATTATCTCCTAAATCAAGACACAGATATTTTTTGACCACCTCATTTTGGCATATGTATTTAACTTTCTCAATTCTTTCCGCTTCCACTCCACTATTATAAAACATCAATGATAATGTAGAAAATAATTTTATATAATAATCAAGAGCAAAATAATGATCTTTTTGATTAAAATGAAATCTGTCAATCTTGAAACTTGATGCTATATAATATATTGAGAATAACTTCTGCAACGCATACACACATGCTGCAATTTTGAACGGCGATCCACCATACATATAATTTTCACACGATTTTTCTGCACATACGTCCAAATAGAAATCATTATAGTTAGTATTTACACTAATGAGCGGAAGACCTAATTTTTCTGCAGCACAAGATAATTTTTTCACTTGTTGGTAAAAAATCACCTGAGTCTTTTCCGTTTCTGCAAATGTGAATGCTCCCACATTTGCAATAAGCAGATGAGTAAGTTTAAATAATCTCTCATCGGGATCAAGGTGCTTAAGAACAGTGTAAAAAGAATCCACACCAGCGGAAAATCCTGTCCCCACAGCCTGTTCACTTTCAATTACTTCCGCCGAAATTGGAATGTCCAGATTAATCCTATGCAAGAAATGAATATTCTCAGCTATAATATTGGGTCCATAGTTAATTAGCTGATAGTAAAGTGCTTCGTCCATCGGTGTTTCACTGCTGATATCATAACCAAAGTACATGGCGTACTCCAAAATTCCAAGTACAAATGAATTTATCCGCTCAGTACATAAATATTTATCATACTCTTTAGGCAATTCATAATATAAAGTAAATTTTCCTGATGGACGATCTATATCTGAGCAGAGTCTGACAAATGATCCTTCATACACAATGTATGGTGTTCCCACAAAAATAGTTTTATTCATAAACTTGCTGATCTCCTTCCATCAAAAATAAACATAAAAGCGGCAAAATATTAATTGACATATTTTCTAGACACTTTTTGTAAAAATACTTTTTCTCTTTGCTTTCGCCAATCGAGCCCACAACTGCGGAAAAATGATGACGCCGAGAATTCTGATTTTTGATCTCAAGGGGACATCACAAGCTGTCAGCAGCTTCTTTCCAACAGCAAATATCTGTCGTTTCCACCTTGAATATATTTCAGGATATTCTTCTGGAGAAGCATAAATTTGGATTGCCAACAATCCGCTAATCATCAAATGAACGCGAAAAAGAGACAGCATATTATCAAAATGTTTATTTGTAATGATTTTCTTCTCTTCAAGGAGATCCAGACATTTTTCATTATTAAGAAACATATTAATATTAAATTTTGTTGTTGCACTTTGAGGCACATTTCTTCGATAGTAATATATTCTCTTATTACTCACGGTTACATAGTTAGCATATTGAGCAGCAGTGACAATAAACTGTAAGCCTTCACCGGAAAACAGACTTTCATCCTGTCGAATTTTATTTTTTATCAACCATTCTCTTCGATATAGCTTATTATATGAACCAACAATAACTTTAGGAGATAGCAATAAGGCAGCCGCCTCTTCCGAAGACATGGTAACAATTTTTTCGTTGCGAGTCTGCCGCTCAAATGTTTGCGTGTAAAACTCTGTCGTCATACACATGTCAGCATCTTCCATATGCTGCAGCATCAAAAGATATTCGACATGATCGTTTGTTATCCAATCATCCGAATCAACAAACAAAATAAAATCTCCTGTTGACAAATCCAGTCCGGTATTACGAGCAGAAGCCACTCCCTTATTTGTCTGACAGACCAAATGAATTCTGCTATCTTTCTTTGCATACTTCTCTGCAATATCTGCGCAATGATCTGTTGACCCGTCATTGACAATAATGATTTCAAGTTTTTTATAGGTTTGATGAATAATTGATTCAATACAAGCACACAAATACTTCTCCACGTTATACATTGGAACAATTACAGAAACCAACGGCTGATTTTTCACCATATTATCCCGCCTTTTCTACACGACATACAGTTCTCATTTAAAACTCACTGCTTCTTTGATATATTTCATACTTCGTGTTCGGAGTATTTCAAGTTTTTTATTTACTAGTTCATAGTCTATAGAATAATCTTCAATATCAGCAATCTCGTGACAGTTGGAGATAATTCTGTTTATTAATCCAAATTGTTCTAAAAGGTTTCGTTTCCGTGTATCTTGAATATTCTTCTTTTCCAACACATAAAAAGGTCTATTCATTTTAATTGATAATGCTGTACCATGAAAAGAATTAGTACAAATCAATGCGGCATTAGCAATAAGACTAATAAATTCTCTTGGGCCAGCGTCAATAATTTCCTGTCCAAATGAATGTCGCGGCCACTCAGGTGTAATAAATAAAACTTTTAAATTGAATTTTTGAGACAATGCTTTCAAGATATTAATATTGTTATCCTTTTGATTATAGCCGTCCAACGAATAATACAGCAAATACGGGCACCGATGAACCTCCGTAATTAAACCTGCAATATGTCTATGATCAACAAGTAATGTCGGATCTAACACAACTGGTACATTTTTACCTATGATTCGGCTTAAAGTAGCTGCACCATCCGATTCTCTGCAGGAAATCATCTGGTATTTTTCCAACAATTCCTTCTTATTGAGCAATTGCTCATAAGTTGCATTTCCAATACTTGTGGCATAAGAAATCTTGTTTTTGCCATCATCTGCAAAAGCTAAAAAATATCCATCCGATGAGTCTGCTTTTTTTGTTATATTCCATATCTGATCGCTCCCACTGATAAACGTATGATACAAGTAATTCGTCTCCGTCAATTCTTTATCACATTGGTAAGTTTTCGTTGATAGTTTCATGGTGTGATTGATAAATTCATCAAAGCGCTCCGTTCTATACTTTCTTTCTTGATGAAAAGGAAGGAGCAGTACTGTCTTGATAAATCTTTTCAAACCATTATGTATACTATAAAGCGAAAGAAAATCACGCTGTTTTACTGTAGAAAAATCAATAATTTCATTATCCATTCCAAGATCATCCAGTGTCTTTTGCAAAGAATATGCCTGAAGCACTGCACCATAATTATATACTCGATGAAATGTCAGAATACCAATCTTCATAGTTCCTTTCTCCATTTTTTCAATTCTTATATACTCTGTCCTTATTTTTTATTTCTACGAAAATTTTAATTTTTAAGTAAGGATTGTCTTACATGCTCTAATTCTTTATTATTTCAAATATTTATATAATACACCGAAGTGACATTACACCTTGTATTGAACAATTAATTCCACTCATCTACTCTTTTACTTCCAACATTAAGTCAGGAATATGTTTTTTCCCTTTCATTTTAGATATTAACTTTCTTTAATGACTTTCAAATTAATTGACGGTAAAATATAGAAAATATAACAATTTGTAAAGCTTATGGCTGTATTTGTTCACAAATGAAGTAATTACCAAGCCAAATTAACCAATAAACGATCTGAGAATTCAATTGATTAATCCTGCATTTAAATTATGAATATCATTTTTCGTTCTTTCAAACATCTCTATTCACCTATAGTTTATGATCTCCTTTGATTTCGGACACTCATACCAGCAAAACCTCCCATAACCAAGTAACAATAAATTCCCACTGGGCTATGAATGTTTTGAATGTAATCCTCTACAAGCGCCGATAACAGCAACATCATTGCAATCGCAATACCGACAGTTTTGTACTCCCAACTCTCCGATTTCACAAAAGTCTTAATTAGTATATAAAATACAATGACATATCCAAACAGACCTACAAGACCGTTCTTAATCAAAATATTCAGCATTGCAAACTCTGCTGATCCATTCCAACCGTAAATCCTTCTAAATTGAGTAACATAGTCAAATTCGGTGCTATATACTTCTCCCGCATTGCCAAGAAGCAACCTAATCAAATTAGTATCTTTATGGTTGATATAATTCAAAAATCCTTGGATGCGCATCATGTAATTGAAACTATTGAGCGCTATTTCTTGAAACAGCACTAGAAAGATTGCAGCACACAACATCACCAAGGTTATCGTAACCTGCTTTCGCTGACGTTTGGATATACTGCGCACTATGCTGATGTGTCTGGAAAGCAGAAACATCATAAGCATCATAACTGCACCTCTGGAATTTGACAGCAACAGCATCAATATAGCATATACCATGATTATTTTGCGACTAATCGTTCTTCTGTCATAACGCTCTGCAATATAATTTCCAATAAAAACAACGACCATTTCCGCGCCAAAGGTGTTCTTAATTGACATTCCTCCAGAAAAAGCATATGCATAGCCTACCGTAACCTCACTATGCCTGCGTACTACAGAATATCCCTCGAAAAGTGCCAACACCAAAGATACGATTGTTCCACAAAGTACTGCATCTGATGCTATTTTCATTCGCTGATAGGAATTTAAATAATCCTCTGATAAGAGTGCTGAAACAGAAATCGCCAGCATCGTCACAATCAAAGAAAAAATTCTGCCAAACGAAAATCTCTGAAAACACAATCCCACAGACATTAGCAACAGCACAACCAAAAACAGACAGAATTTCCGCTCTTTATTTTCAATCTGTTTGCTCATTAGAAAACTCAAACAAATACAAGCTAATAAAATTGCATAAGCTGCATATTCCAATATTTGAACTGTACCTGCCTCATATGCCCAGCTGGAACCGGCAAGCGTCAAAATGAAAAAACTCAGGAATAGAAAAATATCTTTTGATTGAAATGTAATTTTCAACGCGCTCTTTGGTCCTTTCCCATAAAGTTATAGTGCTCGCTGTTATTTATTTGCAATCTCTTGCAAATAACAGTTGTATTTCTTCCCAATTATTTCCCAGTCATAATATGTTTCAAACAATTCATTTGCAGCTAACACCATGTTGGCACAAGCCGATGGTATAAGCAAAGCTTTTATACAAGCATCGGCGAATGTTCTCGGTTCATCTGCCAATAACACATGCGTTTCATGCCGAAATCTAGTTCCTTCAATCCCCCGTGAAGTAGTTACAACAATCCTTTGCATTGCGGCAGCTTCCAAAAGTTTTCCTTTTACACCACCTCCCGAAAGGAGCGGCAGCACTACGCAATCAGCCAGCGAATATACATCTTCTACCTTTTGATAATTTGGAATTACTTCAACGTGCTCCGATACAAGGTTCAGGATCCGTCTAGATGGATTGGCGCCCGCGATGATAAATCTGACGTCAGGCACCGCGCTAATAATGCGTGGCAGCACCTGACTATGGAACCAAAGTACCGCTTCAACATTGGTGACAGCAATTTCATCTAACCGCCCAACGAATAAAAGCTGATGCTTACCGGGGGCGGGACCGCATTTAATTTTATCGGCCCCTAGAGGAAAGACCTTCAAATCAGCCTTGCAACGCCTCCATTTCTTCTTAAAAAATGCCATATCATCTTCAGAAAAGAAAGTAATAGCTTTTAATATTCCACTGCTATACAACCATGCTTCATAAATTTCAAGCCGGAATGATTCCAGATAATACGCAATACGTTTCATCCCGGATATTGTTTGTATTTTTCCCATCTCACGCATCCGGCGATACTCGGTATTATGCTGATTGACAGAGATCAATATATCGCGCTTGGCCAGTTTTCTGACATTTAACGCCATGTTCGGGAAATCAACAATAGCAATGTCTATCTTGATTCGACTGAGTAACGTCTCAATATCTTTCGAAATAGCATGAATCGTTCTACTGGCAACGGAGTAAGGTATTAGCAGACTTTTGATAAGTGTCTTCACGATTGATTCATTGCGATTATAGTAATGTACCTCTTCGCAGTATTTTCGCATGGTATCTTCCGTTTGTTTTTCATCCACTGAATAAGCAATAGAAAACAGATAAATATGATGATAACGGCTCAATTGTTCAATTCGGTGAAACACACCGTTCCTTCCGCCATATGGAGGATACGGAATCTCCGGAGTTAGCCAAATAATATTCATACTTTTCATCTCCATTGTTCTATCCACAATTGTTTGTGTGTAAATTATTATTCCATTTGCATGCCTTAGCAGCATCACCTATGTGAAAGACGATACCTATAGGCTAATTGAATCAGCCTGACATCATCCATAAAGTAACGCATGAACATTCGTTTCGGGTCATGCAGAAAGCGGTAGAACCATTCTAACCCATAGTCGCTCGTCCATTTTAGAGCACGCTTCTGCTCTCCGGCAATGAAATCAATGGTACTGCCAATGGAAAACGACAACGGAATTCGATACTTTTGCATATTCTCATAAATAAAATGCCGTTGTGTATTTTCAATTCTGGAACAGTGCGAGAAATCAATTACACCGATCGATTACCCCCAAAAATATATTTTTTTACTAACTTCAAAATTTTCACATCCTCTACAAAATATCGTTTGAACAGGCGCTTAGGTTCCTGAAGAAATCTGTAAAACCATTCCAGTCCATGATCACTCATCCATATGGGCGCTCTCTTTACATTACCCGCCAGAAAATCTACTGTAGCGCCCGCACAGATGGAAACCGTTGCACCACACGTCAGATAATGAGCTGCCACCCATTTTTCCTGTTTTGGACATCCTAAACAAACAACGAGGATATCAGGTCTTGCTATTGAAATCATCCGATCTATATTGGAAAGTTCTGCGCAGTCTTCTTCAAATCCCAGAGGCGGCGAATAAACCCCTTTTACTTGCAAACTCGGAAACTGCTGCAGCAAATGCTCACCTGCTGTTTTTGCCACATACGCTTCACCACCCAAAAGGAAAACAGAGTAGCCTTTTATCTCTGCATATTTGCATAATCGGGGTATCAAATCCGAACCGGATACTTTCTCACAGATGGGGTTGCGATTCAATCTGGATATCCAAATCAGTGGCTTTCCGTCCGTCAACACCAAATCAGCCGCATTTACAATTTCACGCAGAGTTGCGTCCTGTTCAATCTTGACAACTACATCCACATTAACCGGGACCACATAAGAGGGCTTTCGAGCGACAATGAGTTCTTCAATCCTCTCTATCGTTTCCAACATCGTCAGATTATCTATATATGTATTGAGAAAAGGGACTTTACTCATTTGCTTTCTATCCTTATCAATGTATTAACCGAAACGACCTTTACACCTTGGAAAAGAACGCTTTTACTCGGACATATTCTTCAGCCGTTTACATCATGTAATGCAGTAACTCGCTGTTTTCACAGTACTTTCCGCCAGTATTCCAACATATCCCCAACAGTTTGTTCCATAGGAATCTTCTGGTTCCAGCCCGTATCCCGTTTCAGTTTGGTGATGTCACCTGCAATCACCCGCTCATCTGTAGGACGAAGTAATGTGGAATCAACCTGAATTTTAAACCGAAAGCCAATCTGCTTTTCAATCATGGCTACAATGTCTTTCATCTGATAGATTTTTTCGCTGGAAATATTATATACTTCTCCGGCTTTTCCACTTTCCGCCAGCAGAATCAGCGCAGCAATCAAATCTCGCTGATCCATAATGGCCCGGTAGGATTCCAGATTTCCAACTGTCAGCACATGATTTCCACTACGTTCGGCAAGCACAGCCCGATAGGTAAAATCAGACGTCACGTCCTGCACTTTCCGAGTGCCCGTTGAATTGAAAATGCGGGCGCGGATGCAACGAATATGATCATTCATGAAATACTGATAAGAAATCAAATCCTGTCCAACTTTACTGACACCATAAGGATGTAGCGGCAACAGCGGCGCATCCTCCCGCACATAGATTTCCTCTCCCTCCAAACGGTTGAGCGTTTCGCCGTACTCCGCGCTTGAGCAGGCCACCACCACCATGGGGTCGTAATCTGGTCGTTCCCTTGCACGAACCGTTTTAATTGCCTCAAAGACGGCCGTTGTCCCATTCACATTTGTATCAATCGTTTCAAAGGGCTTATCCCAACTAACAGTAGGATAACTCTGCGCCGCCAAATGAAATATCCAGTCCGGTCTTTCCTTTGTAATAATTTTCTCCACATTCAGCGGATAGCGCACATCACACTCAATCATGGGAATCGATGGATTGATTTCTCGGATATTCGTTGTCGGTTTATAATAGGTTCCTACTACATGATATCCCTGCCCGTGCAATATCTCCACCATATGCGAGCCTACCATACCCCCCGCACCCGTTACTAGAATATTCAATCTTCAGCACCTCCGAAAAATTTTTCCTCCAACATCAGACACCAACAATGATACACTGGTAAATGCAGTTCCTGAATCATATACGTTTCTCTCTCCGGCACCTTCACCGCTACGTCAGCCACTTCGGCAAGTTCTCCGCCCTCAGCGCCGGTCAGGCCAATCACTTTGATTCCCAAGGCTTTTGCGACAATCACGGCAGATATAATGTTTTTACTATTTCCGGATGTGGAAATTCCAAGAAAAACATCCCCTTTCCTTCCAAAGCCATAAAGCTGCTGGGCAAATACTCCCAGCCCGTCTACATCGTTTATATAAGCAGTTGACAACGCTTCATGTGCCACCAACGGAATCACCATCAACCCTCGTTCCAGTTTTTTTGCCAGATTTACACCGCGTACAGGATCGATTTCTTTTAATTTCTCTCCAAATTCCTGCGTAACCGGCCTTGGTGTTCTGAATCTCTTCATCAATTCACCTGCGATGTGCTCGCTGTCAGCCGCCGAACCGCCGTTCCCAGCAATCAAGAGTTTGCCGTCATGTTCATAGCACTCTTCCATAACAAGATAGGCGCTGATCAAGTCCTCCCTGCAGTCTGCCAGATTCGGATATCTCTTCAACAAAAGATCAATATGTTTTTCCAAATAAACATCAAGAGTTCTCATTCTTCAGCCAGCTTTCTTCTATTTATCTCAATCCAGTCAAGCCAATATTGCTCCAGTCAAGAAGCGAGGCAATAGTCAGGTCCTGACCATAAGAGCCCTCACCAATCAAAGCTGTTTTGCATCCCGCCGCTTTTCCTGCTTTGATATCATTTTCGCCATCTCCGATCATCCACGATTCTTTCAGATCAATATTGAAATGCTCCGCCGCTTGAAACAGCATCCCAGGCTTTGGCTTGCGGCATTCGCAATCAAATTTCAACTCTGGGATCTCACCATCATACCCACTGTCTGGATGATGGGGGCAGAAATAAATCCCGTCTAAATACGCGCCGTCCCTGCCGAGCAGCGTTTCCATTTTGTTGTGAATCTCGTCAAGTTCTGCAAACGTGACCTCTCCCCTGGCGATCACCGGCTGGTTTGACACAACGATAGCCAGATAACCCGAGCAGTTGATTCGCCTGACCGCTTCGGCCGCCATCGGCAATAACTCAAAATCGTCTATATTCCTCAAAAAGCCCACGTATTTATTGATTGTTCCATCCCGATCTAGGAAAATAGCTTTTTGCTTATTCCTCAGATTCCGTTCATACACCTTGCCACTCTCAAAATCGCGGGTGACGGCCTCAAATCGCTCCGGCGTTCCCATGTCCTTGACATATTCGGGACTGTCATAGCAGAACATTCTGCCCGTTCCGGCAAAGGGCTTAAGCAATTGCCTGTCCAAATCAATTTGGGGTAAATCAATGTCGTTTTCCAAAAGCTTTGGTGAAATAATATGTAGTCCTGCATTGACGCGGTTTTTGTAATATTTCGACCTCTCGTCCTCCCTGGCAAGCCACTTTTGAACAGATTTATGCTCATCTGCAATAATCAATCCGCTGTCATAAGGGTGGTCATTCGGGTGGGTAAACAGCGTTATAAGGGCGTTATGTTCCTTATGAAACGCGATGAAACGGTTAAAGTCAATGTTAAAAACCGAGTCGGCGTTCAACAGAAGAAAGTCCTCCGTGAGTTTATCGCGAAGCCTAAACAGCGCACCCGCGTTGCCAAGTGGCTTGTCTTCCACAAAATACTCAATATGTACGCCGAGTTTAGCGCCATCGCCAAAATAATTCATTATCTTATCTGCCATATAACTGACGGTCAGAATAATATCGGTAAATCCCTGGTCCCGCAGGCACTCTATTTCATGCTCTAAAACGGGCTTGCCGCAGATTGGAATCAGCGGTTTGGGGATATCCGAGAAAAGTTCGGAGATACGCGTCCCCCGTCCACCGGACATAATGACTGCTTTCACTTTTCTCCTCCACCGGGGGATAGCTTCCCGTTGAGTAATAAACTACCCTTGTCCCTTCATTTTCAAATTCAAACGGCACATAGAGCAAATCTTTCATTGCTTCCATAACGCTTTTCCTACGTTCTGGCTGGACATAAAAAAGCAGGAATCCCCCTCCACCGGCGCCTAAAAGCTTGCCACCTAATGCCCCTGCTTCTATTCCTTTGGAATAAAGGGCATCTATACTGTCAGTTGTAACTGCTGACCCTGTTTGCCGCTTCAGTTTCCAAGTGTAATCCAAAAGCCTCCCAAAGTCGTCAAGATTAGCGTACTTATCAATTAAAACATTTTCCGCTTCATCAACGAGAGCAAGCATCTCTTTCAACTGCGCGGT
Organism: uncultured Acetatifactor sp.; assembly: GCA_947629645.1. GTDB lineage: Bacteria > Bacillota > Clostridia > Lachnospirales > Lachnospiraceae > Acetatifactor. The sequence continues at coordinate 7,793 of CANREV010000040.1, read as the reverse complement.
CTTATCCCCTCGCCCCTTGGCATTTGCTTCCTGAACTTCAGAAGAAAACCGTGTAAAGCCGGTAAAAAACATTGCAAGGTTATCATTAAGATGGCGCTTACGTTCCGGTGAAATTATCACCGGTCGCACTTCGTAGCCGTTGGCATTGAAGCTGATACGATTCAGTCCACCGAATGATGACGCTATCTGATCCTGCCAGCCCCCCGCTTCGTTGCAAAGTGTACGTTCAAGATAAATCGCTTCATCCGCAAGGCGAGCTTTATCTGCATATTTTCCTTTTAGAGCATGAAAAGCATTCAGCATACCAACAGCGAATGATGATGAAGTTCCAAGTCCAGAGCGCGCAGGTAAATCTGACTCATAAGTCAGCCGGATTTCATGCATATCCAGCATTTTCATTGCATTACGGATTGCGGGGTGTTTAATCTGTTCTACATCAGTAACACGCTCGATCTGCGAATAGCAAAGTTCTGTTGAATAGTCAAAGAAACGTGGAAGATGACGCACATTGACATAGCAGTACTTATCAAAAGTTGTTGACAATACTGCACCGCCGTACTTTTCAAAAAAATCTTTCATATCCGTTCCGCCGCCGAAAAAAGACATACGAAAAGGAGTCTTTGTAATTATCATCTCTAACTCAAATCCTTTCAACTACTACATGAACAACAACATGTACTTTAAATGTAAAATAAGCATTGCAAAAAATTCCTCAATCCTGTTTTTCATAGTTCCCATAATATTTCCCGTAATACTTTCCATAATACTTCCCGTAATATTTCCCATAGTACTTCCCGTAATATCCCTTGCCGCCCATATCGATCTTATTCAGCACAACTCCAAGGATCTTACAGTTTGTGACCTCAAGCTGTTCCTTGACCTTTTTGGCAAAGCGTCTGCTGATGGCGCCGCTCTCAATGACTAAAACCGCCCCATCGCAGCGCTTTGCCACTACGGCCGTATCGATAACCGAGCCAAGCGGCGGGGTATCCACAATGACAAAATCGTATTCTCTTCTGGCGTCCGCCATCAGCTTTTTAAACTGTTGATTTCCCAGAAGTTCACTGGGATTAGGCGGTACAGGGCCGGAAAAAATCATATACAGATTCTTAATATTCGTATCGCAGACCACGTCATCCATATTGCTCTTTCCGATGAGATAATTGGACAATCCAAAACGCACTTTTCCTCTTTTATGGCGCTGCCTCATAACCGACTTTCGCAGATCCGCGTCTATGAGAAGCACCTTTTTGCCGTTTTCGGCAAAGCTTCGCGCCAATTCAAATGACGTGTTGCTCTTTCCTTCGTTAGGGGTACAGCTTGTCAGACAGATTTCTTTTACATTGCTTCCCGAAAATTCCAGGTTTGTTCTCAATGTTTTGAATGCCTCTTTCGTGCGGAAATCCAGTTCATCATTATGTAATTCTATCTCCTGCATTTATGTGTACTCCTTTCCTGTTCCATGCTCCGTAACAGACAGGTTGATTTCCTCCAGTTCTTCTTCCGCTTCAGGCGTTTTGATCTCATCGAATCCTCTGCTATGACGATGCTTTTTACTTTCTTTTTTAGCTTCTTCCTCATTATTGACAGGTATCATTCCGAGGGTGCTCAGGTTCAGATATTTTTCCACATCATCCGCGGTCTTGATCGAATCATCCAACAGATATTTGATCAAAATAATCGCCGAACAAAAGAGAGCTCCAATCAGAGCGCTCAAAAGCGTCCATTTAGGCACACTCGGACTGGATGGCGCCAACGGATAATTTGCCACACTTGCGACATTTACCGCATCGATAGCCATAACGTTGGTAATATGTATGCTGGCTACCTCTCTTACCTTATCTGCTATCACCTGCGCCATAGCCGGATTGCGGTCCGTCACCGTAATCGCTACAATGCGGGTGTCGGATGGCGTCTGCACGCTGATTCTGTCCACTAAACTGCCATAGCTTTCGTCCAATCCCAGTTCTGTGATCACCTGTTCCAGCACATCCCGCGTTGTGATCAGATGAGCGTAATCTTTTGTCAGCTGACTGCCCATCTGGAGATCGCTATAAGTAACATTATCTGAATTGGTAGTATTCAGAATATAAATCTCCGTAGTGGATTCATATTTTTCCGGAAGCACGAAAGTACTCCACAAAAAACCTATGACTCCGAACAGGATGACGCTTAAAAAAATCATCCACCATCTGCGGAGCAACAACATAAAAATTTCCAGCAAATCAATTTCTATCTCATCATCATTTCTGTTATCCTGCATCTGCATTTCCCCACGTTTCCTGCGGAAAAAGTAACTTCATTGCATTTCCGCAAAGAATTTTTTCCACATATGTATCATCATATTTTTTAAAAAGCTGTCTGCAACATTTCTGAATATCCGGTATTCTTTGAACGCTTCCATGGGCGTCTGTCCCGATATAGTCTGCCAGTCGGTTTTCCAATAAACGGTGAACGAACTTCTTGACCTTATGCCCCGTCTGTCCCTCCACACTGGACGCGTTGACCTGTATTTCCACTCCCATGGTTTTCAGATAGTCCAAATTTTTCCAATCTTCCAACATACATCCGTATCGTTCCGCATGAGCCAGAATCGGATAATACCCGATTCCCAACACCTGATCCATTGCGTTGTGTATCGTCCGAAAGGTCTCCGCCGGTGAAAATTCTATCAGCACATACCGACTGCGATTCATCGTACATATCTGACCCGCGTCCATCGCCTGCTCAAAATCACTGAAATAATATACTTCATTTCCCGCGTACAGCCGTACTGAAATACCCTGGCGCCCAGCCTCTTCCTGTACTTCATGAAGCCGTTTCAGAAGAGTCCCCCGGCTCGCGTTATGTCTCCCCGCCTTATAGTGAGGCGTTGCTATGATATCTGTTATCCCCGACCTTTCCGCGATACGAAGCATCTCGACAGTTTCCTGAAGATTGCGCGACCCATCGTCCAATGCGGGTAAAATATGACAATGAATATCAACAATTCTTTCTAAATCCATCTCTTTTACCAAATCAGACTTCCATTTCTGTTTCTTCCATATTTATTTCACATTGCGCCGCGTTTTCCCAACACAACTTTTATCGTTTTAAGCAATATCTTACAGTCCAGTCCCATACTCCACCCTGCGATATACTGCGTATCCAGTTTTACCACATCTTCAAAATCCGTAATACCGCTCCTGCCGTTTACCTGCCACAAGCCGGTGATCCCGGGCCGGATTGCCAGCCGCGCCCGATGATGCAGCTCGTATTTTTCCCACTCATCCACAGTAGGAGGTCTGGTCCCCACAAGGCTCATATCGCCTTTCAATACATTGAAAAACTGCGGGAACTCATCCAGGCTGAAATCCCGGATAAAATTTCCAAATCCTTTTTTGACAGTGCCATCCGGAAGGATTTTACAGCCTATGATCCTGGGATCATTCTCCATCTTGAACATGAAGCCGTCCCGGACACGATTCTTTTCCATAAGCTCCGCTTTCAACGCGTCCGCATCGGGATACATGCTGCGGAATTTATACATCTGAAAATGTTTTCCGTTTTTTCCTACCCTCTCCTGTTTAAAAAAAACAGGGCCCGGTGACAAAATATAGATAAACGGCGCCAGCGCTAAAATCAGGATACAGGTGACGATACTTCCCAGCAGTCCGCCCACAATGTCCATCGACCGTTTTAAAAACAGCTGTGTCGGAGTGGCGCAGTTAATGCTGTTTGTAAGCACCGTATAGTTACTGATACGCTCTACGAATTGCTTTTGTCCGTTGTTGTCCAACGCCTGAAAAAGGACGGTGTGAACCACAATGCCCATTTGCAGAAACTTCTCCATCAGATCTTTCGGGCAAACGAGATCCTGAGGCATATACAACAATACCTCATCGATCCAGCCGCGGCAGATACATTCGACAACATCGTCCGCGCCAGCCACTACCTCTATACCCGCGATAGTCTTCCCCCGCAGGTCCGCGTCCATGACCGCCAGCCCCGCAAGCTGAAATTGTTCGTAGTTATGTATACTGATGTTCTCCGCCACCTCTTTCGCCATACGCTCCATTGTGACAATGAGAAGAGATCTTCTCCCCGCGCTTTTTGATCTCATGATCTTCGTCAGACGCTTTTTCCACATGAGCCTTGCCGTATAGCCAAAAAATAAATAGAGAATTCCCATCAGATAGATAATAAATCTGGAGTATGCAACACTCTCCTGTATCGTAAATAGATAAATAATGACGACCGCCTCCAACAGGCATGTGTGTTTGATCGTCATAGATAACTCTCTGTAATAACCTCTTTTAAGAACATTCTTAAACGAATTGAAAATGATCATCACTGCCATATCGCTTAGAAAAAGCACTATTGCGAAGCTTCGGTAAACGTCCTCCGCCCAGAAAGAGAAAGTTCCTCTTCTCACCGCATACGCCAATATAAAAGCTGCATACAGGCACGCCAGATCCAGCAGCATAAAATCCAAATGCTTGATCCACCCTTGTGATCTTTTTTTATACATGACAGTATTCCCTCATTTACACCATTCGTACATCTCTTTGGATTTTCTTACGTTTATGCCCCTGAACAGTCAGGGGCATAAACAACCACACGTTAAGGAAATTTATTGACAAGCAGGTTTCCCTGCTGATCAATCATGCATGATCGATCAATTTTTTACCGAAGGCGGAACGTTTTACCGCTCCATACCCACTTTTTTAGAGCCGACCAAAACGGCGCCGGCCATAGCCGTCAATGCGATGACAACCGTAGCGGGAACAGTTTCCCCTGTCTTGGGAGCCTGCGCTGCAGCAGGCGCTGCGGCGGACTGGTTTGCAGAAGATCCCTCATCGGAAGATTCTTCCTCGCCGACTTCCTCCACATAGGTTACCAAAATAAAGGGAGAATACTGATCAATTCCCTTGATCCTGATCACTCCATCGCTGACTACCTCAACATCATGAACCGCCCATTCTCCACTCTTTAACAGATGCAGCGCCTTATAGGTTGTTCCGTCAGCCTTTACACCCACATTGCGCACTTCTACAACGCCGTCTGCAGGCACAACGCCGTCCAGATCAAACGAAGCGACTTCCTGAACCTCCATTCCGTCCGGCACAGTCAGTAAAGTCCCTGCCTTCTCCAGGGCAGTTGTCTTTACATCCTGTTGAACTGTAGTGCTTACGACTACACCGGGAGTAGAGCTCTCAAAGTCTGTGCCGTTGGATTCGTCCGCGAAAGCGGTCGTACCCAGCATCATGGCCAGAGTCATTCCCAGCGCAATCATACCAGATAATTTTTTCATACTGCTCTCTTCTCCTTTCTGTTGTTTGAATTTTCATGTGGTTATATCAAGCCTCGCGGCAGGATACCATACGGATATGCGCAAACTTTAGCGCGTTTACACTTCTTCATAAAAGACCTGTAAGATCAGCTCGTACAGCGCTGTCTCGTCAGGATAAAAACCCTCGTGCATCCCATCGGATCTGGTTTCCCCTTCCAGAGAATAGATATGGTCTTCGCTGAAATGATAACCTGTTATCTGCATAGCCAGATAGCTGACTTCATCCAATGAGATATCAGTAACCATATATTTACTCAGAATATCGTAAAGCGATTTTGGCAGCGACAGATCCTGTTTTAAAGCGTCCATGGCTGTCCCGGCGTAAGCCGCCAGATATTGCTTTTGTCTTTCAAGACGCCTGCGGGCGCTCTCCGCGCTGGCCGTATCGCGATTATGCAGATAAACGTAGGCCATTTCCCCTTTCAGCAAAACGTCATCGCCTTTTTTGATATGACTGCCCGGCACATCCTCCAGGGCTGTGACCCTGACGCCCCCGATAGCATCGTTTAAAAGCGGTATGGCTCCCATATTGACAGAGCAGTAACCATGGATCGGCAGGCCGTAGAACAATCTGGAAACCGCTGTGACCGTGCGTTCACAGCTAAGCTGCGCCCCATCGCCATACCCGTGCTGCAGGCATAGCTGTGTGGTGATGGTGTTTAAGAATTGTCCCTCCTGATTGTAGACGTCCACATCGGTCATGGTGTCTCTGTTTACGCCGATCACGGATATTTCTTTGCTGTGGGGATCCAGTACGAGCAAAAACACAGCGTCCGACTGTCCGCCATCGATTCCGCTCTCTGCCTCCCTGACTTCTCCCATTTTGTCAATGCCAAGGAAAAGGAATGTCATAATATCGCTGTTATATCTGTAATGGACGCCTTCATAAAAGACATCCCCCTCCTGCCAGTCATCGTCCAGGACAAAATCGGTTAACGGCACCGGCTCGGCAAGGACAGGCGCCGCGCCTTCCGTTTCCTTAACCAGACTGCTTCTGCCGGACAGCTGCAAAAAAAGCAAAATCATGGCGGCCGCAAAAACGACCGCGGAGACCGCCAGCACGGCTCCGGCAAGGATCTGACCGATTTTCCTCAATTTACTCTTTTTCATTCAGCAGCACCCCCTGAACCAGATAGCGGTTATTGGGTCTGTTGGAGATACAGGTCGAAAGCGTTATGATCCGGTCGTTTTCCGTAACGGATACATCCTGCCTGATATTGGCGTTCATACTGCGTATCTCAAATATGCTTTTCAGATACTTTCGGTAAACATCGCCGTCAGAGAAATCATTGTTTAAAAGGATATGCGCGCTGTCGCTCTCCCTGGCCGCGAAGATCTCATAGACCAGCAGGCCGTCCTCCGTATAGACATATACATAAGGATGCTCTTCAAAATATTGTTTGTCCTCAAATTTATGCAGTCCGGCAAACATGCTTCCGTTTTTCATGTTGTGTCCGTACAAAACCGTATTCGGATCGGAAAAATCCTTTGCGTTATAGTTTTCCGTATAAATGCACCCCGGATAGCCCTTACTGCCGTCTATGTTATAATTCAGATAATAACTATTGTCCGTGGCATGCTGCAGAACCGGATAATCAATCTGGCTGTCCGGTATATAAATCCACGCGTAAATATCAGGATTTAGTTCCTCTTTCAACGCAGCGATATCCACATTCTTATCCGGGATCGGAATTCCCGCATCTTCCAGCTCCTTCAACGGATCATAACCGGGCAGACTCTCTTCCGCAGCCCGGATTCCATCCGGCGCATTGACGCTCTCATCCTGTTTCTGAATATTCTCCGTACTCTCTGCGCTGTCCCTGGTCTGCTGCGCCAGAGTGTCATATACCTCTTCCGCCTCATTCCTGCGATGCGACTGTGCGATCCATATCACAATAGAAACGGCAGCAATACAGAGCAGCGCCAGAACGACCAGTTTACGTATCTGATCTTTTTTAGAACGTATTGGCTTGTCTTCTTCTTGATCTGTCATAGCCATTTTTTTCACCTCGTTTGAAAGTCATGATATATATTAGCCCATTATGGGCTAAATGTCAATAGAACATTTTGGGCTAAAACGGAATGCCTAAACGCTTCGGCAATAAAATGATTCATATTAGCGCAGGAAGGTAAGAAAGGAGCTTATTTATGATCTATGAAAGAATCAGGAATTTACGTGAAGATTATGATCTGACACAAACAGAATTCAGCGCATATCTCAACATTTCACAAAGAGCATATTCACATTATGAAAACGGATCCCGTGACATTCCAACAGACATATTGATTAAAATAGCGGATTATTATAATGTAAGCATAGATTATTTGCTGAACCGCACAGATGCTAAAAAAGTTGCAAAGAAATAACAGGAACTTTTGAAAAGTGTGTCAAGCATTTTTGAAAATGTCTTAAATTATCAAAAACATTAGCGCCGTGTAATGTGGCGCTTTTGTCGTTCTT